>NC_015656.1:2960000-3560000 GCF_000177615.2 Candidatus Protofrankia datiscae | reverse complement strand
GATGTAACGGCGGAACAGCTGTTCGCCGAGTTCGCCCTGCTGCTCGACCGCGGCCCGTACCGACAGCGACGAGCTGTCCACGACACCGGTACGGCGGTAGCGCACGGCGACATTGAGCACCCGGGTGGCCTCGGCGAACGCCTGCGGGACACCGGTGAGCGTCACCGGCCCGGCAACCGCGATCACGGCATCGTCGTGTGGAACGGGACGGATCGCGCTGATCCCCACCACGTCGTCGTCGAACATGGTGATCAGTGGCCGGAAACCCACGCCGATGCCGGCCGACTCCAGTTGCCGGATCAGTCGCTGCACCCCGTCCGGGCGCTGCCGGCAGCGCAGCACCCAGTACTCCCGGTCGGGCAGGATGCCGTGTATCGCGCCGCCCTCGACAAGCTCGGCGGGGTCGACTCCGCCGGTGAGGATACGGTGCAGAAACGCCATCCGGTGGCGCTCGTCGCGACGGGCGGCGTCGATCTCCACCTGCTGGCGCGCGGAAACCAGGACGCTGCTGAAGCGGTCCGTGAGGTCCCACAGCTGCCGGGCCCCGGTGAGCACGGCCCACGGGTCGGCCCCGGCCGCCACCGCCTCCTCGATGAACGCGTCGCGCAGCACGCTGAGCACCCTGCGGTATGCCTCGACGACGTCCTCGGAAGGGATGCCCTGTAACGCCCTGCGCTGGCCGGAGGCCCGCTCGTCCTCCTCGATCTCCGAAGGTAGCTGGTCGCGCCGCTCGAGGACCGCGACGACCCGGGCGACGTTGCGCCGGCACGACCGGCGAAGGTCGTCGTCGGGCACCCGGTCGTAGGAACGCAGCGTCCGAAGCGCGCTCAGCTGTCGTTCGACCAGATCGTCGGTGCGTTGGCGGAGCCGCTGCGCGGTCGTGACCAGCAGGCTGCCACTGGCATCAGGCATCGGCACCACCTCGATCTTGGAGAAGGCTCCTAATACTGGTCCCCGTTTTCCATGGATTCTCCATATCTTCGGACGTGCCGTGTTTCCTAGTCTCATCGCTATGGCTGACGGCGATCAGATCACGGCGGCCCAGGTTCTCTGGGATGCCGCCCGGCGGCATCCCGACCGGCCCTGCCTGACCGATCTCGACGATGCCGTCGGTGCCACCACGTCGACCTACGCGCAGCTGGTCGAACGCGTCGCCGCGGTGGCCGGCGGACTGCTCGGGCTCGGTCTTGAGCCCGGCGACCGGGTCGCGCTGCTGCTCCACAACAGCCACGCGTACGTCCAGGCGTATCTCGGTGCCACGGCGGGCGGGCTGGTCGCCGTCCCCCTCAACGTCCGGCTGACACCCGCGGACTACCTGCACATGCTGACCGACTCGGGAAGCCGGGTGCTGGTGACCACCAGCGAGTTCAGCGACCGGCTCCCGGATCCGTCGCGGCTGCCCGGGCTGACGATCGTGTACGCCGACGCGCGGGACGACGCGGACTGCGGGCTGACGGCGCTGGCCGCCCGCGCCGAACCGCTTGCGCGGCCGGTCGCGCGGGCCGATGGTGACCCCGCGAGCCTGATGTACACCAGCGGCACGACCGGCTCACCGAAAGCGGTCGTCCTCAGTCACCGTTCCTGGCTCAGGATTGCCGAGACCGCGGTGCGGGTGCTCGGGCTCGGCGACGACGAGGTCACGCTGCACGTTGCTCCCCTGACACACGGGGCGGGCTTCCTGCTCCTGCCCACGCTGCTGCTCGGCGGCCACAGTCTGCTGTGCCACTCCTACGACGCCGGGCGTGCCCTGCGCCTGCTCACCGAGCACGGCGTCACCGGGATGTTCATGGTGCCGTCGATGATCAGAATGTTGCTGGACGCGCGGCCACCGGACTGGACGGTTCCGGCCTCGTTGCGCCGGCTCTACTACGCGGGCTCCCCGATCGACCCGGAGACCATGCGGGAGGCGACGGAGGTCTTCGCCGGGCGTCTGATCCAGTCGTTTGCCCAGATGGAATCACCGATGTTCTTCACGGTTCTCGACCAGAAGGACCATCTGCACGCGCTGGGGAATCTTGATTCGCCGCTGGTCCGTTCGGCTGGGCGGGTGCTTCCCGGGGTCGAGCTGCGCATCGTCGACGACGCGGGAGCGACCCTGCCCGACGGCGCGGCCGGGGAGATCGTGGCGCGCGCTCCCCAGACCATGAACGGGTACTGGGGCCGGCCCGCGGACACCGCGCGGACGATGGCCGGCGGCTGGCTGCACACCGGCGACATCGGCTACCTCGACGGCGACGGCTATCTGTACATCGTCGACCGGAAGAAGGACATGATCGTAACCGGTGGGTCGAATGTCTATGCCCGTGAGGTGGAGGACGTTCTTGTCGATCTTCCGGGGGTGAAGGACGCGGCCGTGATCGGGCTGCCACACCGGATCTGGGGCGAGGCGGTGACCGCCGTACTGGTGTCGGCGAACGACAGCCGTGACAGCGACGCGGTGCTGGCCGCATGCCGGACGAGGCTGGCCGGCTACCGGGTGCCGAAGCGGGTGGTGTGGGTGGAGTCGCTCCCGCGCAACGCCTACGGCAAGGTCCTCAAGCGGCAGCTGCGCGAACAGTTCTCCGGATCGGGGTGATGCGGCGGGCGGTCATTTCTGTAGTCCGATCAGAGCGTTGTCGGCGAGGACCTCGCTGAGCGCCTCGGGGCTGAGCGGGCCGGTAGGGGAGTACCACTCCGTCGCCGAGTTCAGCATGCCTATCAGGGCGAGTACGGCGATGCGGGGATTGCTGAGGTCCCGGAACTCTCCGGAGCTGATGCCATCGTTCAGGATTCTGCTGAAGAGCTCCTCGTAGCGCTGCCGCATCAGGATGACGCGTTCTTTGTGCTCGGAGCTCAGGTAGGTCCACTGGTGGAAGCTCACCCGCGTCTGCTCGAGGGCGGTCGCGAGGACCAGCATGTGCGCTTTGATCGCTTCTCGCAGTCGAATCGTTGCGGACTGTTCTGACTCCGCTATCGGCGCGATGGCGTCCAGATAGCTTCGGATGCCCCGTTCGACAATTTTGATCAGCAGGTCTTCCTTGCTGTTTATGTGGACGTACAGGCTGCCGGGCAGGATTCCGACCGCGTCGCTGATGTCCCGCATCCCGACGACCGGATACGTCCTCTCGCCGAACAGGCGGATGGCCTCCCGCTCGATGAGCTCGGCCGACACAGGCCCCGAGGCCGCTCGAGTGCCGCGTTCTCGCTGTCTGGTCACCCGTAGTTCCCGCTGCTTAGCCACCCGTGTGCCTCCCCGAAGTCCTGATCCAGATCCGATCGTACGGTCGCGCCGGTCCGATATCGCCGGAGAACTGGAAAATTTGTCCGCCTTGTCCGTTTCGTAAGCAGGCAAAACGGTCATTTGGTACCGATGATGTGACCTATTCAACAAACAATTGTTTCGTCGATCTGTCCCCCACGGGGGATGACGATCGCGAACGACAGGATCCCCCCTCCGACAGGTTGCGCTCGTGGCGACCGTCGTGGTTTCGTAACTGTTACTGTATGTCGAGCGGGCCGGTTCCGATACGTGGCTGACCGTCTTCTACGGGTGAACGCCGGCTCTTCAGCCCGCATCCGCCGCATGGAGTGCGCGGCACACTGGGTACCCAATCTGCGCGCCGGAGGCACCGTGCCCGAACCTGCCTCCGGCTGTCGATCTTCCTCGACTGAGCTGCCTCGGCGCTTCCTCCACGCCGTCCCGCTGGTTCGGCAGACGGTGGCAGGTCTGTTGCCAGGCCCGTCGGATCAGCCCGCTTCCGCCGCGGCCGCGATGGTCGCGCCCGTCAGCCCGGCGCTGGTGAACGACGTGAAGCGGCGCGAACGGAACCGCCAGCGGCCCTCGGAACGAGCGAACTCGTCGTGATAGCGGCCGATGACGACGAGCCGTACCGTGTCCGCGTCGATGCTTATGACCTGCACGTACGCGCTGCCCGAGGCGCCGGTGGCCGAAGGCTCCACAACCACCGAGGAAACGAGATGCCGACTGCCCGCTCCCCGGGCCGCAACGCCGCGGACCAGCTCCGCCAGCGCGGCCCGGCCGTGCACCGGCTCGGCGTCGTCGCGTACGAAGATCCCGTCGTCGGTGAACAGGTCCGCGAGGTCCTCCGGGCTGTTGTCGTCGAAGGCGTGCGTGTACTGCGCGTACAGCTCGGTGATTTCCTGGCGGGCGGCGGCATCGAGCTCGTGGGCGACGGTCATCGGAGGACCTCCCTGACGGTGGTGGATTCGTGGGCCGCGCGCAGCTCCTTGCGGCTACGCAGGAACTGGCGAGGGTTGTTGACGGCGAACACACCGCTGACCCGGCCCTCGGCGAGAAAGTGCCCGACGAACGAGTCGGTGGCCATGTCACCCGCCACCACGACGAACTCGCTGCCGGCGTCGGCCCGGCCGGCGAACTGTAGCCGCAGCCCGAGCTGATCCGACCAGAAGAACCCGTCGTCGAGCAGGTTCGGAGCGGGCAGCCCGAGCAGCGTGTGCGCGGCGCGCCGGGCGCTGTTGCCCGCGGCGGTCCAGTGCCCGACGGGGACCAGGCCGTGCTCGGTGCGATGACAGACGACGTCTCCCGCGCCGAACACGTCCGGCGCGTCCGTCCGCCCGGCCAGGTCGCACACGAGGCCGTCGGCGACTTCCAGACCGGCCTCGGCGAGCCAGCCGACATCGCGTACGACCCCCACGCCGACAACGACGGCATCCGCGTCGAGTACCGACCCGTCGGAGAGCCTGAGCCGTTCGCCGCCGTCCGGCGCGGCCCCCGCGGCGGCGACGGTCACCCCGCAGCGGAACTCGACGCCGTGTGCCCTGTGCCGCGCCTGCAGCCAGTCCGCGACCAGCGGGCCCACCGTGCCCAGCAGCGGCGCGGGCTGGGCCTCGATCACCGTCACCGCGCAGCCTCTCGCGCGCGCCGTCGCGGCGACCTCCAGACCGATGAACCCACCGCCGATCACCGCGATCCGCCGTCCGTCGCGCAGCACGGCCGCCAGCCTGCGGGCGTCGGCGGCGGTGCGCAGCGCGAACGCCGCCGCGCGGCCGGTGACGACGTCCAGCGGCCGCGCCTGGGCACCGGTGGCGATCACAAGCCGGTCGTAGGGGACCACCGGTCCGCCGGCGACAGTCACCGTATGGGCCACGGTGTCCAGCGCGATGACGGGCTGGCCGAGCTCAAGCTCGATCCCCAGAGCGCGGTAGTCGGACGGGCCGAGAAGACGGATGGCATTGTCCGGCAGCGCGTCGAGCAGGTACTCCTTGGACAGCGGGGGACGGTCGTAGGGCGGCTCCGTCTCAGCGGAGAGGATGCGCACCTCGCCGCGGTGGCCCAGGTCACGCACGCTCTGGGCGGTGCGGACGGCTGCCAGCCCGCCGCCCACGATGACGATCCGTGGGCCGCTCACACCGACCCCACCGGCGCCGGCCGGGCAGCGTCAGGCGCGGTCCGTGCAGCCTGATCTGCCTGTGTCGTCTGGTCCGCCTGTGCGGTCTGGGCCAGCAGGGCCACCGCCCGCTCCGCCAGCACGAACTTCTGCACCCGGCCGGTGGCCGTCACCGGGATCTCGTCCTCTTCGATGAACAGCACCGCGTCGGGGACCTTGAAGCGCGCAAGCCTGCTCGAGCAGTAGGCGACGAGCTCGTCCGGCGTGGGCCGCCCCGGGCCGGGCACGATCCAGGCGCACCCGACCTCACCCATCCGTGCGTGCGGGATCCCGACGACGTGCGCGGCTGCCACGCCCGGGTGGTCGGTGAGCACCCGTTCCACCTCGCCGGGCAGCACCAGCTCCCCGCCGCAGCGATAGGACTCCTTCTTGCGGCCGGTCAGTATCAGATAGCCCTGCTCGTCGATGCGGCCGAGGTCGCCCGTGCGCATCCACCCGTCGGGGGTGAACAGCGCCACGGTCTCCGCGGGCTTGTTGTAGTAGCCGTGGGTGACGATCGGGCCGCGGACCACCAGTTCGCCCACCTCGCCGGCCGGGATGTCCGCGCCGGTCTCGGAGTGCACCGTCCGGTAGACGGCGAGCGTGCCACCGAGCTCGGCGGCACCGGCGATACCCGCCGGCTTGGTAGTCCCGTTCGTGTTCGCCAGCCGGTCGAGGGGGTCGCCCGGCCGGGTACACGTCGTCGACGCCGTGGTCTCGGTCTGACCGTACGCGGTGAAGATCTCGTCGACTCCCAGCACCTCGAGCATGTCGGCCCACATGCCGGCGGAGTGCGCGGCCCCGGAGGAGAACATCGTCCGCAGCGACGACAGGTCGTGGGCGCCGGCCCGTGCCGCGTCGAGCACCATACTGGTCATCGCCGGGACGCAGATCAGCTCGTCGATACGGTGGCGGGCGATGTCCCGCAGGGTCTGCTGGGCGTCGAACGTCGCGTGCGGGCAGATCGCCCCGCCGACGAACAGCGCCGCGATCAGGCCCTCGACATAGCCGAAGACGTGGTAGATCGGCAACGCGAACAGGATCCGCCGGCCGTCCTCGAAGGCGCGGGTGTAGGCGCTGGCGTACGCGGTCCGCAGGACGGCGTCATGCTGGAGCATCACGCCCTTGGCCGCACCGGTGGTGCCCGAGGTGTACAGCAGGTCGGAGACGGCGTCGGGATCGGCTGACACGGTGCGTGACCGCACATCTTCTTCGCTGATCCCACGGCCGAGCTCCACGAGCTCGCTCAGCGGCCGGCCGCGGGCCGGCTCGCCGTCCGTGCCGAGCACGAACACGTGCCGCAACTGGGGCAGCGAGCTGCCGCCCGCCCCGCTCTCCCAGCCCGGGGCGATCCGGTCCAGGGCGTCGAGGTAGTCCAGGTCGCGGAAGCGGTCCATCGTGATCAGGACGACGCTGTCGGACTGGCGCAGCACGTAGCTCAGTTCCTCGTGCCGCAGCCGGAAGTTGATCGATGCCGACACCGCCCCGACCCGGGCCACCGCGAACTTCAGGGCCACGACCTCGGGCAGGTTCGCCATGTCCACGGCGACGTGATCGCCCGGCCGGATCCCGATCGCCATCAGCCCGGCTGCCAGCCGTCTCGACCAGTTGGCGATGTCGCCGTAACTGTAGGACCTGGTGTCGCCGAGAACGAGTGGCCGCTGAGGATGTTCGGTGGCTAAGAGATCGAGAAGCTGGGCGGTCGTGCGGGGTATCCAGCGGGGGTAACGCGCCTCCAGAGCGTCACGACGCTGGGCAGTGCTCGAGCCGGTCGTTGTGGTTGAGCCGGTCGTTGTGGTTGAGCCGGTCATAGTGGCGACACCGTCGCTTCCGTCATCGAGTCGGGGACAAGGTCGAGAATCTTGCCGGGGGGCATGCCCACCTCGGCGAGTACCTCCGCGGTGTGCTGGCCGAGCGCGGGCGGTTCGCGCATCGCGCATGAGCCGTCGGTGTCGATCGGCAGCCGGAGCTGTCTGAGTCCGCTTGTGCGCAGCGCGTCGCCGAGGGGCTCGGCATCGCGGACGAGGGCGCGCTCGCGGGTGACCGGATGCGCCAGGGCTGCGGCCAGGTCGTTGACCGGCCCCGCCGGAACGCCGGCGGCGGAGATCCGCCCGAGCCAGTGCTCGGACGGCGCGGTGCCCAGCCGCTCCTCGATGGCAGCTGTCAGGGCGTCGCGCGCACGCACCCGGTCGGCGACGGTACGAAAGCGTGGGTCGTCCCGGAGCGCGGGAAGGTCGAGGGCCGTGCAGAGCCGCTCGAACAGCCGGTCCGTCGCGGCGGCAATCATGATCGCGCCGTCCGCGGTGCGGAAGGCCTGGTAGGGAGCGGTGCTCGGGGCGGCCGAGCCGAGGCGGCCGGGGAACCCACCGGTTCCGAGGAATCCCATGACCTGGTGGCAGAGCAGGAAGAACCCGCTGTCGACCAGGGTGATCTCCAGCCGCTGGGCCTCGCTCCCGTCGGTGCGACGGGCGAGCGCGGCCTGGATCGACGTGATCGCCCAGAGCCCGGTGGAGACGTCCACGACGGACGGCGCGGCGCGGGCCGGACGGCCGTCGGCGTCACCGGTCATCTCCATGATGCCGGTGAAGGCCTGCACGATCGCGTCGTACCCGGGACGGTCGTGCCCGAGCGGGCCCTCGCCGAAGGCGCTGATCGAGCAGTGCACGACGCGGGGGCTGACCCGGCGGAAGTCGTCGAAGCCGAGCCCGAGCCGGTCCGCGACCCCGGGCCGGAACGATTCGACGACGACGTCGGTGCTGGCCGCGATCCGCAGCACCGCGTCGCGGCCGGCCGGGGTGCCGATGTCCAGGGCGACACTGCGTTTGTTTCGGTTCACGGTGAGAAACACCGTGCTCTCCGGTCCCCAGCGTGGCGGCAGGCTGCGGGTGGCCTCTCCGCTGCCCGGACGTTCGACCTTGACGACGTCGGCGCCGAGATCGGCAAGGATCAGGCAGGCGAGCGGGCCCGCGATGTTCTCGCTGAGGTCGAGTACCCGCAGGCCGCGGTAGGTCTGGTCGAGCGTCATGTGAGCACACCGGTCATGGGGCGTCTCCAATGCCTGTGGCGGGTCGGTGACTGTATCGATCTCGCAGGTCAGAGCTCAAAAACAATCACTTGTTTTTTTCTAGCATGGTCGATTAACGTGGTCAACAGACAGATATGGGCCCGCGGTGCTGACGGAGGGTGCAGGGATGGACTTCAGACTCACCGAGGAACAGCAGCTGTGGAGAGACGCACTGCACACGTTCATGGAGCGCGAGGTAGGGCGGGAGTACATCCGCAAGCACGACGAGTCCCGGGAGTTTCCCGACGAGGCTTACCAGAAGATTGCGGACAGGGGCTGGCTGGGGCTGCTCATCCTCGAGGAGCAGGGCGGGCTCGACGCCGACCCGGTGATGTACGCGATCTTCTGTGAGGCCATGGCGAAGTTCAGCCTCGATTTTGCCGCGTGCGTGATGACCTCCATGTTCACCGCGACGAACATCGCCAACCACGGCACGGCCGAGCAGCGCGAGCAGTACCTGCCAGGCTTCCTCGCCGGCAGGACGAAGTTCAGCGTCTCGATCACCGAACCGGGGGCCGGCTCGGACGCGGCGGCGGTGCAGACGCGGGCCGTCCTCGACAACGATCACTGGGTGCTCAACGGGAACAAGGTCTTCTGTTCCGGAGCGCACCTGCCGGACACCGTCATCACCGTCCTCGCGCGCACCAGTCCCGAGCGGCACCGGGGCCTCAGCCTGATCCTGGTGCCGAACACCGCGCCCGGCGTCGACATACGCAAGCTGAACACGATCGTCCGCCGTAGCCTCGGCACCACGGAGATCTTCTTCACGGATGTCCACGTCCCCGCCGGAAACCTGATCGGCGAGGTGAACAACGGCTGGGGCTACATCGGCGAACACCTGGAGTACGAGCGCCTGAGCCTGGCGGCCTCCTACGTGGGAAACGCCCGCACAGCGCTCGACGACACCGTCACCTATACCAGGAACCGCACCCAGTTCGGCCGGCCGCTGTCGTCGTTCCAGGTCCTCAAGCACCGGATGGCGGAGAACGAGTGCGAGGTGGAGGCCGCGCGGCTGCTGGTCTACAACGCCGCGACGAAGATGGCGCGCGGTGAGCGCGCTCTGAAAGAGGTGTCGATGGCGAAGGTGTTCGCCGCCGACGTCGCCTTCAGGACCTCGTTCAACGGTATGCAGGCGCTGGGTGGATACGCGCAGCTTCCGGAGTTCGACATGGAACGCTACTTCCGTGAGGCCAAGCACGCGATGGTCGGTGGCGGTGCGAGCGAAATCCAGCGCAGCATCATTGCAAAGGAGATGGGACTCTAGCCCGGATCCTTCGTACGTCCAGCGGACAACAGGCGGCGTGTCAGTGACCGGACCGGGATCCGCCCGGTCCGGTCCAGGCCGTTGCGAGGGTCGCCACGCCTGCGTCCCCGCACCTCGTCTCCCGAACGGGAGAAACAGTCCTCCGGTCGGAGAAGCGGTGCGGGACGGATACGACCCGGTGCGACGGAAAACAGCGAACGGGTTGAAAATCTGGCCTGAAGCCACCGGTGAACGGGGACACGGTGCCACGGGCACCGGCCTATTCGGTGAAGTGAATGGCCTTGCTCGGGCAGTCGTACTCCGCGCGGCGGACGGCGGGCAGCCGCTCGTCGGCGACAGTAGCCCGCGACAGCACCACAAGTCCGTCGTCGTCCACGTCGAAGATCTCCGGATCCGCGAGGACGCAGTTGCCGTAGCCCTGGCAGACGTCCCGATCGACCCTGATTGTGATCATTTCTTTCTCCTGATCAGCGAAGACGTTTGGCGACTTCGTCGTGAAAGGCGGTCAGTCTGCTCTCGGCGGTGTTGAAGATGTTGCGCCGGAATCCCTTCGACCGCGCCAGCGCCGCGAAGTTGTTGATGACCTCGGAGTCCTCCGCGAGGACTTCGAGGAAGTGTTTCCAGTCCCGCTCGTTGTGCTGTTCCCACTTCGCGTCGCTCAGGCCGTCCGGGGTGGGCCCGACGAGCTGGTAGGCGTTGAGGACGGTTTTGTCCGGCGCAACCGGCCAGGCGGTCCACATCTGCAGGTGGTTGGGAAAGCAGCTGAAGATCGTGTTCGGGAACGCGAGGTAGTGGCACAGATGGGTCTGCCGATGATCGCTGTTGGAGACCTTGTCGGTGAACCCGCGGATCGGCAGCGTCATCCAGGAGTGCGGTGAGGCGATCTTCAGGCTGGCATCGCGCCACAGAACCAGCCCGGAGAGGGTCGACTTGTGCGTGAACGGGACGTGCCAGGTCTCGTTGAACGCGTCGACGACGATTTTCCAGTTCGCGGTGAGCGTGACCGATGCGCGGAACCGGGTGTCGAACCGGTCGAGCCGGTAGCCGGCGAGCTCCTCGCCGATCGTGTCGAGGTACTCCAGCAGGTCGGGGACCGTGTCGGAGAGCGTCAGCCAGATCCAGCCCGACCACTCGACCACCCTGACCGCCGGTGCCCGCAGCCCGGCCAACTGTGCCGGGTCGAATGACTCACGCAGCGGTACCTGGCGAACGCTGCCTTCAAGATCGTAGACGAAGCCGTGCCACGGGCAGGTGAACCGTCCGGTGGAGCAGCGTCCGGAGCCTTCGACGAGAAGCGCGCCGCGGTGCTGGCAGACGTTGTGCCAGGCCGACACCGATCCGTCGTCAAGCCGGATGATCACTATTGACTGTCCGAGCTGGTTCCAGACGACGTAGTCGCGGGGCTTTGGCACGTCGGCGGACGGAAACACCGGGAACCAGGCGTGGGACAGGATCCGGTCGAGTTCCCCCTGGTAGCGCGCCTGATCCGTGTACACCGAGGCGTCGACCGCGGATGGGGCGAGGGGGTACTGCGGTTCGTCCCGGGCAGGCTCGTCCTGAGCGGGCTCGGTGGGGGCGAGTCTGGTCGCCGGGATGGACTGGGTCATGTGAGTGCCCTTCTCGTCGGCGTCGCCACTGGCTGGCCCGGTTGCCGATGTCGCGGGCCGGATGCGGGCTCGGATAGGTAAACAATCATTTGTTTCAAAGTAAGGCTGTGTGTAGTAGGTGTCAAACCGGCTCTGCGTGTGACGTATGGCGTGGTCCGCAACATGCCGGGTTGCCCGCGATCCGCGGAGCCGGACCGGTGCCGGCCTCATGGAAGACAGTCCGGACTGGTCGGGGCTGTCCGCGATCGGTCAGGCGGTGCGGCGGCCGGTAGGTGCCGCGGCTGGTAAAGGCGCTGAAGGCGCTGTCCGGAAGCCCGTGGTGGCGGGACGGGGACGGGCCATGGCCGCGCTGGTGATGGCCGGAACCGCGCTGGTCATGGCTGGAAGCGGTAGCCCATGCCGGGCTCGGTGATGAAATGGCGGGGGCGTGCCGGGTTCGGCTCCAGCTTGCGGCGCAGCCGTCCCATGTATTCGCGCAGGTAGTGGCTGTGTTCCTTCGGGGAGGGGCCGCCAGTGCGAGGGAGGAGCTGGCGGTGGGTGAGCAGTTTTCCGGGGTTGCGCACCAGTACTTCGAGCAGGTGCCATTCGGTCGGGCTGAGGCGGACGGTGGCCAGACCCTCGGGCCGATCTGCGTGGTTGGCCGGTGGCTCGGGGTCCGCGATCTCTCGGGCCTTCCCATCCGGCCGTGTGGCACGGAGAGCGGGCTCGGGCGCGGCGGAAGCACGGTCGCGCCGATGATCGGCCAGCCTGGTGATCCGTCGGGCGGTCAGATCGATCGTATAGTCGCCGATCGTTGTCAGAGGAGCCTCTGTCGCGCTCAAGGTTCTCCTGGCTACCGCGCGTAGCCGGGCGAGGAGTTCGTCGACGCGGAAGGGCTTGGTGACGTAGTCGTCGGCGCCCGCGTCGAGCGCGCCGACCTTGTCGGTGCTGCCGCCACGGCCGGACAGGACGATGACAGGCGTTGTCGTCCAGCTGCGCAGGGCGTGGATGACCTCGGCCCCGTCCATGTCGGGCAGGCCCAGGTCGAGCAGGATGATGTCGGGCCGTCCGGACGTGGTGGCGGCGAGCGCGTGCCGTCCCGATGTCGCGGTCATGACCTCGTACCCTCGGGCGTGCAGGGTGATCCGCAACGCGCGCAGAATCTGGGTGTCGTCGTCGACGATCAGGACGCGGGTCATGCCGCACCGTCCCGCGCGCCGGTGCCGGCCGAGGCACCCCACAGCGGCCGGAACGACATCGGCGACAGTGCCAGGACCGGTGCCAGGAGCATGGTGACGCCTCCGCGGAGGTTCCGTTGGCAAATACAGCCTCCAGCACAGAGCAGTCTCCCTTCGTCAGGGCTGCCGGGGCTACGGGAACGGGTCGGGACGACCGGCGCGGGCCGTCCCAGGCGGGGCACGGGTGGGACGAGGTCCGTGGGTGCCGCCTCGGCAGGCATCGGCGGAACAGCAGGCCTGGTCGGGTCAGCCTGGTCGGGTCAGCCTGTGCCGAGCCTGTCCAGGGCGAGGTTGAGTTCGACGACGTTGACCCTGGGCTCGCCGAGGAAGCCGAGCGCACGGCCGCGCACATGATCCTCGACCAGCCGGCGGACCGTTGCCGGGGGCAGCCCGCGGGCGCCCGCGACCCTGCTCACCTGGAGGTAGGCGTAGGCGGGGGAGATGTCCGGGTCCAGGCCGCTGCCGGAGGCGGTCACCGCGTCCGGTGGCACCGGGTTGTCCCGGCCGCGCCCCGGCCCGGGGACGAGGACGCGTTGGCCCGCCGCGTAGTCGCCGCCGGGCGTCGCGCACTCGACCCGCACGCCTTCGTGGGTGGCGACGAACGGTTGCGCCGGGCACCGCTCGTTCACGCTGACGACCCGCACGACCGGCCCGGCGAAGCCCGGATCACGGTGGAACACCGCCAGCACGGCACCGACACCGCCCGGGGTGCAGTACGGGCGCCGTCCGTCGACACCTTCGAGCTGTCCGACGGCCCTGCTGCGGCCGCACACGGTGGTGAGCAGGCTGCGCCGGCTCTCGTCACCGGGTGTGACGGGATCGTCGAACGTGTCGACGACGTCCTCGGGGCCCAGGTTGGACGCGGAGGTCGCGGTCGGGTCGTAGCCGACTCCGGCACCGGCGGCGGACGGCCGGGGCTGGAAGTACGTCGGGATCGGGCGGCCGGCGGCGTCGGTGAACGGCTGGCCGATCCTTGACGAGCCGACGACCGTGCCGTCGGCCGCCCGGACGAGCGAGCCGTCCGCCCGGTGGCGCAGCCCGGGCAGCTGGGCGATCGCGGTGACGGCCAGGGGATACGCGACGCCGACGAGCACGGTGAGCACCAGCAGCATGCGCAGTGCGGCGAGGAGCTGGCGGACAGGGCCGGGCAGGCGTGGGGAGGCCATGGCGATCACCGGATTCCGGGGAGGAACTGGACGGCCAGATCGATGAGTTTGATCCCGACGAACGGGACGACCAGGCCGCCGAGGCCGTAGACACAGAGGTTGCGCCGCAGCATCGCTATGGCGTTGCCGGGTGTGTAGCGGACGCCGCGCAGGGCGAGCGGGATCAGCGCGATGATGACCAGCGCGTTGAAGACGACCGCGGACAGGATCGCCGACTGCGGGCTGTGCAGCCGCATGAGGTTGAACGTGTCCAGCCCGGGATACACCGCGGCGAACAGCGCCGGGATGATCGCGAAATACTTGGCGACGTCGTTGGCGATCGAGAACGTCGTCAGGGCGCCGCGGGTGATGAGCAGCTGCTTGCCGATCTCGACGATCTCGATGAGTTTCGTCGGGTTGCTGTCGAGGTCGACCATGTTGCCGGCCTCCTTCGCGGCCGACGTGCCGGTGTTCATGGCGACGCCGACGTCGGCCTGGGCGAGCGCGGGGGCGTCGTTGGTGCCGTCCCCGGTCATCGCGACGAGCCTGCCGCCGGTCTGCTCGCGCCTGATCAGGTCGAGCTTGTCCTGGGGGGTCGCCTCGGCGAGGAAGTCGTCCACCCCGGCCTCCTCGGCAATGGTCCGCGCGGTCAGCGGGTTGTCGCCGGTGATCATGATGGTGCGGATGCCCATGCTGCGCATCTCGTCGAAGCGTTCCCGCATGCCCGCCTTCACGATGTCCCTGAGCTGGACCACGCCCAGGACGCGGGCGGTTCGGCCGCCGTCCGCAGCGCCGGCGGTGAGCACCTCCGCGACGACCAGCGGCGTCCCGCCGGAGGCGGAGATGCCGTCCACCACGTGGTCGGTGTCGGGCGGTGCGCTCCCGCCGCTCTCCCGGACCCAGGCCAGCACCGCGCTGGCCGACCCCTTGCGGATCTGCCGGCCGCCGCCGCGGGGCCCGGGCGTGGCCAGGTCGACACCGGACATCCGGGTCTGCGCGGTGAACGGGACAAAGGTAGCGGTGGGTAGTTCGCCGGCGGTCCGCTCCCGCAGGCCGTAGGTGGTCTTGGCGAAGACGACGATCGAGCGTCCCTCCGGCGTCTCGTCCGCGAGCGAGGACAGCTGCGCGGCGTCGGCGAGCTCGTGTTCGTCCACGCCTCCGACCGGGATGAACGCCCACGCCTCCCGGTTACCGAGGGTTATGGTTCCGGTCTTGTCTAGCAGCAGGGTGTCGACGTCGCCGGCCGCCTCGACCGCGCGGCCGCTCATCGCGAGCACGTTGCGCTGCACCAGCCGGTCCATGCCGGCGATGCCGATCGCCGACAGCAGCGCGCCGATCGTGGTGGGGATCAGGCAGACGACCAGCGCCGCCAGCACGATCCCGGTGACGCCGTCGGCGTCCAGGGCGGCGCTGTCGGGGATGCCGGGCTGCTGCGCCCGGGAGAAGATCGCCAGTGGCTGGAGGCTCACGACCGCGAGCAGGAAGACGATGGTCAGCGAGGCCAGCAGGATGTTCAGCGCGACCTCGTTCGGGGTCTTCTGCCGGTTCGCGCCCTCCACCAGGCCGATCATCCGGTCGATGAAGCTCTCCCCGGGCCGCTGCGTGATCTCGACGACGATCCGGTCCGACAGCACCCGGGTGCCGCCGGTCACCGCGGACCGGTCGCCTCCGGACTCACGGATCACCGGCGCGGACTCGCCAGTGATGGCGGACTCGTCCACGCTCGCGATGCCCTCGACGACGTCGCCGTCACCGGGGATGAACTCGCCGGCCTCCACCACCACACGGTCGCCCCGCAGCAGGTCCGGCGCGGGTACCCGCTCGGTCCGGGCCGTCTCGGCGGGCTGGCCGGGTGCCCAGCCGACGAGCCGGCGGGCGATCGTGTCGGTCTTGGCCCTGCGCAGCGCGGCGGCCTGCGCCTTCCCGCGTCCTTCGGCGACGGCCTCGGCGAGGTTGGCGAACAGCACGGTCAGCCACAGCCAGCCGACGATCAGCCAGGCGAACACGGTGGGGTCCGCAACCGCGAGCACGGTGGTGAACGCGGCGCCGATCTCGACGATGAGCATCACCGGGTTGCGCCACAGCGTGGCCGGGTTCAGTTTCCGCAGCGCCTGCGGGGTGGAGCGCAGCAGCATCCGCGGGTCGAGCAGGCCACCGGAGGCCCGCCGGGGCGAGTGGGTGGAGCCGGGGCCGGAGCCGGGGTTGCCCGCTGGGCCGGCGGGGTTGTCGTACGCGGCGGTCGTGAGCATGTCAGTGCAGGCCTTCCGCGAACGGCCCGAGGGCGATGGCCGGGAAGTAGGTCAGGGCGACGACGACGAACGCGACACCGGTGACGAGGCCGACGAACAACGGCCGGTGGGTGGGCAGCGTCCCGCTCGACACGGGGGCCGTCTTCTGCCGGGCGAGGCTGCCGGCCAGGCCCAGGACGAACACCACCGGCAGGAACCGGGCGAGCAGCATGGAGATCCCCAGCACCGTGTTCCACCAGGCCGTGTTCACGGTGAGGCCGGCGAACGCCGAGCCGTTGTTGTTCGCCACCGAGGTGGCCGCGTACAGCACCTCGGACAGCCCGTGCGCGCCGGAGTTCAGCATGTTCGCCCGTTCGCCGGGCAGCGCCATGGCCACCGCCGTGACGCCGAGGGCCAGCGCCGGCGTGGTGAGAATGTAGAGCGCGGCGAACTTCACCTCCCGCGCGGCGATTTTCTTGCCCAGGTACTCGGGCGTTCGCCCGATCATCAGACCGCCGACGAACACCGCGAGCACGGCGACGACCAGCATTCCGTACAGCCCCGACCCGGCGCCGCCCGGGGCGATCTCCCCGAGCATCATGTTCAGCAGCAGGACGGCGCCGCCGAGACCGGTGTAGGAGTCGTGCGCGGAGTTCACCGCGCCGGTGGACGTCAGCGTGGTGGCGGCTGCGAAGGTGGCCGAGCCCGACACCCCGAAACGGGTTTCGACGCCTTCGGTCGCGGCGCCGACAGCGGTCGGGACCGTACCGTGGTGGGCCAGTTGGAAACCGTTGACCAGAAACACCCCGGTTATCGCCAGAACGGCCATGACGGAGACGATCGCGAGACCCTGGCGGGTGTCACCGACCATTTTTCCGAAAGCTCTCGGCAGAGCGAACGGGATCGCCAGCAGAAGGTATATCTGTAGCCAGTTGGTCCAGACCGTCGGATTTTCGAACGGATGGGCGGAGTTGACGTTGTAGAAACCGCCACCGTTGGTGCCGAGCTCCTTGATGATCTCCTGGCTGGCCACCGGGCCGCCGGTTATGGCCTGGCCGCCGCCGGCGATGGTCGACACCGTCCGGACGCCGTGGAAGTTCTGCACGACACCACCGGCGACCAGGACGACCGCACCGATGACGGAAATCGGCAGCAGGACACGGACGACGGTGCGGACCAGGTCCACCCAGAAGTTGCCGAGCCGGTCGGTGTGGCTGCGGGAGAACCCGCGGACCAGGGCGATCGCCACCGAGATGCCGACCGCAGCGCTGGCGAAGTTCTGCACCGCCAGACCCGCCATCTGCGCGAGGTACCCGAGCGTCGACTCGCCGGCGTACGACTGCCAGTTGGTGTTCGTGACGAAGCTGGCCGCGGTATTGAACGCCTGTCCCGGCGCCATCCCGTCGAAACCGAGGTTGAACGGCAGCCGGCCCTGCAGGCGGAGAAAAACGTACAGGAAGAGCGCTGACACGCACGAGAACGCGAGTACAGCGCGCAGGTGGACGCTCCATCGCTGGTCTGCGTCCGGATCGACGCCGACCAGCCGATAAGTCATTTTTTCGGCCCGCAGGTGACGCTCGGAGGTGTACACCCGGGCCAGGTAGTCGCCGAACGGCCGGTAGGTCAGGCCGAGGGCGACGGCGAGCGAGGCGGCGAAGACGACTCCCGCCGTCGTGGTGTTCATTCAGTGACCCCTTGTCGACCGGAAGCCCGGGCTCGGAGGAAACACAATCGTGGCAACGATCGCGCGGTCCGTGGCCGGGCGGGCCGTGGCGCGTCGCTGGTCCGGCGGGTCCGAATTTCTTCGAGGAAAGTCAGAACTTCTCCGGGAAAAGCAGGGCGACCACGAGGAAGACCACCAGGGCGGTCACCAGGACGAGCCCGGTCAGGTTCTCGGCGGTCACAGCCGTTCCACCCCTCGTACGACGAGCCCCAGCACCGCGAACATCACGATGATCAGAAAGATGAAAACCAGGTCACGCACCGCCTGCTCCTTTTGCCACGTCCCGCTGCCACCGCGGGGACCGACCGGGCTGCGGCGCTCCCCTCGGGTGACGGCAACCCCGCCACGCCCGGCCGTCCGGATGCCGGATACCCGGTGCCCAGGAATCCGAGTGCCCCGAGTGCCCGAGTGCCGATGGTGACACCGGTATCGGGTCTCGCCGCAGGCCCTGACCGGGATGTCCCGGGAACAGACGCGACACGCCGGATACCCGGGCTGTCACCCGCGAGCGCTGGCACCATGAACTCCCCGGATCGCGCCGATTGCCGTATTGCCGCATCGGCAGCATCGACCTCACGGGAGCCGGCCACCAGCGGCGTTGACGCCCTGGTGACGCCGAATACGGCAGAGCGCGAAGGAGCACGAAAGAGCACGGAAAACGTGGCCGGGGAGCCACCGGCCGTTGGCCGACGCCGGGTGCCCACCGTGGGCTCAGACGGGGAAGCAAGCTGCCCGGTCACCCGGTCACCCGGTTGCCGTGATGGCCCTACCGCCATGAGCTGATCCGTTATGGCCAGATCAGGTCTGCCCTGGTCGCCGGGCCGGTGGGTCGGCGGGGCTCGCCTACATCCTCACTGTCAGGAGTGGACGCGCATCAGGCCTTCCTGCGCGACCGAGACGACGAGCCGGCCGTCGGCGGTGTATATCTCGCCGCGGGCGAAGCCCCGGGAGCCCGCCGCCGACGGGCTGTCCTGGATGTAGAGCAGCCACTCGTCCGCGCGGAACGGACGGTGGAACCACATGGCGTGATCGAGACTGGCCAGCGAGATCGTCCGGCCGTCCGTCGACCGGTGCGGGAGCAGGGTCGTCGTGATCAGCCGCAGGTCGGACGCGTACGTGACCGCGCAGACGTGGTAGAGCGGGTCGGCGGGCAGTGTCCCGCGGGCGCGGAACCACATCCGCTGGTGGGGGCTGTGCGGCTCCCCGTGTGAGGACCACACGGGCTGTTGGACAGAGCCGTCCGCTCCTTCGGTCGGCGCGAGCCGGACGTCGAGGTAGCGGGAGAAGAAGGGCTCGATGCTCCCGCCGTTCGACAGGGACCACCCGGGCAGCTCTTCGGGCAGGGGAGCGGGCAGTTCCTCGGGCGGCGGTGACGGCGGCATGGGTGACTGATGCTCCGGGCCGTCGGTGACGCGCTGGAAGGAGGCGGACAGGTGGAAGATCGCCCGGCCGTGCTGGATGGCGACCACCCGCCGCGTCGTGAACGACCGTCCGTCGCGGATCAGATCCACATCGTAGATGATCGGCGCGCTGGGATCGCCCGGCAGCAGGAAGTAGGCGTGCAGCGAGTGCACCGGACGATCAGGGGCGACTGTCCGGCCGGCGGCGATGAGCGCCTGCGCCGCGACGTGGCCCCCGAACACCCGGGTCGGCGCCGTGTGCCACGACCAACCGCGGAAGATGTTGGTTTCGATGAGGTCGAGGTCGAGGACCTCGACCAGGGAGTCGGCCTCCGCGCGCGTCACCTGATCCACATTACCTATCCGGTGGCGCCGCTTCATCGAACAGCGGCGCTCCGGGGATTTCGGCTTCCCGTGACGCGGCGGAGGCATGGCCGGGCCGTCGATGGTCCTCGGCCGGCTCGGGGATTTCGGCCCGCGGGCCGGCAACGGTTGCCGGGGCGCGCTCGGGGGTGGGCGTCGTCGCCAGCAGGTGACGCCGCCACAGCGCCTCGGCCTCGTCCGCCGCGCCGGCCTCGATCAGCGCCACCAGTTGCCGGTAGGGCTGGCGGCCGTCGTCCCCGGCCGCTGGTGTGCCCGGCCGTGCCGTGATGCCAGTGCCAGTGCTGGTGCTGGTGCTGGTGCCGGCGTTGGAACCGGCGCCCGATGTCTCCTCTCGGGCCATGTCGATGATGTGGCGCAGCATCCCGACGAGCACGATCAGGGTCTGGTTGCCGGCGAGTTCCACCAGCAGGCCGTGGAAGTCCGCTACCGCGGACCGTGACACCGCGGGAGCGCGGGCCTCCCAGGCCGGCCCGCCGGCGGGCGCCGTGAGCGCGGTGGTGGCCCGGTCGGGCCGGGTGCGGGCCGCCGGCCGGTCAGCGTCCGCCGTGGCCGCCTCGACGGCGGCGAGCGCCGCCCGCAGCCTGGCCAGGTCCTCCTCGGTGTGCCGCTGCGCGAGCCGGCGGACGCAGGGCGGCTCGAGCAGCGCCCTGGCCTGGTGGACGTCGGCGATGGTGGTGCCGCGGTACTCCAGGACGAGCGCGGCGTAGCGGGCGGCGACGTCACCGTTGGGCGTGTGGACCCGGGCGCCTCCGTGCGCCCCGCGCCGGACGCTGATCAGCGCTTCGGACTCCAGGACGCGGAAGGCCTCCCGCAGGGTCGGGCGTGAGACCCCGAACTGCCCCATCAGCACGGCTTCCGGGGGTAGGGCGTCCCCCTCGACCAGTTCGCCCCGCACGATCTGGCGCCGCAGGCGGGCGGCGACCAGTTCGGCGGTCTTGGGGACGCGCACCCGCCGGCCGATGTGGCTGTCGCCGGCCGGGTGCCGGCCGGCGTCGTTGTCGTACCCGACGGCGGGCGTGCCGGCCGACGGGTCGGGCGTTCTGACAGCACCGGGCCGCCCGATGCCCGTCGGGCCGTCTGTTGCGATATTGGCTGCGTTCAGTAACACCATGATGGTCCCCCTCGGAGAGATCCGGCTGCGGGCGGGCAGTATGTGGCCTGCTGGCGCTGGTTCGGCTCCTTCGTCCAGAAGATCACATCGTTGCTGCCGGCGATGTCGCCAGAAGTACTGGCGAGGTTGCATTGTGACACTACTGGTCACTGCTGCCTACAAGGGGTTTCATGATGGCTACAAATAATGACTATTTGTAATCGATATTCATTGGATCTTTACTAAAAGTAATCAATCGAAGTCTTTTTGTCATCATTTGACGGTGGCGAACGCCATACAGCGACCCGAACGGACCGGTGCGCTGTGTGAGCCACCCGGACGAAAAAGGTGCCGGCCGGTGTTCCACCCGGATGATCCGGATCGTGCGCGTCTGGCGCACGGGCCATCGGATCCACACCTGAGGAGATCGTGATGACGGCTCTGTACACGGCTGAGGCCACCGCGTGGGGCGGGCGTGAGGGACGGGTGGCGTCCAGCGACGGGCGGGTGGACCTGAGCCTGTCCCTGCCCAAGGGGCTCGGCGGCGACGACGGCCCGGGCACCAATCCGGAGCAGTTGTTCGCAACCGGCTACGCCGCGTGTTTTCACAGTGCGCTCAAGGCGGTCGCCCGGCGGGCGAAGGTCGATGTCTCCGCGTCGGCGGTCACCGTCCGGGTCGAGATCGGCCCGGACGACGACGGGTTCGCCCTCGCCGTCGCGATCGAGGCCGAGATCGAGCAGGTCGACCGGGACGTGGCCGCCACGCTCGTCGAGCAGGCTCACGCCCTGTGCCCGTACTCCAGGGCGACCCGGGGCAACATCGTCTCCACCGCCACCCTCGTGGACAACTGACCGGGTAGCCGGCTGATCCGCTGGCCGGCTGGCCTGGTGGACGGCCGGCCAGCGGACGCCGGCCGGCGCCGTGGGCTGCCCGGGACGCCGGATGGTCGTAGCGTCTTCGTTCATGGGCGACGCGCGCATCGCGACCGTCGGCGTCGAGGAGGAGTTCCACATCCTGGATCTCGCCTCCCGACGGCTCGTGCCGCGGGCTCCGGCGATCCTCGAGCGCGTCGCGAAGGAGTGTTTCACCGCCGAACTGCTGACGTCGGTGGTGGAGTCCAACAGTCGCCCGTGCACCGATCTGGCCGATCTGCGCGGCAGCCTGCTCCAGCTGCGGCGCGAACTGGTGGTGGCCGGCGAACCGCTCGGGCTCGGTCCCGCGTCCGCGGGGACCGTCCCCCTGGTCGACCGGGACGCGCCCGAGATCAGCCGGTACCCGCGCTACCAGCGGATGCTCACCGACTACCAGCTCCTCGCCCGGGAGCAGGCGATCTGCGGCGCGCAGGTGCACGTCGAGGTCGCCGACCGGGAGCTCGCGATCGCGGTGGCCGCGCGGGTCGCGCTGTGGCTGCCGACGCTGCTGGCGGTGTCGGCGAGTTCCCCGTACTGGCAGGGCGCGGACAGCGGCTACGCGAGCGTGCGCACCCTGGTCTGGCAGCGGTGGCCGACCGCCGGCGTCACCGGACCGTTCCGCACGGCGGCCGAATACGACCAGGTCGTCGCGGACCTGATCACATCCGGGGTGATCAGCGACCCGGGTATGGTCTACTTCGACGTCCGTCCCTCCGCGCACCTGCCCACCGTCGAGCTGCGGGTCTGTGACGCGTGCCCGGACGTCGACACCGTCATCCTCGTCGCCGGACTGTTCCGCGCGCTCGTGCGCCGGGCCGCCCTGGCGGTCGGGGCCGGCGCGCCGGCCCCGCCGTGGCGGACGGAACTGCTGCGGGCGGCCGCCTGGCGGGCGGCCCGGTCCGGGATCGAGGGCGACCTCGTCGACGTGGCCGCGGCGGTGCCGGTACCGGCCCGGGATCTGCTGTACCGGCTGGTGGACGAGGTGCGCGCCGAGCTCGAGCACGCCGGCGACTGGGAGCTGATCCACAACCTCGCCCGCCGCGCGGTCGGCCGGGGCAGCGCCGCGGCCCGGCAGCGGCGGGCCTTCGCCCGGCGCGGGCGGCTCACCGACGTCGCCGACCTCATCCTCGCCGAGACCCGCCAGGCGGCGGACGCGGTGGCCGCCTGAAGCGGCCGGCCCGCGTCAGACCGTGACGCCGAGCGGGACGGAGATCCCGAGGCCGCCGCGGGTGTCCGCGCCGTAGCGCGCCTTCTCCCTGGCGATGTCCAGCGGTCGGGTACCGACGCGGTTCGCGGCGACCGCGGCGTCGTCGAGCAGGTGCGCGGGGACCACCCAGACGACCTCGAACTCCAGGCCGTCCGGGTCGTGGGCGTACAGGCTCTTGGTGGTGCCGTGGTCGGACGAGCCGACCAGCGCCCCCGCCGCGACGAGCCGGCGGGCCGCGTTCTCCAGGTCGGTGAGGGTGGCGACCTCCCAGGCGATGTGGTACATGCCCACGGTCGACCGTCCGGCCGGCGAGCTACCGGCGTCCGCGCCGAGCTCGAACAGGCCGATGTCGTGGTCGTTGGTGGAGTCCGGTGCCTGCAGGAAGGCGGCCCTGCCGGGGATCGCCATCGTCACCCGGAAGTCCAGGACGTCGGTGTAGAAGGCGGTGGTACGCGCGACGTCACGGACGTAGAGGACAACGTGGTTGAGGCGGTGGATGCCCATGATCTCCTCCTCGGACCGTTCGACACCTGGGCGCTGCCGGGGTACCACCGGGTACCGCGGGCGTTGTCCGCCGTCGAACGCCGCTGCGTCACGTCGGGTGACGCCCCGTCGAGCCACCGAGCGGCGTTCTGTTGAGCGTTCAACTATCTTGACGGTACCCCGTCCGTCCCCGTTGCATCCGGGTTGTCGGAGACGAGTCGGTGATCGCGATCAGTAATTACAGGTTGTGGTCACAGACCGACGCCGGTGGCCGCGTCCAGTGCGTAGACGTTGTGATCCAGGCTGCCGATGTAGAGCAGACCGTCCGCCACCACCGGCGAGGAGTCGTCCACCGGCGCCCGGGTGGCGAACCTCCACTGCTGCTCACCGGTGACGATGTCCACCGCGTACACGTAGCGGTCCCGGCTGCCCACGTAGACCAGCTCGCCGGACACCGTGGGTGAGGAACGGATGCCGTTGTCGGTGTGGAACCGCCAGCGGGCCCGGCCGGTGTCCGCGTCCAGCGCGTACAGGTTGCCGTCGTCGCTGCCTACGTACAGCACCTTGTCCACCAGGGTGGGTGTCGAGACCACGCCGTTGTCCGCGGTGAACTGCCAAGTGGGTGTCCCGTCCGTGGTCTTCAGGGCGTAGACGCTGTGGTCGTCGGCGCCGATCCACAGCATGCCGCCGGAGACGGTGGGGGAGGAGTCGACGGTGCTGCCTGTGGTGCGCTGCCAGCGTTTCCGGCCGGTAACCGCGTCCAGCGCGTAGATGTTGCGGTCGCGGCAGCCGACGTACACTCCGCCGCCGATCACTGTGGGTGACGAGTTGAACCAGTCGCCGGCGGTGAAGTGCCAGCGCTCGCGGCCCGTGAGCGCGTTGACGGCGTACAGGTTGTGATCGCGGCAGCCGATGTAGATCACCCCGTCCACCACCGTCGGGGAGGAGTGCATCGCCGCCCCGGTAGGGAACCGCCAGCGCGCCTTCCCGGTCGCGGCGTCCACCGCGTGCAGGTAGGTGTCGTTGCAGCCGACGTAGACCGTGCCACCGGCGACCGCCGGGGAGGACGTGATCGCCTCGCCGGCGGCATACCGCCAGCGTTCACGGCCGGTGACCGCGTCGATGGCGTACAGGTAGTGATCGTTGCTGCCGATGTAGACCACGCCCGCCTCGACCGCGGGGGAGGAGTACACCTCCCCGCCGGTGGTGAAGACCCACGGCCGCGGGCCGTCGCCGTCGTCGCTGGAACCGAGCAGGCGCACCGCCCCCCACGTGCCCGCCCCGGCCGCCGCGGCCACGGCGATGGCGCCGCCCGCCCGCAGCAGGCTCCGCCGGTGCGGCCGCGCGGGCGCGGGTGCGGGCCGGTCGCCGGTCTGCTCCCAGTCCGCGCGCTCGGTACGGCCCGTGTACTCGCGGTCGGTACGGCCCGCGTGTTCCTGGCCGGTGCCTGCGCCGGTGCCGGCCCGGCCGGTGCGGTCGTCCGGTGGGAGCGGCTCCCACGGCAACGGCGGTGTCGGCGAGAGCGGGGTGGAACGTCGCCCCGGCGGGTCGAAGACCGGCTCCCGGGGGGTGGGTGGCGGTCCGGGCCGCACCGGTGGCGCAGGCAGCCCTGGTGGCGTCCTGGTCAGGGTCGTGCTGTCCCGGTCGTCCGCGTCCACCGGCGCGTCCGCCGGTGGACGGCGGCCCCGGGCCTGGTCCGCCTCGCTCTGCCCGGCCCGGGCCTGCCCCGCTCCGGTCTGTACCACGGGCGGCTTTTCGCCGGCAGTCGATGGCTTTCCGCCGAGAACAGGTGGCTGCCCGCCGGGATCGGCCGGCTGTCCGCCAGAGCTGACCGACCGCCCGCCGGAGCCGGCCGGGCCGGAGGATCTGTCCCGGGAGTCCGGGCGGTGCCCCCGTTCGTAGGCGTCCACCAGATCGTAGACGGTGGGTGGCAGCCAGTGCCGCGCGCCGAAACCGGTCGGCGCCTGCTGCCAGCGACTGTCGATCTCCTCCAGCAGACGGTTCGGTGTGGGCCGGCGCGCCGGGTCGCGCTGCATGCAGCGGCGGAGCAGATCGGTGAGCTCCGCCGGGATGCCGGAGAGGTCCGGTGGCCGGGAGAGCAGCTGGGCCAGCACGTTGACCGGTGTGTCGCCGGAATAGGCGGTGCGGCCGGTCGCCGCGTACAGCAGGGTGGCACCGAGGGAGTACACGTCGGTGGCCGGGGTCACCGACGCGGTGTCCAGGGCCTGCTCCGGGGACATGTAGTGCGGCGTCCCGATCACGGCCTGGGTGAGCTGCGCGCTGCCGACCGACGACCGGACCAGCCCGAAGTCGATCACTTTCGGGTTCTCCCGGGTCACCAGCACGTTCGACGGCTTGAGATCCCGGTGGATCAGGCCCACCCGGTGGATGGACTCCAGCGCCTCGGCGATCCCGGCCGCCAGCCACAGCACCGCCTCGACCGGCAGCGGCCCGGCCCGGCGGGCCAGCCAGGACAGCGACGGCGCCGGGACGTAGGCGATGGCCAGCCACGGCATCTCGGCGGCGGCGTCGGCGTCCACCAGGGACGCCGTGTACACACCGCTGACCTGCCGGGCGGCTGCGGCCTCCCGGGCGAAACGCTCCCGGAAGCCGGGCTCCTCCACCATGTCGGCGCGCACCGTCTTGACCGCGACCAGCAGCCCCGAACGGGACTGGCCCAGGTACACCCGGCCCATCCCGCCGCCGCCGAGCACACCGAGCAGGCGGTAGGGGCCGATCGTCCGCGGGTCCTGCGGCGTCAGGGCGTCACGCATGCTCTCGAAGGAGCTGTTCGTGCCCGTCACGTCCGCCTCCACCGGTTTGTCACAGCCGTCATCGTGCCTGCGCGCCCCGCGCTCCGGGACACCGTGCCGCTGGACGCCGTGGCCCGGGCGATCGTCCAGGTGATCGTTCCAAGTGGGGTTGTCGTCCGCATGATTCTCCTCCGACCGTGATGTTTCCTCCGACCGCGACATCTCCTCCGGACGCGGCGGTCGGCCCTTCCCTGGAGGCGGTCGTCGTCCACGGAGACGTGGTCATCGTCCTGCCTGGTCAACGGCCCGCGCGCACCGGGGCCGTGCCCCCGGCGACGCTGGCGGGCGCGGTCGGGGCCGGCAGCGCCGCCCGGCTGATCGTCGTCTCCAGCCACGGGGCGAGCTGGCGCATGCCGGCGGTGGTCAGATGGACGGCGTCGACGTAGAACGGGCCACCGGAGGCGGTGCGGTCCCAGCAGTGCTCCCCCTGGCACAGCGCCGCGTCGACGTCGAGCGGCAGGATCTGCGGATACCGGCCAGCGGCCTCGGCGACCAGCGCGTTGTAGCAGCGGCTGGACACCAGGTCGGTGTCCCCGGTGGCACGGCGGCTGTTGGCCAGCAGCACCGGCCGGCCGGGAGCCTCCTGCTCCCACAGGCGCGCGGCCGCGGCCAGCCGCTCCCGGTAGACCTGCCGGTAGCCGACGTCACAGGGGGAGACGACCGTGGTGCCCACCAGCCGCGCCGCCGCGTCCCCGCTCAGGTCGACCAGCAGGACGTCGGGTCGGCTGGCGGCGATCTGGGAGCGCCAGTAGCGGTCCCAGTGCGCGCAGTTGCGCGCCGGCCCCGCCGCTGCCCGCGCCGATACCGGCAGTTGGGCGTCGGCGCTGACGTGGGCCCGTGGTGTCACCGGCGGCGGTGCCGGGAACAGCCCGCAGCCGGGCAGCGAGCGGTCCACCACCGGGTAGCGGCCGGAGCCGCGCCGGCCGACCGCGGTGGCCAGATCGCCGGCGAACGATCCGCCCAGCACCAGCACCACCGGTTGCCTCCCCGTCCGCGACCGCTGCTCGACCAGGTCGGGCAGCCATGCCCCACCGACCGCGACGGCGGTGTAGGCCACCACCAGCACCGGGGCGGTCCACCGCAGCGACCACCGGCGCGGCCGCAGCCGGCCGACCACCGCGTCCTGCAGCAGCAGCCCGAGGAGCGCGGCCAGCCCACCGCCGACCACCAGCAGGGCATGCGGCCGTACCTGCGGGAACGCGGTCGCCAGCACCCAGAACACCGGCAGGTGCAGGAGCAGGAGCGGGTAGCCCAGCCCGCCCAGCTCCACCGGCACGCCTCGGCCGAGCAGCCACTGCAACGGGTTGTGACGGGCCGGCGGCGGCGGGCGGTCCACGCTGGCCAGCAGCAGCGCGCCGGCGCCAGCGGCGACGGCCGGCCCCCCTCCCCGCAGCCAGTCGGCGGGGCGCGTGGTGGCGATGATCCCGTCGGTGACCAGCACGGCCAGCGCGACCGTCCCGGCCGACGCCGCCCACCAGGACCGCCGTGCCTGGGTGCGGCCGTCGGCGGGCTCGCCGGAAGCGGCCGGCACCGCCATCGCCACCGGCTGGACGCGCGCGTACTGATCGTGCTGGGCCTGCGCGCCGCGGGCCCGCTCCGCGCGGCGGAGCCGCACAGCCACCACCACCGCGGCTGCCGCGGCGCCCAACAGCCATTCGGCCGCCCGGACGTGGCTGCCCAGGGCCAGTTCGGCCCGGCCCGCGCCGGCGGCGGCCCGGGCCGGGCCGACCAGGCAGGCGCCGGCGGCGAGCAGCACGGTGCCGGCCGCGGCCAGCCCCGCCGTCCCGGCCGTCCGGCCGGTACGTCCCGGCCGGCCGACCAGCCGGGCGGCCCACCAGATGCCGACCAGCAGCAGCGGCCCGGCGATGGCGAACTGTTCGATCAGGCCGAGCAGCCACAGCAGGCCCAGCGGGTCGAGCTGAGCGGGCCGGTCGGCGTACCAGTCGCCGCCAGCGCCGGCCAGCCAGTTCCGCGACACCAGGTCGAACCAGTTCCCCATGTGCGCCAGGCCGGCGACCGCCTGCGGGCCGAGCTGCCGCGCCTGGCCGGGCGGGCTGAGCAGCACGGCGAGCCCGACGGTGGCGACGAGGGTGAACAGCAGCAGCGGGAGCCGCTGCTTGACGTGCTCCCTGACATGGCCACGGTAGACACCGCCCAGGCCGGGGGCGGGGTGGGCGTGTTCGCGGCCGTGCCGTTCGCGCGCCGCTGTGGCCCGGGAGCAGGCGGCCAGCAGGACGCGGGCGGTCAGGTAGCCACTGGCGGCCAGGAGAAGATCCGGCCCGAGCAGTTCCGCGCGGAATCCCCCGGTGCTCTGCAGCATCACCGCGAGCACCGCGACACCGAACACGCCGATTACCGCACGTGATGGGGAAGAGCTCAGCGTACCGCCCTCCAGCCCGAGAAGCAGCCCCGGATCGTCTGTTCGGCGGCCCTGCCGGCGAACGACTCGTGCCGGTCCCGCAGCGGGTCGACGGTGGCGGGATCGGCGTGGAAGTCCACTCGCCACCAGTACAGGCCGGCCAGGGAGCGCTCCCGCGCCATCTGGCAGGCGGCGGCGAACCACCGTTGCTGGACGACCTCGTTGACCGGGCCGCCGTTGTTCGGGTTGGCCGGATGCCGGTAGATGCCGTCCTGCGCGGGAGCGCCCACCTCGTACAGCAGCAGGTTGGGCATCTGACCACGGGCCCGGCGGTCCAGCCAGGAGTGCCAGCCCGCGGCCAGCTCCGCCACGGAGGCGTCGTCGGACAGCGGCAGCTCCGGGTAGGCGTCCACCCCGACCCGGTCCACCGGCATCCGGACCGCGGTGTGCACGAACACGTCCCAGTTGAACGCGTACCCGGTCTCGCCGCCGAACAGGGTCCGGGTGTACGCGGCCAGCTCCGCCCAGCGCGGGTCGCCTTCCAGCGAGCTGAGTTCCGTGCCGATCACCACGGTGGCGACGCCGGTGCGTGCGGCAAGGGCCAGGTAGGGCGTGAGGAAGCGGCGGTAGGAGGCGAACCAGGCGTCCCGGTCACCCGGCCTGATCGTGCCGCGCCAGTCCAGCGGGTTGGCGGCGGTCAGGGTGCGCTCGTCGAGCGTCGGGCGCAGGGTGACGCGCAGGCCGGAGCGTCTGGCCTCGTCCAGGAGGATACCGAGACGCTCCGGCGTGGGGGTGGTCCGGCCGCCGCGGACGGCGTTGGAGCGGGCCGTGTCGGTGAAGAAGGGGAAGGAGACGCACAGCGCGTTGGCCTCAAGGCCGACGACGTAGTCGACGACCTGGCGGGCCTTGGCGCGGACCAGTTCGACGGGCTCGTCGGGATTGTCATCCCAGTAGACCTGGACGCCGAGCTCGGGCCGGCCGGGCTGCCAGGGGTAGGCGACGGTGGGACCTGCCCCCGCCCCTGTCTGCGGGCCGGCTGTCGCGGTGGCCGGCGGTGGCGCGGCCGGGTGGAAGGCGGGGGTGCGGTCCTGGGGCGCGGCGGCGCAGCCCGTGCCCGCGATGGTCATGACAAACACGGCGGCCAGCGTCGCGCCGGCCGTGCCCAGCCTGATCACATCGGTTTCGCGATCACGTTGAGGGTGGACTCGCCGCCCCGCAGGAAACGGACCATCCCCCGGAACACCGCGATCGCTTCCAGCAGGGAGAAGAGCGGGATCAGCAGCAGCAGGCAGGGCGGCTCCCACCAGCGGTGCCGCGGGTCCGCCGAGGCCGATATGTTGATCTTCATGCCTTCCCAGTAGAGCCAGATGCTGTAGGCCATGTTGGCCGCCCAGACGGGCAGCAGCGCGGCGCTGACCGGCGTGGTGTCGGTGTCCCCGAGCAACGAGCCGACCAGGAGGATCAGTGCCAGGTGCTGGATCGGCCCGCATGCCCAGATCAGCACGTTGTGCAGCAGCAGCAGCCGGTGGCGCAGCGGGACGCCACGGTCGAACGCCAGCCGGAACAGCCCCCAGGACCAGCGCTCCCGCTGCCGGATGAAGTCGGCCACGGTGGCCGGGGAGGCGCCGTAGGAGCGGCCGGGGAACCAGTCGCTGCCGCCGGGGTGACGGCCGCAGAAGAGCAGGGCGAACTGGGCGTCCTCGACGATGGCCTGCGGCCCGAAGTCCCAGCCGGTGGCCGCCTCCACCGATGCCCGGACCAGCAGCAGTTCCCCGTGCAGCCCGGCGCGGGGCACGCCACGGCCGGTGGTGGCCGCGAACAGGCTGATGTCGCAGCCTGGGCGGACCGCGTCGGCCAGCCAGGTCAGCTTGTTCACCGCGTGTTCCCGCGGGTAGCTCAACACCCCCTGGGCGAGGTGGCGGGCATTCTCACCGGCGAGCCACTGGGCGTTGAGGAAACGGGCCATGGCCTCGGCGGTGTCGGAGCTGACGCCGGTGTCGTCGTCCATGTGCAGCACCCACACGTCCCCCCTGGCCTCGCCCTCGGCGTAACGCAGCTCGTGGGCGTAGTGGTTCGCGCGGGCCTTGAACCGGGTGCCGTTCGGGGTGCGGTAGCCGCGGGGTACGGTCACCACGCGGATCAGGTGGTCCGTCGCCGCCAGCGCGACGATCCGGTCGTAGGCGGCGCAGCCCTCCTCGACGACCACGTCCACCCGCAGGTGGGGGAAGTAGTCCGGCAGGTACCGGCAGAAGGAGCGGACGACTCGTTCGAGGGCGGGGTAGGTGTCGTGACGCCCCACCGTCGGGACGACCACGATCAGCGGGTCGCGGACGATTGCCGCGGTGACCGGTAGTTTACGCTCGCGGCGCAGCCGAACGGCCGTGCGCACGCTTCCGTACATACCGATGACGGTGTTTACGATGGGCAACGTCCAGACCACGGCCGCTATCCAGCCCATGAAGCCGAAATCGGGGTCGCGGGCCCAGGCCCACCATCCGAAGGCACCGAACACCGTGAAGCCGATCAGAAACGAACTGAAACCGGGTCGCCATACCGACCGTTTCCGGGATTCGGTCAACGGCATCGTCTCGTGCGCGACGGAGTTGGCCCACTCCAGGGATTCCCGACGCATGAGATGCTCGGACGTGGTCACGCGGCTCCCCCCACAGGAGTCTGATCACGGTCCTCGAAACAATACGTCAGCCGGACCGGAGTAGGTGTAAACCGTCGGCGATACGACGGCTGCCGTAGCTTACCGGCGGTCCCGCGGCCGTATCGCCGCGGGTAGGCGGTGGTGTCTTGTGGTGATTCCGTTGTCAGCGCTGACGCCCGGCCCCGACCTGGGCCGACCGGCCCGGACCTGGGGCGACGTAGGCCGTTGCAGGCCGCGGTAGGCCGTTCAGCAGGCCGACGTGCCCTGAGTCGGGCAGTGACGGTCTCGCCGTCCGGCCGGATTTCCGGTCCGGCCGGGTCCCGCTCCGGGATGGTGAGTTCTACGCCGGCCGGGACGGGAACTCCCGGCCAGGACGGGACATCCGCCCGGCGTGCCCGGCGAAAAGCGCGGCGGTGGCCGACGGGTGGATCACGCGACGGCCGTCGTAGTCGGGGTAGTGGGAACCGTCGTCATTGCGTCCGGTGAGAAGCCAGAACTGGTCACCGTCACCGTCAGCCTCCTCGACCGCGGCCGTCCAGGCCGCGTAGACCGTGTCGCGGGCGATTCCGTCGTCCTGCCAGGAGAATTCCTCCAGTACCGCCGGTACACCCGCCACGGCGGCCTCCCGGAAGTGGTCGTGAATCCAGCGGACACCCCATCCCGGCGATTTTTCGCCCCACTGCTGGGGATGCAGGTGAAATGTTCCGTAATCGATCCCGGGCAGCCTGAGGAGCCGGTGCCAGACCACCCCCTCCTGGTTGGATGCGGGGTAGTCGGCCGTGTCGGCACGGCCGTGGAAACCTTCGTCGCCGACCGCGACCAGTTGGCGGAGGGCCAGTTGTCGGACATATCTGCTCATTTCGTCGGCCCAGGCGACCAATGTGTCCCCGGACGGGTCGGACGGGCAGCGGGGCTCGTTCGCCAGCTCCCAGGTCATCACCGCCGGTTCGTGGTTGTACGGCACGCCGGTATACCGGTTCCGCCGGTTGATCACGTGTGTCACCCAGGCCCGGTAGCATTCCCTGATGGCGTGGCGGTGGAAGAAGTCGTCGTGCTCGGCGGAGAACCATGTGGCGTATCGGGGAATTCCCCCGAAGTCGTTCCAGTTGTTCGTCAGGACGATCACCAGCCGCAGCCCCAGTTGCCCGGCCCGGAAGACGGCATGGTCCAGCGGCTCGAAACCGTCCTCGTCGTAGCGGAACGGCTCCGGTTGCAGTATCACGCCGTCCGCCGGAGTTCCGTCGAGGAAGCCCCAGCAGCGGACCACCCGCAGGCCGAGCGCGGCGGCGTCGGTCAGGACGCTGTCGGTCATCCGTTGGCTTTTGTAGTGCAGATAGTAGTTGTTGGTGCCGCAGAAGCGGAAGCGTCTGCCGGCGAGCCGGAACGCGCCGTCGCGCACCTGGACGAAATCAGCGGTCCGGCCGGCGGGGCCGAATCCAGTGGGGGAGGACACGCTCCGGAAGAATACGGCTGCCGCCCACGGCGAAGCGCCCTCGGGGACAAGATGCCGAGGCATGAGTCACGTAGCTGTGCGTAGTCACATGGGCGATGTTTCCTGGAGGTGACGGTCTGTGTAAGTGACCACCTGGATAAACGCTGCTCTGGGTAGACTGCCGCCGGCTGTCGGCGACGATCACGGTGAGTGCGTCGTCAGATACACCCGTCGAGCCGGAAAGCGCGCCCGACGACACACGCGCCTGGATCAGGTGCCGAACAGATGGTCGCGGATGGCGACCGCGCCGTCCGCAACCGGCAGCCTAACCGGTCGCCATCACCCGGCGTATTCGGTCGTTGCAGTTGTCGGTGATGTAGAGGAGGCGTTCGGTGGTGTCCAGACCCAGGCCGTTGGGTTCGCACAGACGGGCCGCGGTGGCCGGCCCGCCATCGCCGGAGTAGCCGGCCTCGTCGCTGCCGGCGACGGTGGTGATGACGCCGTCGGCGTCGACGCGGCGCACCCGGTTGTTGTCGGTGTCGGCGATGTAGACGCGCCCGTCGTCGGTAACCGCGACACTGCCCGGGTTCGCCAGTTGGGCCGCGGTGGCCGGTCCGCCGTCGCCGGAGTAGCCGGATGTGCCGCTGCCGGCGACGGTGATGATGACGCCGTCGGAGCTGACGCGGCGGATGCGGTTGTTGGCGTTGTCGGCGATGTAGAGATTGCCGGCGGTGTCCGCCGCCAGGCCGCCGGGCCTGGCCAGCTGGGCGGCGGTGGCCGGTCCGCCGTCGCCGGAGTAGCCGGATGTGCCGCTGCCGGCGACGGTGGTGATGACGTCGTTGGTGCCGATGCGGCGGATGCGGTGGTTGCCGGTGTCGGCGATGTAGAGGGTGCCGTCGGCGTCCACCAGCACGCTGGTCGGTTTCGCCAGTTGGGCCGCGGTGGCCGGTCCGCCGTCGCCGGAGTAGCCGGGTGTGCCGGTGCCGGCGACGGTGGTGACGGTTCCGACGACGTTGATGCGGCGGATGCGGTTGTTGTCGGTGTCGGCGATGTAGAGGTTGCCGGCCCGGTCCCGGGCCACGTCCGTGGGCGTTGCGAAGTGGGCCTGGGCGGCGGGCCCGTTGTCGCCGGAGAAGCCGTACGTGCCGGTGCCGGCGACGGTGGTGATGATGCCGTCGGCGCCGATGCGGCGGATGCGGTTGTTGCCGGTGTCGGTGAAGTAGACGGCACCGGTGTTGTCCACCAGCGGGTCGTCCGGCTTGCTCAGGTCGGCCGCGGTGGCCGGCCCGTTGTCGCCGGAGAAGCCGGCGACGCCGGTACCGGCCACCGTTATGATCGTTGCTGGTCGTGGTGGCTGGCTGGTCAGCAGAACGGCGACCACGCTGGCGACCACCGGGACGGCCGCGGCCACGGCGACGATCCGGCGACGCCGCCGGCGGCGCCGGGTGCCGTCCATCACCGCCGGCGGCGGGGCGGCCGGCACGGGCTCGAGCACACGCCGCGCGGTCACGTCGGCGTCCCAGTCGGCCTGCCGGCCGATCTCCTCCCCCCGGCCGGCCTGTCGGCCGACATCCAGATCCCGGGCGACCTGCCGGTTGATGTCGCGGCCGATGCCCACCGGCGCCGCCACCGGCGCCGGCAGCCGGCCCGAGGCCGGCGGACCGGCCGGTGGCCGAGGAGGCGTTGGTCGGCCCGGTGGTGTTGATTGGCCCGGTGGCGCGGCGGCGGCCCGGTTGCTGGCGAGCCCGGATGCCCCGCCCGCTCCGGCCGGGTATCGCGCGGCCTCCCGGACGTCGTCGGCGACGTGCAGGCCGATCTCGCAGCGGCTGGTCCAGCGTGGGCCGTACGCGAGGGCGGCGGCGCGGGCAAGATCGAGGGCGAAGGCCCGGGCGCTGGGATGCCGTAGCGCCGGATCACGCTCGAGAGCGCGCATGAGGGTCGCGGCCACGGGCTCGGGGACGCCGGCGGGCGGCGGTGTGGGACGGTCGGCCTTCTGACGGATCAGCGCCAGCAGGGACAGGTCCGGACCGAACGGCGGGGCGCCGGCGAGCATCTCGTAGAGAATGATCCCGAGCGCGTACAGGTCGGTGGCCGGGCTCAGGCGTCCGCCGCCCAGCTGTTCGGGCGCCATGTATCTCGGCGTACCGACGATCGTGTTGGTGGCGACCGTTGTGGCATCGAAGATCTTCGCGATGCTGAAGTCGGTGACCTTCAGCAGGCCGTTGCCCGAGAACAGCACGTTGTCGGGCTTGATGTCGCGGTGCAGCACGCTCCTGGCGTGGGCGCACTCCAGCGCCTCGGCGATGGCCAACCCCACCGCGCAGGCGTCCTCGGCGGACAGCGTGCGGCGCCGGCGGGCCAGCGTCCCCCCGGCGAGCAGTTCCATGATGAGCAGGCACAGGCCGTCTCGCTCGACATAGTCGTAGATCCGGACGATGTGCGGGTGGTCGAGCCCGGCCAGCAGCCGTGCCTCGGTGGCGAAGGTGGTGGGTAGGTCGGGGTCCGCCGTCGCGGGCAGGATCTTGATGGCCACGTCCCGGCCGAGGCCCTGGTGGTGCCCGGCGAGGACCAGACCGTGCCCGCCGCTGCCGAGTTCCGCGCCCAACGTGTAGGTGGGCAGCGCCGCGGCCACCCGAGAAAGATCAACTAATGGCACGGGCCCGCCCTGCCGTCGCTGGCCGTCAGCCCGGCGATCCCGGTGGCGAGTACCCGGCAGCCCAACGCCGCCGCGGCTCCCAGGAACGCGAGCGCGGGCAGGACGTAACGGTGGTCGAAGCCGGCCGTCGCCGGCGGTACGAGCAGCAGCGTCACCGCGAAGGCTGCGGTCAGGACCAGCGGTGCGCGCAGGCGCGGACGATACCGGCCCGCCAATCCGGCGCCCAGGACGGCGCCCAGCAGCAGCAGGCCCAGCGCCGGCCCGGGGACGGCCACCCGAAGCTGGTAGCCCTCCAGCCAGCTGGCGAACGGCTGGCGCAGACGGTGCGCGCCGTCGCCGTGTTCGTAGGCGCGGACGTCCTCGGAAGCGCTGCCACCGGGAATGTACGTCCGGTCGGGGACCGGGTCGGGTGGGACGTGGAACAGGAAGGGACGCACCATGCCTGCATTGGGGTAGTCGGTCAGCCGCGGCCCGAACGTCCGGGAGAAATCCTTTATCACGATACCGGCGTAGTCCAGCGGCTGGGTCACGATGGCCCGGCGGGCGAACCTGCCGGCCAGCAATTCCTTCGCCGGGCTGAAAACCTGGCCCGCCGGGCTGAGAACCTCGCCGGCCGGGCTGAGAACCTCGCCGGGAACGCCGTCCAACGGTGTGCCGGCGTGCCAGATGTAGTTCGACGGTGGCTGGCGCGCCTCAGGCGGTTCCCGCGGGCAGAGGACCGCCAGGTCGGCCGGCGGGTGCGTGCGGGCACAGTCCACGAACGACGTCGTCCGGGAATAGAGGAAGACCCCGTCGCTGCCGACGATGCCGGCCCGCCCGTGCACCGCCTGGAACCAGGCGCCGTAGCAGCCCAGTGGGATCAGCAGCGCCAGGCAGAAGGCGAGCAGCGGCCGCCAGCCCGGGCGGCGGGCCAGCAGCCAGCCGCCCGCCACCACCGCCAGCGGCAGGCCGACCGTGCGGGTCAGGGATGCCCCCGCCAGCAGCCCGCCCGCGACCAGGGCGGCGACCGTGGTCGGCCGACGCCACCACAGCAGGGCCACCACAGCCGCCACCGCCAGGACGGTGAACAGCGTCTCGGCCATCACCATGTGCTCGATCTGGATCTGGTATCCGTCGAAGAGCTGCGGGCCGGTGGCGAGGGCGGCCAGCCAGCCGGGTGTCCGGTGCCGGCGCAGCAGCATGTAGATCATGACGGCGACGGCCAGGCCCAGCAGGTGCTGGACGACGACGACGAGCCGGAAGCTGTGGAACGGTTCCAGCAGCATCAGGAAGAAGCTGTAGCCCGACGGCCGCACCACGTACGGCTCCGGCCGCAGCGCCACCCCGAGGTATTCGAAGCTGTCGTTGAACCACAGGGCGGGTGCGTAGCCGACGACCGCCGCCAGCCGGACGACGACGGCCGCCGCCAGCATCGCGGTGAACACCGGATGCCGGCCGGCCAGCCGGGCCTGCCGGCGGGCCCGCCCGCGGCACCAGGCGCTGCCGGCGGCGTACCAGCGGGCGGACGGTTCGGCGGCGGTATCGGCGGCATCGGCCGCCGGTACCTCACGGAACGCGAACCGCGTCCGGGTCGGGAGCCGTGCGCTTCGCCGCGCCCGGGCGGGTTCCCGGCGGCGCACCGGAGACGTCACCGCGTACTCGAGGGGAACGCCACCGCGCAGACGTCCCGGAGACCCTAGAACCAGCCGCGGCGGGCGCCGAGATGCTGGAGTTGCTCGTGCAGCAGGCCGGAGAGGTGATGCCGGTCGGTGTCGTGGTGGCCGACCCGCAGCCGGCTGAGCGCGTCCCCGCCGGCGCGCAGCAGCCCGCCGCGCCGGTCGGCCTCCAGCACCACGTCCACGCCCGCGGCGTCGACCAGGAAGGTCACTTCCAGTTCCTTGATGCGACGGGCGTACTCCCCGCCCGGGTGCAGCTCGATCTCCTGGTAGAAGGGCAGGTCGGAGCCGGCCAGCCGGCCTTTCTCCACGTCCGCGGAGTGGAACCGGAAGCCGAGGTCGCCGAGCGCGGCGAGGATCGCCTCCTGGACGGGCAGCGGGCGCACGCTCACCGGGTCGAGGTCGCCGGGGTCGATCGCGCCCGGAATGTCCACCGTGGTCTTCACGCCGATTTTCATACCGCGCAGGTGCCAGCCACCCACGTCGGTGATGGGGGTCTGCCAGGGAACCGGCAGCTCGAAGCGTCCGCTGGTCTCCTGGTTGGCGGCGATGGTGAACTTCCCGCCGATGCTGCGGGTGCCGAAGCTGACGTTCTCGTACCAGGTGGAGTCGTCGGTCTCGACCTCGACGGTGGCCTCGAGCGCGACCCGTATCTCGTTGACCTCCTGGTCGACCTTGCCGCCCTTGATGGTCACGGTCCCGGTGACCAGACCGCCGGGCAGGACCTCGGGGCGGTCCAGGACCGTTTCGACGTCGGCGTTGCCTACCCCGAGCCGCGCCATCATCCGCTTCATGCCCACGTGCCCGGCTCACCCCTCATATCGGTTATGCCTGTCATACATGCCTTGTCATGTCTGCCGTGCCTGTAGCTACGTGTGCCGTGTCCGTGATGCCCGTCGTCGCGGCGCCGGCGCCGCGCGTCCCGACCGATACCGGACATCGTCGCCGGGCGCTCCTACGCTCTCACACGAGGATTGGCGCGACCCGCGACCGTCCCGCGTCATACAGCCTTACCCCAACATGGCGGACGGGTCGTAACCGCGGTTGGGGCGCACTGGCCGCCGCCGGCCGGGTACGGCAGTGTGGATGCCGTGGGACGGGTGACGGTACGTCGGCAGGTGCTGCGGATCCGCGCCGACGGCGGGCGGACGGCACGCCCCGACAGCATTGCCGGCGAGGAGCCGTTGGAACTGCGCGTGGCGGGACGGTCGTTCGTCGTCACCATGCGGACGCCCGGGCACGACGTCGACCTCGCCTTCGGCTTCCTCGTCGGCGAGGGGATCATCGGCGCCGGCTCGGACGTGCTGGGCATGCGCTACTGCGCCGGCACCGACGAGGCAGGCGGGCAGACCCACCACCAGACGTACAGCCAGACGTACAACGTCCAGACCTACAACCAGACCTACAACGTCCTGGACATCACCCTCGCCCCGACGGTTCCCCCGCCCGACGCCAGCCTGCAACGGGCCTTCTACACCAGCAGCTCCTGCGGGCTGTGCGGGAAGGCCAGCATCGAAGGGGTACGGCTGCGTGGCCGGTTCACCGTCGACGACGACCCGCTGGTGCTGCGCCCGCAGGTGGTACTGGCGCTGCCGGAGCGGCTGCGCGCCGCGCAGAAGGTCTTCGCCAGCACCGGTGGGCTGCACGCCGCCGGGATCGCCGACGCCGCCGGGAACCTGCTCGTGGTCCGGGAGGATGTCGGCCGGCACAACGCGGTGGACAAGGTTGTCGGCCATGCGGCGCGCGAGGGCGCGCTGCCGTTGCGCGGGCGGGTGCTGGTGGTCAGCGGCCGGGCGTCGTTCGAGCTGACCCAGAAGGCCCTGCTGGCCGGGATTCCGGCGCTGGTCGCGGTGTCGGCGCCGTCGTCGCTGGCTGTCGAGCTGGCCGTGGACGCCGGGATGACGCTGATCGGCTTCGTCCGCGGTGACTCCATGAACGTCTACACCGGGGCGCACCGCGTTGGCGTTGTCCCCGTTGTCCCCGCTGTCCAGCCCGGTCCGTTGCCGTAGCACGAGCCGCGATGAGAACCAGGCTGTGACGAGAACCAGCCGTGACGGAAACTGACTGTATTGCCGATATCGCAATCTACTCATTTTGTGGCGTACTGAGACCGACTGGATCGATTTGTGGAGGTGACCCGGTCCATGCGCACTTGTCGGACATAACCCTGCATCCAGGCGATACGATGCCCTCTTGTGACCTGCATCGTCGGTCTTGAGCATGACGGCAGGGTGATCATCGGTGGTGACAGTGCCGGAGTGGCCGGCTACTCCATCACCGTCCGCGCTGACACCAAGGTGTTCCGTAACGGCGAGTTCATCATGGGTTTCACGTCGTCGTTCCGGATGGGGCAGCTCCTGAGGTACAGCCTGATCCCACCCGCCCCCCAGACATGGGACGTCGACCGGTTCATGGCCACCGACTTCATCTCCGCGGTGCGTGACTGTCTGCGCGAGGGCGGCTACACGCGCACCGAGTCGGGATCCGAGGCCGGCGGGGTGTTCCTGGCCGGTATCCGTGGCCGGCTGTACCGCATCGACTCCGACTTCCAGATCGGACGCAGCATCGACCTGTACGACGCGGTCGGTTGCGGTGAGGAGTTCGCCCTGGGCTCCCTGCACGGCAGCGGCCATCTCAGCCCGGAGGATCGCGTACAACTCGCGCTGGAAGCTGCCGCGCACCACTCCTCGGCGGTATGCCCGCCGTTCCACGTCGTGTCCGCCCCGGGCCCCGACTGACCACGGCGCCAGCCGACCAAGCCAACCAACCAGGCCAGCCGACCAGGCCAGCCGCCCGGTCGGGGCCACGCCCGGCCAGCAGGATCCCGGCTGGCGGAGACCGCGTCCGGCCGGGATCCCGACCGGCCACGCGCTGCGGCTGCCGGGGCTGCCGCGTCCGTCCCAGCCGAGGCGACCGGGACGGACGCGACGCGGTAGCGGCGCCGGCCGGTCAGCGCCGGCGCAGCCCGCTGCGCAGGATGGCGGTGACCCGGGCCCGCCCACCACCGGTCGGTGTGAACGCGTCGGAGGCGTTCTTCAGCGCGCCGTACTCCTCATCGGTCAGCTCGATGTCGGCGGCGGCGACGTTGCTCTCCAGTTGGGCGACGCTGGAGGCCCCGGGGATCGCCACCACGTTCGGATGCCGGATCACCCAGGCCAGCGCGATCTGCGCCGGGCTCGCGTCGTGCGCCGAGGCGACGTCACGCAGGACGTTGAGCACCGGCCGGGCCGCGTCCAGGTTCTCCGGCAGGAACAGCGGATGCGACGTACGCGCCAACGACGTCGGGCGGCGTTCCCGGGTGTAGCGGCCGGAGAGCACGCCCATCGCGAGCGGGCTGTAGGCGATGATCAGCCGGTCGTTCTTCACCGCGTGGGGCACCAGCTCCCGCTCGGGCTGCGGGTGCAGCAGGCTGAACTGCACCTGGTTGGACAGCACCGGGGCACCGAGCGCTTCCTCGGCCGCCTGCCAGCGCTCCAGCGGGTAGTTGCTGACGCCGACCGCGTCGACGAGACCGACCCGTTGCAGCGCCGCCATGCCGCGCATGGCGCTGGTGTCGCGCAGCACGGGGTGGGGCTGGTGTATCTGGTAGAGATCGATCTGCCGGACGCCGAGCCGGTTGGCGCTGGCCACCGCGCGCTGCTCGACGACCGGCGCGACCGGTACCGCCGGGAACAGCTTCGTGGCGATGAAGGACGTCTCGAGCGCGCCGGCGTCCTTCAGCGCGGAGCCGAGAATCCGCTCGCTGCGCCCGAAGCCGTACAGCTCGGCCGTGTCGAAGAGAGTCACCCCGAGCTCGAGCGCACGCCGGACGATCGCCGGTGCCTCGCTGCCGGCGTAGGCCGCGCCGTAGCCCCACTCCCGGGAACCGAACTGCCAGGTCCCCAGCCCGATCACGGAGATCTTCTTCTTTGTCGTTACTCCGTCGACATACCGCATGACTCCAGTGAACGCCGTCGGGCGTCAGTCCGCGACCTGGTCACGCCGGCAGCCACCCCGGTGGCGCTGGGCAGGGCCGCTTGCCGTCCGGATGGTCGTGGGACGCGCACGCCGACGGTGCCCGTGGCGTCGGCCAGGTGCCCGAAGCGCAGGTCGGCGGCTCGCGGTGTCCGCCGGCTGACAGAGCCCGGACCGCCGTGGGCCATCGAAGAGATCCTGGCCGGGCTGCTAGTTTTCTAGACGCCTCCGGCGAAGCGAGCACCCGGGCAGTCCGGTTTCGTGCGGGTCCGCGCCCGTCCCGGGCGCCCGGTGTCGGGGCAGACCGACGTGACGGGTCAACGCTGAAGGGGAGCGCGGTGGTCCAACAGTTCAACCGAGGACAGAAGAGCCAGCTGTCCGCGGTCACCCCGGGCACCGACCTCTACGTCGGGATCGCGCTGACCGCGCCCGGTATCGCCTGGGACGTCTCCTGCTTCGGCCTGGACGCGAACGACCGGCTCTCCGACGAGAACTACTTCGTCTTCTTCAACCAGCCGGCCTCCCCGGAGGGGTCGATCCAGCTTCTGGGCGAGCAGGCCGGTGACACCCAGTCGTTCCGGGTGACGCTGGACAAGGTGCCGGCGAGCATCCACAAGCTGTCGTTCTGTGCGGCGATCGACGGTGCGGGCTCGGCGTCCCAGCTTTCCGCCGGCTACCTCCGGATCGTCGTCGGCGGTGCCGAGGTCCTGCGCTATGCCTTCACCGGAGCGGACTTCACCAGTGAGCGCGCCATCATCATCGGCGATCTGTACCGGAAGGGTGTCTGGCGGGTCGCCGCGGTCGGGCAGGGCTTCGCCGGCGGGCTCGCCGAGCTGATCAGCTCCTTCGGCGGCGAGGTGGAGGACACGCCGTCACCGCCGCCGGCCGCGCCGGCCGCGCCCAGCGGGTTCGGCCCGCCGGCCGGTGCCACCCGCACCCAGGCGGCGCCCCCGCCCGCGGTCCCGCCCCCGCCCCCGCCCGCTCCCGGATTCGGGGCGCCCGCCGCGAACTACGCCAAACCGGCGCCCGCGCCGGCCCCGCCGCACGTCCCGCCGGCCCCGCCGCCGGCGCATGCCCAGCCGGTCGGGCCACCGCCGCCGGCCCAGCCGGGTTACGGCCAGCCGGCGGCGGCCGGGCCGGGTTACGGGCAGCCGGCACCGGGCCACGCCCAGCCCGCCGCCGGGTACGGCCCGCCCGGGGGCGCCGGCGGCGTCCCGCCCCAGCAGGTGCCCGGATACGGCCAGCCGGCACCCGGTGGGTTCGGGCCGACCGAGGTTCTGCCGTCCCAGATCCAGCCGGTGGCGCCGGGCGCGATGAACAGCCTGAACCCCTATCGGGAGGTCCCCGCGGCCGGCCGCTGGACGCAGCAGAACGGCAAGCTGGTCCGGGCCACCCTCGGTCAGGGGCCGGAGGTCCTCGCCCTGCGCGGGTCGATGGTCGCCTACCAGGGCGACATCGACTTCGACTACAAAAGCTCCGGCCTACGCGGGCTGATAGAGAACAAGCTCACCGGCCAGGGCCTGAAACTCATGACCTGCAAGGGCCGCGGCGAGGTCTTTCTCGCCCAGGACGCCAGCGACCTGCACATCGTCGAGCTCAACGGCCAGTCGCTGTGCATCAACGCGAGGAACATCCTGGCGTTCGACAGCTCCCTGCGCACCGAGGTCAGACGTATCGAGAGTCCCGGTATCCCCGGCGGTGGCTTCTTCCACTTCGAGGTGTCCGGGCAAGGGACGATCGTGGTGATGACCAAGGGGACGCCGATGACGCTGAACGTCGCCGGGCCGACGTTCGCCGACATGAACGCCCTGGTCGCCTGGACGTCCGGGATGCGGGTGAGCGTGTCGACCCAGGTGCGTATCTCCCGGCAGATCTACTCCGGCAGCAGCGGCGAGTCCCTGGCCCTGCAGTTCATGGGTTTCCAGGGCCATTTCGTGGTCGTCCAGCCGTACGAGGTCTAGGGGCATGCCCGACGGATACCGGTTGACGCGGTCGGCCGTCCGCCGGCGGCCGGGTGGCCGGGTGGCCGGAGAACACGCGGCGATATTTTCGCCATCGCAGCCCTGGTTTCTTCGCCCGGCCTCGGAAATTCTCGGACGGTCTGGTGGAAAAGCGTACGATGATTTTTTTCGGCAGGTACCCGGAGGCTTGCGGACAGCGGGAGGGAGGCAGCCGTGTACGGAACGTTGATGGATCATTTCGGGCAGACGCAGATCATGGACCGGATGAGCAGGCACGGTTCCAAGATCGTTAAAGTGGTCATGCAGCCCGGGCAGGACCTGTTCGCCCGGACCGGATCCATGATCGCCTATGAGGGTCTGGTCGACTTCAACCCGCAGCCCCCACAGCTTGGCCGGATCGCCTCCTCGTGGGCGACCGGCGAGGGCGTACCGCTGATGACCGCGGTCGGCCAGGGCCTGCTCTACCTGGCCGACTACGGCAAGGAGGTCATCGTCGCCCAACTGGCCGGCGAGGGCCTGTCCGTCAACGGCAAGAACATCCTCGCCTTCGACGCCAGTCTGCAGTGGGGGATCGAACGTGTCCGCGGCGTCAGCATGCTCTCCGGCATGGGCATGTTCAACGTGGTCATCCGCGGTCACGGCTGGGTCGCGATGACCGCGAAGGGCAGTCCGGTCGTGCTGGACACCCGGGAGGCGCAGACGTTCGTCGACACCGACGCGCTCGTCGCCTTCACCGACGGCCTGCAGGTCCAGCCGCGGCGGACCGTCCGGCTCGGCGGACTGATCGGCCGTGGCTCCGGGGAGGCGTTCCAGCTCGGCTTCTCCGGCCAGGGTTTCGTCGTGGTCCAGCCGAGCGAGGACGAACGGCCGAACTTCTCGGTACGCGGCTGACCGGGGCGCGGCTGGTATGGCTGGTACGGGTGATGTGAGTGACGCGGGTGCCACGGCTGGCGCGGGCGGCACACGGGTCTGGTACGGGGATCGTGTGTGACGTGCCGGCCGCACGCGACACGGGTTGCCGGTGACGCGGCGTCCGGCCCACTGCGCGGCACGCATGGGTGAGAGGATTCGATGATGAGCCACGGTGGATTCGGCGGTCCGCCCGCGGGTGGCTACCCCGGCGGCGCAGCTCCCGGTGGATATCCGCCCCCGCCCGGCCAGCCAGGCGGCTACCCGCCCCCGCCCGGCCAGCCCGGTTACCCGCCGGCCGGCGGCCAGCCGCCGGGATACCCCCCGGCCGGCTATCCGCCTCCTGGCGGGGCGCCGGGAGGCTATCCGGGAGGGGGGCCGGGCGTCCCACCCGCTCCGCCCGGCCCGCCCGGCGGCCCGGCGGGCGGCATCCGCAGCAGCCTGCTCGGCAACCCCGAGGTGCAGGCCCGGGAGCGTTTCACCCTGCAGAACGGCAAGATGCTCAAGGCGACCCTCGGCGCCGAGGGGATGCGGGAGTTCTACGCCCGCAAGGGCGCCATGGTCGCCTACCAGGGCGGGGCCAACTTCGACGCCCACTGGGAGGGCTGGGGCAGCCGGTTCCGGTCGCTGTTCCAGGGCGGCGAGGGCCTGAACCTGATGAAGGTCTCCGGCGGCGGCACGGTCTTCCTCGCCTACCAGGCGCAGGACGTGCACATTCTCGACCTCGGCGGAGACGGGCTGTCGGTGGACGGCAAGAACGTCCTCGCCTTCGACGCCGGCCTGCACTGGGACGTCGTCCGCATCGACTCCCAGGTGTCGATCGCCGGGGCCGGCAACTACCAGGTGGAGCTCTCCGGCAACGGCAAGGTCGCGGTCGTGACGTCGGGCGCCCCGCTCGTCATGCGCGTCACCCCGCAGAACTACTACTTCGCGGACGCCGACGCGGTGGTCGGCTGGTCGTCGAGCCTGCAGGTGTCGATGCAGGCGGCGGTCACCTCGTCCTCGGTGTGGCGGCCGCGTGGCAACACCGGGGAAAGCTGGCAGATGCAGTTCTCCGGGGACGGCTACGTCATCGTCCAGCCCTGCGAGCTGCTGCCGCCGTACAACGCTCTTGCCAACGCCGGTCTCGCCGGGCATTTCGGGCTCGGCGAGGGCGGTTTCGCCGGCAACCAGATGCAGGGCCACCGCGGCGGCCCGCCGGGACACGGCGGTGACGGTGGCCTCGGCGGAGCGCTTGGTGGCCTGTTCGGCAACCAGGGCCGCGGCGGCGGCCTCTTCGGCGGCCGCTAGCCGTTGGGTTCGGCTGCCGGTCGGTCAGCCGGTCAGCAGTGATCATCAGGGTCGGCGGCGGCGCGATCAGCTTTTCGCGCTGCCGGCCCGGCAGCCCGGCTTCCGTTCGCCGCGCGGTCTTTTCGTCCGTGAAAAATGTTCGATCATGAGAATGAGTACGTAAACGGCTGCCATAACGACCACTTGTTCTCCTGTTCTCATGACCTGACGGCCTTCGGTGGGGGATATGTCCGGTCGGCATCGGTATGCGTGTGTGTTGTCTGGTTGACCTTCCGGGTACTGGAAGAGTCGGGTCTCCCGGGGTGTCGCGCGGATTTGCAACGAAAACGTAACAACGTCCGGGACAACCCACGGTTCTGCTCTCGGAGTACTACGTGGGATTGCAACCCGGACGGGTCCGGACCCGTCGTACCTGGTGTGGGGCAGCTATCTTCTCGGCTTACAGATTCCGGACGCGGTGACCACGACTTCGTGTTCCGCTCGGCAGCCGACGGTCGCATGCGGCCAGAGCGGCGTGCGCGAGAGCGGGAACCGGAGCAGGTAGGAGTCCGCATGAGCAGCCGGCGGCGCACGTCCGGCTGGTGGTCGCGGGTACGGGCGAAACCGTGGCTGGGGACCAGCGCCGGGATCCTCGGGGCCGCGCTGATCGGCTTCTCCCTGTATCTGTATGACGTCGGAGGCGGGCGCGGCGCCGGGGCGGGTGACCAGGCGGTGGTGCTCAGCGCCGTTGTCCCGCCGCCCACCACCCCGTTCGCCCCCGCCGTGCCGCTTCCCGGCACCGCGCCACCCGCCCCGACCGTCTGGCCATCCGCTCCGGAGCCTTCCGCGGACGTGCCGCCCGCGACCACCGGTGAGGGGCCGGCCGCCGCCGGGACCACCGCCGGGACCACCGCCGGCGGCGGGTCGCGCTCCCTGCCGCCCGTGCCCAAGGTGCTCCCGCCCCGCGTCACCCGGCCGAAGGCGGTGGCCACGACCGGCGTCACGGCACAGCCGTCGCCGCCGCGAACCGGCCCGTCCGTTCAGCCGCCGTCCGTTCAGCCGCCGCCTGTTCACACCGAGCAGCCACCGCCACCGCCGCCGGTCACGCCGACGCCGTCGACCAGTGTGCCGGTGCCCACCCAGGCGGTCGGCCCCTGACAGGGAGCCTGAGCAGAGACGTTGCAGCAGGTAGGGGCGCTGCGGCAGGTACGGTGGCCGGACAGGTGGCAGCGCCGCCCAGGTGACCGGTGGCCGTTTCGCCCAGGAGCGACCGGTACGCGTCCTCATGGTCGTCGGACCTGCCGGACCCGCCGGAGCGGGACGGCCGGCGAGTCGACAGCGGCGCGGCCGTGCTGCGTTCATGCCGCTGTTCACGCTGCCGGAGGTCACAGATGCCGCAAGGACAGGACGCACGGTGACCAGTGTCGGAACGGCGTCCTCGGCGCTGTCGGTGCGCTGCTCCGAGTGGACGTGGGAGCAGGGCGTCGACCCGATCGGCTCCGCCCTGGTGTGCGACACCTTCGTGCTCGTCGAGACGCCGCCACCATGGCCACGGGACGTCGGCGACATACCGACCTTCGCCGACGTCATGCGCGGCCTGCCACGCGGGGTTCGGCTGCTCGCCGTCGCGCCGGCCGACGACCCCGCCACGGTCGCCGACAGCCAGGCCGCGACCACGGTGGAAGCGGACGCCAGTATCGATCATGAAGGAGGACGGCCCGACGTCCGGGTCACGCTCTGGCGCCGCCGGAACTCCAACGGTTTCCAGGGCAGCGACCACATCGTCCCCCGGGATCGTCTCACCGAGGGGATCCTCGGCCTCCTCGACCGTGATCTCAGCTCCGACCTCGCCGGTGGCACCGGTGCGTGGGCGACGGCCCGGCCCGCTCCCGTCGAGGTCCTGCTGTGCGGCCATGGCCAGCGGGACCGCTGCTGCGGCCGGATCGGCACCCGTCTGCAGCTCGACGTGGCGTCGGCCTGGCCCGGCGTGCGGGTCCGGCGGTGCAGCCACACCGGCGGACACCGGTTCGCCCCGACCGGTTTCACCTTCCCGGACGGACGGGCCTGGGGCTTCCTCGACGCCCCGGCCCTCGACGGGATCGTACGGCGCGCCAGCACCCCCGCCGAACTGCGCGGACGGTACCGGGGGAGCACCGCGCTCGACCAGTGGGGGCAGGTGGCCGAGCGGGAGCTGTTCGAGCGTTTCGGCTGGGGCTGGCTCGACCACGAGCTCACCGCCTCCCGTACCGAGGTCGCCGCCGACAGGCCGACTGGCAACGGTGGAGCTGGCCTGGCAGGGACCGACCGGCGCCGCAACAGCCACCGCGTCCGTCGCGGTGGTCCGAAACGTCCCCGTCCCGCTCTGCGGCGAAGCCCTGGACCACGCCGAAAAAACCAGTCCCGAACTGTCTCTGCGCTCAATCGAGATCCGACGGACCCGCGGAACTCAGGGTATTTCGTCGGCATCCGCCCGATCTTTTCCACCAGCGGGAAATTCGGCACCGTGAGCTTCCCGCCAGCGCCGTGGGTGGTCAGACAGAAATACGTTGCCTTCCACCGCCAGCCCGAACATGAGGGTGTGCCCGAACCGGGGAGTGTTTCCACCGACAGACGCTCGATCGCCGTCGCGGGTGTGCCAGACATAACTGAGCAGGCCGAGGCCCACGGCGGTGATGTAGGTTCGTGCCTCCACCAGTTCGAGGGGTGTGACTCCGGCATGGAACAACCTGCCGGCGACGCTGGCTCCGAACGCCCACAGAACGGTCGCCACGGTGACGGCGAGAAATCCGACCCTGGAGTGAAGAAGGTCGCCGCGTGGTGCATCACCGTCACGCGGCGAGCGTCGGATCAGACGTACCAGCGCAGCAGGACGCTTCCCCACGTCATGTCTCCTCTGAATCCACTGTCGATTGGCCGGGATCGGGCCGCGCGTCGGCGGGCTGTTCGGGTTCGCGTTGGCTGGCCGGCACACGAGCCTTCTGCAGGGCTGATCGTCAGCCGCTCGGCTGAAGTGCGGCGCGTAGGATCGGCGCGATGCCGATGTTGCTGGTTGTCCACCACACGCCGTCGCCGACGATGCAGGCGATGCTGGAGGCCGTGCTCGCCGGGGCGCGCGACGACGCGATTGAGGGCGTGGACGTGGTGGTCCGCCCCGCGCTTGTCGCCACGGCCGTCGACGTGCTGGCCGCCGACGGCTACCTACTCGGCACGCCGGTGAACATCGGCTACATGTCCGGTGCCCTCAAACACTTCTTCGATCAAGCCTATTACCCCTGTTTGGACGTCACCGTCGGCCGCCCTTACGCGCTGTACGTGCATGGCAACAACGACACGATGGGTGCGGTGCGGGCGGTGGAGTCGATCGCTACCGGCCTGCGCTGGCGGCGGTTGCGCGAGCCGGTGACGGTGATCGGTACCCCGGACGCGAAGGACCGGGAGGCATGCTGGGAGCTGGGCGCCAGCACGGCGGCGAGCCTGATGCCGTAGCGCTCGGGTCTGGTTGGGCACCGAGGATGCATTCATGCGCCATGCATGAACGCGTGGTAGCGTGGACGTATGAGCGAGTCCGCCGACGTGGGCATCATCCAGGTGCGCGATGTCGATCCGACGACGCTCGCGGTCCTCCGCGAACGCGCTAGATCGCTCGGCCAGTCACTGTCCGGGTACTTGCGGGACCTGATGGATGCCGACGCGGCCACGGAGACCAACGCCGAGGTCATCGCCCGCATCGCCCGCGACAGGGAACCGGTGGAGCTCACCATGGACGACATCCTCGCGGCGCGCGACGAGGGACGGCGTTGACCCTCACGTACGTGGTTGACTGCTCGCTCGTCATTGATGTGCTGTCCGTCCGCAATGGCGACGAGGTGCTCCGGCAGCGCCTGTCCGCCCCGCGCACGCTGCACGCCCCGCACCATCTCGACGTCGAGGTCGCGTCAACAGTCCGCGGGCTTGCCGCCGGAAAGAAGATCACTGACCATCGCGGCGAGCAGATGCTGGCTGACTACGCGCGCCTGCGGATCACCCGTCATCCGGTCTGGCCCTACCACCCCCGGCTGTGGGAGCTGCGGCACAACCTCGGCGCCTACGACGCCGCCTACATCGCGCTCGCCGAAGCACTCGGCTGCGAACTGCTCACAGGCGACACCAAGATCAAAAATGCTGCCGGACACCGCGCGACGGTCATCGTCACCCGGTAGCAGAAGCGGGCACGCTTCCCTGGGGATGACCAATGGACCCGGCACCCTTGGAGCGACGGTCGCGGCCAGCCTGATGCCCGCGTGATCCGGACGAGTCAGGCAGATCATGTGGGAAGGCCGGCGGTTCGCCCGCGCGAGACGACGTGCCGGACGTCGGTGATCACCGACGTTGGCGTCGATATCGGCGAGGAATCCGACGAATGGACGTGCGGTGCGTTGTTCTTGACATCGGGGGTGTGCTGGAAGTGACGCCGCCGACCGAATGGGTGCGGCGATGGGAACGGGAAGCGGGGCTGGCGGCGGGCACTGTCTTCGAGCAGCTGCATGACGTCTTCCTCGCGGGCTCGGTGGGAACGATGTCAGAGGCCGAGGTGATCGCCGCTGTTCGCGTCCGGTTGAGTCTCTCCGAGGACCAGATGACCAGCTTCTGGGCACTCATGTGGGAGGAATATCTGGGGACGTTGAACGTCGAACTTTTCGAATGGTTCCGGGGGCTCCGGTCACGATTTCGTACGGGAATCCTCAGTAACAGTTTCGTCGGTGCGCGCGAGCGTGAGCAGGAACGCTATGGCTCAATGGCGCTTAGTTAAGCGGCCCGAGCGAGCATGATCTTCGGTGATTGATCATGCTTGGTGCCGGTGTCTGTTGGGCTTTTGACTCGGTAGGCGTTGTGTCGGCCTCGTCTGATGGTGCGTGGGTACGTGCGGTGGAGGCGCACGGGGTTAAGCCGTTCGGTGATCTCTGTGAAGGTTTCCCGGAGCGCGTGCGTGTGGTCCTCAGGGGGAAAAATCCGCCTGGTCGGTGACCTGGCGGCGGACGACGCGTAGTGATCGCATGAAGGATAGCCTGTCCGGGTCGACGTCGGCTTCGTCGGCGGCCTCGCACATGAGACATCGGATTGCGTAGTGGCTGAGGAGCAGCGCCCAGATCTCTTGTTCCACCAGGTCCGGGAGTTTCGAGCGTAGGACGCGGGCTTCGCCCCGCTGGTGTGTCTTAATCTCATCGAAGATGTTTTCGATTTCCCAGCGCTCGTGATAGGCCGTGGCGAGTTCCACCGCTGGTATGTCGGTCTGGTTGAGGATATTGGTGATGAGGCAGATCAGTTCTCCGGTTCCGGATCCTGTGCGGTCAGGCACCGTGTATTCGATGACGCGGACGGGTGTCGCGGAGTCCTCGGGAAAGTCGCGGCCGGCGCGGGCGTCGGCGATGATCTGGTTCCGCTGTTTCCCTCTGATTTTCGGGTTGACGATGATAGAGAGGTAGGAGCTGTCGGGAAGGGACCGGATGACCGGTAGCGTGAGATCGGATTTGACTCGCCAGAGCAGGTCCGCGCCGGTGTCGAGCGCCTGCTGCCAGAGGTCGAAGCTGTAGAAGTAACGGTCGGCGGTGAGGAGCATCCCGGGTTCGCAGGCGTCGAGCAGGGTGGCGGCGAGAGCACGTTCGTCGCTGGCACGGGGACCGACCGCGGCGGAGACGATCGCGTGCGTGCCGCATTCGGCGAGCGCGACGACGTGGACCTGGGGCAGAGCGCTGGCCTTGTGTCCGTTGGTGGACCGCCCGAACCTGGCCACGTTCTCGGGGGTGTCTGCGGCGTCGAGGAAGAACCCGTCGATCGCCATCAGCCGCCGGGAACGCAGCCAAGTGCCCTTGGTACCCAGCCCCGCGACCGGCACAGCGACACGTTCGAACAGGACCTTCAGGGGGGCGGCACCGAGCCTGATCCGTGCCTGCGAGATCGCCCCGGTGGTCGGGACTTTCCAGTCACCCTGCCAGTTCCCCAGCCATCTCAACGCACCGGCGAGTTTACGCATGACTTCTTCGTAGTCATCGTCGAAGAACAGGCACATCGTCATGGTGAAGTACACCATGACCCGGGCTGGCAGCAGCCTGGTACGCCGTTCCTGCCGCTTCGTTTCCACCAGTACCTCTTCGACGAGGTCCCGGGGAACGATTCTGGCGAGCACACCGATCGAGATGCGGTCGGTCAGCCGGTCGTTGTCAACGGCTGGCAATTCAACTACCTGGCGAAGGCGCACCACATCTGGATTCTATCTGCCGACCGGCCGAAATCGCGGCATGAGCACTCCGCCGCCTACTGATCGACGTTGAGGAACGTGACTGGATGCCGTGTTCAGAAGTTGATCGATGCGGGATCGGGCGTTGGCGTGTCGGGATGGACGGACGCCCCTCCAGCCTAATTGAGCGGCATTGCGCTATGGCTTCGCGGACGTTACCGACGTGATCGTGTACTCCCACGAGGTCGGGTTGGCCAAGCCGGATCCGCGAGTGTATGCGTTGACCTGCGAGCGGCTGGGAGTCAATCCAGGAGACGTTGTTTTTCTCGATGACACACCCGCGGCCGTCGAGGGCGCCCGCGCGGCCGGTTGGCAGGCCGTCCTCTTCGGCGCCACCGCGCAGGCGATCGCGGATGTCGAGGCATGCCTGGCGAGCTGACTGTCCGGCCCAGGCCGTTTGCTCCAGGTAGTGCGTGGGTGCAGTTCGTCGCCTGGCACGCGACGGGCGTGTCGCGCCCGCTGACCCGAGACCTCTGCGCGGGCCGGCGACGCGGGCGGAGGCCGGGTGCCGCGTGGCTGTTGTGTCTGGGATGATCGGGGCATGGACAAGACGCTCGTTACCAGCGCGACGGGCGACGCTGTCGCCGTGCTGCGTCAGGCGGGCGCCCAGTTCGCCTATCTGCACGGTAGCCGCGCCGTCGGGGGTCAGCGGGCGGACTCGGACATCGATATCGCCGCCTTCTTCGGCGGTCCGCGGCCTCCAGGCTCCTTCGACATACTCCTGCCGCCCGGCGTCGACCTCCTCGTCCTTGACAGCGTGCCGCTTGAGCTCGCGGGCAGGATCGCGGCCGGCGGGCGGCTGCTCTTCGAGGACGACCGGGGCGCGCGGGTGCGCTGGGAGGCGATGACCAGAAAGATCTACTTCGACGAACTTCCGCGGAGCACTCGGGCGCACCGCGAGTTCGCCGCGGCTGTTCTGGACCGGAACGCGTGGCCGGTGGTCGACGAAGTCCGGGTGCTACGCCTCCTCCGCGCGATCACCGACGATCTGTCTGTGCTCCGCCACGAGTCGGGCGCCGGCGACGAGCGCCGTGCGGACCCGATCTGGCTGCGCGGGGTGAAGTCACCTTCGTGACGGCGATCGAGGCCTGTGTCGACGTCGCGCAGCACATCTGCGCGACGCAGGGCTGGGGACCGCCGGCGGACAACGGTGACGCGATCATCGTCTCCTCGACGACCATGGAGCGCTGGCCGCAACGCTCGCGCTGACGCTCGGCAAGGCCGTCGCTTCCGAAATGTCCTCGTCCGCGACTACATCGCGGTCAACGATGAGATCGTCGTTGCTCGCCTGAATGCCCTCGACGACCTTGACGAATTCGTCCGGCAGATAGCGGCGTACGTGTCTGCCGCGGGGGCGTAGCCGGAGGCCCGCGCGTAATCGCGCGCGACCTGGACGATGGCCACGCGGCCCGTGACGGCGAGCCTCGTACGACACGTGGCGTGACTGTATGACGCATGCGACTTTCTGTGTGCTCTGCGACCAGATCTACTACCCTTGCCTCGAGGCGACCATCGGTCGGCCATACGTGCTCTACGTCCATGGGAGCAGCGACACGACCGGCGCGGTCCGCGTCGAGACGATCACGACGGGTCTGAAATGGAAGCGTCTGCGCGACCCGCTCACCGTCCTCGGCGAGGTGGACGCGACCGCCCGTGACGCCTGCTGGGAGCTTGGGGCGACTGTCGCTGCCAGCCTGATGCCCGACTGACCTGGCCTCAGCATCTGATCGACAAGGGGCGCGCGGATGTCCCGCTCGCGGCCTGACAGACGATCGCTCAGGGCACGCCCCCGTCGTGCGCGACCGTTATAGGCCGAGCTCGTCGGTTGTCAGTCCGATCTCGTTCAGGATGCCCCGCAAGGTGCCCTTGGCCAGGTCGCGGGCGCCGTGCACCGGGACCGTCGTTCCACGCCCGTCGGGGTGACGCGTGATGTGGTGGCTGCCGTTGACCCGAGCCACCTTGAAGCCGTGGAGCTCAAGCGCTCGGACGACGCGGATGCCTCGAACGGATGGAACCGAAGGCATCAGGCCGCCACAGCCCTCCCCGTCAGTCTCGGGTGAGACACCCTCGCGGTCGCCCTCCTCGCCGTGGGAGGTGTGATTGCTTCGGCGCGGTGGCCCTTCCCGCCGATGGGGAAGGGTCCGTCCCGCCGGGTGGTCAGGAATGGCTGAAAGTCCGGCGGTAGTCGCTGGGCGACACCCCGCGGCGACCGACGAACTGTTCACGGAGGACGGCTGCATTACGGTAGCCGACCCGCGTCGCGATCTGTTCGATGGACAGGTTGGTTGTCTCCAGCAGTTCCTCGGCGAGTGACAGGCGCTGGGCCCGCATCCACGCGTGCGGGGATGTCCCAGTGGCGGACCTGAAGTGGCGGGCGAAGGAACGGCGGCTCATCAGCGCCCGCGCGGCCAGCATGTCGATGGTGACGTGGTGATCCAGATGTTCCCGTGCCCAGGCGATGACGGTGGCCAGCCGTTGGTCCTCGCTGTCCGAGGGCACCGGTGCACTCACGTACTGGGCCTGACCCCCGTCGCGGTGCGGCGGGATCACCAGGCCCCGTGCGATCGTGTTCGCCAGTCCAGCGCCGTACTCGCGGCGGATCAGGTGGAGGCACATGTCCATGCCGGCCGCTGCTCCCGCTCCGGTGATGATCGATCCCTCGTCGATGTAGAGGGCTTCCGGCCGAACGGTCACCTCGGGATGGCGGGTGGTGAGCTCGTCGGCGAACAGCCAGTGGGTCGTGACCGTGCGGCCGCCCAGCAGACCGGCCGCCGCCAGCGTGAAGGTGCCGACGCAGTGGGCGGCGATGGTCGTGCCCCGGTCGTGGGCGGCGCGCAGCACCGGTAGAACGGGGTGCGAGGGCTCGACGTGATAGTCGACGGCTGGCAGGACGATGATCAGATCGGCTGTTGCCAGCAGTCCGAGGTCGTGCTCCACCGTCAGCGGCAGGCCGAGGTCGGTCTGGACGGGGCCGGCTCGCCGTGCGCAGATGGCCAAGTCGAAGCCAGGCAGGCCGGGCCGGGGTCCGAAGATCGAGCTGACGATCCCGAGGGCAAGTGCGGTGGTTCCCGGCGGGGCGTAAGCGACGACGCGGTGGAAGGCCATGCGATCGATCGTGCCAGCGATGTTGGCACGAATCCTGCGGAAGGTGGCATGCGGGCCAGCGGATGGCCCGGCTCCAACGCGGGAGGCTTGCCCTGTGCGTGACGACGACGAGACGACGAACCGGTACCGGACGCTGGACGGGACTCCGACCGAGGGCATCCCAGCCGATCGGGCGAGCATGGTGATCCTGGTTGCGGGCGCCACCGGCAAGCAAGGCGGAGCCGCCGCCGCGCGGCTGCTCGCCGACGGTTGGCGGGTACGGGCGCTGACCCGTGACCCGACGAGGGGAGCCGCGCGCCGGCTCGCCGCGATGGGTGCGCAGGTCGTCATCGGTGACCTGGACGACCGTGAGTCGTTGGTCGCGGCCACCGAAGGTGCTCACGGAGTGTTCAGTGTCCAGCAGGGTGCTCTGGGCATGCCGCCGGTGCCCTTCGACGACGAGGTCAGGCGGGGCAGGAACCTGGCCGACGCGGCTGCGGCAGCCCGGGTGCGGCACCTGGTCTACGCTTCAATAGCCGGGGTGGAGCGCGGTGGCGGGGGCCGTGCCTTCGCGAGTAAGCGGGCGGTCGAGGAGCATATCAACCGCATCGGTATTCCGGCGACGGTCCTGCGCCCGGTCTCGTTCATGGAGAACTACGCCGACCCCGCATTCGGGGTGCAGACCGGAAATCTGGCCACGCCGTTCGCACCGGATGTTCCCGAACAGCTTGTGGCTGTCGACGATATTGGAATTTTCGTCGCGCTCGCCTTCGCCGACCCGGCAGCATATCTGGGACGGTCCGTGGCGATAGCGGGCGACACCCTTCGGCCGGCGCAGACAGCGGAGGCGTTGAGTCGCGTTACCGGACGTACTATCAACTATGTGCAGGTTCCGATCGAAGCTGTCCGCGGGCAGAGTGATGACGTCGCGGACGTCGCGAGCTTCCTGAACGGTAACGGCGGTTACGGCGCCGACATCTCCGCCGCTCGTCTCCTGCATCCGAAGTTGATGAATTTCGAGACCTGGCTGTCTGGCCAGGGCGGGAGGAAACTCGCCGAGCTTTTCAAGGGCAACGGGTGACCCGCCTGTCGGCCGCGGTGGGCTGGACGCGGCGGCGCGGGCAGCATGCTGGAACTGGGCGCTATGGCGGCGGCCAGGCTACTCGACCGGGAGTCGTACTGAGAGCTGGGTGCAACCGCCACGGCCCGCTGATCGACACGTAGCGTAGTTCCTTGACGTACGTGAGTTTCGGGATGTTCTGCGACCAGATCTACTACCCTTGCCTCGAGGCGACCATCGGTCGGCCATACGTGCTCTACGTCCATGGGAGCAGCGACACGACCGGCGCGGTCCGCGTCGAGACGATCACGACGGGTCTGAAATGGAAGCGTCTGCGCGACCCGCTCACCGTCCTCGGCGAGGCTGACGCCGCCGCCCGCGAGGCCTGCTGGGAGCTCGGCGCCGGCACGGCCGCCAGCCCTGATGCCGGGGTGAACCGGCTGGCACGGCGGTGGGCCGGGTCAGCCGGTGCCCGAGGCCCGTGGGTCGGGGACGCCGACGGGGTCGGGCCACATCAGCAGCGTGGCGGCGGCCCGGGCGAGCGGGGCCAGCAGCGTGGCGGCGCGGTCGACGGTGGCCGGGCCGAGCGCGTCCCAGGCCGAGCTCGCGAGGTGGTCCGTCGTCGCCTCCAGGTCATGGGCGGCAGCCAGCGCCACCTCGGTCGGCGCCCCGGCGGTGTCGAGCCAGCCGCGAGCCCGCAGCCGGTCGGCCGCCGCGTCCCACTCGTCGTCGGTCCAGCCGCGGATCCGCTGGTAGAAGGCGCGGTCGCTGCCGCCCCTGCTGACCCGCCAGACGAGGCTCTCCGGGCCGTCGAGACCGGCGGTGACCAAGGCGGCGACGTGCCCGTCGCCGCGGTGCTCCCGCAGGACGGTGGCGGCCTGCCAGATGGTGCCGACGGGGTCGTCGGGCCAGGGCAGCGCGGCGTTCGCGGCGCCGAGCACCCGGCCGGCGACCGGCACATGCTCGGCCGCCGACCGCAGCAGCGTGGCCAGCTCCGTGAACCCGTCCGCGCCGACCCCGGCGACCAGCGGACCGAGCGCGGCGCGGGCGCCGTCGAGCCGGACGGCCAAGGCCCTCTCCGGGGAGATCCGGGTCCAGACATCCGGCAGCACTCTGGCCACCATGACGGGCGCGAATCCGAAGAAGGCCCCCACGACCGGCCCGGCCCCGACCGGCCCCAGCGGCGCCGCCCGGCCGGCGAAGTACCCGCGCCAGTAGCCCCGCAGCCCGGCATCCTCCCACGCCGCCAGGCTGGCCGGCGCGAAATAGGTGACGGCGTGCACCGGCTCGAACAGTCGCCACATCTTCTGCGCGCGGGAGGTGCCCTGAGCCGTGTTCACCTCGGCCATGCCCTCACCCAACTTCGCCGACCGACCAGAGTCAAGCGCCGCGGGTGACCGGCCACGGTCAGCGGACGCTCGTCCGTCACCGGACGCGGAGCGTCAAGGTCTGGAACCGGCCGAAGTCGGGGCCGACGGCGGTGAACGGCGTCCGCCGTTCGCGGCGCCCCGCCGAAGACCCTGGAGATCCCGGCCCTGTCCTCCGGTGCTCTCGACCCCAGGCTCGGGTGGAAGCGCCTGCGCGATCCGTTCACGTTCCTCGGTGAAGCTGACGGGCCTGACGGCGGTCGTAGCGCGGGCCGCGGCCGGATGTTCGGGAGCGCGCCGTAAGTCGCGATCGCGGCCGGGCTGCGACCACACGACGCCGCTCACTGGTCCTTACGGCTGCTCCCGCCAGGGATTCACGAGTGGAATCCCCATGGGATCGAAGTCCGATTCGTTACGGGTGACGAGCACGAGGCTGCGCACCTGGGCGGTGGCGGCAATCAGGGCGTCGTGCGCTGGGCGCCGATCGGGCACGTGAAGCCGCGCGGCAGCGTTGGCGACGTCCTGATCCACGTCGAGTACTCGGCCGACGTATGCGGGCAGCACGCTGTGGTCCAGCCATGTGTCCAGCACCGCCGCCTGTTTCGGGTCGTGCCGTCGCTTGGACTCGATGCCGGCCCGCAGTTCAAGCAACGTGATCACCGACAGGTACGTGTCCGACGGGGACAGCGCCCCTGCCCACGCGTTGAACCGGTCATCCCTGCGGGCGGCGGGCTTGCGTAGCTCGGACATGACGTTCGTGTCGAGCAGGAGCCTCACAGATCGACCTCGCGCAGCGAGTCCCGCGGGCGTACGGGCTCAAAGTCGGTCTCCTCGTCCAGGACGAACGCCTGCCCCAGGTTCGTCCCCGTGCCTGTGAGCCGCTGGTAGTCATCGAACGTCAGAAGAACATGCGAGGGGCGTCCGTGATCCGTGATGATCACCGGGCCGCGTGCCGCTGCGCGCTTGACCGCGCTCACGTCACGATTGAACTCTCGGGACGAGATCACGCTCACGCCGACCACCCCCACGATGTAGGTACATACCTACATTACGCGCCGCAAGGCGAGGTGTCCGCCGGTCAGATGGTCATGACGACGACGCTCGCCGATGCCGACGGCGGGACCGATGTCCTGATCGTCCACGAGGGGATTCCGGACGGTGTCCCCGCCGCCGACAACGAGACGGGTACGCGGATGGCACTGGCCGGCCTCGCCCAGCTCGTCGAGTCCCACCACGCCGGCGGCTGACAGACGACCGGGTCTCACCTGCCGAACGGCCGCGCGCGTACGAGGAGGTGGGCGGGCCTGTTCGGCAAGTAGCCGCGCGAACCCATGTAGGTCAGCAGGGGAGGGAGGCGTGCCGTTCCAGGAAGGCGGCGACGTCACGCTCCGACTCGATCGGCAGCGGATACACGAGGAGACGGTCTACCCCGAGGTCGGCGTACCGGCGAGCCGCGTCGGCGGTGACCTCGATCGGATCGAGCTGCATGTAGATGATTTCCAGGCGGCCGAGCCGGGCCGGTCGCTCGATCTCGGTCGCCGCCGCGGCGAGTCCGGACAGGTGGGTGGCGAGCTCGGCGGCCGTGCCGTTACCGAACCATCCGTGCCCGCGAGCGATCGCGCGTCGGTAAGCGGCTGGGCTGTGGCCGCCGATCACGACTCGCGGGCCGCCCGGGCGGACGGGGCGCGGGTGCGCGTCGACGTCCCCGAACGAGACGTACTGCCCGCCTGTAGGCGGGCAGGGGATCGAGCCAGAGCGAGGTCATCGCGTCCAGGTACTCGTCCGTTCGGCGACCGCGTCCGGCCATCGGCACCCCGACGGCGGTCATCTCCGGCTCCAGGTAGCCGGCGCCGACGCCGAGCAGCACCCGCCCTCCGCTCAGCACGTCCAGGCTCGCCACCTGCTTGGCCAGGACCAGCGGATTGCGCTGGGGAAGGATGACGATCCCGGTACCCAGCTCGAGCCGCCGGGTGACCGCGGCCACGTAGGTCAGGTGTACCAGGGGGTCGAGGATCGGGTCCGTCGCCTCCATCGGCGATGCCGGCACTCGAGGGCTGGGCAGGACGACGTGCTCACCAGCCCACCAGGAGCGGTACCCCAGCTCCTCGGCCAGCCGTGCCAGGCGGCCGGTCGCCTCCGGGCCGACCGTCGCCTTCGCGTTCAGACCGCTGACACCGAGTTCCACGCTCACGCTCCTCGAAAATCTCTGTCGGGACGTGACCTCGCCGGCCGTTCAGCCAGGCGCGAACCGGCCGGCTGGTCCGGGTCGTGGACGAGTGCCTGCATGGTGCCTTCCCCGGGACCGGGCGCCGGGCGGTCAGTGCCCCGCCAGACCACCGTGCCCGGCTGCGCCGCGGCGGTCCAGGACCGATTGTTATAGCCAATGGTTATGGATGTGCATGTGCGGGACCTCCGTTACTTCGTGGCGGTCGCCGAGGAACAGAGCTTCACCCGGGCGGCGACCCAGCGGCTGTTCATCTCGCAGCCGGCGTTGAGCAAGCAGATCCGCCAGCTGGAGCAGTCGTTGCTGGCGCCCGACAGTTCTGGGACCACGTCTCACGGGCTCCGGGGCAGCCGCCATCCGTTGGATCGAGCACGATTTTGCCGGGTAAGCACCATGGCCCGAAGTGGGACGGCTACTCGCGCACGATCCACTACGAGATCAGCGGAGCGGGCCGGATCGACTACCAGTACTGTTCGGCGACCACCGAAGGCGCAGACGGTGATGCGCACGCCGTCGTCAAGATCCTCACGATTGACCTGACGAGTCACTGACCATCCTGGGCTGGCAGGTAGGGCGGACGGGGGTCGGCTCACTTCTTGTTCGCCACATCCGTTCTCCTGCCCCTGTCCGCCAACCGGTCTCGCGGTAGGTCATGGCCACGCGGCGACCAGCGCGGTAGCCACCTGCCGGCTGTCGCCCCTGGCAGTTGCGTTCCCGATGCTACGAGGCGTGTAGCATCGTCGTATGTTGTTTCGAGTTCCGGCGATCGACCAGGCCGACGAGCGGGTGCTGGCCGAGCTCGAGCGGTTCCGCGGCGAGCTGCGCCACCAGGTCGCCGAGCCGCGCCGTTGGCTGGGGCAGCTGCGGCGCAGCCTGATCGCGGGTGCGATCCGGGGTTCGAACACGATCGAGGGCTACACCGTCGACATGGCGGACGCCGAGGCGGTGGCAGCTGGCGAGGAGATGCCGACGGCACGCGACGCGCAGACCCGTGCCGCGGTCACCGGCTACGCGGACGCGTTGACCTACGTGCTCCAGACCGCCCGGTTCGAGGTCTTCGCGTTCCACCCGATGCTGCTGTCAGCACTGCACTTCATGATGCTTCGTGGTGGCCTTGGCAGCTCGCCCGGCCGGTACAGAGCAGGGCCGATCTGGGTGTCCGGCGCGCCGGACAACCCGCCGGTCTACACCGGGCCGGATGCCGAGCGCGTGCCGGAGCTCATGGACGAGCTGTGCCAGCGGCTCCAGAGCGGGGACCGGGATGCCCCGGTCTTCGTCCGGGCCGCGATGGCACATCTGAACCTGGTCAGCATCCACCCATGGCGTGACGGCAACGGGCGGATGGCTCGCTGTCTGCACACACTGGTGCTCGCCCGGCAGCTGATCCTTGCGCCGGAGTTCTCCAGCATCGAGGAGTGGCTCGGATCGTCCCCCCACAACACCGCGATGTACTACGCGGCGCTTGGAGATGCGCAGGGCGGGAGCTTCCAGCCGGAGCGCGACGCGCACGGTTGGCTGCGCTTCTGCCTGCGTGCCCACCACCTGCAGGCCCAACTGGTCCAGCGCCGCCTCGACATCGCTGCCGAAATCTGGAAAGTGCTGGCCGACCAGGTAGCGGCCGCCGGGCTCGGCGAGCGCGCCGTCGCCGCCCTCTACGCGACGACCCGGCCGGAGGGCGCGCGCCGCGCCACCTACATACGCGACGAAGGGCTGACCCGCGACCAGGCCATCCGCGACCTGCAGGGCCTCAAGGCCGCCGGCCTGATCGAAGAGGCTGGCCACGGCCGCACCCAGCGCTACCTCGCAGCCGGCCCCGCCGCACAAGCCGAACGCTCCGTCCACGCCGCGATCATCGCCCAGCCGCTTCGCGACCCCTACGGCGTCGACTGATGATCCCCCGCCGGAGCCGGTCAGCAGGGCTTCGACCTGGCTCCAGATCGGGTCGAGCGGGGATGATGTGGAGTTGAACGCTTCCACCTCCTCGGCGAGCCGGCCCGGCGCTGTCTGGTAGGTCCAGTACAGGTTCGTGTGGGCGTCGTACGAAGAGTGAACATCTCGAGAGCGAGCGCACGGGAGCGTCCGTTGCCGCGGTGCTCAGCCTGGATGGGCTGGCGGTAGACGCCCACGGCGCGGCTGGCCAGACGGCGCCGACTCTCATAAGTATGGTTATGATAACTGTGCTCACGAGAACCGAAGGAGAGTGGCTGGTTGGTTACGCTGGAGCGACCGGTGGACATGTTCGACCGGGAGTTCGAGTGGGACGCGCTGACGCGGTTCGCGACGGACGACGCGGGCGGCGCGACGCTGGGGGTTGTGTCCGGCCGGCGTCGGCAGGGCAAGACGTTCCTGCTCCGCGCGCTGTGCGAGGCCACCGGTGGGTTCTTCTTCGGGGCGGACGAGGCCACGGACGGCGAGTCGTTGCGCCGGATCGGTAGTGCGTTGGCTGATCGGGTGAGCGCGCCTGCGCCTCTGATGTTCGATGACTGGTACCCCGTGTTCGACGCCCTGCTCGAACTGGGCCGCGAGCGCACCGTGCCGGTGGTGATCGACGAGTTCCCGTACCTTGTTCGGGCGAACCCGCGGCTGCCGTCGATCATCCAGAATGTGCTGGCGCCGCGGCGCTCGCAGCGCGACGAGAGCCGCACGCGCCTGTTGCTCTGTGGGTCCGCGATGTCGTTCATGGGCGGCCTGCTCGCGGGCGGCGCACCGCTGCGTGGCCGGGCCGGTCTCGAACTCGTCGTTGCGACGCTCGACCACCAGCTCGCGGCCCGGTTCTGGGGCGTCGACGACCCCGTGACCGCGCTGAAGCTCCACGCGATCGTCGGCGGCACCCCGGCCTACCGCCGCGAGTTCGCCCGCGACGACACTCCAGCCGGCCCCGACGACTTCGACGCCTGGGTAACTCGTACCGTGCTCTCGCCGACGAGCGCACTCTTCCGCGAGGGCCGCTACCTGCTCGCCGACGAGCCGGACCTGCGTGATACCGCGCTCTACCACTCGGTTCTCGCCGCGATCGCCGAGGGCAACGCGTCACGTGGCGGGATCGCGTCCTACCTCGGACGGAAGTCGGGGGACCTCGCCCATTCGCTCACCGTCCTGGCTGACTGTGGACTGATCACTCGGGAGCCGGATGCGTTCCGCGACAACCGTACGCAGTTCCGCATCGCCGAGCCGCTGGTGACCTTCTACCACGCCGTGATGCGTCCCATGTGGTCCGATCTTGAGCACGCACGTGGTACCCGCCGGCTCGCCCAACTCTGGAAGATCGGCCAGCGCCGTTTCGTCGGCAACGTCCTCGGGCCGCACTTCGAGCAGGTGTGCCGATCCTGGACCGCGCACCACGCCGCGCCGGAACGATTCGGCGGAGGTCTCGTCAGCCGGGTTGCCACGGGCGTCGTCAACGACCCGTCCGCCCGCACCAGCCATCAACTCGACGTCGTCGCCTTCAGCTATGACGGCGACCAAGAACGCCTCCTGATGATCGGTGAGGCCAAATGGGGCGACACCATGGGCCTCGCCCACCTGGAGCGGCTCAGGAGAATCCGGGAACTGCTCAGTGCCCAGGACCGCCCGGGTGCGGCCACCACGCGACTCGCCTGTTTCAGCATGGCGGGTTTCAGTGAACAACTGGTCGCGGCCGCTGGCCAGTCACCGGACATCCTGCTCGTCGGCCCGGCAGACCTTTACGAGCCGATCTGACGGGCGCCTTCCCGCGCCGCGTTCACCTTCGCCCCTCCATCTGTCTGTCACCGGCGCGGTCCGTCGTCGCGACGGACTCATTATGATCATGGTCATGGAGGCGGGCGTGGAAGACACGATGATCGCTGTCCCGGCCGGGCGGGTGACGCTGTCGGACCGGCGAACGCGGCGGAGGTGGTCCGTCGAGCTCGCGCCATACCGTCTCGCCGCGTTCCCGGTCACCCAGGGGCAGTACGCACAGGTCACCGGCGAGCGGCCCGGCGCCGCCCAGGGGGACCGGCTGCCCGTCGAGGGCGTTTCCTGGTGGGACGCCGTCCGGTTCTGCAATGCGATGTCACAACACGAGGGGCTGGCCCCCGCGTACGACATCCGTGCTGGCAACGAGGATGTGGAATGGGATCCTTCGGCGGACGGGTACCGGCTGCCGACCGAGGCCGAGTGGGAACACGCCTGTCGTGCCGGCACGACAGGCCCACGGTACGGCCCGCTCGACGACATCGCCTGGTACCGCGCCAACTCGGACGAGCGAATCCACGAGGTGGGTGGCAAACAGCCCAACCCGTGGGGCCTGTACGACATGCTGGGCAATGTCTGGGACTGGTGCTGGGACACCTACGACATCGAGGTCTACGGCACGTACCGGGTGCTGCGTGGCGGAGGGTGGTTCGACCAGCACTGGAGCTGCCGGGCGTCCGTGCGCCGCCGCAGCCATCCGAACTTCCAGGTCGACGACACAGGATTCCGCATCGCACGGTCCGTTCCCCGCTGACGCACGCGTCGCGCTGTCGGGACTCTTGCCCGGTCACCGCCGCGATCCAGGCGGCACTGCCGTGATCAGGCCGGGTGTCTAACACCTGTTAGACTTGTAGCATGACTACCGTCAGTATGCGGGATCTCAGTCATGCCGTGGGTACCTGGGTCGATCGTGCCCACGCGGGAGAGTCGATCATCATCACTCGCAACGGGCGGCCGTGGGCAAGGCTGGTACCGGAACTGACCCAGACCGGTAGTGACTACCTTGATCAACTCGTTGCGGAGGGGCGCGTCACCGTCCCTACGGCGAGCCTGGCTGATCTCCCCGAGCCGGCTCCCACCGGTGCCTGGGACGGGCGCGACTCCACGGACGTGATCGCTGAACTGCGCGAGGAATCTCCGTGATCTATCTGGATTCCAGCGCGCTTGTGAAGCTGGTCCATCCAGAGCTGGAAACACGCGCGCTGCGATCCTGGCTGGCCACCCGGCCGGGCGTCTCGGTGTCATCCGCGCTCGCCGTGCTGGAAGTGACCCGCGCACTGCGCCGCAGCGATCCCGCCGCGCTTCCCCGGGTGCCTGACGTCCTGTCTCGCGTCATGCTTGTGCCCGTCGACCAGCCAGTCATCGTCGCCGCCGCGGCCCTGACAGATCCTTTGCTACGTTCGCTGGACGCTCTTCATCTCGCGACGGCGCTGCGGCTCGATACGCCTTCGCTGGTCTTCGTCAGCTACGACAAACGTCTTTCTGCCGCTGCCGTTCAGGAACGCCTGAACGTCGCGGTACCTGTCTGAGCCCGCGCCAGTGCTGCCACGGCGATCCGGGGCGTGTCGGCTTACCCAACGTCGCCAGCGCTGTGGCCCGGGCGCGTGCTGGATGAGTGGCGTGGCCGGAGTCACCCCGGGTGCGACCACATGACGGAAGTTGACGGAAAGGGTTGACCTTCACGTCCGCGTCAGGGTTTAGCGTCCGGCGGCATGACCGGATTCCAGTCGTCCTCCGTTGCGTCGGACCAGCCGCCGGCTCTCGCCGGGGACAGCGTCGGTTGGCAGGTGCACCTTGCCGCCCGTCCCGTTAGGACGCCCACTTCCGCTGACTTCGCCCTCGTGAAGACAACGGTTCCGCGGCCGTCGTCAGGGCAGGTGCTTGTGCGCAATCTGTTCCTGTCCCTGGACGCGGGAGCGCGGCTACGGATGAGTGACGTCGGTGTGCCGATTCCGCTGTACGCGGTGGGCGCGGTGATGGACGGGGACGCCGTCGGGGAGGTCGTTCTCAGCGCCAGTCCTGATCTCGCCGTCGGCGATCTGGTTCACCATGGCATGGGGTGGCGAGAGTACGCGGTCGCCGACGCGGCGCGGTTCCGCCGGGTCGACGGTCAGGTCTTTTCGACGCTGTCCGCGCATCTCGCGCCGTACCTGACGGCATGGGCCGGGCTGGTCGACGCTGCCGGGCTGACCGCCGGGGACACCGTCTTCGTCTCGGGAGCCGCCGGCGCGGTGGGCGGCCTTGCCGGCCAGATCGCCCGGCTGAAGGGTGCCGGCCGGGTCGTCGGCAGCGCAGGCTCACCGGCCAAGGTCGCCCACCTGGTCGAGAAGCTCGGTTTCGACGCCGCGTTCGACTACCACGACGGCCAGCTCGCCGACCGGCTCCGGCAGGCCGCTCCCGGCGGCGTCGACGTGTACTTCGACAACACCGGCGGCCCGCAGCTCGAGGCGGCGATCGAGGTGATGAACCCGCACGGCCGGATCGCGCTGTGCGGAGCGCTCGCGTCGCAGAACGGCGGTGCCGGCGCGGCCGGGCCGTCGAACCTGGTCCTCGCGATCGCCAAGCGGCTCAGGCTGCGGGGATTTCTCACGAGTGACCATCTGGGCCGGACGGACGAGGCCCGGGACGAGGTTGCCGAATGGCTCCGGCAGGGACGTCGCCACCTCGACGAGACCGTCGTCGACGGCCTGGAGAACGCTCCCCGGGCCTTCGTCGACATGCTGGGTGGCGCGTACACCGGCAAGGTCGTCGTCCGGCTGTCGCGGTAGACCCGCCCGGCTACGGTTATCCGGAGAGGCGTCGGGAGGCGTCGGGGAGGTGAGGGCCATGCGGATCGGTGAACTGGCCCGCGCGGCCGGTACGACCACACGCACGCTCCGGTACTACGAGGAGCAGGGACTGCTCAGTCCACGGCGTGCCCCCAGCGGCTACCGGCTCTACGACAGCGCGGACGTCACCCGGGTCGACAACATCCGCAAGTTGCTCGCGAGCGGGTTCACCGTGCGGGACACATGTTCCTTCCTGGGCTTTCTCGATTGCCCGCTGCCGGACCGTTTCCGTCCGGCGCCCATGTGTGAGGACGCGCTGGCGGTCGCCGGGCGCCGTCTCGCCTCACTTGACGAACGCATCGCCGCCCTGACCCAGCTCCGCAACCGCCTGGCGAGCCGCCTCCCCGAACTGACAGGCGAACCATCTCGAACAGCGGAGCGGTGACCAGCGTTGGCATTCCCCAGGTTACGGAGCCGTCCATGATCTCTGACACAAGATGTCAAAGATCGGTTCCTGTAGTACTGTCCGGTTGCGCTGAGCTGGGCGCCCGCGCGGATCGACCGCGGGGGTCGCATGGGCGTCGGCACGACGTCGGGATCTGACGACACCACGCACCGCGACCCCGCACGACGTCGCGCAACGGCGCCACAGCGACAGACGCCACGACGGCACGGCGAGAACCGAGAGGGAAAGTCGTGATCATTGGGACTCTGATCGGCGAGAGTCTGCGGACGGACGTGCCCTTCGAGCCGCCTCGGCTGGGCATCCGTCGGATCACCCGGGCCGATGTCTCCGCCTCGGCGGCGGGGGACCAGCCGACGACCTGGACGATCATTGATTTTGTCAGCCCGGACGGCGATACTGCCGTCGTCGCGGACGCGTTGGCAGCCTCGCTGCGGACAGAGGGCGGCTGGTACGCCGACTTCACCGACGCCGATAACCGTTTCGTCATCTACGCCGGCCGGATTTTCCGGTACCGGCGGGGAGATCAGGCCGGGCGCGCTGAGGCGGTCGCCTACGGCCGTTCGATGGGAGTACCGGAGCACCAGCTCGACTGGCGTGACTGAGGATCGCGCGACCAGCCTGCGATGGAGGCGGCCGTGAGAGCGCGATGAGGCGGCGTGGCCGTGGCTGCCACGCGGGACAGTGAATGGTAGATTTCTGGTATGCGGACTGCCATCGACGCTGCTGGGCGGGTCGTCATCCCCAAGGCACTGCGCGATGCGCTCGGGCTCACGGCGGGCCAGCCGCTGGAGATCGCGGAACGGGACGGGCGGCTTGAGATCGTGCCGGCACCGACACCGATGAAGCTGATGGACGAGGATGACGGCGTGGTCGCTGTGGCCGAGGCGGACTGCCCGTGCTCACAGCCGACCTGGTACGCGCCACACTGGAGCGAACCCGACGGTGAAGGCTGTCGACACCAGCGTGGTCGTGGCCTGCTTCGCCAGTTGGCACGAACACCATGCCATCGCCCGTAAGGCCATGGCATGCCGACCGCGGCTGGTCGCCCATGCCGCGGTCGAGTCCTACTCCGTGCTGACCTGCCTGCCTCCCCCGCACCGCGCACAGCCGTCGATCGTGCACGCCTTTATCACCGAACGGTTCACCGAGCCGTTCCTCACCCTGTCGGAGACCGGCTATCAGGAACTCCTGGCCACGGTGACGGCCAGCCAGATCCTGGGCGGCCCAGCCTACGATGCCTTGATCGCTTTTACCGCGGCCGAACACCGGGCAACGCTGATGAGCCTCGACCAGCGAGCCGCCGCGACTTATGAAGCCGTCGGAGTCACGGTGGAGCAGCTTGCTCCCTGACGGGCCGAGCCGGATCAGACCATCAGTTCCTGTGTGGCGACGGCTGAACCGCCCCGGCTGCGTTGGAGCGTCGGGCCGGTCCGCGGCGTGCTCTGTCCTCAACGCTATCGGGCAGGCCGGCGCTATCGGGCAGGCTCTGTGGGCCCGCCGGAACGAAGGCGTCGCGGCTCGTCGTCAATCAGCCCGTCGTCGGTCCCGCGATCTGTCTGGGGTCTCCATTCGCCGTCCTCTGATCGAGGAGTTCGTCCCGGCGCTGGTTGACTGATGTCTGGGAGGTGGTCGGTGAGATGAGCGCGACGCTTGTCGCCAAGGGTGTCGCGGCTGCTCGCGGTGGCCGGAACCTGTTCGACGATCTTGACCTGGTCATCGGGCCGGCGGAGCGGGTCGGGCTGGTCGGGCCGAACGGGGCCGGCAAGTCCAGTCTGCTGCGGATCCTCGCCGGCACCGACGCGCCGGCGGCCGGCAGCGTCCGGCTGGCGCCGTCGAACGCGTCCGTCGGCTACCTCGCGCAGGAGCCGCAACGGCGCCCGGGCGAGATCGTGCTGGACTTCCTCGCCCGGCGGACCGGCGTCGCCGCGGCGACCAGCCGGATGGACGCGGCGACCCGGGCGCTGACCGACGACGAGCCGGGCGCGGCCGACGCCTACGCCGACGCGCTGGAACGCTGGCTGGCGCTCGGCGGCGCCGACTTCGCCGAGCGGGCCGACGCGTCCGCCGCCGACCTGGGGCTCGCGATCGACCTGACAGCGCCGATGACCGGGCTCTCCGGCGGCCAGGCCGCCCGGGCCGGGCTCGCCGCCCTGCTGCTCAGCCGGTTCGACGTCTTCCTGCTCGACGAGTCGACCAACGACCTCGACCTCGACGGGCTGGAGCGGCTGGAGTCGTTCGTGGCCGGGCTGCCGGCCGGGACGGTCGTCGTCAGCCACGACCGCGAGTTCCTCAGCCGGACCGTCACGTCCATCCTGGAGATCGACGCGCACCAGCACCAGATCGCCTTCTACCGGGGTGGCTACGACTCCTACCTGGCGGAACGGGCCCGGGCCCGCGGCCACGCCCGTGAGGACTACGAACAGTACGCGGCCAGGCGCGACGCGCTGGCCGCCCGCGCCCGCATGCAGCGGGCCTGGATGGACAAGGGCGTCCGCAACGCGCGCCGCAAGGCCAGCGACAACGACAAGATCCGACGGAACCTGCGCGGCGAGACGTCGGAGAAACAGGCCGCGAAGGCCCGCCAGACCGAGCGGATGATCGAACGTCTGGAGGTGGTCGCCGAGCCCCGCAAGGAGTGGGAGCTGCGGATGACCATCGGCGCGGCGCCACGTTCGGGCGCGGTCGTCGCGACGCTGCGTGATGCGGTCGTCCAGCGCGGCCCCTTCACCCTCGGGCCGGTGAACCTTCACGTCGACTGGACCGACCGGATCGTGCTCACCGGCCCGAACGGGGCGGGCAAGACGACGCTGCTGGCCGCGATGCTCGGCCGGGTCCCGCTGACGGCCGGTGCCGCGACGCTGGGCTCGGGTGTGATCGTCGGGGAGGTCGACCAGGCCCGTGGCCTGTTCGCCGGGGCGGACTCCCCACTCGACGTCCTCGGCCGTTTCCTGCCCGAGATGTCCACCGCCGACGCCCGTACGCTGCTGGCCAAGTTCGCTCTGGGCGCCGACCATGTCGGCCGGGGCGCGGCCACACTGTCGCCGGGGGAGCGGACCCGGGCCGCGCTCGCGCTCCTGCAGGCACGCGGGGTGAACCTGCTGATCCTCGACGAGCCGACCAACCATCTCGACCTGCCCGCGATCGAGCAGCTCGAGGCGGCGCTGCGCGGCTACCCGGGCACCCTCGTGCTCGTCACCCACGACCGGCGGATGCTCGAGACCGTCGACATCACCCGTCACCTGCACGTAGAGGCCGGAAAGCTCACCGAACCCGACCACTGAGCTGTTCTTGGTATCGGACTGGTATCGTTGCTGGCATGGCCCTGACGGTACGTACCGACGAGGAACTGGAGCACGCCCTGACGGTCCTGGCGGCCAGCGAGGGCATCTCCCGGCAGGAGATCATCCGGCGTGCCGTCCTGGAGCGTTACGAGCGGGCCGGCCATGCCGCCCGGGTGCGGGACGGCGCTGATCGGATGCTCGAGCGGTGGGGGGACGTGCTTGCCCGCCTGGGCAGCGTGTGAGTCCTGTCGAGTACCTGGACCTGGAGGATCTGCTCACCCTGGTACGTGCCCTGGGCGCCGCCCCGGTGCGGGAGGTCGGCCTGCTCGACGCGGCGGCAGCCCGGGCACGATCGAGCGCGTTCGGTCAGGACGCCTACCCGACCCTCGCGTCGAAGGCCGCCGCGCTCCTGCACTCGATCGCCCGTGGTCACCCTCTGGTCGACGGCAACAAGCGGCTGGCCTGGCTGGCGGCGGTGGTGTTTCTCGACCTCAACAGGCATGCGACCGGCCTTTCCGACGACGAGGCGTTCGACCTCGTCATGGACGTCGCCCAGGGCGTCGCGGACGTCGAGGAGATCGCCCACCGGTTACGCGTCGTGCCGTTGGGTGGCGGTTGAGCACGATGGTCAGCCGGACCATGCCGGGAGGCTGACGACGCCAGGGACCGCCACAACCTTCTTCTGACCGAGTGCTTGTAGATCGGTGCTTGTAGAACTACCGGGTGCTTGTAGAACTGTAGTTATCAAAACCGTACATACGACAGGCCCGGATCCTGGCAGGTTCGGATTCCGCGGTTTCCGACAGCCGGCCCGGCTCGGGACGCCAGGCGGGGGTCACCTTCCGGCCCTGGCAGGCGACAATGGCGGTCGTGCCCGCTGACGCTTCCGATACGGCTCCTGTGTCTGCTCCCGCCGGCTCCTCCGGTTTTCCTTCAGGTTCTGCCGCGTCTCCCGCCACCGAATCCTCCGCCACCGAACCCTCCGCTGCCGCGCGTCCCGCGGTCGGCACCGCCGATGCCCGCCGGGGGCTGGCGGTGGTCACCGGGGCCAGCAGCGGGATCGGTGCCGCCAGTGCGCGGGCGCTGGTAGACGCGGGTTTCGACGTTCTGCTCGGTGCGCGCCGCGCCGACCGGCTGGCGGCGGTCGCCGCCGACATCGGGCCGGCGGCCCGCAGCCGTCCCCTGGACGTCACCGACGCCGCGTCCGTCCAGGCGTTCGCGGCCGGTGTCACCTCCTGCGAGGTCGTGGTGTGCAACGCCGGCGGCGCGCTCGGGCTGGCTCCGGTGGTGGCGGCGACCGCAGCCGCAGCCGAGGCCGAGGAGGAGCGATGGCGGTGGATGTGGGAGGCCAACGTCGCCGGGGTCGCCCGCACCGTGCGGGCCTTCCTCCCCGCGCTGGTCGCTTCCGGTGACGGCCGCATCGTCGTGATCACCAGCGTCGCCGGCCATCAGGTCTACCCGGGCGGGGGCGGGTACACCGCGGCCAAGCACGCCGCGGCGGCGGTCGTCCAGACGCTGCGGCTGGAACTGCTCGGCCAGCCGGTGCGGATCATCGAGGTCGCCCCGGGCATGGTGGACACCGAGTTCTCCCTCGTCCGCTTCGACGGGGACGCCGAGCGGGCCGCCGCGGTCTACACCGGCACCGTCCCCCTCACCGCCGCCGACGTCGCCGAGGCCGTCACCTGGGCGGTCACCCGCCCGCCGCACGTGGCCGTCGCCCGGATAGACCTCTTCCCCCGTGACCAGGCGTCCGCCCGCGACGTCCACCGCCGGCCCTGACGCCGCCCTCCGAGGCTCTGGGAAGCCCGGCCGGGCAACGCGGATCCGTCCCAAAACCGATCGGAGATCCGTGACCACACGCCGTCGAATCACGGGAACGAGTATGTAAACGGTCGCTGGGGCAACCGCTTGCGTACTCGTTCCGTACCTGCTCCGGGTCAGCGGCGGCTGCCGTTGGCGGCGGGGTCGCTTGGGGGGATCGTCGTGGGGTCCACGTTCAGCTTCGTCCCGTCCCAGCGGAACGTCACGTCGGCCGTTCCAGCGGACGGGCAACATATCTTGTCCGCGGGTTTGTACAGGTTGTAACGCAGCACGACGGTGGTGTCCCGGGCCGTGGCGACGCGGATACCGGCGCTCGGGTCGGTGAAGTCCGTACCGATCATATCGGTGCCGACGAAGAAGAAGCCGAACTGCTGGGGGACGGTCGGGGAGTCCGCCTTCTTGCCGATCAGGACGTTGAGGCTCCGCCCCCGCACGAAGCCAGTGCGGTCGGTCACGGTGAAACCGCGCTCGTTGAGCATGTTCGAGGCCTCGGCAAGGGTGAGCTGCCCGGCTGTCGAGCCCGCCGTCGGCGTGCTGGTGCGCGAGACCCGAGGGGTGGGGGTGGCGCTGCGTGTGCTGCCTGTGCCCGCGGTGGGGCTGCGGCGGGCGGTCGACGTCCGGGCCGAGCTGGTGACCTGCGGATACGACGGTGACACCACGCTGTTCTGCGCGCTGAGCTTGGGGTCCCGCTCGCGCAGGGTCAGCGCGGTGGCCACTCCACCGAGGGCGGCCAGGGCCAGCAGCGCCACCACCACGGTGGCGAGCCGGCTGCGCCGGCGGGACCGCGCGGGGCCGGGCGGTACCGGCCCGTACGCCGAGCCGGTGCCCGGGCCGGGACCGTAGCCCGGGCCGTTGTGGGGTGCGCCGGGCGGTGCGTGGTGATGGCTGGCCGGTGTCTGGTCCCACCGCTGCTGGTGGGCCGGTGTGTACCCGAACTCCGGTGATGCCGTCTGTTGATAGGGCTGCTGAGGATAGGACTGCTGGTAGAACGGCTGCTGGTAGGGGTCTGCCGGCGCCCCGGAGGCGACCGGCGGCCCGGCGGACGCCGAGGTGGGCGGGGACGTCAGTGACCACCAGCGGGCCAGGGCGGTCTCGGTCGCCCGGACGGATTCGCCCGCGTCGGCGACGTCGTGTCCGACGAGCCGGGCGACGAGGTGCGCGGCGGTCGGGCGCCGCGCCGGGTCCTTGTCGAGCGCCGTGGCCAGCACCGGGGCGAGGTGGGCGGGGACACCGGTCAGGTCGGGCTCGGCGGTCATGATCTGTACGGCGACCGCCTCGGGTCGTTCGCCGGCGAACGGCTGGCGGCCGGTGGCGGCGAAGGCCATGCAGGCGCCCCAGGCGAAGATGTCGGCGCCGGGGCCGGCGCGTTCGCCCCGCAGCTGCTCGGGGGCCATCCAGACGATGGTGCCGATCAGGGTGCCGGTGCGGGTGTGGTTGGTCGAGTCGGCCGCCCGCGCGATCCCGAAGTCGATGACCTTCGGGCCCTCCCAGGTGACCAGGATGTTGGACGGCTTGAGGTCGCGGTGGATCACACCGGCGGCGTGGATGGCGACCAGGGCGTCGGCGAGCCCGACCGCCAGCCCGTCGAGCAGGTGCCCGGTGAAGGGCCCGCGCCCGGCCACCGCGTCGGTCAGGCTGCGGCCCTCGACGTATTCGGCGGCCATCCACGGGCGCGGGCCGTCGAGGTCGGCGTCGAGGACGGCGGCCACGCTGCCGCCGCGTACCCGCCGGGCGGCGGCCACCTCGGTGCGGAAGCGGCTGCGGAACTCCGGGTCGTCGGCGAGGCCGGGTGAGGGCACCTTGACCGCCGCCGGCTGGCCGTCCGCGCCGAACCCCAGGTAGACGGTGCCCATGCCACCGGCGCCGATCCGGCCCTGTAGCCGATATGGCCCGATCTGTCGCGGATCGTCGCTGGACAGTGGCTGGAGCACGCTTCTCCCTTCGGACGCCGTCCGCCCGCGGGATCGGCGGCTGGCGCACCTGATTCTCCCTGATGCCCGTGACCCGCTGCCGGCGTCGTGCGTCCTATATCGATCATTCGACGTTATCGACGTAGGACAAAAAATTTTCCCTAGATCTCATGAATTTGATCAAGTATATGAATGATTCAAGGGTGTCAACGGAAAGATTTATTCGCCCTTTGGGAGCCCCGCGCGGAAAGGGGAAACAGGATGTCGACCACCTCCACCTCCACCTCCACCCCCAGCGTCACCTCCACCCCCAGCGTCACCTCCACCTCCAGCGTCACGTCCGGCGCCACCGTCACACCGGCACCGACGGCCGCGCCCGTCCAGGGACGGGCCGCCGTCACCGGCGCGGCCCCTCCCATGCACACCCACCCAGCCACGCGCGGCACGCTCGTCGACGCGTCCGCTGGCGCGGTCACGGGCGCCGCCGCCGATCCGACGGGCACCGCGGGCACGGCAGGCACGGCGATCGCGCCGCGCGACGTTCTCGAGGTGCTCGGCCGCCACGTCATCGCCGACGGCTTCGGTATCGTCCTCGACCTCGAGTGCAGCCGCGGGAGCTGGCTCGTGGACGCCCGGGACGGCCGGCGCTACCTGGATCTCTACAGCTTCTTCGCGTCCGCGCCGCTGGGGATCAACCCGCTGGAGCTGACCGGCGACCCCGCCTTCCTCGCCGAGCTCACCGCCGCGGCGGTGAACAAGCCGGCCAACTCCGACATCGCCACCGCCGCCTACGCCGGATTCGTCGAGATGTTCATCCGTGTCCTCGGTGACCCGGAGCTGCCGCACCTCTTCTTCGTCGAAGGCGGGGCGCTCGCCGTCGAGAACGCGCTGAAGTGCGCCTTCGACTGGAAGAGCCGGCACAACGCCCAGGCCGGCCGGCCCGCCTCGCTGGGCCGGCGGGTGCTGCACCTGCGGCACGCCTTCCACGGCCGCAGCGGATACACCCTGTCGGTGACCAACACCGACCTGGTCAAGACCGAGCGATTCCCCGTCTTCGACTGGCCCCGCATCGACTCGCCGGTGGTCCGGTTCCCGCTGGACGCGCGTGGCCTGGCCGACCTCGCCGAGGCCGAGGCGGCCGCGCTGGCCCAGGCCGAGGCCGCGTTCGCCCGCCATCCCCACGACATCGCCTGCTTCCTGGCCGAGCCGATCCAGAGCGAGGGCGGCGACAACCACCTGCGGGCCGAGTTCCTCGCGGCGATGGAGCGCCTCTGCCACGCCCACGACGCGTTGTTCGTCCTCGACGAGGTGCAGACCGGGGTGGGGATGACCGGTTCGGCCTGGGCCTACCAGCAGCTGGGCCTGCGTCCGGACGTCGTCGCGTTCGGCAAGAAGGTGCAGCTCGGCGGGGTGATGGCCGGCCGGCGGGTGGACGAGGTGGCCGACAACGTCTTCCGGGTGCCAGGGCGGATCAACTCGACCTGGGGCGGCGGCCTGGTCGACATGGTCCGGTCCCGGCGCATGCTCGAGGTGATGGCGGCCGACGGACTGTTCGCCCGCGCCGGCGAACTCGGTCGTGACCTGCTCGCAGCCTTGGGCGAGCTCGCCGGGAAGTATCCGTCGCTGGTGTCGAACCCGCGTGGGCGTGGGCTGCTGTGCGCGATCGACCTCCCCTCGGCACGGTGCCGGGACGACGTGGTCCGCCGGTTGCGCACCGAGGAGAGCGTGCTGGTGCTGCCCGCGGGCGTCCGCGCGCTGCGGTTCCGGCCGGCGCTGACCGTCTCCGCGGCCGAGCTGGAGCTCGGCGTGGCCGCCCTGGACCGGATCCTCGCCCGCGTCCCGACTCTATGATCGGATCGCGACCGGATGACCGGATGACCGGATTCGGGTTGGGTGGCCCGGGCCGCTCCGGATGATCGACTGCATGGTCCGTCAGATGATCGACTGGATGGTGAGGTCGTCGACATGAAGATTCCTCAGGCGCCGCACCGCCCGGCCGTCCCGCCACGCCGGGTGGAGCTACTGATCGGTGACGGGGCCGGGCCCACCAGCCGGCGGCCGGCTGCGGCCCGGGCCGTGACCCGCTCGACGAATCCGGCTCACCTCGACGAGGTGGTCGCCGAGGTGAGCCTCGCCGGCCCCGCCGACCTGCTGGACGCCTGCGCCGCCGCACGGGCGGCGGCACCGGACTGGGCGGACGTGCCCGCGCCGGTCCGCGGCAGCGTCATCGCGAACCTGGGGCACCTCGTCGAGGCCAACGCCGAGGCGCTGGCCCGCCTGGTGACGCGCGAGGTCGGCAAGCCGCTGGCCGAGGCCCGCGGCGAGGTGCAGGAGGTCGTCGACACCTGCCGCTTCTTCCTCGGGGAGGGCCGGCGCCTCTACGGCGAGACCGTGCCGTCGGAGATGCCTGACAAGCAGCTGTTCACCTTCCGGGAGCCGGTCGGCGTCATGGTGGTGATCACCGCCGGGAACTTCCCGGTGGCGGTGCCGTCCTGGTACATCGTGCCGGCGCTGCTGTGCGGCAACACCGTCGTGTGGAAGCCGGCGGTCTACGCGGCCGCGTGCGCGCAGGCGTTCACCGAGCTGATCCTGCGCGCCGGGGTGCCCCATGGCGCGGTCGGGCTCGTGCCGGCCGAGGGCGTGGAGACGTTCGCCGGCCTGGAGCGCGCCCTGGACGCCGGGCTCGTCGACAAGGTCGGCTTCACCGGGTCCACCGAGGTCGGACGGATGATCGGCGAGCTGTGCGGCCGGCACCTGCAGACCCCCTGCCTGGAGCTGGGCGGGAAGAACCCGATGGTCGTCGCGCCCGACGCCGATCTCGACGCGGCGGTCGCCGGCGCGGTGTTCTCCGGGTTCGCCACCGCCGGGCAGCGGTGCACCTCGCTGGGGACGGCGATCGTGCACGAGTCCGTGCACGGGGAGTTCCTGCGCCGGCTGGTGGCCGCGGTCGAGGACGCGCGCATCGGCGACCCGGTGGCCGACGTCCTGTACGGACCCCTGCTCGACCTGCGGTTCGCCGCCGGTTTCGAGCACACCCTCGGCCTGATCCGTGAGCATCACCGGGTCGCGGGATCCTCGGCGGTCGGGTGGACGCGGCCCGTCCGCGCCGCGGCTTCGTGGGCGACCCCGATGACGGGCTGTACTACCACCCGGTGATCCTCGACGGTGTCCGGCCCGACGACGAGGTGTTCCGGGAGGAGACGTTCGGCCCGGTCATCGGGGTGACGACCTACCGGGACCTCGACGAGGCGGTTCAGCTCGCGAACGCCCCCGGCTACGGCCTGTCCTCGTCGATCTACACGAACGACCCGCGGACGGTCTTCCGGTTCCGCCGGGGGATCGGTGCCGGCATGGTCAGCGTGAACAACTCGACGTCCGGCGCCGAGGCACACCTGCCCTTCGGGGGCAACGGCCGCTCCGGCAACGGCTCCCGCCAGTCCGGCCGCTGGGTGCTCGACCAGGTCACCCGTTGGCAGGCGGTCAACTGGGACTATTCCGGCCACCTGCAGAAGGCCCAGATGGACACCGCCGTCCTCGCTGCCGACCTCACCTTCCGCCTGCCGCCCGGTTAGGACGTCGGTCGGCCTGCCCTCCGTCCGCGCCGCCTCCCGCCGACTGGCCGGCCGGCGGCGTGGGCGGCGTGGCGCTGGCTCGTGCGGTCAGCGTGCCCAGCGGGGGAGCAGCGCGGTGAGGTCGAGGTCGACCGGGAACGGTTCGGTGACGATGAGTTGCTGCCCGCTGCCGGTCGCCACGTAGGCGCCGCCGGGGCCGGGCTGGTAGGTCGTCACACGGGGTGGCGCCGGCTCGATCCGCCAGTAGTGCGGGATGCCGAACTGGGCGTAGAGCGCGGGTTTGGTGGTGCGGTCCTCGACATGGTTGCCGGGTGACTCGATCTCGATCGCGACGACGACCTCGGCGGGGGAGAACCAGTGCCGGGCGGGCTCGTCGCTGCGTATCACCATCAGGTCGGGGATACGGGTGAGCTGCCGGCCGAACCGGATGTCCACGGCCATCGCCAGCGCGAACGGCTCCGGCGTGACGTCCTCGAGCGCGGCGAAGAGCCGGGCGCCCAGCGCCTGGTGCAGGTTGGAGGGGGAAGGCGACACGCTGAGAGCTCCGTCGGTCAGTTCGTACCGATGGTTGCTGACCGGCAGCTCGTCGAGGTCGTCGGTGGTCCAGCCACCCGGAGGAATCGCGATCAGCGGCTCGCTCATCGGTGAGTCCTCCCATCCGTTCCGGTGGTTCAACTTTACCCGCGGCGGGTTTGGTCATCTACGGCGGGTTCACGGTGTGTAAAGAGTGTGTATCGCGCGCGCCGCGGCCCCGTGCATGATTATTCTCACCCAGGGGCCATGTATCATCCTGGATACTGGTTCGATATCTTTTGTAACCGACTGTCGGTGGAATACCGACATGTCTGTCGCGTCACCATGTCTGTCGCGTCACCATGGTCGGCCGGTTCCACATGTTGGTTACGGCCAGGGAGGGGAGCATTGTCAATGGCCGAGCACGATGAAGTGGTTCAGTCGGAGTCGCTGTGGCCGAGCCAGCGGGCGTCCGAAGAGGACGCCAACGACGGTTCGGACGCCGCGGCCGAGCCGTGGCGAATCCCGCGTTCGGTCGCGAACCCCACCCGGCTGCGGCTCGGAGTATCGCGGCAGTCGGACGCGGCCAGCATCTCCAGCAGTGCCTGAGCCCGTGGTGACGCCTGCCGTCTGACGGCGCGGGAGGCGCGCGTCCGGCGGATTGTTCCGGCCCTGCCGTTCCAGCCCTGTCCGGGGCTGTCCGCCGTGGATGACCGGCCTGTCATCACACCGGGCCAGGTGGTTCTACGCAGGTCGTACCAGGCGAAAGCCATACCAGACAGACAGGTGGGTACGAAGGCAGGTAGTCGTACGACACGTCAGGCCGTATGACACGGCCCGTGCCGCTGTCCGGGTAGTCCCCGGCCCTGTTTATTCGGTTGATGTCGTGGTGGACGTCGAGCCCTGCGGCCCGCCGGACCGGCGTCCCGTCCGGCGGGACTGGTCGGAGCCGCGATGGGATGAGCCACCGCGGCCGGCGGGCGTCCCCCACTGCTGCCTGTCCAGGTTCCTGTCCGAACCCCGGCGTGGGCCGGCGTGCGACGAGCGCGCCTGCGCCGGCACCCGGATCCCGGACGGCTGTCGGGTGGCGCCCGAGCGGGGGGGTGTGCTGCGCGGCTGCGGGGGGATCCGGGGGGCGGGCGGCCCGGCGAGGCGCGTCACCACCTCGTCGTCGGCGTCCGCCGGTTCGGGCTGCGCGTCGCTGCCGGCGGCTCGCAGCAGCGCGCGCACCAGCCCGCGCTCCTCGGGGAGCGAGACGAGCACGTCGGCACCATGGGCCCCCGCCCGTGCGGTACGGCCACCCCGGTGCTGGTAGGTCTTGGGGTCGCTCGGCAGCCCCGCGTGCACGACGATGTCGACCCCGTCGACGTGGATGCCGCGGGCGGCCACGTCCGTGGCGACGAGAACACGGTGCGCGCCTTCGGCGAACCCGGCGAGCGCGCGGCTGCGGGCGTTCTGCGCCATGCCGCCGTGCAGCGGCTGGGCCGGCACACCGGAGCGGGTGAGCTGTTCGGCGAGCCGGTCGGCGCCGCGCTGGGTGCGGGCGAACACCAGGGTCCGTCCGGAGCCGCCGGCCAGGGCGGTCACCAGCCGGGTGTGAGCGGCGGGATCGGCGGCCTCAAGCGCGTGCCGGGACAGGGTGGAGACCTGCGCGGTCTCCGAGTCGATGGCGACGAGCACCGGGTTGGGCAGGTACTGGCGGACGAGTACCTCCACCTCGCGGTCGAGGGTCGCGGAGAACAGCAGCCGCTGGCCGCCGGCGGGGGTGGCGTCCAACAGCGCCCGCACGGCCGGCAGGAAGCCGAGGTCGCACATGTAGTCGGCCTCGTCCAACACGGTGATCGCGATCTCCTCCAGGGAGCAGGCACCGCGCTCGATCAGGTCGGTGAGACGACCGGGGGTGGCGATGACGATGTGCACACCGCGCCGCAGCGAACCGATCTGCCGGGAGATCGACGTCCCGCCGTACACCGCGCGCAGGCGCAGGCCCAACGGCCTGGACAGCGGGTCGAGGGCGTCGTGGACCTGCTGGGCGAGCTCCCTGGTGGGGACGAGGATCAGGCCGCGGGGGCGCCCCGGGGCGACCGCGCGGTTCTTCGCCAGCTCGGCGAGCATCGGCAGGCCGAACCCGAGGGTCTTGCCGGAGCCGGTGCTCGCCCGGCCGAGCACGTTCTCGCCGGCGAGAACGTCGGGCAGGGTCGCGGCCTGCACCGGGAACGGTGCGCTGATCCCCTGCCGGGCGAGGGCGGAGACGAGAGGAGCGGGCAGGCCCGCGTCCGCGAAGGAGCTGGCCGCCGGCCGCGGCTGACGAGTCGGCAGCGCTGGCTGCGCGGGCGCGGCAAACCGGTTCGGTCCGTTCTGCTTGCCGCCCGAACGGGGGCCGCCGCGGCCGCGATGAGCGGCGCCTCGGGCGGGCCGGGGGCGGCGGCGGGCAGGGGAGGGCTGAGTGTCACCGTGCTGAGACAGGGTTCTTCCGTCCGTCGTTGTCGAGGTCGCCGGGGGAAACCACGGCGATCGTGTGGCAGCAGTCGCGTGTCCGCTTCGGGCCGCGTCACCAGAGCATGAACGGGTGCACTCGCTACCGGAGCGCACACCGATCTGCTGTCACACGGACCTCTGACGTGTGGCTGGAAAACCACATGTCATGGACGGCTCGTGGCCGCCAACGGTCTCAGAGTACACCGATCACGACCGCCGGTACTAAGGGCGGCACGCCCACCAGGGGTGAGACGTCGCGCACCCCGGCGTGGCAGGGAGGCGACACCGTGCGTCATGGTCACTGTGGGCCGGCAGCGGCAGGCGCAGGCCGATCGCCACAGTCAGTGACAGAGAGTTGATGGCAGCGAGTTGGCGACGGGGCCGCAGGAGGGGTTGCCAGGACCAGCGGGGCCTCGGAGAGGAGGTCACAGCAGCAGGTCGGTCAACAGGTGGATGACCAGACCGGCGAGCGCGCCCACCACCGTGCCATTGATGCGAATGTACTGCAGGTCGCGGCCTACGTGCAGTTCGACCTTGACCGCGGTCTCGGTCGGCTCCCAGTTCGCGACCGTATCGGAGATCACCGTGGAGATGTCGGAGCGATACCGCCGAACGAGCCATGCGACGGCCTCGGTGGCGGCAGTGTCGACGCCCGCCCGCAGGTGAGGGTCGGTGACCAGCCGCCCGCCGAGCGCCTGCAGCTCGTCGGTGATCCTGGTCCGCAGCGCGCTGTCGGGATCGCCTGCGACGTCGGTCAGGATGGATCTGGTGGCGTTCCACATCGCCGCGACCGCCTGGTGGATCTCGGGATGGTTACGGATGCGCTCCTTGAACTTCTCCACCCGTTCGGCGGTGTCCGGGTCGGTGCGCAGCTGCTCGCCGAACCGGGCGAGGAAGTCGTCCAGGGCCCTGCGCAGCAGGTGGTCGGGATCCGTGCGGACCTCGGCGGCGAACCGCAGCGCCTCCTCGTACGCCCGGGCGGCGATCACGTCGTCCAGGAACCTCGGCGACCACGACGGCGCCTGGTCGGCGACGATCCGCATCACCGTGTCGGGGTTGTTGCGCAGCCAGGTCTCCGCCTGGACGGCGATCACGTCGACGAGCCGGTGGTGCAGGCCACCGGCGGCGATCCGGCCGAGCGCCGTGCCCGCGGCCGGCGCCCAGGGGCGGTCCATCACCCTGGCGAGGATGGTTTTCTCCATCACCTCCAGCGTCACCTCGTCCCGGATGTTCGAGATCGCCTCGACCAGCCGGTTGGACGCCTCCGCGGTGATCCTCTCGGCGTGGCCACGGTCGCTGAGCCAGGTGCCGATCTGGACGGCCGCGCCCATGCTCGCGACCTTCTCCCGGATCACCGCGTCGGCCAGGAAGTTCTCGGAGACGAACCGTTCCAGGCTGCGGCCGAGGTCGTCCTTGCGATTGGGAATGATCGCCGTGTGTGGGATGGGCAGGCCCAGCGGCCGGCGGAACAGCGCGGTCACCGCGAACCAGTCGGCGAGCGCTCCCACCGCGCCTGCCTCCGCCGCGGCCCGGACATAGCCCGCCCAGCCAGGCCCGCCACCGGACTCCCAGCGCCAGAACACGACGTAGACGACCACCACGAAGGCCAGCAGGCCGGTCGCGATCGTCCGCATCCGGCGTAGCCCCCGCCGCAGTTCGGCGTCACTGTTCTGGCTGTCCCGGCCGGGTCCGCCACCGTCGCGGCGGGCAGCGTCGCGGCGGGCAGCGTCGCGGGACCGGCCGGGACGCTGCCCGGGTGGTGTGTCCGCGGGCTGTGCCGTATTCCCTGGTTGCGCTGTGTTCTCCGGTTGCGCTGTGTTCTCCGGCTGCGCCGGGGGTGGCGTCGTGGGCATCGTCCTCCACCCAGAGGTGTCTCGCGCCGATGGGAACCGGCGTTGGTCGAATGATCCCGGTCATGACCGCGCGGTTCCGGGCTGTCGGGGTGGCCGGGGCCGGTGATCGTGGCCACCTGCCCACAGCGCGGCCGGCGGCCCCGACCGTTGCCGCAGTGACCAGCCCAGTACGGCGAGGACGCCCAGCAGGGCGCAGTAGGCGCCGATCACCCGCTGTGGGTTCCCGTAAGCGGTCGCGAGCAGTTCTACCCCGAAGCCGACGCCGACGACAGTCGTGGCGACGGCGACAGCGATGATGGCGGCGATGATCGCCACCCCCGGCACGGGAGCCGACGCCGGACCCGATACGGGACCCGACGGGAGGAGGGCCGCGGCCGCCGCACCGCCGACGACCCCGTCACCGACCACCGTCCCGCCGTCGCCTGTCCCGCGCTCGGCCGTGCCGCCGTCGGCCGTCCCACCGTCGATGTGGCCGCGGCGGATGCGGGTCTTCACGGCATGCCCGACAGCGGGTGCGGTGAGCACGCTGATGATCGCTATGCCGGTGACGAAGCCGACCGGGCCGGTCCGATGAGGGGTGACGACGAACCAGCTCGCGACGGTGAAGACGATCAGGGGTATCCGCGACCTCGGGGCGCTGACCAGGATCGGCGCGAGCAGAAGCAGCAGGTAGTGGCTCCATACGATGGGTGAGGCTACGAGCGCGGCGGCGAGCGTGCCGGCGTAGAGCATCCGTTCGTTCCCGCCGCGTCGCGGGCGCGGCCAGTCGCCGGCCAGCGCGGCCACGACCAGCACGGCCACGGCAACCGCACGCGCGACCCAGGTGGCCACGTCCATGCCGAGACCGGTGTTGACCAGCAGGCCGGTAAGGCTGAGCCCCAGCGGTGCCTCCTCGCGGGCGAGCACCCCCAACATCCCCAGGTAGGTGCGGGTGCCCACCGGGCTGGTCAGCTCCGTGACGGCCAGCAGCAGCCCGACGAAGGCAGCCGCCACCGCGCCCGCCTTCGTCCTGCGGGTCAGTACCAGCCACAGCCACACCGGTGCCAGGAACAGCTTGGCGTAGATGACACCGGCCGCAAGCACACCCGCGGCGACCGGACGGTCACGAAAGTGCCACAGCGCGGCGAGACCGAGGAACAGAACAGCGTTGAGCGTGCCCATCTGCAGGCCGGTGAGGGCGCAGGAGGACATCAGCACCAGCGCGTACGTACGCCGGTCGCGGACGCCGAGCAGCCGGGCGCCGAGGAACAGCGCGCCCACCGACAGCGCGATGAAAACGGTCGCACCGTGCTCGCCCAGCCATGACAGCGGGACGAAGGCGAAGGCGACAAGGTAGGGATACACGTAGGCGAAGCCCGAGTAGACCTCGGCGGATCCGGGAGACGGGTAGGGGCCGCGCCCGTCCCCGACGGCCGCGCCCGCGCGCAGGAACACGTCGACGTCATAGTGGGGAAGCGGGGCGATGTAGACCGTCCACAGTACCGCGACCAGCGCGGCGAGCGGCGCTGCCCGGATCAGGGCCGACCATGGCCGGGCACGTCCGCCGCCGACGGCACCGCCGCTGGCACCGCCGCTGGCACCGCCGATGGTGCTGGCGGCGAGCGCGCCGGCCCGGCTGCTGGTACCGCGCGCCGCCGCCGGCGGCCGGGCCGGTTGTTGGGGCGTACCTGTGAAAGCTGTCAACACGCACGCTCCGCCAACGCCGTACCCGTTTCGATACCCGTTTCGCCAGCGGCCGGGCCGCGTCGGCGGCCGGGCCACGCTGGCACCGCTGGCGCGCCCGGCCCGTTCCCTCCGGGATCCGTGTCACCGACCGACGCACCGTCATGCCGATGCGACCTGCCGCATCGATGTAACACATCGCATCGATACGGCACTGGTCGACGGCGCGGCACGTGTCCATCATGGCCCGTAGCATGCTGACGGCACGCCCGTCCGCCGCTGCGCCCTCCCGGGGCGTGGTGCGCGGCCGACCGGGCGGTGGGGCACCAGCCGGTCGAGCGGGAGTTGGGCGGCGGTTGACCGGAGGCGGGGTGTTCAGCCGGTCGGCGTCCGGGTACGGCTGCCAGGGCCGTGAATGTCGGCAGCGAGCAGGCACAGGTCGTCCTCCCGGCCGCTGGGGCCGGCGACTTCTGTCAGCAGCCGGTCGCAGAGAGCGTCCAGGCTGAGTGTGTCGGACTGTGCCGCAACCGTTGCCAGGACGGCGAGCCGGTCGGTGATGGAGGCGTCCCGGCGCTCCACCAGGCCGTCGCTGTAGAGCAGCAGGCGGGCTCGGGTCGGCAGCGTGACGGTGTCCTGCCGGTAGGCGAGGTTGTCCACGGCGCCGAGGATCGGGCCGTGGACAACCTCCAGGAAGGCCGGGCAGTCACCGTCGAGGAGCAGCGGCGGCGGGTGGCCCGCGCACGACCAGGTCAGCGTTTTCTCGGCCATGTCGAGGCAGGCGACCACCGCGGTGGCGTAGACCGCCGAGTCGCTGGCGGCGAGGTTGGACGACAGCTGGCTGGTGATCATAGCGGGAGGATGGCTGAGCAGCGCGTAGGCGCGCGCCGCGTGCCGCAGTTCGGCCATGACCGTGGCCGCCCGCAGGCCGTGGCCGCCGACGTCCCCCACGATCAGGGTGAGCTCGCCGGTCGGGAGTACCAGCGCGTCGTACCAGTCACCGCCGACGTCGACGTCCCGGCCGGCGGGCAGGTACCGGGCGGCCAGTTCCACACCGGCCAGCTCCGGTAGGCGCTGGGGAAGAATCGCCCGTTGGAGTGCTTCTGACACCGACAGTTGTTTCTCGTACAGGCGTACCCGTTCGAGGGCGTGCGCGCAGTGCCCGGCGAGGGTGGTCAGGAAGGCCCGTTCGTCGGCGTCGAAGACCCGTTCGCTCTCCCACAGCAGCACGATCACTCCGATCGGTTTCCCGGAGACGATCAGTGGGATGTGGGCTATCCACGCGACGGCGGCCGCTTCGAGCAGGGACCTGGCGTGCGGATAGTCGGCCAGGTGCTCCGCTCGGGAGTCGAAGCGGGCCCGGGCCGTGCGCAGGACGTCCGGGGTGGCCGCGGTTCCCCGTGCGGAGATCAGCTCCAGGAGCCGGCTGATCCGTTCGGACTGGACGGTCGGGGTGACCACCCGTACCCGCCCCTCGTCGCCGACCAGCATGATGATGGCGCAGTCCGCGCCGAGGTCGTCCCAGGCCGATCGGACGATCACGTCCGCGACATCCGGGACGGTCAGGGCCTGGCCGAGTGCGGCGGTCACGTCGAACAGTTGGCGGGCGCGGCCGAGCGCCGACGACAACGATGTGATCAGTGCCGCGCGGTGTGCCTCCGCGCGGCGGCGCTCGTCGACGTTGCGGAAATACGCGGTTATCCCTTCCGGGGAGGGGAACAGCCGGACCTCGAAATGCCCGCCGAAGGCCGCGTAGTCGGCCTCGGACTCCACCGGCAGCTGGGTGTCCAACGCCTGCAGGTACAGCTTTTCGAACGCCGGCCCCATGAGCGACGGTTCAAGATCCAGAAACTGTTCGCCCACCGGCTCACAGGTGTCACAACCGAGCAGTCGGCTCATGACCGTGTTGACGAACACGAACCGGCTGTCGTTGTCGAATACCAGCACGCCGTCACTGACCTGTTGCAGAGCGCGTCCAGCCTGCTCGCGGCCGGCGCGCAGCCCGGTGGCGTCGGTACATATCCCGGTCACGCGCACCACCCGGCCGGCGTCGTCGCCGACTATCCCGCCGCGGACCTGGAGCCAGACAGGTGAACCGTCGGGGCGCACGACCCGGAACTCCTCGAGAAAGGACTCGCCGGTCGCCAGCACCGTGTCCATCCGCGCCCGCAGGAACGGCAGGTCGCTCGGGTGCACACAGGAGAAGAAGGCCTCGGCCGTCCCGGCGAAGGAACCCAGTTCGACACCGTGCAGGTCGGCGGTGCGCTGATCCCAGCGCAGCCGGTTGGCGGCGACGTCCCACTCCCAGATGCCCACGCCCGCCGTGTCCAGCGCGAGCAGCACGCGTGCGGGCCCGCCGCCGTCGGAGCCGGGTGGCGCCGGCAGGTCGTTCGCATGTCGGTGAAGCCGGGGTCTGTCGTCACCACCCGATCCCACGTCACGCTCCCCACTGACTGTCGGCGTTCCCGCCTGCCGGCGTCGCCGGCTCGGGGCACACCCTGATGACCGACGGCGACAGCTCAGGTGGGGGGACCTGGTGGATCGCGACTGGTCCGCGGGGTCTCACGGGTAGGCATCGGCCCGGCTCGACAAGTCAACCACGAGGCATCGTGCCTCGTTACCCGATAGGACAGAACAGTCCATTATCCTGCCGGATTACCGCCAACGGCGATCACAGCCGTGTGGGCGTGCTCACGGCCGCGTGGCGTCCCACCGGGCGTGGATCATCAGCGGGTCACTGTTCGCGGATGCCGATGCGGTTGTGCAGGGCACGCAGGGGGCGGGGCGCCCACCAGTTCCAGTCGCCGGCCAGGCGCATGAACGCCGGGACGAGGACGGGGCGGACGATCAGGGCGTCGAGGAGGATGGAGAGCCCGGTGCCGAGGCCGAAGAGTTTGATGAACGACACCCCGGAGACCAGGGTCGAGAAGAAGGACACGGCGAGGATGAGCGCGGCGGCGCTGATGATCCGTCCGCTGCGGGACAGACCGGTGATGACGGCCTGCCGCAGCGTGGTGCCGCTGTCGTGCTGTTCGCGGATACGGGCGAGGACGAAGACGGCGTAGTCCATGGACAGTCCGTAGGTGATGCAGAACAGCAGAACGGGGATGGCGACCGGAAGAGGGCCGGGGGTGATGCCGAGCGGGCCGGCGAGATGGCCGTCCTGGAAGATCCAAACCATGGCGCCGAAGACGGCGCTGAGGCTGAGCAGGTTGAACACGAGGGCCTTGAGCGGCAGGACGACGCTGCCGGTGAGCAGGAACAGAACGGTGAAGGTGATGATGGCGATGAGGGCGAGGGCCAGCGGGAGATGGTGGCCGATGGAGCCGGTGATGTCGAGGAGCTGAGCCGCCTGGCCGGTGACGAGAACCCGGTGGTGCTGGGGGACGGGGGTGGCGCGCACGGCGTGGGCGAGGTGGGCACCGGCGGGGGAGTAGGGCTCGGTGCGGCTGAGGATGGAGAACCAGGTGGCGGCGCCGTTGGTGAAGCGGGCGGCGGTGGCCGGGGTGGGTGGGGTGCTCAGGCGGCCGGCGGTGTAGGAGCCGGTGGCGCTGTCGACGCGGTCGACACCCGGGATGGCGGACAGCCGGCTGGCGTAGGTGTCGGTGTCGGTGGCGGCGGCGGGGCCGGTGCCCCAGGTGGTGGCGATGATGGCGAGGGCGCCGGTGGCGGGGGCTGCGAAGTCGGCGCGCAGCCGGTCGGCGGTCTGGCGGCTTTCGGCGCTGGCAGGCAGGACACGGTCGTCAGGGACGCCGAAGGTGACGTGCAGGAAGGGGACACCGAGCAGGAGCAGGAGGGCGAGGGTGGGGATGGCGGTGCGGGCAGGGTACCGCCAGGCCACGGCGGCGACCCGGCCGACCGCGCTGAGGCCCCTGGTTCGGCCCCTGGTTCGCGTCGAGCGACGGCGCCAGGGCAGTGGCCAGCGTTCGATCCGGCCCCGCAGCAGGAGCAACAGGGCCGGCAGGATGATCAACGCCCCGACCAGGGTGATCGCCACGACCGCGACGCCGGCGAAGGCGAACGAGCGCAGGAAGTACTGTGGGAAGACCAGCAGGCAGCACAGGGCCGCGGCGACGGTGGCGGCGCTGAACACGATCGTCCGGCCGGCGCTGCGCATGGTCGCGTCCAGGGCTGCGACGGTGCCGTAGTGGCGTCTGCGTTCCTCGCGGTAACGAGAGATGAACAGCAGGCAGTAGTCGATGGCGAGCCCGAGCCCGAGCGCGGTGGTGAGGTTGACCGCGAACACCGAGACCTCGGTGAGAGTGGCCAGGATCGCGAGCGCGCCGAGCGTCCCGATGATCGACAGAATACCGATGATCAGCGGGATGCCCGCCGCGACCACGGTGCCGAAGACCACCAGCAACAGGGCGAGAGTGACCGGGATGGCGATGGATTCGGCCCTGGCCAGATCCTTGGTGACCTGCGTGTTGATGTCGTTGTTGATCTGGGTGAGCCCGCCGAGGGAGACGGTGACACCGTCGGTGGGGCCCTCCGCCCGGGTGAACAGGTCGTGCAGCCGTCCGGTGTGCTCGGCGCTTTCGTCCTGGTCACCGTCGACATGGGCGACGATCAGGCCGACGTCGCCGGAGCGGCCGCGCAGCTCGGCCACGGGCGTCTCCCAGTAGGAGGCCACCACCTGCAGGCCCGGCTCGCGCCGCAGCGTGGCGGTGACGTCCTGTCCCTTCGTCCGGACCGCCGGCGTCTCGACGCCGGCGGTGGAGCCGATCAGGACGACCAGGTTCGGATCGGCCGAGCCGAACCTGTCCAGGAGGGTCTGCGTGCCGCGGACCGAGTCCGAGCCAGGATCGTCGAATCCGCCGGTCTTCATCCGGCTGACCGCCCCGACGCCGACGATGGCGGCGAGGATCGTCACCACCACCGTGACGAGCAGGATTGTGCGGGGACGGGTGACGATGGCGCGCAGCAGCCGGCTGCGTATCCGCGGGCGTACCCGTGGGTGGACGGCGGGGCCGCGCCCCACGCCTCGCGGCAGGGGGACCCGGGGCCGGTGCCGTCCGGTGGAATGAGGCTCGTGGAGCTGGGATTCCGGCGATGAGCCACCGTGCGGTGGTGACGTCTTCATCGCGGTGAACCATCCTTCCGGTCCGGGCGGAGCGTGTCCTCGGCCCAGCCGGCCGCGACCACGGTGCCCAGCGCGCCGCCCGTCATGCTGCCCGGCGCACTGTCACCGGGGCCGGGAATCCGGCCGGTACCGGTGCCACCCCGGTTCTCCCGACTGTTCCGATGGTGTTGGTTCCCGAGCCGCGAACGGCTTCGCGCGGTATCGCTGAACTGCCCTCCTGGCTGCTGCGGCAGGCACCGGAAAAGATCTCCGCCGGCCGCTTCCGGAGATGAGGAGGCAAGCTCGACGATCGCGACTTCGTTCACCAGAATTTTCCCCGACGATTGGTTTCTGCTGAGTGCTCGTGCCGATGGTAGGGCAAAACCTCGGCGTGGCATCGGTGCGGACCTCCCCGTCGATTCGTCGCCATTACCCACGCCGGTGGGCACCAGCCGCTTTTCGGTACCGGACGTCGCCGCCCGTCCAGAGACGGGCAAACTGTCTATATCAGTTGTGTGATTTATCTCCGGTGATGTTCCGGGGATTCCACTGACGGGCTTCCGGCCGGTTCTTCCATGGCCGTGTCACGGCCCGGGCCCGGCCATGGGCCGTTCGGTGAACAGGGATTCGTACCGGCTCTGGAACCAGCGCGCCACAAGGTGGGCCGGTGTGTTCTACCGGACACTGGCCACGGGCGTTTGTGGCCGCCCAGTATGGTTGGTGGCCGAACCACCGAAAGGGCCGACGGTGAGCGGATCATGATTCTTTCGCGCCCAGGGATTCGGGAGGCCCGGCCTCCGGTCATACGAGGAGAGGCCATGACGACCCGGTCCACCCTCACGGCTGGCGGATCCGGGCGGCAGCTTGCGACGGTCTTCCTGCTGATGCTCGTCGTCGGGGCTGTTCTCGGCGGGACGGCCAGCTATCTGACCACGAAAAGTGCTCAAAACAGCGATTCAGGTGACATCATCATCGATACCGCTCCTGAATCACTGCCAAGTGCGACAGCGGGTGTGTCGACAGCGCCCGTTGGCGCGGGCGTCGTCCCGGTCGCCGGTGTGTCACCGGACACCGTCCCGGCCGCCCTGGCCTCGCTGGCCGCCAGCACGCCGGGCTCGAGCGCGCCACCCGGTGAGCAGCCCGCGGGCCAGGGCGCGGAGCAGGGCGCCACCGCCGTGGGCGGCCGTCCGACCGGTGGCCCGGACGTGCCGGGACCCGCCTCGGCGTCCCCGACGCCCGCTCCTACGAGGCGGCAGCCGACGCCGGGCCCGGCGACCACCGCGCCCGAGCCGGCCAGCACCACCGCGGCGCCTGGGCCGGTGCCGTCGTCCGCGGAGCCGACGCCGGTTCCTCCGCGGCCCAGCCGGTGACGTGTTCTGACGGTCCAGAACCAATTTCTGACAGCAAGGAATAATTTCTGACGGTCAGGGGTCAGGGACCGGGCCCGTTCCAGCTGTTTCCGCCGATACCGGGCCCGTTCGATATCCTGCAGATTTTCCAGCACAGTAAAATCGGGAACATAGATGCTGTGACGATGGTCGGGCCAGGCCGATACCCCGACTGGTCGGACCGGCGGCCCGGATATGCCGCGCCGGTGCCGGCGCACGGTATGCTCCGGCTCGCGGCCGGGTTGCCGCATCCGCCGCCGCATCCGGCAAAGGGGCGCAGACTTCCTTGGAGCACGTTGACGGCAGTTTCGTGGGCGGGCCGGCCGGGAATGTCCACGACATGTCGGCGGTCCCGGGATGCCGGCCCCGCGGCAGCAGGCGGGACAGTTGCCGGTGGGGAGCTTCACGGGCTCCCCGGACCCGGCAGCCGTCCGGCCCCCGGCCAGTCATGTGGAATGCCCGGAGACGGCCTTTTCTCAGGAACAACGTGAGACATGTCAGAACGTCCTGACCGGTTTGCCATCGATGTGCCGCCACGTCTTCTCGTCGGACTGGGCGGCGGTATTCTTTTGCTTGTTGTCCTTGCTTTTGCCGAGTCGCTGGATCTGCTTGCGTTCGCCGCGGTCCTGAGTTATTTGGCAATCTACCTGTTTTCGTTCGTTCTGCTGCGCCCGCCCCCGGAGCGGGACGTGGAGCCGGCGCCGGTCAGCACCCGCCGGCAGTCCACCGATAATCGTGACCAGCCATCCTGAGGCGAATCCGCCTGGCACCGCTCGAACCTGTTGCCGGGTCAGGCCGTCTCGTTGGCCAGTCGTACGAGTGCTCCGCCGGCGCGCATGAGGTCTGTCAGGTCCTGCTGGTCCAGCTGCCGCAGCCGCCGGAAATACCAGCCGTCGACGATGTCGCGTGAGCGGGCGACCGCGGCAAGGCCTTCGGCGGAGATCCGCACGATGAACTGCCGGCCGTCGTACTCGTCGTGTTCCCTGATCACCAGGCCGCGTTCGGCGAGAGTCGCCAGCGCGCGGGTCATCGATGGTTTGCGTACGCCTTCCAGATGCGCGAGCTGTGTCGGGGTCAGCGGGCCCAGCCGTTGCAGTGTGGACAGGGCCGATATCAGACTGACCGGAAGTGCCTGCGGATCCCGTTGTCGTTCGGCCCGCTGTGCGCGCGCAAGTCTGGTTATCGACGTTCGCAGCGCGGTCACGAATGCCGGGTCGATACGGCTGCCTTTGTCGTTCTCGGGTAGGCCTGAATCCCCGTCGACGGCCGGGGACGGCCGGCGTCCCACGGGCGGCGGACTGCTGGTTGACTGCACGGGCACGGTCATTGCCCCATGGTAACGATGGTCCGGCCCGCCGGCGGGCCGAGAGCACCTTCCCGGCGGGACGGCCGTGACATTCCCGGATCCAGGATTTTTCGCGCCGATAATGCCCTGGGTCACGACAGTCGGCCAGGCGATATGGCGACAGTGGTATCCAGGGGAGATTCCATGGTTACTGGTCGCCGTAAACCAGCGGAATTCACTGGTATCCGTAGATGGCCGCTACTCTTCATCGGATTACGCATGGTCCGGTCACCGCTGTTCCAGAAGCCAGGCCAGGGCGCCCGGGAAACGGCCCGGGGAACCTTCTCGGTCGCTGCTGGTTCATGCTGTGCTGGTTCATGCTGTGCCGGTTCACAGCGCGCCGTCGTGGTCCGCGGTGGGCAGGGTCCGCCGCCGGTCGTGGCGGTCCCGGACCCGCTGGTAGATCTCCAGGGAGAGGTTGAGAACGAGGCGCCCCTCATGGGCCGAGCGGCGGAAGGTGTCGGACTGGATACCGAAAAGGCGGGCGGCCCGTTCTCGGCGCTGGTCAAGGGTCAGACCGAGGGTGCCCGGCCACAGGCACAGCATGATTCCGATTGCTTCGCTGTGCGGCTGTTCCATGGCGGCGACGGCGGCGGTGAGCATCCGGTGCGCGCGCAGCGCCCGGTCGTGGATGGCCTGCCGGGGCATGCCCGCCTCGGCGGGCCAGACCAGGTCGACGAACTCCGGAGCGTATGTGATCAGCTCGGCGGGACGGCCGCCGCGACGGAGCACCCGGATGAGTTGATTGTGAATTTGTTGTGCTGTTGCTGTTTCCATCGTGTGATTTGGCCATTCCTTTCCGCGTAGCCGGTCTGGTAGCTACCAGTTTTCTGTACCAGTTCGCCGCGCGGCAGGTGTTCGGGGGACTACGTCGGCCTCCCGGCTACCAGTTTGATGCCATTCTCGTGTCGGTTTCCGTCCCGACGATCGACTTGGGATCTGCCAGACACAGGCGCTGCATTCTGCCACGGCGCTGATGTTCACTGTTCCGTGACAGGCAAATCCTGCCCCAGCGGGTGTCGCCGGTGACGCTGTCCAGCGAAGCCGTCGAGCCGTGCGTCGCTCGTCATGGCAGCCGCCTCGAACAGGAAGTGATCCCCGGAAATGATCTCAGGCAGCGATCTGAAGGGCTGGCGATGACAAACTGTGACGATTCCAGGTCCGGATGCTCACGGAGGCGGGGCAGGCGTATCCGCCCCGTGGACGCTGTGGGCACAGTGGATGCCGTGGATGCCGTGGATACAGCGGACGCCGTACCGTGGCCGGAAGGAGTCGAAATGACGGCCGTACCGCTGTCGCGGCAGTTGTCGCGGCAGCCGGCACGGCGGCCGTCGTCCGGGCCCGCGGCGGAATCACCGCCATCGCTGTACGCGGCGGTTCTCTTCGGCGGGGACGACCGGTCGACCGTCACGGAGGTGGTGATCCTGTTTGAAAGCGCCGCCGCTGCCGACGGGTATGCCATGGAATGCGGCTGGGACGACTATGCTGTCGGTGCCGTCCGTTTCCATCTTCCGCCGCGGATCCGCAGGATCCGGTGGGTGGCGTGAAAAGGCCGCTGAATCGATCGGGCTGGTGGCCCGCCCACGCGGTGGTGCGGAACGGGTTTACACCGGGGCGCGGCAGGCGGAGATGAACTGGGTCAACGCCTCCACCCGGTCCGATGGTGCGTCGACGGCGTGCCTGATGACCCGGATCAGATGTTCGTAGGCGTCGGTATGGTCGTATCGTGCGGTGTCCGCGATCCGCAGCGCCCACCGCCAGTAGCCCTTGATGGTGTCCGCCAGTGGCATCCGGAAGTTCGCTATCACGTCCCGAATCGGTTCCACGACGGCGTCGCCATACCGGATCAGATATCGCTCCAGCATGTCTGCCATGAACGAGAAGTGACGGGCCTCGTCCCGGCTGAGCCGGTTCAGGATCTCCGCGAGAACCGGCTCGTCGATCACGGCGCGGAGTTGCTGGTAGTAGAGCTGCGTCGCTTTCTCCTGCACGAGGGTGTAGGTGAACAGCGAGACCGGACTGTCGAAGGGCAGGATGAACCTCCGCCGGCCTTCCTCGGCGAGCTCGAGACGCAGCCGTTCGGGTTCGGCGAGCCCGGAGGCCACCTGATAGCGGAAGAGAGCGCGGGCATGAGTGTCCTCCTCCTGCGCCCAGCGGACCGTGAAGTGGTACAGCTCCCGGTTACGGACGAAGTCCGCCGGGTCGACATCCTCGTCGAGGGGGAAGAACCGGTTGTAGAGAGCGAAGTAGCCGGGAAGGTGGTCCTCGATCAGAGTGACGAAACGGACCGCGGACCGTTGCCCCTCGGTCAGTCTCCCGCAGTCCGCACTGCTCCAGTCGAAGTCGCCCTCCACGTCGAAGCGGCGTGCCGATGGCGAGGCAGCCATGAACGAGGTGACCGCATGCTCGATGTCGGCGGCCGGCAGGAGCCGGCTCACATCCTGTTCGGACGGCGCTGCCGCCGGGGTTCCGTCCACGACGGTCATCGATCCTCCCACCGCTTGTCCAACATTCCTGCTGGCCCGACAGACGGCCACCGGGCCGGGGCGGCGACAGTGTCGCAGGTCGGGGAATATGCCCTGGTCCAGCAGGCCGGAGTGCCCCTGACAAAGGCCCAAAGGCGCCGTGATCGTGCTTTTTTCACGCCCGGTACTCCGTCATCGTGCCTTCCGGCACGTCAGGGCGTAGTGTTTGGTGGTGTAACCCCACCCGGCGTTGGCGATCTCCAGGTAGCGTTCGAGTTCGCCGGCAAGACCCGGTCGGATCCGTTCGATGTCGTCGGTGGCGGAGCGGACGTTCGTCAGTCAGTCATCGATCGTGCGGCGGTAGTCCGCGGTGAGGTCGTCCAGGCCGACGATGGAGAATCCGGCGTCCTCGGCGTCCTCGGCGTCCTCGGCGTCCTCGGCGCCACGGACCAGGTCGGACAGCGGGCGCATGTCTCCCCAACCGAAGATTGTTTCGCCGACGAACCGGGTGCCGGCGCGACGGTGGAATGCCCCGTGCGCGGCCGCGTTGCGAAAGCAGCTTTCCGACACGTAAAGGGTGCCACCGCGACGCAGCAGTGTCCGGGCTCTCGCGAACACGGCGGTCAGATCGGGCATGTGCACGATGGATCCGAGCATGGTCACCGCGTCGAAGCTGCCGGCAGGCAGGTCGATCTCCTCGAAATGCCCCTGCCAGGTGCTGACCTGGTCGGCCACGCCGAGTTCACGGGCCCGGCCGCTGATGTAGGCGTGCTGGCGGGCCGCCGGGCTGATGCCGGTTGCCCGGCAGGCGTGTTCCCGCGCCATGAACAGCAGCAGGGAGCCCCAGCCGCAGCCCACGTCGAGCAGCCGCTCGCCGCCTCGCAGCCCCAGGCGCTCGGCGACGAAGCGCAGCTTGTTGATCTGAGCGTCCGCCAGGGTGTCCGTCTCGGACCGGTACAGCCCGCAACTGTACTTGCGCGACGGGTCGAGGAAGAGGCCGAAGATCTCCGGGTCGAGGTCGTAGTGCTGGTTGGTGTCGGCGAGGGCGGTGTCCGTTCTCGAGCCCGTGATCGTCGTCATGACGGATCCGGTGTGAGGACCTTCGCCACCACCAGCGCGATGTCGTGGACGGAGGAGATGCCGAAGACGTCTTCGTCCTCCAGTTCGATGTCGAAATGCCGCTCGATTCTGGAGATCATCCGGAGTACCTTGACCGAGTCAGCCCCCTCGATCGAGCGGAGGTCGGTGGCCGGGGCCACGCTGTTGGCGGCGAGGCCGAGTTCGCCGGTCACGATGTCGGTGACAACAGCGACGATCTGTTCATGAGTGACGGACAATTTTGCTCCAAAACATATTTTGCCCCACAGCACAGGGTTGCTGACGGCGCGAAAAGGATGGTCACGCGATCTCTGGCCGGATCTGTCCCGCTGGCCAGACCGGCCGGACCGGATACGGCCGGTGTCATACCAGTGCTTCGGCCAGCGCGCGCCGGATACGCGCGTTGCTGGCGAGGTCCAGACCGGTCAGGGCGCCGAAGGCCCGGCGGATCTTCACCTGGAGGCGGTCGAGTTCGCCGGCACCGCCGACCTTGGTCAGGAAGAACTCGAAGCCGGTATCTATCGTTTCGTGCTCGCGCAGTTCTGGCAGCTCGCTTTTGAAGGCGCTCACCGGATGCCTGATCCGTGTGTCGGAGGTGTACACATAGAGCGTTTCGAGCACCGACGGCAGCTCCCGCGGATGTGCGGCCAGCCGCCTGCGGGCGAAGTAGATGAACTCGCGGGCGTGGGCTGCCTCGTCCCGGCTGGCGTCCCGCATGATTGTCCGCAGCACTGGTTCGGCCACCCAGTCCGAGACGGCCCGGTAGATGTGGTTCACCGTCAGTTCCGAAATGATATTTGTCGCGAGGGTGGCGGCCGGTGTCGTGCCGGGCGCGTACGGTTCCCGCATCGCTTCGACCGGAGCCGCGTCGATGTGGACGTCCAGAGCTTTCAGCCAGGCCCGGAACGCGTAGTGGTGCTGAAGCTCCTGAAAACCCCAGATCGCCACGAACGCGGAGAAGTCGTAGTCATCGACGAATTCGTTGAAAAAGCCGTGCTGGGCGGCTATCGAGTTCGACTCGCCCATCACCGCGCTTTTCGCCAGCGTGACGTAGTCGGGGTCGACCAGGTCACGATCGATCTCGTCGAACGGCAGGTCGGCGAGTTGCCACTGATGACGTTCGTACTGGCGGAAGACATCGTAACTGTGCATCGGCTTCCTTCGCGGACTTCGCGTGCGGGCTGCTGCGGGCTTCAGGGCCGGGTCGGCCCGGGCTGCCCGCGCGGGGGTCACGGGCGTGCGGGCTTCGTGGCCGGAGCACATCGGGCTGCTACATCGGGCCCTGTTACATCGGGCTCTGTTGCGTTAAGCCCTGTTACATCGGGCTCTGTTGCGCTGGAGAACTGGGCGGCGGGCCCGCGATGTCAGAGCGGGGACTTCCATGATTGTTCGCGGATGGCCAGGCGTTGGAACTTGCCACTGGATGTGCGGGGGAGCGTGCTCGGGGGCACCAGGTGTACCGCCAGGTCGGACAGGCCGAGTGTTCCGGTGATCTGGGCGCGCAGGTCACCGGCGAGCCGGTCACGCGCGGCCGGGTCGTCGAGACTCGTCTCCGCGAGCAGAATGATCACTTCCGTCCCGTCGCCGTCGCTTCCGTCGGCACCCTTGCCGCGTCCGTCTCGGCCGCCGTCACGATCGCTGTCATGGGTGCGGCCGGCAACGGCCACGCAGCGGCGCTTGAAGACCCCAGGGATGTCGCGGGCGATGCCTTCGACGTCCTCGGGGTAGAAGTTCGTCCCATGAACGATGATCATTTCCTTTGTTCGTCCCGTGACGAACACGTCGCCATCCAGCCGGAAGCCGAGGTCTCCGGTGCGCAGCCAACCGTCCGCGGTGAAGGTGTCGTCGTCGGTCCCCTCCGCCAGCAGATAGCCGGACGTCACCGGATCCCCGCAAATCTCGATCTCGCCGACCTGTTGGTCGTCGACGGGCAGCCTGCCGGCATCGGGGCCGGAGAGCCGCAGGTCGACTCCGCGTACCGGCTGGCCCACAGCGACGACGGCCCGCGCGTGTGGATGCCCGGGGGGCACCTGCCAGACGCGCCCGGCGTTGGCCAGCAGGTCCCGGTCGACCCAGACCGACACCGGCGGCCGGCCCAGCGGAGGAAAGGTGACCGCCAGCGTCGCCTCGGCCATCCCGTACACCGGGAACATCGCCTCAGGGGCGAAACCGGCCGGCGCGAAGTGTTCCAGGAACCGTTCGACCGACGCCAGGGCGACGGGCTCGGCACCGTTGAAGGCGACCCACCAGTGCCGCATGTCCAGCCCCGCCACCTCCAGCGGGGGCACGGCCGCGACCAACTGGTCGTAGCCGAAGTTGGGAGCGGGGGAGATCGTCGCCCCGGACGCCAGGAACTGGCGCAGCCATCGCGCCGGGTCCTTGACGAAGGACGCGGGTGACCACACCGTCATGGGGACGTTGCGCAGGATCGCGGACAGGGTCGCGAACAGGCCCATGTCGTGGAAGAGGGGCAGCCAGCTCCCGCCTCCGTCACCGTCCCGGCCGAGGGCGATCCCTTCACTGATCGCCTCGATGCCCGCGAGCGTGTTGGCGTGGGTAAGCCGGACCCCCTTGGGAGCGGCGGTGCTTCCCGAGGTGAACTGGACGATGGCCATCTCGGCCGCGTCGACCAGGGGCAGCCGCCCGGACGGAGGCGCGGCTGCCAACAGATCGCCGGCGCAGACGAAGGCCACATCGCCCACGGCGCCGTCGAAACGGCTGGCCAGCCCCCGGAAGCGGGAGGAGACGATCACATCGCGGATGCCCGCGACCGACACGATCCGCGCCAGCCGGTGCGCGTGCCCCGCCAGATCCCAGGCCGCCGTGGGCAGCGGCAACGGGCAGGCCGCCGCGCCGGTCCTGGTGATGGCGAACAGCGCCTGGAGGAATTCGGGCGCGTTCTGGCTGAAGATTCCGACCCGGCTGCCAGGCCCGATGCCTGCCGCGGCCAGCGAGCGCGCCATCACGCGGGTGGAGTCAGCGAGCTCACCGAGGGTGATCGACGCCGGCTCGGACGGGAAGTCGACCCGGGTGTCCCTGCCGTGGGCGGCGACCCGGTCAAGCGCATCGTGCAACGTGCTGGTGACCATGCGGCCTCCCTCTGTCCACGAAGAGTCGGCCGTCGCCTTCTTCGCGCCGTCGCCTTCTTCTCGTCGCCGTTTCTTCGTGTCGCCGTCTCCGGTGACCATCGGTTGGGATGTGCGCACTGGGTGGCCAGTGGGCGAATCGCGCCCGGTGTGCCGTGAACGCCGTCATCGGCAAAATTGTTCGGCGGCGTGCCGAAGGCCGTCAATGGTTATTTTCCGATCGTATCGATCCATTCGGGAAAGCTATCGGACGAGGGCGGATCCGATGGTTCGTGGGCAGGATTCCCACATCATTTGTCGTCGCTTCGTGCTTCGTTCACCACCGAGCCGTGGCGGGCTGGACGAAAGCTGGGGAAAGCGGCCGGTGAACGTCCCGCCGTAATGTGTCGGACGCCGCTCAGGCGGTGGCCGAACCGCTGCCGGTCCGCTGCCGGTCTGACCCGCCACGAAGACTCTGACCCGCCACGAAGACAGCGGACAGAGCATCGCCAAGGACCGTTGGGATGCCGAGGACCGTTGAGAACGGCCCTCGCCTCCGCCCTGCCGGGTGCTGTGAACTCCACGGCGCTGCGGGCCTGCGTCACCGCGGGGCGATACCCGCCGAAGGGGTTCCAGGCCGCAGACCGCTGACGAGCGTCGCGCCGGCTCCTGGACGGATGTCCACGGTGCCGGGGTCTGCCAGGCGTACCCGACGCACACCCCGCGGCCGGGGCACGGCATCCCAGCGGCACACCCGGCCTGGTGAGCGGCGATGAAGGCCGGACGAAGGCCGTGAGCAGTAACGATAAGCGTTCGTGATCGTACGTCTGGAAGTTGCTCGTTGCCAGGGACGCGGGCTGCCAGCAACATCGCTGGAACCGGGGGGAACCGTGCGCCCCCAATTCCCAAACTCCAAAGTTCCCCGACGGCATCACGAAGATCCACGCACTGCGCCGTCGGAGCGCCTCGGCGCACCACACCACACCACACCAGTACTCCGGGGTCCCTGGATTCCGGTATTCCAGAAGATCGGATATTCCACAGATGCATCTCACCGTCCTCGGCTGCCGTTCGGGAATGCCTTCCGGTGGCCAGGGCAGTTCGGGTTATCTCGTGAGCACCGACAGCACCAGGATCCTGCTGGACTGCGGTCCCGGTGTGGCGCTGGCGCTCAGCTCGATAGGGCATCCAAAAATGTTGGACGCGGTAGTGATCAGCCATTTCCATCTGGACCACTGCTACGATCTGCTGCCGATCGGAAAAACTCTCCTGAGCCGGCACGCGCGGTATGGCGCGTCTTTCCCCACCCTGCCGGAGATCCGGGACGCCGCTGACGCCGCCCTGCTCACGCCGATCCCGCTCTATGTGCCGGCTGGTGGGCGCGCGACCCTGCGCAAGCTTGCGGAGCTTTTTCCGGTGGCGACCATTCCGCTGCTGGACAGGGCGTTCGACCTCGCCTTCGACGTACGGGAGTACGTCCCGGGCGAGAGTTTCACGGTAGGTGACTGCACGATCGGCATGCATGCGCTGCGGCACGCCATCCCCAACTGCGGTGTCCGGCTGGACGGCCCGACGGGCAGCCTCGCCTACACCGGCGACACCGGTTGGACCGACGCGTTGATCCCCCTGGCCCGCGACGTGGACCTGCTGCTGGCCGAAGCCACCCTGGAACTCGCCGACAACGGGCCGCACGGTCATCTGTGCGCCACCGACGCCGGTACCGCGGCGGCCGAGGCAGACGCCGGGCAACTCGTCCTGACCCATTTCATCTCCGCCGACTCGCGGTGGCTGGCGGCCCGGCAGGCCGACGCCCGCCAGGTCTTCGCCGGCCCGGTGCACATTGCCGCACCGGCCGCCCGGTTCGACACGTGGATTCCCAGGGGTATTCTCGGATGATTCCCGGGACCGCCCGCGGCCGGCCCCGCGCCGGCCAGCCCGTGCTGCCGGCGGCTGCGCCTCCGGCCGATGTCCCGGGAGGCGGACGTGGCTGACGATGCCCGGTCCGTCGGCCGGCGCCCGTCGCCGGTGGAGATCTCGGTGGTGTGGTGCGATTTCGGCGGTGTGCTGACCTCCCCCATCCCGGAGGCGTTCGACCGGTTCGTGGCCGCGGCGGGGGTGCCGGCCGCGGACCTGCGGTCGGCCATCGACGCCGTCGCCGGCGAGCGCGGCATGCGGATGATCGAACCGCTGGAACGCGGGCTGATGACGCAACACGAGTGGGGCCTGCGGGTCACCGCGGCGCTTGCCCCGGAGTGGACGCCACGGGTCGATCTGACCCGTTTCGGCGACCACTGGTACGAGGGGCGACGGATGAACAACGCCCTGCTCGGCTGTTTGGCCGACTGCCGGCGCCGGGGGCTGCGGGTGGGGCTGCTGACGAACAGCGTGGCCGAGTGGGAACCGCACCGCGCGGCGCTGATGCCCGACGCGGGCGTGTTCGAGATGATCATCAACTCCCACGAGATCGGGCTCCGCAAGCCCGACCCGGAGATCTACCAGTTGGCTGAGGACACCTTCGGCGCGACGCCGCGGCAGTGCCTGCTCATCGACGACACACCGGTCAACTGCGCCGCCGCCCAGGCCCGCGGCTGGCAGGCGATCCTGCACAGCTCACCAGAACAGACCCTGGAGCACCTGGCGCGATTGTGACGGTAGGTGTCCCACCCGCACCGTGGCAGGGTGGACAGTCGGCTACTGCGCGTTTCGGGCCGTGTCCACGGGCTGCAGCAGGCAGGTGCTCGTTCCGTGGGCTATCAGCTTTCCGGCGGGGTCGGTGACGCGCGCTTCCGCGAGCGCGGTCCGTCTGCCGACGTGGATCGCCAGACCCTCACAGGTGAGCTGGTCCGCGTCCAGTTTCACCGACCGGACGAAATTGACCTTCAGCTCGAGCGTGGTGTAAAGAATCCCGTCGGGGAGCCTGGTGAAGACCGCGCTCCCCATGGCGGTGTCCATGAGGGTCGCGAGAACTCCGCCGTGCACGGTATACATCGCGTTGGCCGTGGCTGGTGAGGGCGCGAGCGTGTAGACCGTCCGGCCCTCGTCCACCGACTCGAGGGTGATACCGAGTGAGTGGCCGACCCCGATTCCGGCCTGTAGACCGTAATCCAGCAGCTGCCGTAGTTCCCGAATGCGGTTCTGCGCGGCGGACTCCTCCCGCGTGCCGTTCACCTGCACAGGCTCGCCCTCCTCTGTCTCCCACCGCGCTTTTGTCTCCGGGTGCTCCGTCTGCTGTATGTCGGCCGCGGTATTCCGCATGTCGCCCGTGCACGGCCCCGGCTCGTCCCGCATCCGGGACGCTCGTCATCGGACGATACGCCGACATCCGCTGGAACAGGACCACGGAACGGTGGACCGCTGGTGAACGTTCTGTTGCCCCACAGTGGGTGAACGGGCTTTTCCATTTTCCCGGATTTTCATTTCCGAGAACGGAGCTGTCCGGAAAGCGGCATGGACGGCTGTTCGGCCGGCGGGATATTCCTGGCCGCGCCGGCCGGCGCCGGTCACCGGCCCAGCCGGCGCTACCCGCACCTGCCTGGATCAACCCGCCGTCGCTGGCAGCCGGGCAGCCGGGCGACGCCCCAGAGCAGAACACTCAGTAGTTTCTACAAGATTTCGTCTCGTTGATGTCGACAGGTTCCGCCGCCGTGAGCTGGCAGTCGAACCGGCTGAGTGCCGTGGATGCCCGTTCGCTACCCGACAAGGCCGGCTACCCGGATGTGTCGCCTCTGGTCAGAGCCCGGGCATCCTTCATCAGAAGGAACAGATGGAGCGGATGGGTGGGAGACGGTTCAAACCCGAAATACAGGTAGAACTGCCGAGCCTGGTCGTGCAGCGCGTGTACGAGCAGGGCTCGCACACCGACGATCTCCGCTGCCGCGACGGTGCGGGTGATCGCGTCGCGTAACAGATGGGCGCCCAGACCCCGGCCCTGTTCCTTGACGTCGACGGCGAGACGCCCCAGCAGAATGACCGGGACGGGATCGGGCATGCCCTGGCCGATGCGTCGGCTGGTGTCCAGCCGCTGTACAGCTCCGGTAGCCAGGGCGTAGTAGCCGACGACACGTCCGTCACGGCACGTGACAAAGCAGCGGGAGGCTCCCGCTGTCTGGTTACCCAACGCCCGTCGGCGCAACCAGTCGTCCAGTGAGGACTCGCCGCTGTCAAAGGTCGACAGGTCATCAGCCGCGGCGATCGGCCTGGGTGCGGAGTAACCACTCACTCAAAGATCGACTTCTCGGTGAACAGGCGTTCCAGGCGCGGTTTGCGGGTAACCGGACGATCCAGAATGGTGAGGAACTCCGTCCATGCCTCGCTCCCCAGTGTGAACAGGCGCTGGTCTGCCAGGACGTCCTTGGCCCTGGCTACGGCCGCATTCACGGTGAACTCGGTGACGGTCGAGCCTTCGACCTCGGCTGCCGCGCGGATCAGCGCATCCTGCTCTTCAGGCAGGCGCACAGCGATGCGGGAACTTTTGATCATCGTCACGTCCTGAGTGTGCGCCTGGTAGGCGTACGAGTCAAGGAGGTGTGGCTTACAGGTGGAACGGAAATCCCTGACGGCAGGCCGGTGACGGTGGGCTGGTCGAGGTCACGCGACGCTCGGCTGCTGTGGCTCCGCCGTGGGTACGGCCCGGCTGGCGTGATCGCCCCGTTCGCGTAGCACGATCACCGTCACGACGGCACCGGCCAGCGCCCCGGCCGCGGCGACGATGAAGGTGACGTTCATCGAGGTGACGGCATCACCCCGCTGTGGCGAGAGGACACCCGCGAGCGCCACCCCGAAGACGGCCCCGAACTGCCGGAACGTGTTCATCGCGCCGGACGCGGTACCGGCGAGATCGGCCGGTACCGAGCTCATCATCGCCTGGATAGCGACCACACCGCTGGACAGGGGTATGCCGGCGCCGAGCAGCACCAGCGCCCATCCGTAGGTGAAATAGCCGCCCGCCTCCTCGACGAGGGTGAGTCCGCCGAGCCCGGCCGCCACGAGGAGCAGGCCCAGGAGCATGGTCGTGCGGGTCCCGAGCCGGGCCACCACGGCTGCCGCGCCCATCGAGGCCACGCCGAGGAACCCGGTGAGCGCCAGGAAACGCACCCCGGTTTCCACCGGTGACAGGTGCCGGGTCTCCTGGAGGTACACGGTCAGCAGGAACAGCACCGCATACATGCCGAACAGGCCGAGGAAGTTCACGACGCAGGCCACGGCGACCGCGGGAACGCGCAACAGGCGCGGCGGGAGCATCGGGTGTGGGCAACGGATCTCCCACAGCACGAAGAGCGTCAGGATCACGGCGCTGCCGAGCAGGAGCCCGAGGATGACGGGCGAGGACCAGCCGAAGCGGCCACTTTCGATCATCGCGAACGTCAGTGATCCGCTACCGAGCACGAACAGCGTCTGCCCCACGGTGTCCGGCCGGCTGGCGGCTTCCCGGTTTCTCCGGACGCCGCCGGCCGGTGCCGTGCCGGGCAGGCCGTCGTGGCGTTCGTCGACGGCCCGGCCGTTCGGGGACGGCCGGCGGGGAGGGGACGAGGGCAGGGTCCAGGACAGGCCGGCGAGCGCCACCACGCCGATCGGCAGGTTGATCCAGAACATGCTCTCCCAGCCGGCTGTCTGGACCAGCAGCCCGCCGATGATCGGTCCGAGTGCCACCGCCGTACCGGCGACGCCACCCCACACGCCGATGGCACGGGTCCGTTGCCTCGGGTCCGCGAACAGTTCGGCGGTGACCGCGAGCGACAGCGGTACGATCGCTGCCGCGAACACGCCCTGGCCGCCGCGCGCGGCGATCAGTATTCCCGGGCTCGGGGCGAGCGCGCAGGCCACCGAGCAGGCAGTGAAGCCGGCGGTTCCGGTCAGCAGGGTCGCCTTGCGACCGAAACGATCGCCGACCGATCCCGCGGTCAGCAGCAGACAGGCAAAGCCCAGGGTGTAGGCGTCCAGGAGCCACTGGGCGGCGGTGACGTCGGCGTGGAGATCGGCGCGGATCGCCGGCACGGCGACCGGAGTGATGCTGGCGTCCAGATAGACCACGAAGGTCGCCACGCAGACGAGCGCGAGCCGGATCGAAGGACTGTCGCGGCGCGACGTCGAAGCGGGTGTTCCGTCTAGCCTCATGAAAACATCCCCCTGCCGGTGGTCATCTCATGACGTGTGGCATGCGGCACTCGCGGTGGGTTCCAGAAATCGGTCGTACGATAAGATCCGACATTTTTCGTGGCTGGTCGTACGTGCACGAAGCTGTTCCGCCAGTGTAATATCCGTGTGTGCGCGGACGAGTCGAGATTGCCAGGTGGTAAACGTCACGGCAACGTTCCGGTAAATGTTCGCCAAGTGGCTGGCCAAGAGAATACGCCGACATCGTCGCTACCGATCGTCTCCGCCGATCGGGTGATTGGGTCTGCCAAATCGACGTTGACACCATCCCGACAGGTTCACATACTAACTGAGGTGCCCGCCGATGCCCGGCCCCAGGTTCCCGATCCGTCATCCAACCGGCCGGCCACGGGAGTGCTGTGAACGGGTGAAGTTTTTGTGACGGCTTTCGTGGTGGTGTTCGTCGGGGATTTTCTTCGTATTCGTGCCCGTCCGTATCCCGGCGTCGCCGGTGAGTTCTCGTTTCTCGACATCGGAAATCGTCGCCGCGAGTAGGTGGTTTATATGCAGCAGTACAAGTCCGGGGACGGCGTCGTTCTTCCCGGGGATCGGGGCCTCTCCCTCATCCTGGACGAGGGCGTCCGGCTGGCCCCGGACCGCCCGGTGCTGAGCTGGCAGAACGCCGCCGGCTGGCAGGACGTCAGCTACCGGCAGTTCGCCGACCACGTCCGGGCCGTCGCCAAGGTGCTGCTGGCGCACGGGGTCGCGCACGGTGACCGGGTGGCTGTGCTGGGACGGACCAGCTACGAGTGGGCCGTGGTGGACTTCGCGGTGCTCAGCATCGGCGCGGTCACGGTCCCGATCTATCCGACGGCATCCGAGCAGCAGGTGCGCCATCTGCTGGTCGACTCCGCGGCGAACTGGTGCTTCACCGAGACCGAGGAACAGCGGGTCCAGCTCGACCGGATCGGCGGGGCGGCCCTGCGCGTCGGCGCCTGGCCGCTGGCGGCGGTCTGGGCCTGGCGGGACGCCGACCAGGACGGGCCCTGGGACGCCGAGTTCGACGAGCGCCGCGCCAAGGTACGCGCCGACGACCTCGCGACGATCGTCTACACCAGCGGTACCACCGGCATGCCCAAGGGATGCATGCTCACCCACCGCAACCTGTACGCGTCCTCCGCCAACACCGTCGAACACACCGGTGACCTCTTCCGCACCGCCGACGGGGAGCAGGCGGCGACCCTGCTGGGCCTGCCGCTGTCGCACGTCTTCGGCCGGACCATCCTCATCGCCTGCCTGTACGGGGGCACCCGGACCGGCCTGGTGGCGGGCATCCCGGAGCTGATCGGGCAGTTCCCGGTGTTCCGGCCGAGCTTCCTCGCGCTCGTGCCGTACGCGTTGGAGAAGATCCGCAAGCGGGTGCGCGTGCCCGCGGCCGGCGGGGCCGGTGCGGTCGACGCCGAGGCGGAGCGGGTCGCGATCGAGTTCGGCCTCGCCAGCGCGCGCGGGCTGCCGGTCGACGACAGCCTGCGCACCACGCACGCCGTGTTCGACGAGCGGGTCTACAGCCGGGTACGGGCCTCCTTCGGTGGCCGTTTCCAGGATGTGATCTGCGGCGGCGCGTCGCTCGACGACTCGACCGCGGCCTTCTACGGCGGGGTGGGGGTGCGGATCCTCAACTGCTACGGGCTGACCGAGGCCGCGACGGCGGTGACGGTGAACGTTCCGGCCACCAACCGGATGGGCAGCACCGGGCGCCCGATCCCGGGCACCACGGTGGCGATCGCGGACGACAGCGAGCTGCTCATTCGCGGCCTCAACGTCTCGCCGGGGTACTGGAAGGGAAGCCCGCAGCCCACCGACCGGGACGCGACACAGGGCGGTGAGGGCCCGTGGCTGCACACCGGCGACCTCGGCCGGCTGGACGACGACGGTTTCCTCTACATCACGGGCCGCCGCAAGGAGATCCTGGTCACCAGCGGTGGCAAGAACGTCGCGCCCGCTCCGCTGGAGGACCGCGTCCGGCTGCATCCGCTGGTGAGCAACTGCATGGTGGTGGGTGACGGGCGGCCCTTCGTCAGCGCGCTGGTGACGATCGACCCCGCCGCGCTCGCCGGCTGGAAGGCGAGCCGAGGGCTTGCCGCCGACGACGACTCCTGGAGCCATGACCCCGAGCTGCTCACGGAGATCCAGATCGCGGTGGACGACGTGAACAGCCTGGTCTCGCGCGCCGAGTCGATCCGGGCGTTCCGGGTGCTCTCGAGCGACTTCACCGTGGCCGCCGGGCATCTGACGCCATCGATGAAGCTGCGCCGTAACGTCATCGAGGCCGAATTCGCCGCGGACATCGCGGCGGTGTACGGCTGACCGCTTCCTCCTCCCTCCTTCCCCTCCTCCCGCTCCCTCCTCCCACCATCCGGTGAACTGGTGGAGAATTCTCCACGTATTTTTTCGGGCGTTCTTCCGTACCATTCCCGGATTATGGGTTGATTGTGTCGTCCGATCGGACGATGTGTCTCGGCAGTAGTTGTTGACTGTCGTTCCGACAGTTGTGGAAAATCGATTCGTACCACTGCCGTGTGTAATATCACCGCGGGCTTCGCCGGGTTCACGACAGGAGCACACTACTCATGTACGACGTCATCGTTGTCGGTGCGCGCTGCGCCGGTTCACCTCTGGCGCTGCTGCTCGCCAGGCGAGGCCACCGGGTCCTTGTCGTCGATCGGGCAACCTTCCCGAGTGACACCGTCTCGACGCACTACATTCACCAGACCGGCCTTGCCCGGCTGCGGGACTGGGGCCTGCTCGACCGCCTTGTGGCGTCGGGCGTCCCGCCGATAAGAAACCTGATCATGTCCTACACCGGCATTCACATCGAGGGCTTCGCCGACCCGATCGAGGGCATCACCGAGGTCTACTCCCCACGGCGCACCGTCCTGGACAGCATTCTCGTCGACGCGGCACGCGCGGCCGGCGCGGAGATCCTCGAGGGGTTCACCGTCCAGGATGTGATCTTCGAGGACGGCCGGGCGGCCGGTATCCGGGGCCAGTTCGGCGACGGGCCGGAGCAGGAGTTCCGCGGGTCGTTCGTCGTCGGCGCGGACGGCCGGAACTCGACGATCGCGGACAAGGTCGGGGCTGACTTCTACCGGGTGGTCCCGGCGAGCTGCTTCGTCTACTACTCGTATTTCAGTGGCCTGGACTGGGGTTTCCAGCACCGGACCGGCTTCAACGAGCAGCAGATAGGCACGTGGCCGACCAACGACGGTCTGAACCTGCTGTCCCTGCTACGCCGGCGGGAGCACTTCAGCGCGTTCCGCACCGACGTGGAGAACAACTTCCACGCGGTGTACGACGAGGTCGTCCCCGAACTCGGTGAGGAACTGCGGGCGAAGGGGAAGCGGGAGGAGAACTTCCGGGTGATGCGTTACCCGGACAACTACTACCGCCGCTCCAACGGGCCGGGCTGGGCGCTGGTGGGGGACGCCGGATACCACAAGGACCCGTTCACCGGCTGGGGAATCACCGACGCCTTCGTGTATGCCCAGCTCCTGGCGGACCACCTGCACGAGGGGCTGGCCGGCGAGCGCCCGATCGACGAAGCGGTGGCGGAGTACGCCAGGCTCCGCGACGAGCGGAGCAAGAGCACCTTCGAGTTCACCTGCATGATTTCCGAACTCCTCCCGCTGCCCCCCTTCTTCGACTCCGTACTGCGCGCCGCGAGCCAGAGCCCGGAATACACGAAGAAGTTCTACGGGATGATCGGCGGGGGCATCCACAGCGAGGAGTTCTTCGCTCCGGGCCACCTGGAGAAGCTCTACGAAGAGGTTGGGACGCCGCGGGACAAGCGGCTGCTCACGGCCGCCTGACCGCTTCTCGCCCATATCTGCCGACATTCGCCTGTATCGTTCCGCACCTGCCCCGCTTCTCGATCACCAGGTGCCCTGGTACCGGGGGCCAGGGGAGCGGGGAGCCGGTGAACCGGGCGGCGCGGCAGGAGGAGAACGCGCCGCCCGCCGCCCCTGCGGCTGCGGCGCCGACACAGACCAGGAGCGTGCCCAGCCGTGAACGCCGCACCCACCGCACTCACCGCACCCGCCGCGGGCAGCGCGTCCGCCGCGCCCGGCGCGGACAGCAGCCCGCGGCGGATCGCCGAACGCACGAAGGCGTTCGTCCAGGAACATGTCTTCCCGGTCGAGCGGGAGATCATCGTCGACGGGCGTCCGATGGACGACGCGCTGCGGGTGCGGCTGCAGGAGGAGGCACGTCAGGCGGGGGTCTTCGGCCCGCTGTCGCCGGTGGCCTACGGCGGGCTCGGCCTCGACACCCGTGCCCTGGCGCACGTGCTGGAGGCCGCCGGCGCGAGCCTGATCGGCCCGATCGCGGTGAACGCGTCCGCCCCGGACGACGGCAACATCCACCTGCTCGCCCACCTCGCCACCGCTGAGCAGGCGCGGCGGTACCTGGAACCGTTGGCGCGCGGTGAGGTCCGCTCGTCCCTCGCGGTGTCCGAACCGTCCCCGGGGGCGGGGTCGGATCTCACGATGCTGCGCACGACCGCCGAGAAGGCCCCCGGCGGCTGGAAGATCAACGGCGTGAAGCACTTCGTCACCGGAGCCGACGGGGCGGCGTTCAGTATCTGCATGGCCGCCACCGCCGGCGGCGGCGCGACCATCTTCCTGGTGGACCAGGACAACCCGGGGCTCACCGTCGGCCGCCGCATGCCGACGCTGGACCACAGTGCCCCGGGCGGTCACTGCGAAGTGACCTTCGACGACTGCTTCGTACCCGACGACGCCGTGCTCGGCGAGGTCGGGAAGGGCTTCGAGCAGATCCAGGCACGGCTGGCCCCCTCTCGCATCATGTTCTCGATGAGCTGGCTGGGGGTGGCCATCCGGGCGCACGAGATGGCGGCGGCGCGGATCGTCGGCCGCGAGGCGTTCGGGGCGGCGGTCGCCGGCCACGGGATGGCCCAGGCCCACGTCGCCGACAACGAGATCGACATCGCGGCCGCCCGGGCGCTCGTCCACTCGACAGCCGCCGTGATCGACGAGCGTGGTGCGCTCAGCGGCGCCGCGCGCCACGCGTCCGCGATCACCAAGACCTTCGTGTCGGAGGCGGTCTGGCGGGTACTCGACCGCGTGGTCCAGCTCTACGGCGGGCTCGGTGTGTGCGAGGACGAACTGGTCGCCCGCTTTCTTGTCGAGGCGCGGGGTTTCCGGATCTACGAGGGCCCGTCCGAAGTGCTGCGCTGGTCCATCGCCCGCCGGGTGCTGCGCGCTTACCGATGAGGCCGGTCGACATCGCCGGTGGCGCGGACAGCCGGCGGCGCGGGTGTCTTCTCTCCTGCCCCGCGCGCTCCTGCCCGCACGGTGACTTCACCTCTTTTTCCGCCGCTTCCGGTAACCGGTTCGGCATCTGTTCACGGGCCGGTAGGAAAAAAGTGTTGGGATGGCAGACGTAACTAGTAGACTGTCGCTGCTTAGTTCTGGTGTGTCTTGTGTCTGGGTGAGAGGGTTGGGTCTGGCAGGTCTCCCCGTCCCTCTGCCGGTCAGGACTGTGTCGTGGGTTCGCAGAAGAAGTGGCCGGTCACCTTGACCGAGGCTGATCGTGACGAGTTGGTTCGGGTGACCTCGACGGGGGTTCATCCGGCGTCGATGATCCGGCGGGCGCGGGTCCTGCTCGCGTTGGACACCTCGGTCGGCCCGGTTGCCTCCCAAGAAGAACTCGTGGTCCGGGTCGGGGTCTCGGGTGAGACGCTGCGGCTGGTCGCGAAGCGGTTCACCGAGACCGGTGGGGATGTGGGGGCCACGATCGGTCGGAAGGCACGGGAGCTTCCCCCGGTGCCTTCCCCGGTGACCGGCGAGGTTGAGGCCAGACTGATCGCGCTGGCATGCTCGCAGCCACCGGCTGGTTATGCACGCTGGTCGCTGCGGCTGTTGGAAAAGCACGTCGCGCTGGTCGCCGACATCCCGGGCCTGGACCATTCCACCATCGGCCGGGTCTTAAAAAAACGAGGTTGCGTCCTCATCTGAGGAAGTGCTGGACCATCCCACCGAGGGCGAACGCGCAGTTCGCCGCGCGGATGGAAGACGTTCTGGCGGTCTACGCCCGGCCCCACAACCCGGGCGTGCCCGTGGTGTGCATGGACGAGAAGCCCTACCAGCTGTTGGCCCACGCCCGCGACCCGATCCCCGCCACGCCAGGGCGTGACCGGCGCGAGTGGAGGGTTCCCACTTTCGTGGACAGTCCTAACTATGCAGCACGAAGTGTTTGTCCGTCAAATTCTTCCTCGAACTCGACAGGCGTGAGATAGCCGATCGAGGAGTGCAACCGCTGCCGGTTGTAGTAGATCTCGACATATTCGAAGATCCCCGCCCGGACGCGGTCTATGGTATCGAACGGGTGGAGGTGGACGAACTCCTTCTTGAGGGTGGCCCAGAAGGACTCCGCCGCGGCGTTGTCGAAACAGATCCCGGTACGGCCGACGGAGTTTCGGACGTTGTTGTCGCGACAGAAGGCGACGAACTCACGGCTGGTGTACTGACCGCCTCGGTCGGCGTGGAATATGACGCCGCCGGGTGGCCGCCGGCGGGTGACGGCCATACGAAGCGCGTCGAGAACGAGTTCGGTGCGCATGTGATCGGCGACCGCCCAGCCGACGATCTTCCGAGAGAACGCGTCGATGACGGAGGCCATGTACACCCAGCCATCCCAGGTGCGAATATATGTTATGTCGCCGTACCACAACTGGTTCGGTGCGGACGCGGCGAAGTCTTGGCCGACAAGATCAGGCAGCGATGAGGAGTCCGCGGCCTGCACCGTCGTCACCGGCCGGCGGGGACGCGGATGCACGCTGACCAGGCCCATCGTCGCCATCAGCCGCTGGACCCGCTTGTAGGCGACGGCGACGCCCTGGCGGCGGATCTCGTGGAAGATCCGCCGCACGCCGTACCGCCCCTCGTGACGGTCGAAAACAGCTCTGATCATGGTCGACAAGGTGGCGTCGTCCTTCTCCCTCCGAGACGGGCCGCGTTTCTTCCACGCATAGTAGCCCTGTCGGGACAGGTCGAGTTTCTTGCACATGTAGTCGACGGGAAAGGTGTTCGCGCCGTCGGCGGACACAGGCTTCTTCGGAGCGTGTATCGAGATGAACTCGAACTTTACTTCTGCTCGCTCGCGAAGAAGCTCGCCGCTTTTTTTAGGAAGGCGATGTCCATCTGCGCCTGCGCGTACTTCTTCCGGAGCTCCTCAAGTTCCGCGCGCTCCGACACCGACAGCGGCCGCTCCTCGGTCTCGCCGTTCTCCTTCGCCTTCTTCACCCAGTTTCCCAACGTGGTCTCGTGGATACCCAGACTCTTCGCGACCTCGGTCACCGACCGGCCCGAGTCGAGCACCAACCTTACTGCCTCGGATTTGTACTCCTGGGTGAACTTCCGGCGAGCTGACCCCATGACGCTCCTTCCCTATGGACAGCGAACCTCAGGTTCGCTGTCCACGGAAGCGGGATCACTCCAGAGGACTCCGAGTACGTGCGCCACGGAACCTGCTCGATCTTCTGCTGGGTCGAGCCACTCGCCGGCTGGCGCCGCGTCCAGGCCACCCCACGGCGCACCAGGATCGACTGGGCACACCACGTCAGGCGCCTGCTCACCCTCGACTACCCCGACGCCGAACGGGTCGTGCTGGTCATGGACAACCTCAACACCCACGACATCTCCTCGCTCTACGAGGCCTTCGACCCGGCCGTCGCGTTCGCACTCGCGCAACGACTCGAGATCCACCACACCCCCAAACACGGCTCCTGGCTCAACATCGCCGAAATCGAACTCGCCGCCCTGACCCGCCAATGCCTCGACCGCCGCATCGACACCCTCGACGTCCTGAACACCGAACTCGACGCCTGGCAGACAGCCGTCAACGCCAACCAGCGCCAAGTCAACTGGCACTTCACCACCGATGACGCCCGCACCAAACTCCGCCACCTATACCCCACACATTAGCGGCGACAGTCTACTAGTGACACGCGGGTTTCGCCCGCCCGGACCGGGTACGCGATATTCAGCGAGGCCACCAGCGGAGCTGTCGACTACGAGCGGATTCGTGAGATCACGAACTCGCTCGTGCCCTTCGGCAGATTCGTCGGGGTCGATATCACCGAGGTGGGGCCGGACCGCGCGGTCGTCGAGATTCCGGCGGCCCGGAACCTCACCAATCATCTGGGTACGGTGCATGCCGGCGCGCTCTTCCTGGCCGCGGACATCGCCGGGGCCGCCGCCCTGGCCGGCGCACTGGCACCGCGCCTCGCCCGGGTCGAGTACACGGTGGTCCGGGACGCGCGGTCGACCTTCCGGAAGCCTGCCGTCGGCCGGGTCCGCGCGATCGCCACCGTGGACGAAAGAGAGGCACGGCGGGTCCTGGCCAGCACCGCCGCGGAACAGTTCGACCTGGACAGCAAGGCACTGCTCTATGACGACGCCGACGTGCTGGTGGCCAAGTTCCGCTTCGACTACGCCTGCAGCATAGCGGCGAGCTGACCGGGGTTCCGTCAGCACCGCGTACGAACACTGGTACCCAGACAGCCCGAAGAGCGCACGACGATGTTCCCAGTGCGCTCGGGAGGAAGCCTGGAACGGCATCCCCGGGCCGTTTCCGGGCCGGCATCCGGTTGTCGGGGCGTCCCGCGCGGACGGTTTCTCCGCCGTCGGATCCGGTGTGTCGGCGGGTATGGCGGATCCCGCCGGGCGGTGAACTCCGCCGGAATACGTCAAGAAATCTCGGAACGGGCATCTGGTTTTCCTGCGAGTACCGTCGATCGCCCGCTCCGATCGGGTAATAGGTATCCGGGATTGGCGTTGACCATTCTTTCGGATGTTCTGCACAATTGAGAGGAAGCTTGCTGGCGAATGCCCGTGCCGACACCTGCCGGATAGAATGACAGGGACGTGAACAATGTGTGAATATTTCACGGACGGATGGGCTGGCGTCCAACTCAGGAAATCTTTTCGCGGGCAGCTCGGGATGGATCGGGGAACATGATGGCGAAAGCACGGATGACGGTCGTCGGTGACAGTTTCGTCGAGGGCCGGGGCGACCCCGCCCCGGACGGGACGTACCGCGGCTGGGTGCCCCGGTTCGCCGAGATGTTCGGGATTCCGGGCAGCGGCTGCCTCAACCTGGGGACCTTCGACGCGACCACCCAGGACGTGGTCGACCGGCAGCTTCGGGTCGCGCTGGTGAACAAGGCCCCGCTGATCGGGTTCGTGGCCGGGGTCAACGACCTGATCCGGGACTACGACGCGGCCCGCTTCCGGCGGAATCTCGAGTCGATATTCACGACACTGTCCGGCCCGGACACGGTGATGTTCACCGCGACCTACGCGGACATCCCCCGCAACCTCCCGTTGCCGGCGTCCTTCCAGGAGCTCCTGCGGGGCCGTTTCGCCGAGGCGAACGAGCACCTGCGGGAGATCTCCGCGCGTACCGGCGCGCTCTGCCTGGACGTCGTCGACAGCCGGGAATGGGCGGACCCGGCCATGTGGTCGGCCGACGGCCTGCATCCCAGCCCCGTCGGCCACCAGCGCTTCGCCGAGGCCATGGCGGATCTCGTCGCCCTGGCCACCGGAATGGTGCCGCTGCCCACGGCGTCCCCGTTCGCCGGCGCCGGCGCCGGACCACTGTCGTACTAGACCAGCCTGAATACCGGACCAGCCCAGATACCAGAGAGCCTGAATACGGGCCACCTGAAATACTACATCAACAGAAATGCCAGGCCAGCAGAAATACCAGGCCGCCAGAAATAGCAGGACGGTCGACGTGGCAGAACGGCCGAACAGGAACGATCACGGTTTCTCCCGCGCCGGCCGGCCGCCGGCCGCGGATGTCCGCACGCCGATCCAGAAGGTCCGACCGGCCCGGGTTCCCGGGCCACTGCGTGGCACGGCCGAGTGGGGAACCAGCGCCGCTGGCTCCCCGTCCCGGCTCTTTCGTGTGCCTGTGAGCACCGGGCGGGCCGGCGGAACACGCCGGTTCCGAAACACCCGCCGGCGGCCGCCCGGGACCGTCGGACCCAGGAGCACGAGACCGGGGAGAACAAGACCTGGAAACGCGCGGCCCGGGCCGCGGAAAAGGCCGGGACCATCCGCTGCGACAAAGCTCAAGGAAAGCTCAGGAGAGGAAAACGGTGAGCGGCGACACGCTGGCGCAACGGCGCCTGGCCGACAACCCGATCGCGATAGTCGGTATGGCCGGTCTCTTCCCGAACGCCTACAACTACCGGGAGTACTGGCAGAACATCGTCGACGCGACGGACTGCACACAGGACGTCCCGGCGAGCCGGTGGAACCTCGACGACTACTACGACCCCGATCCGACCGTCCCGGACATGACCTACTCGCGCCGCGGCGGCTTCATTCCCGACGTCGACTTCGACCCGTTGGAGTTCGGCATCCCGCCGAACCAGCTCGAGGTCACCAGCGTCATGCAGACACTGAGCCTGATCGTGGCCCGTGACCTGCTGCGCGACGCGGGCGCGACCGAGTCCGACTGGTACGACGCCACCCGTACCGGGGTTGTCCTGGGGGTCACCGGGCCGGTCCCGCTGATGCATCCGCTGGCGGCCCGGCTGTCGACCCCCGTCCTGAAGGAAGTGGTCCGTAGCTGCGGGCTCAGCGCGTCCGACGCCGAGGCCATCGCCGCCAAGTACGTCCAGGCGTTCGCGCCGTGGGAGGAGAACTCCTTCCCCGGCCTGCTGGCCAATGTGGTCTCCGGCCGGGTCGCCAACCGCCTGGGGCTGGGCGGGATGAACTGCACGGTGGACGCGGCCTGCGCGGCGTCGCTGTCGGCCCTGCGGATGGCCGTGGCCGAACTGGTCGACGGCCGAGCCGAGATGATGATCGCCGGTGGCGCCGACACCGAAAACTCGATCTTCGGGTACATGTGCTTCAGCAAGACCCAGGCCCTGTCGAAGAGCGGGCAGATCCGACCGTTCGACGACGCCGCCGACGGCACCCTCATCGGCGAGGGCATCGGCATGATCGCGCTGAAGCGCCTCGCCGACGCCGAGCGGGACGGCAACCGTGTCTACGCGGTCATCCGCGGCATCGGCTCGTCCAGCGACGGCCGGTCCAAGAGCATCTACGCGCCCCGCGCCGAAGGGCAGCGGCTGGCGCTGGCCCGCGCCTACGCCGACGCCGACTGCTCGCCCGCGTCCGTCGAGCTGTTCGAGGCGCACGCCACCGGCACCGCGGTGGGGGACAGGACCGAACTCTCCGCGCTGACCGAGGCGCTGTCCGAGGCGAGCGGCGAGCGGCACTTCGCCGCGGTCGGCAGCGTGAAGTCACAGATCGGCCACACCAAGGGTGCCGCGGGCACGGCGAGCCTGATGAAGCTCGCGCTCGCCCTGCACCACCGGACGCTGCCGCCGACGATCAACGTGGAGCATCCCAACAGCGCGATCGACTTCACCGGCGGGCCGCTGTACGTCAACACCCGGACCCGGCCGTGGATCCGCGACCCGGACCGGCCGGTCCGCCGGGCCGCCGCCTCGGCGATGGGCTTCGGCGGGACGAACTTCCACGTCGTTCTTGAGGAACACACGGCCTCTGAGGAGCACACCGGCGAGCGCCGCGCCACCACGACACTGCACCGCACCGCCCGCGCCCACCTCTGGCACGCGGCCGACACGGCCAGCCTGCTGGAGCTGCTGCGGTCCGGTGCCGAACCGGACGACAGCACGCAGATCCCGGCGGAGCACGCCCGGGTCGGCTTCGTCGCCGCGGACGACGAGACCGCCCAGCGCCTGCTCGCCCTGGCGGTCGAGCAGCTCGCCGCCGCCCCGGACGCGCAGCAGTGGACGCATCCGGCGGGGGTGTTCTTCCGCGCCCGGGCGCTGGCCGACCTGAAGGTGGGCGCGCTGTTCGCCGGGCAGGGCAGCCAGTACCTGGACATGGGCCTGGAGGCGGTGCTCAACATCCCGACCGTGGCCGGGGCCGTCGACGACGCGAACGAGGCGTTCGCCGGAGCCGACCACCGGCTGGGCGCGATCATCTACCCGCCGCCGGTCTTCGACGCGGAGCTGCGGCAGGAGCAGGAAAGCCGGCTGCGCCGGACCGAGTACGCCCAGCCGGCGATCGGAGCGATCTCGGTCGGCCAGTTCCGCTACCTCGCCGAACTGGGCCTGCGCTGCTCGGGATTCCTCGGGCACAGCTTCGGGGAGCTCACCGCGCTGTGGGCCGCGGGCGCCCTCGACGACGCGGACTTCTTCCGCCTCGCCCGCGCCCGCGGCGAGGCGATGGCCCCGCCCGCCGAGGACCCCGACCACGACCCGGGCACCATGGCCGCCGTCCAGGCCACCCGGGAGCAGGTCATCGACATCCTCCGCGCCTTCCCGAACGTGGTGATCTGCAATCACAACGCGCCGGACCAGGTGGTCGTCGGCGGGGACACCCAGGCGGTCGGCGAGGTCGTCCAGGAGTGCAAGCAGCGGCAGCTGGGCGCCCGGCTGCTGCCCGTCTCCGCGGCCTTCCACACCTCCCACGTGGCGCATGCCGTCGAGGCGTTCGGACACGCCGTCTCCTCGGCGCGGATCGGCGAGCCGCGGCAGCCGGTCTACGCCAACACCGCGGGTGTCCGGTACGGGCCGGACGTCGAGGCGAACAGGCGTGCGCTGACCGAGCAGCTCCTCCAGCCGGTCGAGTTCGTCCAGGCCCTCGAAGCCATCCGCGCGGACGGCTGCAACGTGTTCGTCGAGTTCGGCCCCAAGCAGGTGCTGACCGCGCTGGCCAGGCGGACCCTCGAGGCCGCCGGCATCGTCGCGGTCCCGACCGACGCCGGCCCGCTCGGTGACAGCGATGTCGCATTGAAGCAGGCCGCCGTCCAGCTCGCGGTTCTCGGCGCGCCGATCAGCGGGGTCAACCGGCACGACGCCCCCGCCTGGGTCGCGCCGAAACCCCGGGGCATGGCCGTGACCCTGAACGGGGCGGACTACGTGCCGGAATCCCGCCGTGCCGCCTACCAGGCCGCGCTCAACGACGGTTTCCGGGCGTCGACCGTCACCCCGGCCGTCACCAGCACCAACGGGGTCGGCGGGGTCGGCGGTGACAACGTCGGCAGTGACAACGGCTTCGGCCTCGGCGCGGGGATCGACGCGGACATCACGGACGCCCACCAGGCCGCTCAGCAGGTTCCGGTGGACGCGGCGGTGCCGAGTGACCTGCCGACCCCTGACCTGTCGGTCCTCTCCGCCGACCATGCCGCACCATCGGCGGCCGCACCATCAACAGCCGCATCATCGACGGCCACGTCGCTGGCGACCGTACAGCCGGCGACAGCGTGGCCGCCAGCCGCCGGCGTCGCCGAACCACCGGCGGCCTACGCCCACAGCGTTGATGCCGGGGAGGACGTCGGCCTCGACGACGTGGTCGCGCAGCATGTGGCGCTGCACTCCCGGTATCTGGAAAGCCAGTTGCAGGTCACCGAAGGACTGGTGGAGATCCTGCACCAGCAGCAGCCCGGTGTGGACGCGGGCGGCGGGGCCTGGCTCGCGCGGGCGGTCGAGAGCGTGAAGGACCAGAGCCTGGCGATCGGGCAGGCGCACATCCGCGCCAACGAGATCCTCTCGTCGCTGGCCGAGATCGAGCGCGGCGGGCACCGCTCCCCGACGGTCAACGGCTACCCAGCACCAGCACCAGCGGACTTCGGCCCGTCCGCTCCGCCGCTGCCGGCCCTGCCGGAACAGCCACGCCGGACGGAAATCGCCGCGGCGCCGTCTCCGGCTCCGGCCTCCGCGCCGACGCCGGTCCCGGCCTTCGCCCCAGCCTCCGCACCGGTGTCGGCTCCCGCACCGGTGCCGGTTCCGGTGCCGTCGGCCGAAGCGGCCCCGGTCTCGGCGGCGCCCGCACCGACTCCGGCGGACGCCGCGCCGCCCGCTCCCACCGACGCCGCTGTGTCCGCTGGTTCGGTGGATGCGGGGTTGTTGCGGTCGGCGTTGGTGGGTGTGGTGGCGGAGCGGACGGGTTATCCGCCGGAGATGATTGACACCGGGATGGATCTGGAAGCGGATCTGGGTGTTGACTCGATCAAGCGGGTGCAGATTCTGGGGGCGGTGCAGGAGCGTTTTCCTCAGGTGCCGAGTGTGGGTCCGGAGTTGTTGGGTGAGCTGCGGACGCTGGAGCACATCATCGATTTCCTGGTGAGTGCCGCCGCACCTGCCCCGACCGGGGCGGCCGCCACGGCGGCGCCTGCGGCCCCGTCCGCCGAGGAGCAGGCCCCGCCCGTCGAGCAGGTCGCGCGGCACCCCGTCGAACTCGTCGGACTGCCCCCGGTCGACAGGATCGAACAGCCCTACCCGGCTGGCCCGGTAGCCGTCGTCGTCCACCCCGCAGAGCAGGCGGGCGAGACGTTCGCGGCGGGTCTTGAGGAGGCCGGCTGGACGGTGACGCGGGTGGGCCTGCCAGCCCCGGGCGGGGACGGGACGTCCGACCTGGCCGGCTGGGACGGCGAGGCCGTCGAGCGCCGGCTCTCCGAGGCACTCACCGACGCTCTGGGCACGACCGGCAGGATCGACCTCTTCCTCACCGTTCTCGGGGGGAGCGACACCAGGGATCACAGTGTCCGGCAGGACACCACCGAGGACCGCGGTGTCCGGCAGCTTGCCGACGCCGTGCTGGTGGCCAAGCATGCCAGCGTGCCGCTGGCCACGGCCGCCCGCTCCGGTGACCGCGCCGCCTTCGTGACCGTCACCCGCCTCGACGGCGGTCTCGGTCACCGCGGCGGGCGCGGGGCTGCCGAGGCGCTGCTCGGCGGGGTCGGCGGTGTGGTCAAGACGCTCGCCCACGAGGAACCGTCGATCTTCTGCCGCGCGCTCGACATCGACCCTGAGCTCGGCGGCGACGACGCGCTCGCCGTCCTGCTGGACGAGATCGCGGACGCGGCCACGGACACCCTCGAGGTGGGGGTCGACGCCGCCCGCCGCAGGTGGACCGTGATCCCCGCGCCGTACGGGTCGCCGCGGGCGTCCACCGCGGTGGCCACCGGCGCCACTGTCGCTCCCGTGGCCGGCACGGGCGCGGCGGCGACCGATGCGGTCCCGTCGGCGTCCACGGTCGGCGCGGGTGACGTGCTCGTGGTGACGGGCGGGGCGCGGGGGGTCACGGCATCCTGCGTGCGGGTGCTCGGTGAGCACAGCCAGGTGGAGTTTCTGCTGCTCGGGCGCACGGCGCTTGCCGCGGAGCCCGACTGGGCCGCGGGTGTGGCCGACGCCGACCTCAAGCGCGCGGCGATCGCCGCCCTGGGGGCCGGTGGCGGCAGGCCGCCGACGCCACGGCAGGTCGACGCCGTCCTGCGTGACATCCAGGCCCAGCGTGAGATCCGCGCGACGCTCGACGCCCTGGCCGGCAGCGGATCCGCCACGGCGGCCAGCTACCTGCAGGTGGACGTCGGCGACGCCGCCGCCGTGCGGGACGCGCTCGCGGCGCACCGTGACCGGATCATGGGTGTGGTCCACGGCGCGGGAACCCTTGCGGACGGGCTCGTGCGCACCAAGACAGCAGACGACGTCCGACGGGTCTTCACCCCGAAGCTCGCCGGTCTGCGCAACGTCCTGGACGCGCTCGACGGCGCGCCGATCCGCCACGTCGTCCTGTTCACTTCGGTGGCCGGGCTGTTCGGCAACGCCGGCCAGGCCGACTACGCCGCCGCGAACGAGGCGCTGTGCCGGGTCGCGGCCAGCCTGAAGCGGGAGCATCCCGAGCGTCACGTCACCGCCATCGACTGGGGCGCCTGGGATGGCGGGATGGTCGCCGCCGACCTGCGGGAGCTCTTCCACGCCCGCGGTGTCGAACTGCTGGCGCCGGCGACGGGCGCGCGGCTGTTCGTGGAGCAGTTCGGCGCCGAGCGCGTCGACGACGTGTGCGTGCTGGTCGGCCAGCGCAAGGCGCTCACCGACGGTACCGGCCGGGCCTTCACGGCCCGCCGCGAGCTGACCGGCATCGAGGACACCGAGGTGCTCCAGGCGCACCGCATCGACGCCTCCCCGGTCCTGCCCGCCACGTTCGGGCTCGGCTGGCTGGTCAACGTGCTCGAACGCGCCCACCCGGGGCTCCAGGTGATCGAAGTCAGCGGGTTCGAGGTGCACAAGGGGATCGTGTTCGACGGCGCGCACAGCCGTGCGTACCAGGTCGAGGTGCCCCTGGCCGAAGCTCGGGACGGCCGGCTGACGGTGCGGGCCGCCGTCCGTGCCGCCGTCGGCGGTACCGGCAGCGGTGCTGGCAGTGCTGCCGGCAGCGGCAGCGCCCTGCCCGTCTCGCACTATGTCGGCACGTTCGTGCTGGCCGAGGCCCCGCCCGCCGCGCCGGTCGCGCCGGGCAGACCGGGCGAGGCGGTGGGCAGCGGTCCCGAGGACGGCGTGGAGATCTACACCGGGGGCACCCTGTTCCACGGCCCGGCCCTGCAGGGCATCCGCCGTATCCTGCAGCGCAGCGATGACCGGGTCGTCCTGGAGTGCCGGCTGGCCGACCAGGTCGTCGCCGACGGGGCGTTCACCGGCGCGCTGCACAGCCCGGTGCTCGCCGACATCCTCCTGCACGGGCCGTCGGTGCTGGGCCGGTGGCTGACGGGCCTGGCCTGCCTGCCGCTGGCCGTCGGGCGCTGGGAGTACTTCGCCCCGCTGCCAGACGGGGAACCGTTCGTCGTCGTCCTGGACGACGTCCGGCGCGCCGCGTCCTCCATCACGGTCACGGTGACCGCCAGTGACCCCGGCGGACGCGTGCTACAGCGCCTGCGCGACGTGTCGATGATCGGGACCCCCGACATGGCCGCGAAGTTCGCCGCGGCCGTGCGGTGGTGGCTGCCGGGGGAGGGGGCGTGACCGTGCGACCGCTGACGCACCCCGGCTCCGTCCGTCTCGAACGGGCCGGTTCGACCAGACCGACGGAGGACAGGCGATGACAGCGGAGCAGGTGGCGTCCCAGGTGGTGGACGTCGACGCCCTGGAGATCGACGCCTTGGAGTTCGACGGCGAGCCCTTCGACCCCACCCGGTGGTCGGCCGACACCATTCGGGCCGACGCGCCGCCGCAGCCGCGGCCGTCGGCGGCCGGGCACGGCGGGGCTGGCTCGGCTGGCCCGATCGGCGCGTCTGATCTGCCGTCCGGGCTGGCCGGCAGGGACGCGGACGGGACCGGCTTCGTCCGCCGGCCGTCACCCTCCACCGGTTCTCCGTCGGTGCCCGCCGGTGGGCCGGAACCGGCCGAACTGGCGGCCTCGATCGCCCGGCAGGTACGGGCGGTTGTCGTGGCCGCGCACGCCAGCGCCCTGCGGGCCCAGGCGAGCGTGCAGAACCGGGTGCTCGCGGCGCTCGCGGCGTCCGGACAGCCGGCGAGTCCGGCGAACCCGGCAGGATCGGCGAGCCTGGTGAGCCCGGCGGACAACGCTGTCCGACCGGCGGGCGGGCTGTCCCCGGCCGCCCCGACGCCTGGCATTTCGGCGGGCTCGGCGCGCCCACGGCCTGTGGGCCCGGCGCCCGCTCCGGCGGTGCCCGGCGCCCCGGCGGGGCCGGTCCGGGCGGCCCTGCCCGTTGCCCGGGAGGGTGGTGTCCCGCGGGGCGCCCAGCAGGGCCTCCAACGGGATGACGCGGCCGCCCCGGCCCCGGCCGTCACCGAGGTGTTCGAGGTGGTCGACGGGCGACCGAGCGTGTTGTCGCGGCCGTCCGTGGCACCGGCGCCCACTCGGGTGTCCACGGAGGCGGCGTTCAAACCGCTCGCGCGCAGCGACAGGAACCGGCTGGACGCCGCCGATCTCACCCGTCTCGCCGAGGGGTCGATCGCGAGCGTGTTCGGCGACGCCTACGACCAGGACGGCGCCAACCCGTCGATCCGCCTGGCGCTGCCGCGGGCCGGGATTCCCGGGCTGCTGCTGAACTGGGTGGACGGCCTGGACGTGCGCGGCGGCGCCTGGGGCCACGGAGCGCTGCGCGCCGGGCTGCGGTCGGGAGCCGTGGCCGCTGGCCTCCCGGCGCAGGCCGGACCGGACCAGGGCGTCCAGGCACAGGGTGTCCAGGCACAGGGCACGCCGGCGGGGGAGCGGGCCGTGCTCCTCGCCGAGGCGGCCGCGCAGGCCGCCGAGGTGTTCGCCCTGTACCTGGGTCTGCACCTGGGCTTCGCCGACGCCACCTTCGCCCGCGGTGTGCCGGGCGGGCCCGACGCGCCGGGCGAGCCGGACCGCTACCAGGTCGAGCTTTTCGGGCCGACGCCGGACGCCGATGTCGAGCTGGCCCTGGAGGTCACCGGCGTCGACCTCGTCCCGCGGCCGTGGCTGTCCGTCGACGCCGAGTTCCGTGTCGGTGGCGAGATCGTCGCCAGGGTGCGGGGGGTGACACTGGGTGTCCAGGAGAAGCCGGGCGTCCCGATCGGCCCGCAGGCCGGCGGCACCGTGGCGCGTTTCCTCGGGCGCCGGAACAGCCTTGGTGAACCGGTGATGCTCAACGAGTTCCACATGGCCCACTGCTCCCAGGGCGATCCGGGCATCGCCCTGGGGCCGGAGTTCTCCCGTTACCGCGGCATCCGGGCGACCCGGCTGCCCGACGGCGGCCTGCGCCTGGTCGACCGGATCGTCGCCGTCCAGGGGGAGCGGGGGAAGCGGGAGAGCCTGCGCGGGGGTGCCACCCACCAGACCGAGTACGACTCGCCCGCCGACTCCTGGTACTACCAGGACACGGCCAACGCGTCGATGCCGAACTGCGTCTACATGGAGACCTCGCTGCAGTCGGCGCTCGTCCTCGGCTACTACCTGGGCGCCACCCTCACCGACCTGGGTGGGGAGCACAGCCTGCGCAACCTCGGCGGCACCGCCACGCTGCTGCGCGAGGTGGACCTGCGGAACAGGACCCTCCGGCAGCACTCGACCCTGCTGTCCACCACCCCCATGCCCGGGTCGGTGCTGCAGGAGTTCTCCTACCGGTTCTCCGTGGACGGCGAGCCCGTCTACGAGGGCGAGTCGATGTTCGGCTACTTCAACGAGGCGGCGCTGGCCAGGCAGAGTGGGCTCGACGCCGGCCGGCTCGTGCCGACCTGGCTGGACGAGCAGCAGCCCCGCCCGCCGGTGCGGACCATCGACGTGGCCGCCCGCCGGGCCGACCCGTCGGCGCCGCTGTGCTCGCGAGGCCATCTCGCGCTGCTCGACGACGTCGAGGTCGTCGACGGTGGCGGCCGGTACGGGCAGGGCTACCTGCGGGCGGCCCGCCCCATCGACCCGCACGACTGGTTCTTCGCCCGCCACTTCGTCCTGGACCCGGTCATCCCCGGCTCGCTCGGGGTGGAGGCGGTGATCCAGGCGATCCAGGAGTGGCTCGTCGACGGCGGCCACACGGCGGGCTTTGCCCGGCCCGGGTTCGTGCTGCCGGTCGGGCTGCCGATGACGTGGAAGTACCGCGGCCAGTTCCTGTCGACGGACAGCGAGACCACCCTCGAGGTGCACGTCAAGTCCCTCGAGCGGCGGCCCGGCCGGGTGCGGGTGGTGGCGGACGCGAGCGTGTGGAAGCCGACCATGCGCATCTACGAACTGACCGATGTCGCCGTCGAACTACGCGACGAAGGAGCCCCGCCATGGTGACCGCCCAGGCCGGCCCGGCCGCGCCCAGCCGGCCGGCGGACGCCGGCCACACCACCGCCGGCCGTACCGCCGGCCGCCCCACCGGCCACAGCGCCGGTCGTGCCACCGGTCTCGCGCGCGGCGCGGACGAGATCTACGACGTGCTCGCGACCCTGGAGCGGCCCGCCTTCGTCGTCCGGGACGCCCAGGGGATCGCGGCCACCAACGACGAGCGGCTGCTCGGCCCGGGCACGCAGGTGCTCGCGGCGGTGCCGCTGGCGCCGCCCGAGCGGCTGGGATCGCCGGACTTCCCCCGCGACCACGGCGTGCGCCACCCGTACATGGCCGGGGCGATGGCCAACGGGATCGCGTCGGCGGAACTGGTCGTGGCGCTGGCCGGGGCGGGCTTCCTGGCCTCCTTCGGCGCGGCCGGGGTGCTGCCGGCCCGCGTCGACGAGGCGCTGGTGACGATCAGCCGGCGGGTGCCCGCCGGCGCGGGGTTCGCCTGCAACCTCATCCACAGCCCGAACGAGCTGGCCATGGAACGGGACGTGGTCGACCTGTGCCTGCGCCACCAGGTGCGCTGTGTCGAGGCGTCGGCGTTCCTCGACCTGACCCCGCAGGTGGTGCGCTACCGGCTGGCCGGGCTGTCCCGGGCGGACTCCGGCCAGGTGCGGGCCGGCAACCGGCTGGTCGCCAAGATCTCCCGGGTCGAGGTGGCCGAACGCTTCCTGCGCCCGGCACCCGAACCGATCGTCCGCGGGCTGCTCGACGCAGGCCTGGTCACCGCCGAGCAGGCCGAGCTGGCCCGGGGGGTGTCGGTGGCGGACGACATCACCGTCGAGGCCGACTCCGGCGGCCACACCGACCGCCGGCCGCTGACCGTCCTGCTCCCCGAGATCATTGCTCTGCGTGATCGGATACGGCGTGAGCTGGCCCAGCCGGGTCACCCCTGGCAGGTCCGGGTCGGCGCGGCCGGCGGGATCGGGACGCCGGCCGCCGCCGCGGCGGCGTTCGCGCTCGGCGCGGCCTACGTGGTGACCGGGTCGGTTAACCAGGCGTCGGTGGAGGCGTCCCAGTCGCCGGCGACGAAGCGGCTGCTGGCCGGCGCGGGCACGGCCGACTGCGCCATGGCCCCGTCCGCGGACATGTTCGAGATGGGCGTCGAGGTCCAGGTTTTGCAACGCGGGACGATGTTCGCGAGCCGGGCCCGGCGGCTGTACGAGGTCTACCGGGCCCACGACGGCATCGAGGCGATCCCGGCTGCCGAGCGGGACGCCCTGGAACGCAAGATTTTTCTGCGGCCGTTGGACGACGTCTGGGCGGACACCGTGCGGTTCTTCACCGAGCGTGACCCCGACCAGATCGCCCGTGCGGCCGACAACCCGAAGCGGCGGATGGCGCTGGTCTTCCGCTGGTACCTCGGCCTGTCCTCGGGCTGGAGCATCGCGGGGGAGCCGAGCCGGGCCACGGACTACCAGATCTGGTGCGGGCCGGCGATGGGCGCGTTCAACACCTGGGTCGCCGGCACCTACCTGGCCCCCGTGGAGAACAGGCGGGTGGCCGACATCGCCGCGCAGATCATGCGCGGTGCCGCCTTCAGCAGCCGGGTCAGCCACCTGCGGTCCGCGGGGGTGCGGCTGCCCGCGCGCTGCGCCACCTACATCCCGTCCCTTATCCCGTCCCCGCCGCGGACCGGCGTGGCAGCGGGGCTCGACCGGTGGGAGCAATCATGACAGTGACTCTGTCCAGGCAGGCGGACGGCACGGATGCCAGGACGACCCGGGACGCATCCTGGCTGGTCTGCGGCGGATGCCGATCGATCATCTACGCGAAGAGGTTCGTCCGGTCCCTGCGGGTCTGCCCGGAGTGCGGCTGGCACGCCCCGCTGACCGCCGTCGAGCGGCTCACGACACTGCTGGATCCCGGGTCCGTGGCGCTGGTGGACACGGTCGTCGCCGACAGTGACCCGCTGGGGTTCGTCGACAGCCGTCCCTATGTCGACCGGCTGCGCGACGCGCGGGCCGCCACCGGCCTGGCCGAGGCGGTCGTGAGCGCCCGCGGCCGCATCGACGGCAACCCGGTGGTCGTGGCGGCCATGGACTTCCGGTTCATGGGGGGCAGCCTCGGCGCCGCGGTCGGTGAGGCCGTCACCCAGACGGCCGAGATCGCGCTGCGGGAACGCACGCCGCTGCTGCTGGTGACCGCCTCCGGCGGGGCGCGCATGCAGGAGGGCGTGCTGTCCCTGATGCAGATGGCCAAGACCAGCCAGGCCCTCGGGCAGCTCGACGAGGCGGGGATCCTCACCCTGGCACTGATCACCGACCCGACCTTCGGCGGGGTGGCCGCGTCCTTCGCGACGCTGCCGGACATCATCATCGCCGAGCCGGGCGCGCGGCTGGGGTTCGCCGGGCCGCGGGTGATCCAGCAGACCATCCGGCAGACCCTGCCGCCGGGGTTCCAGACCGCGGAGTTCCTGCTGCGGCACGGTGTCGTCGACATGATCCGGCCGCGGGCCGAGCTGCGCGCCACCCTGGCCCGGCTGCTGACCGTGGGCAGCCGCCGGGCGGCGCGCACGGCCGTGCCCGCGCCGCGGTCCGCGCCGCTCCGGCCGCCGGTGTCACGATCGTCGGCGTCACGATCATCGGCGTCGCAGCCGCCCGTGCCACAGCCGTTCGTCTCGCAGTTGCCGGCGGGCGGCGCGCTGGTCGTCGACCCGGAGCGGCTGCCCGCGCGGGAGCAGTGGGAGTCGGTGCGGCTGGCCCGCCGGCTCGGCCGGCCGACGACCCTGGACTACATCGCCCTGATGATCGAGGACTGGGCGGAGCTGCACGGGGACCGCATGGCCGCGGACTGCCCGGCGATGGTCTGCGGGCTCGGCCGGCTGGAGGGCACGCCGGTCGTCGTGATCGGCACGCAGAAGGGGCGCAGCGCGGCCGAGCTGTCCGCGCGCAACTACGGGATGCCGTCGCCGGCCGGCTACCGCAAGGCCGCCCGGGCGATGCGGCTGGCCGCCAAGCTCGGGCTGCCGGTGGTCACCCTCATCGACACCGCGGGCGCCTTCCCCGGCATCGACGCCGAGCAGAACGGGCAGTCGGTCGCGATCGCCGAGAACCTGCGGCTGATGGCGGGCCTGCCTGTCCCGGTGGTGGCGGTGGTGACCGGCGAGGGCGGCAGCGGCGGCGCGCTCGCCCTCGCGATCGCCGACCGCGTCCTGATGTGCGCCAACGCCGTCTACTCGGTGATCAGTCCGGAAGGATGCGCCGCGATCCTGTGGAAGGACGCGGCCGCCGGGCCGAAGGCCGCGGCGGCGCTGCGGGTGGACGCCCGCGAACTGCTGCGCGGCGGGATCGTCGACGGTGTGGTGCCCGAGCCCGAGGCGGGCGCGGACAGCGACCACCTGCTCGCGGCACACGCCCTGCGCGACGCGCTGACCAGCACGCTGGCGCAGCTGCTGCCGCGGGACCAGATGACCCTCGTCACCGGGCGCCGGGCTCGGTTCCGCCGCTTCGGCGCCGACACGCTCACCACGCTCGACGACGACCGCGACATCGACCATGAGCTCGACGACGATCTTGATCGTGACTTCGGCCGGGCCGGTGTCGGCGGCCACGGTGTCGATGACGACCGGGACGGTCGTGACCAGCGTGACCTCGACCGGGACGATCTTGATGAGAAGGAAAGTGCCTGATGAGTCCTGTCCAGGTCAACGGGGTTCCGCAGGTGCGCACGGCGGTGCCCGGCGCCGGTGAGCTCGACGAGATCATGACGGTGCTCCGCGATCATCTGCTCACCCTGAGCGCGCAGACGTCCCGGGTGCCCAGCCGGGTGCGGGCGGCGGCCGGCGAGGTCTTCATCGAGATCGCCTGGCCGGACGCGGTGCCGCCGGCATCCACCGAACTGGTCGCACCGGCAGCGCCGCCGGTGTCGGCCGCCACGGCGTCGGTTCCGGCCACGGCGTCGCCACGGCCGGAACCGACGACCCGTGGCGGGCCGGCCCAGCCGCCGGCCGCCGCGGACGCCGACGCGCACATCCTGCGGGCCGCCACCGTGGGCGTGTTCTATCGGGCCCCCGAGCCCGGGGCCAAGCCGTTCGTCACCGAGGGTGATCTGATCACCCGCGGTCAGCAGGTGGCGATCATCGAGGCGATGAAGCTGATGATCCCGGTGGAGGCGGACGCGTCCGGCCGGGTGCTGGAGATCCTGGTGGACGACGGCACCCCGGTCGAACACGGCCAGCCCCTGCTGACGGTGACCACCGGCGACGCGGACCGGGCGGGCCCGGGCCGATGATCAAAAAAGTGTTGATCGCCAACCGCGGCGAGATCGCGCTGCGGGTCGCCCGCACCTGCCGTGAGCTCGGGCTGGCCACGGTGGCGGTCCACTCCGCCGCCGACCGTGACTCGGCGGTCGTCCGGTTCGCCGACGAGTCGGTGCAGATCGGTCCCGGCCCGGCCAAGGCCAGCTACCTCAACATCCCCGCCGTCATCGAGGCGGCGCGCGGCTGGGGCGCCGACGCCATCCACCCCGGCTACGGGTTCCTCTCGGAGAACCCGGACTTCGCCGAGGTGTGCGAGGAGGAGGGCATCACCTTCGTCGGCCCACCGGCATCGGTGATGAGCCGTCTCGGCGACAAGGCCAGCGCCCGTTCGATCATGTCGGACGCGGGGCTGCCGCTCCTGCCGGGCAGCCGGGACGCGCTCGAGCACGCCGACGAGGCCGCGGAGTTCGCCGCCGGGATCGGGTACCCGGTCATCATCAAGGCGGTGGCCGGCGGCGGCGGGCGCGGGATGAGCGTGGTGCACGAGCCCGACGCGTTCCTGCGGGCCTACAGCCAGACCCGCGCCAGCGCCCAGACGGTGTTCCGGGACGGCCGGCTGTACGTGGAGCGCTACCTGGCCTCCGCGCGGCACGTTGAGGTGCAGGTCCTCGCCGACGCCCATGGCAACGTCGTCCACCTGGGCGCGCGCGACTGCTCGTTGCAGCGCCGGCACCAGAAGCTCGTGGAGGAGACCCCCGCGCCGCGGCTGCCCGCACAGACCGTGGAGCGGATGTGCGAGGCGGCCGTCCGGGGGGCGCGGGCGGCCGGGTACGTGGGAGCGGGCACGTTCGAGTTCCTGGTGGACGGCGACGGCCGGTTCTACTTCATGGAGGTCAACTGCCGCCTCCAGGTGGAGCACCCGGTCACCGAGATGGTCACCGGGACGGACCTGGTCCGCGAGCAGCTGCGGGTCGCCGCCGGTGAGCCGCTCGGCTTCGAGCAGGCCGACGTCGTCCCGCGCGGGGTGGCGATCGAGTGCCGGATCAACGCCGAGGACCCGGCGGCCGGTTTCGTGCCCACCCCGGGGGTGGTCAGCGAGTTCGCGCTGCCCGGCGGCCCGCTCGTCCGCGTCGACACCCACGTCTACGCCGGCTATCAGGTCCCCGCGCTGTACGACTCGCTGCTGGCCAAGCTCGTCGTCTGGGCGCCCGACCGGGAGCAGGCGCTGGCGCGGATGGACCGGGCGCTCGACGAGCTGCGGCTACGTGGCCCGCACGTGGTGACCACCGCCGCGTTCCTGCGCGAGGTCCTGGACCATCCCCGTTTCCGCCAGGCCGAGCACGACACCTCGCTCATCAACGAGCTGACGGGCTGAGGCCGGCAGCGGTCCTCGGTATCCGCGGCGGTTTGTGAACGTCTCCAGGGAGGAGATCCGGTGAACGCGCTCTGGGCCGCGGTGAGCACCAACGCCCGTCCTCGGACGGTGCTGCACCTGCCGTCCGAGGGACGGTCCGTACCCGTCACGCGCCTGCTGGCCGACGCCGAGCGGACGGCGACACTGATCGCCGGCCAGCGCCGCGTCGGCATCCTGATGGCCAACGGCGAGCCCTGGCTGCGCGGGCTGATCGCGTGCTTCCGGGCCGGGGCCGCCGCGGTGCCCATCGCCCTGCCCGTGGCGTTCGGGGGCAGCGAGGGCTACCAGCGGCACCTGCGCCGCATCGTCGAGGACGCCGAGCTTGCGGCCCTGCTGGTGGACGAGCAGAGCGCGCGCCTGCTCGGCCGGCTCGCGGCACCGCCGGACGTCCGGCTGGTCGACATCACGCGGATGCCCGCGCCAGCCGGCCCAGCCGGGCTGGTCGGGCCGCCTGGGCAGATCGAGCCGGCCGGCCCGGCCGACGAGAACCCGGCCGACGAGTTCGCGGTGATCCAGTACACGTCCGGCAGCACCTCGGCGCCCAAGGGCGTCGCGCTGACCGCCGACAACGTCCTGGCCGGCCTGGCGGCCATCGACGGCGGCCTGGGCCTGACCGACGCCGACGAGATCGGCATCTGGTCGCCGCTGTTCCACGACATGAGCCTGTTCGGCACGCTCGCCCACCTGGCCAGAGGGTGCTCGGTCCATCTCTGGCGCACCACCGACTTCATCCGCGACACCCGCGGCTGGCTGGCCGCCGCGGCGGCGTCCGGCGCCACCGTGCTGCCCATGCCCAACTTCGCCTACCAGCGCCTGGTCGACGCGGTCGAGGCCGGCGGGGTTCCCGACGGGCTCGACCTGTCCGGCTGGCGGCTGGCCTGCAACGGCTCCGAGCCCGTGCAGTGGTCGACGCTGGAGGCGTTCAACCGGGTGTTCGGCCCCTGCGGGTTCCGGCCCGAGGCGATGCTGCCGTCCTACGGCATGGCCGAGGCCACGCTCGTCATCAGCCTGGCGGCACTGGGGGAGCGGCCGTGGCAGCTCAGCGTCGACCGGTTCGCCCTCGCGCCGGGCGACAGGGTCGTCCACGTCACCCCGGGTGCCGCGGGCGCCCGCCAGGTCGTCTCCTGCGGCTCGGCGGCGCCGGGCATCGCCGTCCGGGTCGACGCCGCGGCCTCCGGGCGGGTTGGCGAGGTCCAGGTCCGCGGCCCGGCCGTGATGAGCGGCTACCTCGGGCTGCCCGCCGAGCGGCAGCCCTTCACCGCCGACGGCTGGCTGCGCACCGGCGACCTCGGCTTCGAGGCCGAGGACGAGCTGTTCCTGGTCGGACGCGTCAAGGACATGGCGATCATCCGCGGCCAGAACTACTACGCCGAGGACGTCGAACAGATCGCGCGTCGCGTCCAGGGCTTCGACGTCCGGGTCTGCGCCGCCCTGCAGGCCGGGGACGGCGACGCCGAGCACATCGCGGTGCTCGTCGAGACGCCGCTCGCGGGCGCGGCGGCCACCGCCCTGGTGAACGCCGTCGAGGCGGCCATCGCCGCCGAACTCGGCCCCGCGGTGGCGTCCGTGCATCCCGTGCCCGTCCGCTCCATCCCGCGCACCAGCTCCGGCAAGGTGCGCCGCCACGCCGCCAGGGCCCTCTACCGGAGCACGGCAGAGGCCACCGGAAAGCCGTAAGGGCTGCCAGAAGACCCGTGAAGGACGCCTCATGAGTACGCGGACCGTCGAGGACGCGGTGGCCACCGCCCTGGCCAACCGGCTGCAGATGGACAAGGCCGACATCGACCTCGATCTCCCCATGCACCTGCTGCCGAGGATCGAGTCGGTGGTGATCCTCAGCGTGGTGGTGGATCTTGAGGATGTTCTGGGGGTGGCGATCCCCGACGACGTCCCGTTCGAGGCGGTCACCGCGCGTGATCTCGCCGCGCTCGTCCAGGAACTCATGTGACTCGTCAGGGGCCTCGGGTGAGCCGCCGCTTCGAGCCGACCCCGCCGGATCTGGCGGTCTTCGACACCACCCTCGCCGACGCGGCCACCGTGCTGCGCACCGACGAGGCCGGGGTCGCCGCCCTCGGCCTGCGGCAGGTCGACGGCCTGCTCGACTACACCGACGTCGCCAACGCGGGGCTGCACTCGGGCACCGGCGCCACCGTGCCCGAGCTGGCCAGGCGGCTGCTCATGCGGTTCGTGGCGGCCGAGCCCGACGACTGGTTCGCCCCCGCGGACTGGACGGTCGCGGTACACCGGGCGGCCAGCGGCGAGACCTTCCAGGTGGCGGTCCCGGACCTGGGTGCCGAGGGCGTCGAACTCCTGGCCGACGGCCCGACTGGCAGCTCGGCCGACGGCCCGGCCAGTGACCTGCCGCCGCCGGTCGTCACCGAGGGCCATCAGAGCAGTCCGTACCAGGTGCGCGTCCGGCTCGCCGGTGAGCGCTACGACGTCACCGACCGCCGGATCCGCGCGGCGTTCGACGACGTCATCGACGCCCTGGACACCGGCGCGGTGCGCTACCAGGCGATCGCCGAACCGCTGCGCGCCGACCACCGGCGGTCCTGGGAACTGGGCGTCGCCGACTGCGTCGTGGCGGGGCGGGTCCTCGCCGACCGGCTGCGGGCCGAGGGGTTCCGGGCGCGGGCCCGCCGCGGCTTCCTGCTCGGCCTCGTCGGCAACGACCACGGCTGGTGCGAGGTCCACCTCGACGGCCGGTGGCGCACCCTGGACCCGGTGTTCGCCCACCTCGCGGCCGAGCACGGCCGTGACGGCGGGGGGCAGTTCCGGGCGGCCTGCCGGGGCAGCCGGTTCAACCGTCTGCTGCCGTGCGCCGTGGCCGAGTCCGCCGCGCTGTTCCTGCGGCCGGCCGGCACGCCCGCCCCGGCGTGGGCCTTCGGCGCCGTGTCCGCACGCCTGCACCAGCTTCACCGGTTGCGTCGGCGCGCCGCCGTCACCTGAGCCCGAAACAGATGTCACCAGCCCGGACAGACGCCACCTGAGCCCCGAAGAGCCCTGAAAAGAGCCGAAGAGAGCGGTCATGAAGTCAGACGCGACGGCGGAGCCGGCCGGCAACTGGGCCGTCCCGCTCGGCGGGGACGCGCTGTTCACCTGGGACTACGACGCCGGCGCCGAACAGATGCTGAGCCTGTACTCCCGCGGCAAGCAGCGCCAGTGGGACGCCGAGACGCGGCTGGACTGGGGCCACGAGGTCGACCCGGACAACCCGCTCGGCCTGCCCGACACGTTCATCTGGATCGCTGGCACGCCGCTGTGGGAGCGCCTGCCGGAGGCGGAGCGGATCACCGTCCGCCGGCACCTGGCGGGCTGGCTCTACTCCCAGTTCCTGCACGGCGAGCAGGGCGCGCTGGTGTGCGCGGCGAAGGTCGTCCAGACCGTGCCGGACATCGCCTCGAAGTTCTACGCCGCCACCCAGGTGGTGGACGAGGCCAGGCACGTCGAGGCGTACCAGCGCATGCTGCATGACAAGATCAAGGTGCACTACCCGATCTCCGCCGGGCTGCGCGGCCTGCTCGAGACGACCATCGGTGACAGCCGCTGGGACATCACCTACCTCGGTATGCAGGTGATGATCGAGGGCCTGGCGCTGGCGTCGTTCAGCATCCAGCGGGACCGGATGCGCGACCCGCTGGCGCGGGCGCTCAACGCCTACGTGCTGCAGGACGAGGCGCGTCACGTCGCGTTCGGGCGGCTGGCCCTGCGTGACTACTACGGCCAGCTCAGCACCGCCGAACTGCGTGAGCGTGAGGATTTCGCGGTCGAGGCGTGCTGGGTGCTCAGGGACCGGTTCGCCGGCGAGGACATGTGGCGCAACCTCGACTACGGCGCCGACGAGTGCGTCGCGCTGGCCAACCGCTCACCCGGCCAGCGCGAGTTCCGCCGCCGGCTGTTCACCCGGATCGTCCCGACGTTGAAGGACATCAACCTGTTCGGACCCAGGATGCGGGAAGCCCTACGCGAGCTGGGTGTTCTCGGGTTCAGCCGGGTCGATGGAGCCGAGACCTCCGCCGAGGACGAGCGGATCGCCGACGACATCGCCGCGCTGGAGCTTGCCGTCCGGCAGCGGGAGGTGTCCGCGGCCGTGGCCCGCGGCGCCGGATCCGACGATGCCGGCAAGGACGATGCCGGCAAGGACGAGGAACGACCGAAATGACAGAACACACCGAACCGACCGCGTCCACCGAACTGGCTGAACCAGCCGAAACAAGTGAACCAGTCGAAACAAGTAAGACAGTCGAAAAATATGAGCCAGTCAAAACACATGAGCCAGCCGAAATGAGCGGACCAGCAGAAACAGGCGCGCAGGTCGAAACAGGCGCATCGGCCAGGACGGGTGAACCGGTCGAAATGACGGAGGCCACCGACCCGTACGTCCTGTCCACCGAAGCCGGCGCGCGGCTGTTGGCGGGCGCGCCGTGGAAGCGGATCGCGGTGATCGGCGACAGTATCTCGGCTGGCATTCGCGAGGCCGTGCCCGGCTACCAGGACCTGTCCTGGGTGGATCGGATCAGCGCCGCGCTGCGCCGCGTCCACCCCGACCTCGACGAGATCCGGCTGGCCAGGCGCGATCTGACGCTCACCGAGATCCGCCGGACGCAGTTGCGGCCAGCCCTGGACTTCCGGCCCGACCTGGTGTTCCTCTCCGGCGGCGGCAACGACTTCATCAGGCCGGGGTTCGACCCGGCCACCGTGCGCGCCGAGCTGACCGAGATCGTCTCCAGGGTCCGGGTGACCGGCGCCGACATCCTCACCATCGGGATGCTCGACATCAGCCGGGCGGGCATCGTCTCCGCGAAACACGCGGAGGCGATCGGCAGGGCGACCAGGATCGTCGCCCGGATCACGCGGGAGGTCGCCCGGGAACACGGCGCGATTTTCGTCTCGTTCACCGACCATCCGCTCTGCGCCGATGCCGGCATCTACTGCGGCGACAGGCTGCACCTCAACTGCCGCGGCCAGGCGTTCGAGGCCGCCGAGAAGATGCGCGCGCTCGCCGCCCACCTGGCCGCGAGGAGCGAAGCCGCATGACGGACCTGACGACGTCGCTGCCGCGGGGGCCGTTCGAGTGCGGCCCGGCCGCGTTCGCCGAGGCGGCCGCGGCCGTGGCCGGGCCGTCGGCCGCGCTGTACCGCCGGTTGCTGGTCGAGCAGGAGTCCGAGGCCACGCTGGTGGCCGCCCGCCGGGTGCTCGCCGCCTTCCTGCCGAACGGCATCGGCCCGGACGAGGACGAGGAGCCGGACGGGAGCCCGGGCGAGCGGGCGGACGGGCCGCCGGGCGCCGGGCCGCTGGACGAGGAGCGGGCGCTCGCCGAGCTGGCCGCCACCCGGGCGGCGATCGCGCGGACCACCGCCCGGCTGCGCGCCGCCCCGGCCGGGACCGTGGCCACCGTGCTGCGGCAGCGCGCCCCGCTCGCGCTGATCGAGGGCTGCTGGCTGGACACCGTGTCGCAGCCGGCGACCCAGCCCGCCGTGATCGTCAACCGGCTCGGTGCCGAGCGGTTGGAGCTGCTCGGCGGTGGCGTGGTCGAGCACACCCTGGCCGGTCGGCGCCGCCGGCTGTTGGCGGAGCACGGCGTGGAGCTCCCCGACCTGCTGGCCACCGACTTCCTGGCCGCGGCGCAGGCCCGGCCGCTCACCGTGGTGACGGCCGTCTTCTACCTGGCGCTGTCCCGCCTGCCGGCCAGTTTTCTGCCCGAGGTGGTCGGCGTGCACTGTGCCTTTCGGGCGCTGGGCACCGACGCCGCGCTGTTCGGCCGGGCCGGGCCGTCCAGACTGGCCGAGTTGGCCGAGTTGGCCGAGTTGGCCGGGCCGTCTGGGCCGTCCAGCCCGGACGGTGTGGACAGCCGCGGGTACGATCCGGTACCGCTGCTGGCGGAGTACCTGGCGCTCACCGAGCTCTCACCCACCGGCCCGGCCGACCGGGCGCGGCTGCTCGCGGCGATCCGGCTCGTCGCGCGCCTGGAGAGCGCGCACGTGGCGATGCTCGACGAGCTTGCGAGCTGGCACCAGGGCCTGTCGCCGGACGCCGAGGTGGCGCTGATCGTCGCCAGGCACGCGCCGTACGCCGGCCGTCAGCACCACCGGGTGCGGATCTCCGGCGTCCCCCTGGACGGCCTGCTCGCCGGCCCGGCGTTCGACGCCGCCGTGTTCGTCCGCCAGCTCCGATCCTCCAGCTACCTGAAGCCACTGCCGACCGGCGGCTGCCCCCTGACCAGGGCGATCAGGTTCGGCGGGCCAATGTTCGGGATCTTCGACGCAGCCGAGGCGCGCACGCTCGAGCGGTGGGCGGCCGCCGTCGCCGCGGGTGAGCCGCCCGGCGCAGACCTGGCCGCCTGCGCCGCCGGCGACGAGGACGCCGCCGCCTGGCGGCGTGCGCTCGTGTCCGCCGATCCCGGTGACATCGTCGTTGCCGAGCCTCCGGCGTTCGACGAACGTCAGTTCCTGTACCGGCTGGTCAACGTCGAGCGGTTCCCCGGCGTGCTGGCCGCCGCCCACGCCCGCGTCGAGCAGGTGCTCGCCCAGGCCGAGGGGATGTTCGAACTGGGAGCCGCCGGCCGCCACACCGACGCCACCTGGTTCGACTACAGCCCCGCCGCGCTGCGGGAGCGGGTGGAGACCATCTACTGGATGAAGCTCGTCGGGCCCTACCGGCCGCTGACCGACATCCCGCCCCGGGCAGAGGTGATCAACGGCCAGAAGCGGTTCGCGCTGGGCAACCTCGTCGACGGCGCCTGCACGCACCGGATCGGCAACACCGGCCGCTTCCACCGTCCCAGCGACGGGCCGCTGTTCGCCCTCTACACCGATGAGATGGGCCGCGGCGACGTCGCCCGCAACCACCTCACGCTGATCAACCAGGCCCTGACCAGCATGGACATCCACCTGCCGCACCTGCGCTCGGAGGAGTTCCGCGCCCAGACCGAGCTGCCCGACCCGAGCTACCCGTACGCGACCTACCAGCTCGGCCTGGCGCTGTTCCCGGACTCCCGCTACGAGGAGATCCTCGGCTACCACCTGGGCGTCGAGATGTTCGGTCTCGGCGAGCTGCGGCTGCACGAGACGCAGAAGATGCGCCGTCGTGGCTTCGACACCGCCTATGAGGACGTGCACCTGTCCATCGACAACATCTCGGCCGGCCACACCCGCCAGGCGACCGACCTGATCGTCGGCTACCTCGACCACGTCGGACGCACCGGTGGCCCGGCCGTCGTCGAGCGGGCCTGGCGGCGGGTGCGGCGCGGCTACGCTTCGTTCGCGTTCTTCGTCGAGCCGCATCTGGCCAGACGCCTGCTGATGAGGCGGGCCGCCGCATGAGCTCCGACACGAGGAGGGCGCGCCGGTGAGCACCCTGGACCCGCGGCTGCTGGCGCTGCCGTTCTACGAGCGGCCGCACCGCGAGCTGGCCGAGGTGCTCGGCCGGTTCTGCGACACCCACGCCGAACTGGCGGCGGCGGCCCGCACCGGCGCGCCGGAGAAGTACACCGCCCGCGTGCTGCGCGCGCTGGGGGACGCGGGCCTGCTGACGCCCACCGACCTGCGTGGCCTGTGCCTGACCAGGGAGGCCCTGGCCTACACCGAGGACCTGCTCGACTTCGCGTTCTCGATCCAGGCGCTGGCCGCCTGGCCGATCCAACGTCACGGCACCGACGAGCAGAAGCGGCGCTGGCTGCCCGGCATGGCCCGCGGCGAGCTGGCCGGCGCGTTCGCGCTCTCGGAGGAGCAGGCCGGTTCGGACGTCGCAGCGCTCGCCCTGCGTGCCGTCCCGGACGGGGACGGCACGGGATATGTCCTGGACGGGCACAAGACGTGGATCGCCGGTGCGGCGGGCGCCGACGTCTTCTGCGTGGTGGCCCGCACCGGCGACGGCCCGGCCGCGCTCGGCCTGACCGCGCTGCTCGTCCCGGCCGGCACACCGGGCCTGCGGATCGAACCGATCGACATGCTGGCCGAACGCGACATCGCCCGGCTGGAGTTCGACGGCTGCCGGGTTGCGGCCGACGCCGTCCTGGGCAGCCGGGGCGGCGGGTTCGTCGTGGCCATGGAGCTGCTCGAACGCTTCCGCCTCACCGTCGGCGCGGCGGCGCTCGGCTTCGCCCGCCGGGCCGCCGACGCCGCCCTGGCCAGGGCCCGGGGGCGGGCCGCGTACGGCGGGCGGCTGTTCGACCTGCCGACGGTGAAGGCCAGCCTCGCCGACGTCGAGGTGCGGCTGAACGCCGCCGCGCTGCTGGTGGCCAGGGCCGCCTGGGAGGCCGACCGGGGCACCCCGCCGGCCAGGCACGCAAGCATCGCGAAGCTGTACGCCACCGAGGCCGCCCAGCAGGTCGTGGACGCGGCCGTGCAGGTGTTCGGCGCCGCCGGGCTGGTGCGCGACAGCCTGCCGGAGCGGCTGTACCGGCAGATCCGGTCGCTGCGGATCTACGAGGGCGCCTCCGAGGTGCAGCGGCTCGCCATCGCCGACGCCCTGCCACCGGCCGCGTCGCATGTTTCCCGGACGGACGCGGGCCGTCCACCGAAGACGCTGAAAGCGAGTTCTTCTCATGAGGAGTGAGTCCGCGGCGCGGTACCGCTGTGTCGGGATCGGGGCCGGACCGGCCAACCTGAGCCTGGCGGCCATGCTGCACGGCGACCCGGAGACGCCGAACCTGGTCATCGACCGGAAGGCCGAGTTCAGCTGGCACGACGATCAGCTCATCCCCGGGGCGGCCCTGCAGGTGTCGCTGTTCAAGGACCTGGTCAGCCTGTCCGACCCGACCAGCCCGTTCTCGTTCATGGCGTATCTGCACGACCGCGGGCGGATCTACCACTACCTCAACGCGCAGTTCGACAGCGTCCCCCGCGAGGAGTTCCGCAACTACCTGGACTGGGCCAGCAGCCGCATCGAGAACGTCGTGTTCGGCGAGGAGGCGCGGTCCGTCGACTTCGTCGGTGACACCTTCGTCGTGCGGACCGACAAACGCACCCTGCTCGCCGACAACGTGGTGGTCGGCGTCGGCACCGTACCGTGGGTGCCGCAGTTCGCCCGCCCGCACCTGGGCGGCACCCAGTTCCACGTCAGCGAGTTCCGGTCGAGGGCCGCCGGCCTGCGCGACCGGCGGGTGGCGGTGATCGGCGGCGGCCAGTCCGGTGCCGAGGCGTTCCTCGACCTGATCTCCCGGCCGGACGGCGAGCTGCCGCACCGGGTGTCGTGGCTGTCCCGCCGACGCAACTACTTCCCGCTCGACGACTCGCCGTTCACCAACGAGTTCTACATGCCCTGCCACTCCGACTACTTCGCCGAGCTTGGCCCGAGCGTGCGGGCCGAGGTCAACAGCCAGCAGGTGCTGACCAGCGACGGCATCTCCGAGGCCACCGCCCGGGAGATCTACCAGCGGATCTACGTCCACCGGTTCATCACCGGCGCCCCGCAGCTGACCGGGCTCTACCCCAACCGCGAGGTGGTCAGCGTCGAGCCGTGCTCGCCGGAGGGCTGGAGCATCTCCGTCCGGCACAACGACCCGGCGAGCTGCCTGGAGATCTTCGAGGCGGACGTGATCATCTGGGCCGCCGGGTTCCGGCCGGCCCCGATGGACTTCCTGGCGCCCCTTCAGCCGCGTCTGGAACGGGAGAACGACGAGTATCAGGTGGACGCCGACTTCGCCGCCTGCTGGGACGGCCCGGCCGACCGGAACCTGTTCCTGCAGAACGCCGCCCGCGGGCAGCGCGGCCTCGCCGACCCCAACCTCAGCCTCAACGCCTGGCGCAGCCAGCGCATCGTCGACCGGATCCGCGGCGTCCGCAGCAGGGACCAGCACCCGGCGTTCATCGAATGGTCGCCCAAGACAGGAGCCCGCTGACCATGGACGCTGGGGCTGGGGCTGGGGCTGGGGCTGGGGCTGGGGCTGGGGCCGGGGACGGGGACGCCGACGTTGTCGTGGTCGGGGCCGGCGTGGTCGGCTGCCTGGTGGCCACCGAGGTGCTGGCCCGCGTGCCGCGCCGGCGGGTCATGGTGGTCGACAGGGGGCTGGCCGGTGGGGGAGCGTCCCGGTTCTCCGCCGGGCTGCACTTCCCGCGCGGGGCCACCCCGCGGGTGCGGGCGATGAGCGCCTACAGCCAGCGCTGGTACGCCGACCTGTGCCGACGCGACCCCCGGGTGCCGATCCACCCGGTGGGCATGACGGTGGTCAGCGCCGACGAGGCCACCGTCCGGGAGCACTACCTCCCCGAAGCGCGGCTGCGCCCGCTCCCCGAGGCGCGGCTCCCCGAGGCGCGGCTGCGCCCGGCCGAGCGGGGCTGGGACGGTGACGGCGCCCACCACGCCGACGTCGCGGCGCTCACCGAACTGCTGGCCGCCCGGCTGCGCGGCCGCGCGGCGTTCCGGGAGGGCAGCGCGGTCACCGCCGTGCGGTCCACCCCGGACGGCGTCGTTCTCACATTGGGTAGCGGCATCCGGCTCACCGCCAGCCGTGTCGTGCTGGCGCCGGGCCCCTGGCTGCCCTGGCCGCTGCTGCTCGCCCCGCTCGGCGTCCGCGTCAAGAAGGTCGTCGCCCTGCACGTCGAACGGCCCGTCGCCCCGCACGACCGTGCGACCGTCTTCCACGACGAGGACGCCTTCCTGCTGCCGCTGGCCCACCGCGGCCACTGGCTGTTCAGCTACACGTCACCCGACTGGCACGTCACCCCGGACGCGCTGACCGGCGGGCTGTCCGCCGACGACCTCGACCGCGGCCGGGCGGTTCTGGAGCGCCACGCCCCGGCGCTCGCCCCGTACTGCGTCTCCGGCCGCGTGTTCTGCGACGCCTACAGCCCTGACCGCGCGCCGATCGTGCGCCCGGTCACCGCCGACGGCCGGGTGCTGTTCGCCGGCGCGGCGGGCGGCTCCGGCTACCGGCTGGCCCCCGCGATCGCCGCCGCGGCCGCCGACCTGCTCGACGGGCTCGACGAGAAGGACACCGCATGATCATTGACCGTTTTGACGCCACCGCGCTCTCCGCGGCGTTCGGGATCGACATGGGCTCGGTCGACGGGCTGGGCACCGGCGCCGCCTGGGGCCGTGTCGCGCCGGGTGTCGCCACGACACACCAGCGGCACGACGAGACCGAGCTGCTGGTCATCGTCGCCGGCCGCGGCGAACTCGCCGTGGGAGCCGCGCACCACCCGGTCGCCGCGGGCACCGTCGCCCTGCTCGAGCCGTTCGAGGACCACGTCGTGACGAACACCGGGGAGGAGGACCTGGTCTTCCTCACCCAGTACTGGCGTGACGGCGCCCGCGCGGTGTCCTCGGCCACCCCGGCGGCCAGCGAGCACGGCGGCCGCCCGGTGTTCGTCTTCTCGACGCCGCCCACCCCCAACGGCGACCTGCACCTCGGTCACCTTGCCGGCCCGTACCTGGGCGCCGACGCCTACGTCCGGTTCCAGCGGATGAACGGTGCCAGCGCCTGGCACCTGACCGGCAGCGACGACTTCCAGTCCTACGTGGTCGACCGTGCCCGCCGGGAGGGCCGGTCGAGCGCCGAGGTGGCCGCGCACTACAGCGCCGAGATCGCGGAAACCCTGCGGCTGATGGACATCCCGCTCGACCAGTACACCGTCACGAACGCCGACCCCGGCTACGTCCCCGCGCTGAAGGACTTCTTCACCAGGCTGGTCGACGCCGGCGCGATCGCCCCGGCCGACGGGCCGGCGCTGTTCGACCCGCGGACCGGTCAGTACCTCTACGAGGTCGACGTCCACGGCGGCTGCCCGGGCTGCGGCGAGGCCACCGCCGGCAACATCTGCGAGCTGTGCGGCGAGCCGAACACCGTGGTCGACCTGGCCGGCCCCGTCGCCGGGCCATCCGGCGAGACGCCCGTCACCGGCACGGCCCGCCGCTACGTGCTGCCGCTGCACGAGCACGCCGACGCGGTGCTCGACCACCAGCGCCGCGGCCGCGTCCCGGCCCGGCTGCGGGAGCTCGCCGCCCGGCTGTTCCGCCGGGGGCGGATCGACATCCCGGTCAGCCATCCCAGTGACTGGGGGATCATCCCGCGTGAGGCGGACGGCGCCGGCCAGGTGATCTGGGCCTGGCCGGAGATGGCCTTCGGCTTCCTGCACGGCATCCAGCGGTTCGGCGAGCGCCTCGGCCGCGACTGGACGGCAGCCAGGCCGGCCGACGACTGGAAGGTCGTCCACTTCTTCGGCTACGACAACAGCTTCTACCACGCGATCCTCTACCCGGTGCTCTACCGGCTCGCCCTGCCCGGCTGGACGCCGGACATCGACTACCACGTCAACGAGTTCCTTCTCTACGACGGCCTGAAGTTCTCCACCAGCCGCCGGCACGCCGTCTGGGGCAAGCAGATCCTCGACGCCGACAGCGTGGACGCGGTGCGCTACTTCCTCGCCCGCAACCGTCCCGAGGTGGAGCGGACGAACTTCACACTCGACGCCTACGAGCACACGCTCACCACCACCCTGATCGGCACCTGGCAGGCCTGGCTGCACGACCTCGGCCAGCGCGTGGCCGACCGCTACGACGCGGTGGTCCCCGACGCCGGCAACTGGACGCCCGAGCACGCCGGGTTCCTCGGCCAGCTCGCCGCCCGGCTCGGCGCGCTGGCCGCCAGCCTCCAACCCGGCGGCTTCTCGCTCAACCAGGCCGCCGCCGAGTTGGACGCCCTGGTCACCGACACGGTCCGGTTCAGCCGTCGGGAACGCGCGCTGGCAGCGGCCGGCGGCATGCCGGACGAGGTGCGCACGACCACGGCCCTGGAGCTGGCCGCCGCCTGGCTGCTCGCGCACGCGGCCACGCCGGTGATGCCGCGTTTCGCCGCCCGGCTGGCCGAAGCCCTCGGCCAGCCGGCGCCGCGGCGGTGGCCCGCCACGGTCGAGCTGGTCCCGCCGGGTAGCAAGATCGCCCTTGCTCAGGTCACGTTCTTCCACCCGCCCCGGCCGCTCGGCCCGCTCGGTGCGGCCCACGCGGCCGAACACCCGTCGGACGCCTCGCGGACCCAGCCCAGCGGGAGCCTTGCGTGATCAACGAACTTCTGGCGTCCACGCCGAACCGTGGGACGCTGCACGTCACCAGGCTGGCCGGCACCCGCGAGATCCCACTCGCCGAGGTCTGGCGACTGTCCGGCCTGGTCGCGGCCGGGCTGCGCGCCCGCGGCCTCGGCGCGGGCGACCGGATCGGCATCCTCGCCGCCAACAGCCTCGAGTGGGTGGTGCTCGACCTGGCCGCCCTGCGCCTGAAGGTCGTCACCGCCGGCCTGGAACCGGGCAAGTTCACCCCCACCCGCGAACTGATGGAGCGCTACAGCCTCTCCCTGCTGTTCACCGACCGTCCGTGCGACGTCCCCGGCGTCGAGCGGCTCACGACCCTCCTCGACGACCTGCCCGACGCGGCTGGCACGGCTGGCACGGCTGGCGCTGACGACACGTCCGGCGCCGACAACACGACTGGCGCGGCCGGCGCGGTCGGCGCGGCCCCGCCGCCACCGGTCAGGTACGCCCCCGACGAGATCACCACGATCAAGTTCACCTCGGGGAGCACCGGCACGCCCAAGGGCCTCGGCGCCACCGTCGGCAGCATCGACAGCTCGCTGGACGCCGTCCAGGACATGTTCGGCCACGGCCCCGGCGACAATCTGCTGGTGTTCCTGCCGCTGTCACTGCTCCAGCAGCGTTACTGGGTGTACTCGGCGCTGCGGTACGGCCACGACGTCACGGTCTGCACCTACGAGTCGGCGTTCGTCGCACTCACCCAGGTGCGGCCGACCGTCGTCATGGGCGTGCCCGGCTTCTTCGAAAGCGCCCGCGGCCAGATCGAACGCCACGCCCGGCGCACCGGCCGGGACCTCGCCGATGTGGCCCGCGACATCTTCGGCGGCCGCATCCGCTACCTGTGGACGGGCTCGGCGCCCGCCGACCCCGCCACCCTCGCGTTCCTCAACCGGCTCGGCCTGCCGATCTACGAGGGCTACGGCCTCAACGAGACGTGCATCGTGGCCAAGAACCATCCGGGCGCGCACCGGGCGGGCAGCGTCGGCCGGGTGCTGCCGGGCAAAGAGGTGATCATCGGCGACGACGGGGTGATCAGCGTCCGTGCCGAGCACCCGGTGAACCGGCGGTACGACTACTGCGAGCCCGGCGACAGCGAGCGGGTCTTCGGCACGGACGGTGTCGTGCGCACCGGCGACCTCGGACACCTCGACGCCGACGGCTTCCTGTTCGTCCTCGGCCGCGCCGACGACACGATCGTGCTGGACAACGGCAGGAAGATCGTCGTCAGGCAGATCGAGGAGCACCTGAAGGCCAGCCCGGCGATCGCCGAGTGCGTGCTCTACTGCCCGGCCCAGACCGAGCTGGTGGCGGTCGTCTCACCGGCGTCGGTGCCGGTGGACACCGGCGCCATCGCCGCGCAGCTCACCGCCACCAACCGGGCGCTCGGCGGCGACCAGTACATCCACCGGGTCGTGGTGGCCGACGAGCCGTTCAGCATCGGCAACGGTCTGCTGACGTCCCAGTACAAGCCCAGGCGCAAGCAGATCCGGGCGGTGTACCAGCGCCAGCTCGGCGACCCGAGGAAGGGAATCCATGCGGCCTGACAGCATGCGGCCCGACAGATCCATGCGGCCCGACGTCGAGACCGCCGCCCGGGAGAACCTGGCCGCGGTACTGGCCGCCGACATCGCCCCCGAGGAGATCCAGCCCGACGTCGGCCTCACCGCCGCCTACGGGCTGACCTCGCTGAACAAGGTCCTGTTCCTGACCTCGCTGTGCCGGGACACCGGCGTCGACACCGCCCACCTCACCGAGGACGACCTGGCCAGGATGCACACCCTGCGCGACTGTGTGGACATCCTGTCCAGGCACGTCCCGGCGGGGGCCTGACCGGTGGCCCGGTACCCGGTGGACTGGCACACGGCCGGTCCGGCAGTCCTGAGCAACGACCACGTCCGCCTCGCACCCGTCACCGAGGCCGACCGGGAGCCGCTGCGGGCGATCGCCCTCGACCCGGACATCTGGCGGTACTTCGTCTCCCGGGTGGAGTCCGACGCCGACTTCGAGGCGTTCTTCGACGCCACCCTCGCCGACCACTTCGCCGGCCGGCGATGCGTCTTCGTCATCACCGACCGGCGCACCGGCCGGACCGCGGGCAGCATGAGCTACGGCAACCTCTCCGAGCCGGACGCCCGGCTGGAGATCGGCTGGTCGTGGCTCGGCCGCGACTTCCGCGGCACCGGGACCAACCGGTGGGCCAAGCTGCTGCTGCTGGAGCACGCCTTCGAACGCCTGGGCGCACTGCGGGTGGAATTCAAGACCGACGTACTGAACACCCGGGCCCGCCGCGGCCTGCGCAACATCGGCGCCGTCGAGGAGGGCGTACTGCGCAGCTACAACCCCATGCCGGACGGCCGCCGCCGCGACGCGGTCTACTACAGCGTCCTGGCCGACGAATGGCCGCTTGTGAAGAAGACCCTCACCGAACACCCGAAGGTCCGCCCGTGAGCGTGTCGGGGGAGGCCGAATGACCATCCTGATCAGGGCGGACGGGCCGCCGTCGGAGCTGGGTCGGACCCACGGGGCGGCGCTGGCGGGGCGACTGCGGTCGTTCGTGGACGACCACGTCTGCCGGCTCGGCCGGCTGCTGCCCGGCCCGGTGACGCTCGACGGCCTGCGCCCGACGATCGCCCGCCACCGCGCGGAGATCGAACGGGCCACCCCGCGGCTCGCGGCCGAGGTCGCCGCGCTCGCGTCCGGCGCGGGCCTGACCGAGGACGAGGCCTGGCTGCTCCAACTGCGACGCGAGATCCTCGGCTACACCCGAATCCCCACCGCGGGCGACTGCACCACCTACGCGACCGTCCACCCGGGGGCCGCCGGCCCGCTGCTCGCCCAGACGGTCGACCTGGGCGGCGACCTCGACGACCAGATCGCCGTCCTCGACGTCGCCTCGCCGGTCGGCCGCTCGCTCGTGCTGAGCTTCGGTGGCCTGCTCGGATACCTCGGCCTCAACAGCCGCGGCCTCGCGGTCGGGATCAACCTCGTCCTGGGCGGCGACTGGCGGGCAGGTCTGCCCCCGTACCTGGCGATTCGGCACCTGCTCGACACGGCGGCGAGCGTCGCCGAAGCGCTCGACGTCCTCCGAGGCCTGCGGCTGGCCAGCTCCCGGTCGCTGACGCTCTGCGATGCCACCCGGGCGGTCTGGGTGGAGATCCTCGGTGAGGAGCTACGGACCATGCAGGCGCCGCGGACCGTCCACACCAACCACTTCCTCCACCCCGATCTCGTTCCCCACGACGAGATCAACGTGTTCGCCCGCAACTCCTCCGTCCGCCGGCTCCAGGCGGCCACGGCGGCGCTCGCCACCCTCGGCGAGGACCCCGAGGAGCACCTCGCGCTGCTGTCCACCCCGCCCATCCGGGTCCCCGACAACGGCGACATCCGCCGGGAACGCACAGTCGCCGCAGCAGTCCTGCTACCAGCCCTCGGAGAACTACGCCTCCGCCCCGGCGACCCCTCCCTGTCCACCACCCAGACGTTCCGGTTGAAGTAGCAAGCACGGCGACGATCCACCACCACGACGTGCGGCCCACCGGGGCCGGCCAGCCGCCGTGACTCCCGCAGCCCCCTGACCAGCCCCCGACGAACTTCCAGCACCGACCACCAGTTATCCAGCCATGCGCGCACCGTCCGGGCGAGGCCGGGGATCTCAATGGTGACCGCGATCCAGAGCAGGTCAACGTCAACCCGCGAAGTACCTGTGTACAAGATGGTTACGCATACCGGCGATCCCCGCCTGGGGAACATCTGGATAGCTTCTCGGCTGGAATCCGCTGAAGGAAAGGAACGCTCAATGCGCGCGGTGCGAAATTCTGCTGAAGGTATCTCGGTGGTCGCCGTGGACGAGCCCACGGGGGCGGGTGTTCGCCTCGAGGTGACTTCCGTCGGAATCTGCGGGTCGGACGTGAACCTCGCCGCCGGTCTCGGGGGCTTCACCTATGGACACGAGTTCGCGGGGGTCGCCGCGGACGGGCGCGAGTACGCGGTCGAGCCCAACATCCACTGCGGGCGGTGCGAGCAATGTCGGCTCGGGGCGACGCAGCGTTGTACGGATGCCGGGCACGGCTTTCTTGGCGTGTACCAGGACGGCGGCATGTGTGACGCGATCGTCGTGCCCGACTACACACTCGCCCCGCTCCCCACGGGGTTGCCCGGGCGCGACGCCTGCCTGGTGGAGCCGGCGTCGGTCGCCTGGCACGGTGTCCAGCGGGCGGCGCTTGCACCGGGGGAGAGGTTGGCTGTCGTCGGCGGCGGATCGATCGGCCTGCTGACGGTCGCGGCCTCGCGCCGAATGGGCTTCCAGGTGGATCTCGCTGCCCGCCATCCCCATCAGGCCGCGGCCGGTGAACGCCTCGGCGCCGGCTCCGTGGACGGCGGCTACAACGTAGTCATCGACGCCGCCGGCAGCGAGGCGGGCCTCGCGAGATGTGTCGAACTCGCGCGTCCCGGCGGTCGGGTCGTGTTGTTGGGTGTCTACCAACCGACCATTCCGGTACCGGGAATGATCAGTCTAGTCAAGGAGTTAAGCTTCGTCAACGCCGTGGCCTGCGGGCGCCGCGACGGCGTCCGTGAGTTCGAGCGGGCGGCCGCGATGCTGGCGGAAAACCCGGGCATCAGCTCGACCGTCATCACGCACCGCTTCCCGTTGGCCGACGCGGCGGAGGCGTTTCGCGTGGCTGGGGACCGATCGGCCGGCGCGATCAAAGTCGTCCTCCATCCCTGAACGCCCGGCGACAAGTGATCGGGTGCGGCTCGGGTCTGATCGCGCGGATGCGCGCCCACGTCGCTACGCGGCCGCTGCTCTGGGACAAGGTGTGCCCGATGATCGTCGAGGTCGGTCACGCCGACAGCGATGGCACCTGCGTCGTCCACATCCTGGATCTCGGGCTGGTTCTCGCCGGGGATCTGATCGACAACCGCGGACTCCGACATAGCCGCGACACCTCGATAATCTCCTACGCCGCACCGGCGCCACCCGCTTGACCCGCCCACGTCCACTTTTGTTAACTCGCCGATCGCGCTGCCTGCCGACCGGTAACACCCTGCCAACAATCGCCGCCGCGGTGTCCGGGAATTCAGAAAATCATCGTTTAATTGGAATTTTCAATGGTACGGAGAACTCGTTGTTTAATACTGATTAGGTGCCTATGCTGTGACTGACCGAAATGCGGAGCACGCGGCACGCGGAGCGCCGGATGCGAAGGAAATCTCCCATGAGTCGGGCTGTACAGCCAGAATCGTCCGCCGACCTGATTCCGAATGAACTCCGGCTGATCCTAGTGTCCTGAGTCGTTGATTCGCTGGCAGTAGGCGGCGAGGGTCTCGAGGATCTCGTCGGCGGTCTTGGCCCAGACGAACGGCTTCGGGTCCTTGTTCCAGGCGTTGATCCATCGGCGGATGTCGGCTTCGAGTTCGACGACCGAGCGGTGCGTCGATCGGCGCAGCTTGCGGGTGGTCAGCTCCGCGAACCGGCGCTCGACCAGGTTCATCCACGACGCCGAGGTCGGGGTGAAGTGCAGGTGGAAGCGGGGGTGGCGCAGCAGCCAGTTCTTCACCGCCGGGGTCTTGTGGGTGGCGTAGTTGTCCAGGACCAGGTGCAGGTCGTAGCCCTTCGGGACCGAGGAGTCGATCAGCTTGAGGAAGCGCAGGAACTCCTGGTGACGGTGCCGCCGGAAGGTCTGCGCGATCACCGACCCGGACGTCGGGTCGAGCGCGGCGAACAGGCTGGTCGTGCCATGGCGGACGTAGTCGTGGGTCATCCGCTGCGGGGTACCCGGCATCAGGGGCAGCACCGGTGCCGTGCGATCCAAAGCTTGCACCTGCGACTTTTCGTCGACGCAGAGCACGATCGCCTTCTCCGGCGGGTCGAGGTAGACCCCGACCACGTCACGGACCTTGTCCACGAACAGCGGGTCGGTGGACAGCTTCCACGTCTCGACCAGATGCGGCTTCAACCCGAACGCCCGCCACATCCGTGACACCGTCGACTGCGACAGCCCACTGGCCCTCGCCATCGACCGCGATGTCCAATGGGTATCGCCGTTCGGTGGCTTCTCCTCCAACGTCCTCGCGATCACCGCCTCGACCTGGGCGTCGGTGACCTTCCGAGGCGCTCCCGGACGTGCCTCGTCTGACAGGCCCTCCAGCCGGTCGACCGCGAACCGCTCCCGCCATTTCGCGACCGTTCCCCGGGTGATCCCGAGCTCGGCCGCGACCCCCGAGTTCGTCCCACCGTCCGCGCAGGCCAGCACGATCCGCGAGCGCAACGCCAGCGCCTGCGCGGTCTTCCGCCGTCGGGCCCAGCCCTCCAGCACCGCACGCTCAGCAGACGACAACTCGATGGGATCCGCGCTCGGGCCAGGCACCAGCCCATTCTATCTGCACACGAATCAACGACTCAGGACACTAGAGATCTTCAGCCCCGCCAATCGGCATGACCCGTTCCCCTTCTACCGGGAACTGCAGGAGGCCGGGCCCGTGCATCGGTCGCCGCTGGGGCTGAGCCTGCTTACCCGCTACGACGAGTGCGTCACGGTGCTCACCAGCTCGGACTGGGGTCACGACCAGGAGGTCGAACAGCTGCATCCAGAGGAGCAGGAAGCGTTCCCGCCGGTGTTCATGTGGATGGAGCCGCCGGACCACACCCGGCTGCGCGGCCTGGTGAGCAAGGCGTTCACGCCCGGCCGGATCGCCGCGCTGCGTCCCAGGATGATCGAACTGGTGAACGAGCTGCTGGACGCCGCTCTGGCGGCCGGCGAGTTCGATGCAATCACGGGACTGGCCTACCCGATGCCGCTGACCATGATCTGTGAAATCCTCGGCATTCCTCGCTCGGACCACGAGCAGATCCAGGAGTGGTCGCAGGTCCTGACCCGGGGCTTGGACCCGGACCACCTGCTGCCACCGGCAGCGAAGGCCGCGCGCACCGAGGCGACGCCGAAGTCCCTCGGCTACCTGCGGGAGCTGATCGAGCAGCGGCGCACCGGCCCCGGCACGGACCTGATCAGCGCGCTGGCACAGGTTGAGGAGCGGGGTGACCGACTCAGCGAGGAAGAGATGCTGGGCACGATCATCTTCCTGATCATCGCAGGCCATGAGACCTCGGTGAACCTGGTCGGCAACGGCCTGCTGGCCCTGCTGCGCCACCCCGACCAGCTGGCACTGCTCCGCAAGCGCCCGGAGCTGGTCCGGCCGGCGGTGGACGAGCTGTTGCGCTACGACGGGCCCGCGCATCTCAACACCCGATCCGCGAAACGACGCACCACACTCGGCGATCACGTCTTCGAGGAGGGTGACGGCGTGGTCACGCTGCTGGCCTGCGCCAACCGTGATCCCCGCGCGTTCGACGATCCCCAGCGGCTGGACCTGACCCGGTTCGACGGGCACGCGCCGGTATCCCGGCACCTGGCGTTCTCGCTGGGCCACCACTACTGCCTGGGCGCGCCACTGGCCGCCCTGGAAATGGCAACCATGCTGGAAGGCATCCTGGCCAGGGTGAAGAAGATGGAACTGGTCGATGACAACCCGCCGTACAAACCGAATGTGCTGATTCGCGGCCTGTCCGAGCTTCGGGTCCGATTCAGCGGCTGAGCCGGCATTCGGGGAACGAAAAGGAGTACGGCGTGACCACGGTGTCCGGTCCAGCTCCCGTCGAGTTCGATGGTTTTCACCCGATGTATCGGGAGAACCCGTATCCCAGCTACCGGCGGGCCCGTGCCGCGGGCGCGTTCTGCCCGTTCCAGCTCGGTCCGGTGCCGGTGCACATCGCCACCCGGTACGAGGCCGCTTCCGCGATCTTGCAGAGCCCGGACTGGGGCCACGGTTACCGCGACGGGATCAGCCCGTTCCGGCCGAACGTGAAAGCCGAGGACGTGGCCGGCTCGTTCCTCGCCATGGACCCGCCGGACCACACTCGGCTGCGGGCCCTGGTCGGCAAGGCGTTCACTCCGCGCATGGTCGCCCGGCTTGCGCAGAGCATCGACGCACTGGTGCGAAAGCTGGTCGACGCGGGTGCCGAACAGGGCGAGCTCGACGTGGTGGGTGGGCTGGCCCGGCCGGTGTCCATGGCAGTGATGTGCGAACTGATCGGCATCCCGCAACAAGACTCGGCCACCTTCGGCGACTGGGGCCGCGCCATCGCGCGCGGCACCGATCCCGATTTCACGCTCACCGCCGAGGACATCGAGAACCGCCACGCCGCGTCGGAGGCGTTCGCCGCCTACTTCCGTGACCTGATCGCGTTCCGTCGCGCCAGGCCGGCCGAGGACCTGGTGAGTGGGCTGGCCGCCGTCGAGGAACGCGGCGATGTGCTCACCGAACGGGAACTGCTGGGCGTGCTGTCCCTGCTCTGGGTGGCGGGAGTGGAGACCACGGTCAACCTGATCGGCAACGGCGTTCTGGCCCTGCTGCGTCATCCCGAGCAGCAACGGCTGCTACGCGACCGGCCGGAACTCGCGGCGTCCGCGGTGGACGAGATGTTGCGCTACGACCCACCGGTGCATTTCACCATCCGGGTCGCGCTCGCCGACATCACGGTATCCGGCCACCGGTTCCGCCGAGGCGACGGCGTCGTCGTGCTGATGGCGTCCGCCGGCCGGGACGAGTCGGTGTTCCCCGACGCGGACACCTTCGACATCACCCGATACGCCGGCGCCACGCCCGCCCGCCGACACCTCGGCTTCGGCCTGGGCCCGCACTACTGCCTCGGCGCCCCGCTGGCCAGAATGGAGGCCGAGGCCGAGATCACCGAACTGCTGCGGCGCACGCCCGAACTACGGCTAGCCAATGACAATCTCAGCTGCCTGACCAGCCTGGCACACCGCGGCGTGTCGGCGCTGCCGCTGGCCCTCGATGGCAGGAGAGCGTGGCCATGTGGACGAAACAGCGATTTCTGGAGTTCGTGAAGACGCTGAACAGTCAGGATTGGGAAGAACTCGCCGCGCAGTTCATGGCTGAGGAACTGCTCGTGCATACCCCGGGCGATGGCAAGCTGGTCGGCCGGCGGAACTTCCTGGACCTGTTCTTCATCCCCATGCACAACGGTGTCGAGGAATACTTCCACCCCAAAACTCTCGTGCTGGACGAGCCCTGGCTGTTCGTGGAGGCCGTGCTGGAATATCGGTGCGTGCGCGACCACCCGACGTTCCCGGTCCAGGCATTGAACGCCGGCACCACACTGTGGGTCGACTACTTCTTCCTGTACGGCTTCACCGGCGACCGCATCGCCTCGCTCAAGGCCGTCCGCTATGACGGTCGGCTGACCGACACCCCGGCCGGAATCACTCCTGGACTAGGCTCCCGGCTCCCCAGCACCATCACCGAGGGGTAACCCATGACGCTGCCAGTAGTCGCCCCCGCCGTGGAGTTCGGTATCACTCACTTCGGGTATGCGTTCGGCGAGGACCAGAGCGTCGAAGAGACCGCCACGGTATATGGGGCTCTTCGTAGTCGACTGGAGGGCGTGTCCGGCCACCAACTGTGCGTGACAACCTGGGGTGACGGAACGTAGTCACGCTTTGGTTCGGGGAAGCGGGGCACCCGCCCGCTGAAATGATCGCTCTTACCAGAGAAGAGATCGTCAGGCGGACGGGTGCGTGTGTTCAAGGGTAGGGGCTGTGCGCTGGGCGGGCTGCTGGGGCTGCCCGCCAGTGTCGAGGTCGAACTGGTCGAGCGGGAGGCGGACGGGTCGTTCACGGTGCATGTGCGCACGGCGGCGGGGGTCGAGGCGTGCTGCCCGGGCTGCGGGGTGCCGGCGGGCCGGGTCAGGGAGGCAGCCGGGCAGACGGTGGCGCATCTGGCGGTGGTCCCGATGGCGGTGACCTGGCACAAGCACCGGTTCTGGTGCGACAACGGCGGCTGTGACCAGGCTGTTTTCACCGAGGGCGGACCGCTGGCCGCCCGCGGTGGGACGGTGTCGGCCGCGGCGAAGGAGACGATGGGCCACCTGGTCGGGGACTGGGTCGTGGCGGTGGACCTGGTCGCGCGGACGGCCGGGGTCAGCTGGCACATCGCGCACCGTGGCTTCGTCGCGGTGGCCGAGGAGGCGGGGATCGTGGTCACCGCCCCGGCTGGGCGGACCGGGGCCGACGAGCCGGTCGGAGACGAGGAGAACGCCGTCGGTGGGGAGGCGGGCGTCGACGGTGAGGCGGGCCGCGGGCCCGGCGGAGGCCGGCCGGCGCGGTCGGTGTCCGGGCCGCTGCCCGCCGTCGAGGTGCTCGGGATCGACGACCACCGCCGGGGCCGTCCCCGCTACCACCGGGACCCGATCTCCGGTGGCTGGGTCGCCGACGCCGACCGCTGGCAGACCGGGCTGTTCGACTCCCGCGGCGGCCACGGCCTGCTCGGGGCCGTCGAGGGCAGGACAGCGGCGGCCACGGCCGGCTGGATCGGCGCCCAGCCCGCGGCCTGGCGCGCCGGCATCCAGGCGGTGACGATCGACATGTCAGGCGTCTACAAGTCGGCCGCCCGCGACGCGCTTCCGCACGCGATGATCGCGGTCGACCCGTTCCACGTCGCGCAGCTGGCGAACAAGGCCGTCGGCGACGTCCGCCGCCGGGTCACCCACCAGCTGCGCGGTCGCCGCGGCCGGGCCACTGACCCCGAATACACGATCCGCACCCTGCTGGTGCGTGGCCCCGGCACGCTCTCCGACAACGGCCGCGCGAAGATCCTGACGACCCTGGCCGACCTCGGCGGCGAGGAGAGCTTCGCGATCGGCGCTGCCTGGCGCGCGAAGAACCACCTGCTCGGCCTGCTCGCGCTCTCCCCGACCCGCACCGGCCGGGCCACCACCCGCACCGACGTCGACAGGGCCCTGACCAGGTTTTTCGAGTATTGCGCCACGACCGGCGCGACCGTCCCCGAGATCGTCACCCTAGCCGAGACAGTCTCGGACTGGCGCGTCGGGATCACAGGCGCCATCCTGCATGGCCTGTCCAACGCCGCGGCCGAGGGAGTCAACCGGCTGATCAAACTCGTCTACCGGACCGCCTTCGGCCTGACCAACGTCCCCAACCAGCAACGCCGCGCCCGCTACGTCGCGTCCCGCTCCACCCGCCCCGCCTGGCTACACCCCGTCACCACCCATGCGGCGGCTGCGTAATCAACCGATTACACATTCCAACTCAGTGTGGAGAGCCCAATTTCATCTACACGTTGTTGGCACGACGGCAGTACTGGCAGCGGTTGGTCGACAATCCGGAGTTGGTACCGCAGGCCGTCGAAGAGCTGTCGCGTTATATTCCGCTCGACGCTTCGGCCAAGCTTGCGCGGATTGCCACCGAGGATATCGAGCTGGGTGGACAATTGGTGCGTGCCGGTGAGGCTCTGCTGGTACAGCTGGACTCGGCCAACCGGGACGAAGCGGTTTTCGACCACCCGAACGAGCTCGACTTTGATCGCGCGGACAACCCCCATATCGCGTTCGGGCACGGGGCGCACCATTGTCTCGGCGCTCCGTTGGCGCGGCTGGAGTTGCAGGTGGCGCTCGGCACCCTGGTGCGACGCTTGCCTGGCCTGCGGCTGGCCGTGCCGGCGGATGAGGTGCAGTGGCGGTCGGATCGGCTGGTGCGCGCCCTGCCGGTCCGCTGGTGAGAGGCTTGAGTGACGGCCGATCGTCGGCGCATCGCGGTAGATCACGATGCCTGCATCGGTTCCGCGCTGTGCGCGGGCACCCTGTCGAACCGGTTCATGATCGTTAATGACAAGTCCGAGCCTCGTGTCGCACCTCCGAGGCGTTGTTGTCGATTCAGGGGACGGCGAAGTTGGTGGTGAACAGCCAGACCTTGTCGGCGAGTCGAGGACGCCGGCTGGCCCGACGGGATCGACCTGTAGCACCACATTCGCTCGCGGCTGAGCGCTCAGGGTGGCGCTCCTCTGAGGGTCGACATCGGGTAGGAGTCGGCGTCGCTGTCAGGGCCATCTTCTGGCGGACGGCGCTCACTGGTCAGGGGCACCGGCCTGCCGGCGAGCGGGCTGCGGCTGGGCCTCGTCGTCCGGGGGCAGGTCCCGGTCGAGGGCGCGGAGGCTGTCGGCGACCCGTTGGAGCACGGCCAGGTCGTCGAAGAACTCGATCGGTGTGGAAGTGCCGGAGGCTGCCGGCCGCAGGGGCAGGTGATCGACCGTCTCTCCGTCCATCGGCTCTCCATCCATCGGTGTGGACGGCGCTCCGGGTCGAGGAATCGGCCCGGCCCGGTCCGGAGCACCTTACCGGCAGTGGTGGAAGCAGACTATGTCAGGCACCATGCGTACGATGTGTGAGAAACGCCCCTTATAGGTGTGGGGGAGTTGGTATTTTTCTACAGACGTACTCCTCGAATTCTGGTACTCAGCTTCAGGATCGTCCTATTTCAGGCCGGAATGGACGAAGGCGTTGACGATGTGTCGCTGGAGCACCAGGTAGAGGCCGAAGATCGGTAGGCAGGCGAGCCCGGAGGCGGCCATGATCCCGCCCCAGTCGTTGCCCTCGGTCCCGCCGAGGAAGCCGCGCAGCCCGAGCTGGATCATGGAGTTTGCCTGCTGGAGCGCCATGGACGGCCAGAAGTACTCGTTCCAGGCGTTGATGAACAGCACGATGCCCAGCGCCGCCAGCGCCGGCCGCAGGTTGGGCACGACGACGGTCCACAGCGTCGACCAGGACGACCGGCCGTCGACGCGGGCCGCCTCCAGCACCTCCTTGGGGAAGCTTTCCATGTGCTGGCGCAGCAGCAGGACGCCGAGCGCTGTGCACAGTGTCGGAATGATCACTTCGGCGAGTGTGTTCAGCAGGCCGAACTCGAACAGCAGCGTGTAGTTGGACACCATCGTCACCTGGAACGGCACCAGCCACGTCCCCACGAACAGCAGGTAGAGCAGCCGCTGCCCGCGGAAGCGCCAGGCGGTGAAGGCGTACGCGGCGAGCAGGCCGGTCAGCAGCTGCCCGATGGCGGTCAGCGACGCCACGACGAACGTGTTGAGCAGCATCTGCCCGATCGGGATCACGTCCGCGGCGTGCCGGTAGTTGCCGATCGACAGCGGCCAGGGCAGCAGCGACGTGTCGTAGATGTCGCCGGGGCGGCGCAGCGACGTCGCGTACATCCAGCAGATCGGGAAGATGCAGGCAACGCTGAGGACGGCCAGGACGGCATGGCCGACGAACGAGCTCAGCGGTGACCGGCCGCCGACCGGCCCGCCGGCCCCGCCGTGGCCGCGGTGGCCGTGCCGGCGCCAGCGGCGTCCGCCACCATGGTCCCCGCCACCGCGCCGGCCACCGCCGCGGTTCCCGCCGTCGTCACGGTTCCTGCCGTCATGCTGCCCGCCGCTGTGTTGCCCGGGCGGCGGCACACCAGCGTCGCCTGCCGCCGGTGCGTCCGGCGTGGAGACGGCCATGAATCACTCCTCGTAGTCCTCGCGGTAGTTCCCGCGACATCGCTTCCCCGCCCCACAACCCCACCCCCGCCCCGCGGCCGAATATTGTTGCTCATACAAATGAGGGAACATGGAGGGTTCCAACTTTCGTGGACAGTCCTAACTATGCAGCACGAAGTGTTTGTCCGTCAAATTCTTCCTCGAACTCGACAGGCGTGAGATAGCCGATCGAGGAGTGCAACCGCTGCCGGTTGTAGTAGATCTCGACATATTCGAAGATCCCCGCCCGGACGCGGTCTATGGTATCGAACGGGTGGAGGTGGACGAACTCCTTCTTGAGGGTGGCCCAGAAGGACTCCGCCGCGGCGTTGTCGAAACAGATCCCGGTACGGCCGACGGAGTTTCGGACGTTGTTGTCGCGACAGAAGGCGACGAACTCACGGCTGGTGTACTGACCGCCTCGGTCGGCGTGGAATATGACGCCGCCGGGTGGCCGCCGGCGGGTGACGGCCATACGAAGCGCGTCGAGAACGAGTTCGGTGCGCATGTGATCGGCGACCGCCCAGCCGACGATCTTCCGAGAGAACGCGTCGATGACGGAGGCCATGTACACCCAGCCATCCCAGGTGCGAATATATGTTATGTCGCCGTACCACAACTGGTTCGGTGCGGACGCGGCGAAGTCTTGGCCGACAAGATCAGGCAGCGATGAGGAGTCCGCGGCCTGCACCGTCGTCACCGGCCGGCGGGGACGCGGATGCACGCTGACCAGGCCCATCGTCGCCATCAGCCGCTGGACCCGCTTGTAGGCGACGGCGACGCCCTGGCGGCGGATCTCGTGGAAGATCCGCCGCACGCCGTACCGCCCCTCGTGACGGTCGAAAACAGCTCTGATCATGGTCGACAAGGTGGCGTCGTCCTTCTCCCTCCGAGACGGGCCGCGTTTCTTCCACGCATAGTAGCCCTGTCGGGACAGGTCGAGTTTCTTGCACATGTAGTCGACGGGAAAGGTGTTCGCGCCGTCGGCGGACACAGGCTTCTTCGGAGCGTGTATCGAGATGAACTCGAACTTTACTTCTGCTCGCTCGCGAAGAAGCTCGCCGCTTTTTAGGTAAGGCGATGTCCATCTGCGCCTGCGCGTACTTCTTCCGGAGCTCCTCAAGTTCCGCGCGCTCCGACACCGACAGCGGCCGCTCCTCGGTCTCGCCGTTCTCCTTCGCCTTCTTCACCCAGTTTCCCAACGTGGTCTCGTGGATACCCAGACTCTTCGCGACCTCGGTCACCGACCGGCCCGAGTCGAGCACCAACCTTACTGCCTCGGATTTATACTCCTGGGTGAACTTCCGGCGAGCTGACCCCATGACGCTCCTTCCCTATGGACAGCGAACCTCAGGTTCGCTGTCCACGGAAGCGGGATCACTCCAACAAGTGGTCGCTGTAGCAGCCACTTTCGTACTCATTTCTCGGGAGGTTGTTTCGCGGTTCGGGGGACGTGGTTGCCGGGGTGTTTGCGGTGGGGTGTTGAGCGGTGAGCCGTCGGGTGGGCGGTTGCCGGGTGGGCGGTTGCCGGGTGGTCAGTTGTCGTGGAAGCTGAGTTTTTCGAACAGCCAGACCAGGAAGAGGGCGACCAGGCCGAAGACCAGGAAGAAGGCCAGGCCGGCGGCGGAGGCCAGACCCGCGTTGAAGCTCTTGAAGCAGTACTCCCAGAGCAGGTAGTAGGCGTTGGTCGTCGCGTCGTCGGGGCCGCCCTGGGTGAGCGCGTCGATCAGCGGGAAGGTCAGCTGGCCGGACAGCAGCACGGTCATGAGGGTCAGCAGGACCAGGGTCGGTGACAGCAGCGGCAGGATGATCCACCGGGTGATCTGCCGCCTGGTCGCTCCGTCGAGCTGGGCCGCGGCCGAGTACTCGTCGTTGATGTTGGCCAGGCCGGCGGTGACGACGAGGACGGCGAACCCGAGCAGGTGCCAACCGGTGATGCCGATGATGGCGAGCTGGGCCGGGCCTCGTTCGTGCAGCCAGTTGACCGGATGGCCGATCATACGGTCCACCAGCCCGTGCCGCGGGTCCAGCAGCCACATCCACATCGCCGCGCTGGCCACCGGCGGGACCAGCACCGGCGCGAACACCAGCGCGCGGTAGGCGCCGCCGGCCCGGCCGCGGATCCGGCGGGTGAGCAGGGAGATGATCGTGGGCAGCAGGACCGAGAACGGCAGCAGGAACACGATCGTTGCCACCGTCAGCCACAGCGAGTGCCTGAGCTCGGGGAGTTGGACGACCTGCTGGTAGTTGTCCAGTCCGACCGGCACCTTCGGCCGGGTCGGCAGCAGGTTCCACTGGTAGAAGGAGAGCTGGACGGCCTCGACCAGGGGACGGTAGGTCCACACGATCAGGCAGCCCAACCCCGGGGCGAGGTAGAGGAAGGGCGGCAGCGCCCGCAGTACCCGGCGCGCCACCGGTGGCCGGGCCGCCTCGACCGCCACGTGCTCGGCGGGCGCCGCGAGGGGAGCGAGCTCTACGAACATGCTGCTCGCCCCTGTCCTGCCGGCGTCCGGCCGGTGGCTGGGTTCCGGTTGGCTGCCTGGGTGGCGGCCTGGTCGATGTGTCGTGCCATGTCGCTCTCGTCGTTGTCGAAGAGGGTTTCCGCGGGGGCGAGCGTCACGACGCTGGCCACCACGGTGTCGGGGTAGATGTCGATGCGGCTGCAGGCCGCCGTGCGCAGCGCGCGGGCCCGGCCCGCGGGCGAGAGCAGGTCCGCGCCGAACGCGGTGGCCGGCGACACCCAGACCGGGATGCCGGCGAGCAGGCCGCAGCTGGCGTGGTGGGCGTGACCGGACAGGATGATCCGCACGTCGCTGCCCGCCACGACTCGCGCGAGCCGGTCGGGCTCACGCAGCGTCATCAGTTCGACGACGAGCATCGGCGACGGCACCGGCGGGTGGTGCAGGACGAGCACCGTCCCGTCCGGTGCCGGGCGGGCGAGCTCGTCGCGCAGCCACACGAGCTGGTCGTCGGTGAGATGGCCGCTGTCGTAACCCGGTGTGGTGCTGTCGAGCACCACGATCCGCAGGCCCGCGATCCAGTGGACGCTGTCGCACGGGATCGTCGAGAGGCCGTCGGTCGCCGGCGCGGCGCCCAGCAGCTCGCGGCGGAACGCCGTCCGCTCGTCGTGGTTGCCCATCGCGTAGATGACCGGGGCGCCCAGGTGGCGCGCGAGCGGTTCGACCACCGCCCGCAGCCGCCGGTAGGCGACGGGGGAGCCGCTGTCGGTGAGATCACCGGTCAGCAGCAGGCCCGCCACCGCGGTCCCGGAGTCCACGACCGCGCGGGCCGCGGACTCCAGGTTCGCGTGTGTGTCCACCCCGCCGTGCGGCAGTTCCCCGCCGTCGACGAGGTGGACGTCGCTGAACTGGATCAGGGTGTGGCGTGGCACCCGGGCCGGCGGTGCCGCCGGCACCGATGGCACCGGCGGCGTGGACGTCACCGATGTCACCGATGGCCCGGTCGGCACCGACGGCACGGTGTCAGCCCTTCGGGAGGAGCTTGGTCGCCTGCTCCTGCGCCGCGGTCAGCGTCGACTGCGGGTCGGCCCCGCTGTAGACCACCTTCTCGACGGCCTCGAGCATGCCGTCCCTGATCTGGACGTAGTTGTCACCGGGGAACGACGCTGTCGGGTACAGCCGGGCGAGCTGGTCGATGTTCGGCTTGATCAGCGTGTTCTTGGCCGCCCAGTCCTTCAGCGCGCCCGGGTCGTCGAGCAGGCTCGTGCGCAGCGGCAGGTAGCCGATCTTGCTGGTGATCTGGGTGTACGCCTCGTCGCTGGTCAGGAACTTGATGAGCTCCCAGGCCGCCCGCTGCCGGGCCGGGTCCTTGGCGAACATCAGCAGGGCCGCCCCGGAGTTGGTCGGCTGCACCTTCTTGCCGTCGAAGCTCGGCTCGTAGCCGGCCCGCAGCTCCCACGGCGGGTTCGCGCTGGTGGCGCCCTTGCGGAAGACCGCCTCGGCGGCGCTGCTCTCCAGGATCATGCCTACCTCACCGCGGGCGAACGCGGGGTAGGCCTGCTCCTGGGAGAGCTTGGGGCTGGCGCCGGAGTTGACCAGGTCCTGGGCCACCCTGACGGCCTCGACCGCGGGGGCGTCGGCGAAGGTGAGCCGGGTCTGGTCGTCGGAGATCACGGTTCCGCCGTTGGAGGCGACCAGGGACTGGTAGCACCAGTCATTGGTCTTCTTGGTCAGGCAGTCGATGTAGGCGCCGTCCTTGCCGGTCTTGCTCTTGATGGCCAGCGCGGCCGTCTTCACCTCCGCCCAGGTGGTCGGCGGCTTGTTCGGGTCGAGGCCGGCCTGGGTGAACAGGCTGGCGTTGTAGTACAGGATCGGCGTGGAGAACACGAACGGCACGGCGAAGGTCTTGCCCTCGACGTCACCGAGGGTGCGCGCGGCCGGCGCGAACGGGTGGGCGCCGCCGAAGTTCGCCTGCACGGCGTCGCGTCCGACGACGTCGTCGAGCGGGGTGGCGCCCAGGCCCTTGACGGCGTACCGGATGTCGCCGAAGACCAGCTGGCCGACGTCGGGCGGGTTGCCCGCCGCGATCTGACGCTGGATGCTGGCGGCCGAGGCCGACCCGTAGCCGCTCGCGGTCGCGGTCGCGGGCTTCTGGGCCGTCACCTTGATGTTGGGGTGGGCGGCCTGGAACCTGTTGATCAGATCGGTGAAGGTGTCCGTCCAGGCCCCGGCCTGCGACAGGTTGTAGCTCTCAAAGGTGATCGAGACCTGCTGGTCCGGACGGAGTTCGGGAACCACGGTGCTTCGGCTGGGCGGGTGCGCTCGTGCCACTGTCTCCGCATGCGGCGGCGGTCAGTGCCAGGGTGAGCGCGGCCGCCAGCCCCCCGAGCTGGCGCAGTTTTTTCACGGGATGCTCCTTGAGCGAGATGAACACGGCACCGGCGAGGACCGGGGCCGGGAAAGGCGTCGGACGTTTCGACAGGTTCGAAAGACCCGACGGCGGGACGGTTCGAGAAGGGCGGGGACGTCGAAGGCTGGTGATCAGACGGTGGACGCGTTCAGGAACATGCCCTTAGGAGCCGGCGACGGCGGCGGCGGAGTCATGGGCGTGATCGCGCTCGCGGGGGATGTCCCCGCTGGCCGGCTGCCAGACCAGCCGGCGGCCGCTGGCCCGGTCGAACAGGTGCACCCGGTCCGCGGGGACGCCGAAGGCCACCGGTTCGCCGGGACGCAGGCCGAGCGGCCGCGGCCCTCGGGCCAGCACCCGGGCGTCGCCCACCGCGCACTGGGCGACCTCCTCGCCGCCGAGGTTCTCCACCGTCTCCACCACTCCCCGGAACACGGGGGACTTCGACGTGAGTGACGTGGGCGAGGAAGCAGGCGGGGAGGAGATGGAGGAAGAGGCGGGGGACGCGGAGGAGACGGATGCCGGCGGGATCAGGACCAGGTGCTCCGGCCGGACGCCGAGGGTCACCTCGCGGGCGGGCTGGTCGTCCGCCGCCCACAGCGACAGCTCGACGCCGGGGGCGAGCACCTGGACGCGTCCGGCCCGGCTCTCGATCCGCGCGGGGAGCAGGTTCATCGCGGGCGAGCCCAGGAAACCCGCCACGAACACCGACGCCGGCTCGTCGTAGACGTCGGTGGGGGTGCCGACCTGCTCAAGCCGGCCGGCGTTGAGCAGGGCCACCCGGGTGGCCATGGTCATGGCCTCGACCTGGTCGTGCGTGACGTAGACGATGGTTGAGCCGAGCGTGTGGTGCAGGGCCCGCAGCTGGCCGCGGGTTGCCGTCCGCAACTTCGCGTCGAGGTTGGACAGCGGCTCGTCCATCAGGAAGGCACCGGGGTCGCGGACGAGCGCCCGCCCGACCGCGACCCGCTGCCGCTGCCCGCCGGAGAGCTCCCGCGGCCGGCGGTCGAGCAGCTCCGCGAGATCGAGCAGCGCGGCCACCTCGCGTACCTTCTGGCGTATCTCCGCCCGTGGCCGGCGGCGTGACCGCAACGGGAATCCGATGTTGCGCTCGACGGTCAGGTGGGGGTAAAGAGCGTAGCTCTGGAATACCATTGCCATGTCGCGTTCCCGGGGCGGGGCGAAAGTGACGTCACGGCCGTCCAGCAGAACGCGCCCGCCGCTCGGCTCGATCAGACCGGCGATCATCCGGAGCAGCGTCGACTTTCCGCATCCGCTCGGGCCGAGCAGGACGAGGAAATCGCCGTGGCTGATGTCCAGGCTCACCCGGTCGACGGCGGCGACCTCGCCGAAACGCTTGGTCAGTCCTTCGACCTGGATCCGGCTCACAGCCTGGCTCTCCTTTCGTACCGGCCCGGCGGCGTGCCGGACCGGCCTGGTATTCCCTGCCGGCCGTGGGTGGGCTGGTGGGTCTGGAAGTCGGAAGGCGGATCCCCGGTTCGGGCCGTGCCCGGTGTCGGTGGCCGCCCGAAAATTTTTGCCAGTGCTTCTTATCGTCCGTGGACCGCTGAATTCAACGTCGGGTCCGTGTACGGGAAGGAAACATGCTGAAAATTTGCGGTGCGTCAAGTGCTGTGAAACGTCGTGATCAGGCCGGTTGGCCAGCATCGATTGACGTTGTTGATTATTCGATAGAATTTATCGATGGCCGCCGCGGCCGCTGCCGCGGTGCGCGGGCGGGCCGGCAGCGGAATTCGTCCCGCGTCGACGGAGCCGCCCAACGCCCGCCCGCGGCTGTTGCCATACCGCACATACCGCCTGTACCATCCACGCTGCCCGCACCGCCGCAGACCGGGCCGGATGCCCGGGACCTCTGACCCGGGCTGGATGTTCCGGGTCAGAGGTCGAGGACCAGTTGGTCGCCGTGGGCCCGGGAGACGCAGATCATCATGGCGTCCCCGTCGCGCTGCTCCTGCGGGCTCAGCACGGAGTCGCGGTGGTCGACATCGCCCTCGACGAACCGGGTCTCGCAGTTGCCGCAGGTCCCCTCACGGCACGAGGAGGGCATGTCCAGGCCGGCGCGTTCGAGCGCCTCGAGGATGCTGCGGCCCGCGGCCACCCGTACCCGCTGCCCGGTGCTGGCGATCAAGACGTCGAAGGCGGTGTCCGCGGCGGCGTCGCCGGCCGGCTCCCGGGGCCGGAAGCGTTCGACGTGCAGGGCGCCGGACGGCCAGCTGCCGCAGGCGGCCTCGACCGCGCTGAGCAGGCCCTCCGGGCCGCAGCAGTAGACGGCCGTGCCCTCCTCGGGCCGGGCGAGGACGGTGTCGAGCGGCAGCAGCCCGTGCTCCCGCTCGGGGTGGACGACGACCCGGTCGCCGTGGGCGGACAGCGCGGCGAGGAACGCCATGCTCGTTCGTTGCCGCCCGCCGTAGAGCAGCGTCCAGTCGGCGCCGCGTCCGGCCAGCTCGGCGATCATCGGGAGGAGCGGTGTGATCCCTATCCCGCCCGCGATCAGGACGTAACGCCCGGCGTCGACCAGGGGGAAGTTGTTGCGCGGCGCCCCCACCTCCAGCGTCGACCCGGCGCGGGCCTCGTCGTGCAGGTACACCGAGCCGCCCCGGCCGGCCGCCTCGCGCAGGACCGCGATACGCCAGGTCGCGCGGTCGGCCGGATCGCCGCACAGCGAGTACTGCCGGACGCGCCCGGGCCCGGCGACGACGTCGACGTGCGCGCCGGGAGCCCACGGGGCGAGCGGCCGCCCGCCGGGATCGGCGAGGACGAGGGAAACGACGTCGTCCGCCTCGACGGTCCTGCTGACGACGGTCAGGAATGCGGTGGCCGATGGTGCTGGCACCGCGGTCGACTGATCGTGGGATGCTGGGGCGGGCATGACCGACCTCCGGCGGAGTTCTAGGCGTGTCGGAATGGACGTACGGGTTCCCGGCGTCCTGCCGGGTCCGCGTTCTGGGCGGCAAATCCGCCGTCCCGGCCGCTGGCCGGCACGTCGATCGAAACAGCGAGCTGCCCGAAACAGCGATCGGCATGTCGGTCGAACGGGCGGGTCACCGTCGAATTCTATCGGTAGGACCACCCGTGGCGCAGGGCCTGGCCACATCTTCGCAACTGATTTCCCGACTGGCCGGAGAAGTCGCCGACAGACGGAAAATCCACTCGGGCGATTGGATTTTCCAATAACCACGACCGGGGCTCGCATGCGTCGCCGGAGGCTATTTCTGGCAGCTTGGCCAAAAGCGGCGCCGTCGTTCTTCGAGTCGTTTTCACATCGGTGTGGGCCGCCGCCGGCGGGTCCGGTCGAGGACGGTGCGATCAAAGGGGCGGGTGGTCCGGTCAGGTGTTTCGCGGCGCCGGCGGCGTCCGCCGGGTGGATCAGGCTCGACGGCCGGGCGGCCGGTCAGAAGGGCCCGGCCTCGTCGAGGGCGTCCAGCAGGGCGTCGACGACCTTGCTCCGCTGCGGCCGCCACACCACGTGCACGGAGAGCATCGGGATCGGGTCGACGAGGGGGATGGCGACCGGCCCTCTCGTCCGGCGGGCTCGTTCGACCGAGGCGAACCCCACCAGCGGGCGGGTGGTGACCACGAGGGCGGTCGCGCCCGGGTCGTCGACCTCGGCGGCGACCCGCAGGTTGATCCGGACCCGTTCGGCCGTGGTGACGATCGTGTCGTACATCGCCGGTGACTGGGTGCGGCTGAACAGAATGCAGGCCTGGTTCTGTAGCTCGCGGAACGACACCTGTTCCCGGCAGGCCCAGTCGTGCTGTTCTCCGACCACGGCGACCAGCGGCAGCCGCAGCACCTCCCGGGAACGCAGGTCGCTGGTGGGCGGCAGCCCGAAGATGAAGCCGATGTCGAGCTCGCCGCTGAGCAGGCCCTTGAGCTGGGGACCGGTGCGCCTTTCCCACAGGTGGGCGGTCAGCCCGGGGTGGGTGTTGTTCAGCCGTAACAGGGTCGGCTGCAGGATGCGCTGGCCGGCCGGGAAGTTGTAGCCGATGTTGATCGTGCCGGCGCGGCCGGCGGCGGCGTCCCGCGCCGCCTGCACGGCCCGGCTCGCCTGGTCGAGGATCCGCTTCGCCTCGGCCTGGAACGCGACGCCCGCCGGGGTCAGCCGAACCTCGTGGGAGGTGCGGGCGACCAGCTTGACGCCGACCTCACGTTCAAGGCGTTGCAGATGCTGGCTCAGCGAGGGCTGGGCCAGGTGGAGCTTGCCCGCGGCCCGTCCGAAGTGCAGCTCGTCCGCTATCGCCAGAAAAGACACCAGGTGCCGGAACTCCATCGCGCTTCCCCTCCGCAGACCCAGCACAGCCTACGTGCGGTGACTAACCAGCGGTGACGGGTGAGTGTTGTCCGGAAGAACTGTCGGGCTGGTTGGCGGGGGCGCCGGTGGGAATAGTGTGACGGCGGCGTGCGCATGATACGCATACAAACAGCGCGTATGCGCACGTGTACAGCGACGTATATTGCGGCGACATTTATTACGGTGGTGTGTATTGCGGACGCCGTGTATTGCGGTGGCGTGTACGGTGGCGCGGATATGGCGGGGCGCATATGGCGGGGCGCATATGGCGGGGCGCATATGGCGGGGCGCATATGGCGGGGCGCATATGGCGGGGCGGCGGGCGCCCGGCGTGCCCGTATCCGTCCCGAAATGGTCACTCGTGCCCCGGGCGGCGCGCCGCGGGGCACGAAACACGGAGTGTCTCCCGCGTGACCGTGTGTCCGCGCGCGGGCGTCGTGGACGGCGGCTGGAAGCAGACCCAGGGGCCCGGAAGCTGATCCGGGGGCACGGCATGACCGCATCCGGGGTGGGAGCATGCGTGGTGTCGGCCACTGTCTCGATAGCCTCGTTGTCGTGGCAACGGTCGATCTTCCGCAGGAGTCCGCTGTCGGGCTCGACGATGGCCTGACCGCCGCGGATGTGGCCGCGCGCATCGCTGCGGGCAGCACCAACGACGTTCCGGTTCGAGCGAGCCGTTCGGTCGCCGAGATCGTCCGGGCCAACGTCCTGACCCGCTTCAACGCGATCATCGGTGCGCTCTTCGCCGTCATCGTGGTGATCGGGCCGGTCGTTCCCGACGGCCTGTTCGGGCTGATCATCGTGGTCAACACCGCGATCGGCATCGTCCAGGAAGTGCGGGCCAAACGCACCCTGGAACGGCTCGCGATCATCGGTGAGGCCCGGCCCCGGGTCCGCCGGGACGGCCGGGCGGTCGAGATCTCCGCCAGCGAGGTCGTGCTCGACGACGTCATCGAGCTCGGGCCCGGCGACCGGGTCGTCGTCGACGGGGTGGTGCTGGCCGCGGACGGGCTGGAGATCGACGAGTCGCTGCTCAGCGGTGAGGCCGACCCGTTGGACAAGAGCCCCGGGGATTCCGTCATGTCAGGCAGCTTCGCGGTGGCCGGGACCGGGGTGTTCCGTGCGACCAAGGTTGGTCGGGAGGCCTATGCCGCCCGGCTGGCGGAGGAGGCCAGCCGGTTCACGCTCGTGCGTTCGGAGCTGCGTGGCGGCATCGACCGGATCCTGACGTTCGTCACCTTCCTGATCATTCCCGCCGGCGCTTTGACGATCTTCAGTCAGTTCCGGCTCGACGACGCCGACCCGGACGACGCGGTGCGCGGGATGGTGGCCGCGCTCGTCCCCATGGTCCCCGAAGGGCTCATCCTGCTCACCAGCGTCGCGTTCGCGATCGGTGTCATCCGGCTGGGGCGCCACAAGTGCCTGGTGCAGGAGCTGCCCGCCATCGAGGGACTGGCCCGGGTCAGCGTCGTGTGCGCGGACAAGACCGGCACCCTCACCGACAACCGCCTGCGGCTGACCGAGGTACGTCTGCTGCGCGCGTCCATCGGGACGGGCCTGGCCGGCGGCGCCGATGACGCTGACGGGCAGCCCGCCCCGGACGGCTCCGCCCGGCCTGATGTGATCATCCGTCCCATTGATGCCGACACCGACGCCGACGGGACGGCGGGAACCGGCGGTTCCGCCACGGCCGGCCGAACGACCGCCGAGCCTGCCGGGTCCGGCTGGGCGGCCGGCGGATCTGCCGGAGACGGCTGGGCGGCCGGCGAGGTGCGCGAGGTCGGCGAGGCGCTGCGGGCGTTGGCCGCCGCCGACCCGCGTCCCAACGCGAGCCTGGCAGCGGTCGCCGAGGCGTTCCCGAGCGGTCCGGACACCTGGGCCTCGACGGCGACCGCGGCGTTCTCCTCAGCCCGGAAGTGGAGCGGGGCGAGCTTCGGCCGGCACGGGCACTGGGTGCTCGGCGCGCCCGACGTCCTGCTGCCGCCCGGGCACTGCGCGCTCACCGAGGCCGACCGACTGGCCTCCCGGGGGCTGCGGGTGCTGTTGCTCGGCCGGGCCGGCATCCTGGTGGACGCGCCGGGCGTGCCCGGCGCGGTGGTACCGGTGGCGCTGCTCGTCATCGAGCAGAAGATCCGCGACGATGCCGCCGACACCCTGCGCTACTTCGCCGCGGAGAACGTCGAGCTGAAGATCATATCCGGGGACAGCGCGGTGTCCGTCGCGGCGGTCGCCAGCACGCTCGGGATTGCCGGCGCCGACCAGCCTGTGGACGCCCGGACGCTGCCCGACGACACCGCCGCGCTGTCCGAGCGGATGGCGGCGGCGTCGATCTTCGGCCGGGTGGCGCCGGACCAGAAACGCGCCATGGTCCAGGCCCTGCAGGCCGACGGCCACACCGTGGCCATGACCGGCGACGGGGTCAACGACGTGCTCGCGCTCAAGGACGCCGACATCGGCGTGGCCATGGGCTCGGGCAGTCCCGCGGCCCGGGCGGTCGCGCAGATCGTCCTGCTGGACAACACCTTCGCCGCTCTCCCGCACGTCGTGGCCGAGGGGCGGCGGGTGATAGGCAACATCGAGCGGGTGTCCGTCCTGTTCCTGACCAAGACGGTCTATTCGGTGCTGCTGGCCATCCTGATCGGGGCGGCGCAGCTGAGGTTCCCGTTCCTGCCCCGGCACGTGACGCTCATCGGCTGGTTCACCATCGGTGTCCCGGCGTTCTTCCTGGCGCTCGCGCCCAACACCGAGCGGGCCCGGGCCGGGTTCGTGCCGAGGGTCATGCGCCGGGCAGTACCGGCGGGTGTCGTGGTGGCGGTGGCGAGTTTCGTGACCTACCTGCTCGTCCGCTCCGGCGGTGAGGGCACCTCCGAGCAGGACAGCACCGCCGTCGTGATCACACTTGTCATGATCGCCACATGGGTGCTGGCGGTGGTGGCGCGGCCGTACGCCTGGTGGAAGATCGTGTTGTTGGCCGCCATGGTCAGTGGTTTTCTGCTGTGCCTGCTGCTGCCCGTGGGGCAGCGCGTCTTCGAGTTCGACACGTCGGACACCGGCGTCGTCGCGGTGGCGGCCGCCTGCGGCGCGGTCGGCATGGCCCTGGTGGAGCTCGCCTGGCGGCTGGTGGGGCACTTCTGGCCCGTAAGCGCCGAGAACACCGTCCACGACCGCCCGGCCAGGGCCTGACCATCGGATCCGGCCCGGCCGGAGCTGGTGCCGGGGGCCTGTGCGGGCTCGGGATGGAACCGGGCCGGGGTTGGGTGTGTTTGCGTGGACTGTCGGCCGGCCCTGACGGGTGATGTGATCAACCACGCACGTGTGGTGCGGGAAAAGGCGGCGGTCTCTCCGTCGGGTGTCGGCCGGCGCTGGTTCGATAGTCGGGGTGGTGGGGGGCTGCGTGTGGGGTGGTGCCCCGTCCCGGAAGGAGTCGGCAGTGGTCCTGTCCCGCCGGGTCGATACTGGCGCCGACTGTTTCGACCCCCGCGACCCCGGGCTCGTCCACGACCCATACCCCGTCTTCGCCGAGCTGCGGGCGGCCGGCCGCCCGCTGTGGAGCGAACAGCTCGGGATGTGGCTGGCCGCCAGGTACCGCGACGCCGACGCGGTGGTGCGCCATCGCGCGCTGGGCAGGATCCACCCGCCGCGACAGCCCGAGGACCTGTGGGCGCTGTTCAACCAGCTCGAGCGCGACTCGGTCCTCGGCTGCGAGCCGCCCAAGCACACCCGGCTGCGGGGCCTGCTCGGCAAGGCGTTCGTCCGCAGCAACATCGAACGGCTGCGCCCGCACATCGAGGAGCTGTGCGGGGGCCTCCTCGACGGGCTGGAGGAAAGGACCCGCGACGGCGAGCCGTTCGACCTGATCGTCGACTACGCCGAACCGCTGCCAGTGATGATCATAGCGGAGCTGCTCGGTATCCCGGACGGCGACCGGCACCTGCTGCGCCCCTGGTCGGCGGCCATGATGAAGATGAACGAGTATGGGCGGACGCCTGCCGCGGAGGCCGCCGCCCGCGCCGCCGCGGCCGAGTTCGACGCCTTCGTCCGGAAGCTCGCGGCCCGGCGCCGGCATGCCCCCCAGGACGATCTGATCACCCATCTGGTCCAGGCGGAGCAGGACGGTGACCAGCTCAGCGAGGACGAGCTGGTCGCCACGGTAGTGGTGCTGCTCAACGCCGGGCACGAGGCCAGCGTCAACTGCCTCGGCAACGGGATGGTTGTCCTGCTGAACCATCCCGGCCAGCAGCGGCGGCTGGCCGGCAATCCGGTGGGGCTCGCCGCCACCGCGACCGAGGAGTTCCTGCGTTTCGACTCGCCGCTGCACCTGTTCGAACGGACCGCGATGGCGGACGTCGAGATCGGCGGGGTCGTCGTCCGGGCGGGGGAACGGATCGCCGCCCTGCTCGGCTCGGCCAACCGGGACGGCGAGGTGTTCGAGCGGGCGGACGAGTTCGACATCGGCCGGGACCCGAACCCGCACATCGCCTTCGGCGGTGGGGTCCATTTCTGCGTGGGCGCGCCGCTGGCCCGGGTGGAGGTGGCGATCGCCGTACGTTGCCTGATCGAACGCTTTCCGCGGCTGCGGCCGGCGGGCACGCCGGTACGGCGCCCGGCATTCGTCCAACGCGGCTGGACCCGCGTGCCGGTGGCCGTCTGACGGCGCGGCGGTTTCCGTGAACCGTCGCGGGTGGGCGCGGCATGCGGGCAGGTGTATGCCGCGCCCAGGCTCTCACACCGGATGGCCGCCCGCGAGCTGGCTGAGGAAAGCGGTGTTGTCGTAGAAGTGCTCGACCTCGACCAGCCTGAGGTCGTCCGCGCAGCGCGCCACGGTGACACCGAAGATCTCGATACGCTCGCCGGTCGGGGGCGCTCCCTTGTACGGCCCGCTGAAGGTGCCCCAGTGCCGCCATTTGAACGCGATCACAGGCGGCGGCGAATAAACGTCCAGCACCTCCCAGAAAAAGCCGCCCGGGAATGCTCTGTGGAACACGTCATGAGAGGACTCGAATGTTTCGTCGTCCGCCGAGTAGTAGGGGTTCTCGCCGATGAGGATGTTGTAGCTGCCCTTTTCGGCGAGGTCGGCGGCGGTGGCCGCCGGGCCGCCGTTCGTCCGGACCCGCAGCTGCTCGGTCACCATGCTGACCCACTGGGCCGGATCCTTTTTGTGCGAGAGCTCCATCTCGAACACCTGGACCACTTTCTCGACGATGTCGGCGAGCGAGCCCTCGGCGTGCTGACGGGTGCGTTCCCCAGGCATTGTCTCCCTGGAGTGGCGGTAGTCCGGTGGCGCTCCGTCGCGCCATTGGACGCCGGCGGAGCCGGCAATGACGGCGTCCCGGCCCTGAACGTGCAGCGGCTGGCTTTCGGCGGTTCTGTCGCTCACCGCTATCCTCCTGTTCCTGCCGTCTGGTCAAGGTCCTCGGGGATTTCTGTCCCGGCTCTGCTGCATTGTTTCTGTCGGTCCGTACCGGTGTCGGGTTTCGGGTTGAAAATATCTCTCCGGTGATTCGCACGGACGGTTCGTGCCGGATTCGAAGGTTTCGGAAAAATACAAGAAACAGTGTAGTGCGTACAGTCTGGCCGGCCTGGGACGTTCGTGGGAACGCCGGACTTTCTGCCGTTTTCCGAGGCCCTTTGGCGCGTTGTTCCGTAGTCCTTTGGCGCGTCGTGACGGTGGCTCCGTCGGGCCCATCGCGGGCGATGGGCTGGCAGCTCGTCCGGGAGCCCTTGCGAAACGCCATGGCCGGCGGCATCTCGCCGCCCCGCCGCGGGTGACCGGGGTTGTTCCGCAGGTCGACGGTCGCTCTAGGTATGCGCTCGGAAGCTAAGAGTGTGGAATCTGGAGATGGATCCTCACTGCGCGCAGGTGCGCGGCCCGAGCGTGACAGGCACGCCGGGATGCCATCTGGCCGATTAGGCTTGACGGCGGGGTTGGGTGCTGCTTCTCTCAGACTGTTCGAGTCGGTGGAAGCCGGTGTGAATCCGGCACGGTCGCGCCACTGTCACCGGAGCTACCCCAGAGGTGGCACCGGAAGTCAGACCCATCGCTGGGACAAGTCCTGCCCGAGTGGAACGCGTGATTCCTGTGGAGGTCCCGCCATGGCACATCCGAGCGTCCTGGACGCCCCCGCCGCCCCGGCGCCGTTGCCGACGATCCCGCTGAACGAACTGGCCCCGTTCGCGCTCTTCGGGTCGCTCCTGGCGCTGGTCCTGCTCTACTTCGTCGGCGCGGAGCAGGGCGCGATGTCGCTCGTGGCCGGCAGCAACGTCCACGAGTTCGTACACGACGCCCGTCACCTGCTCGGCTTCCCCTGCCACTGAGCGGGGGCGCGACATGGTTCGCACGCTGCTGATCCGCGGGATGCTGGTCGGCGTGGTCGCCGCTGTCCTGACCTTCGTCGTCGCGAAGGTCTTCGGGGAGAGCCAGGTCGGCCTCGCGATCGCGTTCGAGTCGGCGCACGAGGCACCCGGGGCCGTCGCCGAGCCGGAGATGGTGTCCCGCACGGTGCAGAGCACCATCGGCCTGTTCACCGGGCTGCTGGCGTTCGGAGTCGCCGTCGGCGGGCTGTTCTCCCTCGTCTACGCCGTCGCGCAGGGCCGGCTGGGGGCGCTGCGCGCCCGCACGACCGCGGGGCTGGTGGCCCTCGCCGGTTTCGCGGGGATGTACCTGCTGCCCAACCTGAAGTACCCGGCCAACCCGCCGGCGGTCGGCAACCCGGACACGCTCGGTGAGCGCACCAGCCTGTACTTCGCCGCGATGCTGATCTCACTGGCCGTGGTCGTCGGCGGTTTCGTGGCCGCCCGGCGGCTCGCCCCCCGGTTCGGCTCGTGGGACGCGGCACTGCTGGCGCTGGTCGGTGCTCTGGTCGTCATCGGCCTCGCCTACTACGCCCTGCCGGCGGCGGACGAGACACCGGAGGGCTTCCCGGCGGACGTGCTGTGGCGCTTCCGGGTCGATTCCCTGGCGATCCACGCGACACTGTGGGCCACCGTCGGGCTGCTCTTCGGCGCCCTGACGGAACGCGCCAACCGTCCCGCCCCGGTCCGGACACCGGGCGCCGCGCCGGTGCCGGCGCTGGCGGCGGGGGAGGCCCCCACGGCCTCGGGCGGATCACCGGTCGCCACCGGGGCGTGAGCGCGGGCGGACCGCTGCGGCTGACCCTGGTCAGCCACGCCCGGACCGCCGCCGTGCGAGCGGCGCGCTTCGGCGTCGACGACGACACCATCGACGACGCCGAAGCCCGTCGGGCCGCCGCCGTGACCACATCGCACATGACGCACACGTCGGGTGCATCGCGTACCCCCTCCGGACGGGCGCTGCGCGGTGGGCGGGCCTGGTGCGACCGCTCCCTGCGCACCCGTCAGACAGCTCAGGCGCTGGGCCTGTCGGCCATGCCCGATCCCGCCCTGCGCGATCTCGACGTCGGGGCCTGGGTGGGCCGCTCGCTCGACGAGATCAGCCCCGCGGACCTGCGGCTGTGGACCGAGGACCCGGCCGCGGCACCGCACGGCGGCGAATCCGTCGTAGACCTGCTCGACCGCGTCGCGGCATGGCTGGCCGCCCGTGCCACCGACCCGGAGAACGTGATCGCCGTGACCCATCCGGCGGTCGTCCGAGCCGCGCTGGTCACGGCGCTGCGATCGCCCCCAGAGGTGTTCTGGCGTATCGACGTCCCACCGCTGTCCGCAACCCTCCTGCACGGCCGCCTGCCAGCCACCTCCACCTCACCCGGGCACGCGGGCGGCAAAGCCGGCACGGGAAGCATGGTGTGGACCCTGCGACACGCCTGCCTATCGCTGTGAAACCCAGCAACCCGGAAGCCGGCCGACGCCCACGACGAACCTTGTGATCACCTGTTCCGCTGTCCCGCGGAGCGCATTGCGGTGGTGCTGTCTGCTGACTCGGGGAGGCTCTCGGGCGCTGGTCATGCCGGGTTGTGTGTATGGCGCAGGTGGATGGCGATGGCGTGGGAGCGGTTTGCGGCCCCGAGTTTGCGCAGAATGGCGCGGATATGGCTTTTGACGGTCGCGGGTGAGATGACGAGGCGTTCGCCGATCTGTTCGTTGGGCAGGCCGGCGCACATCAGGTCGGCGACCTCGCGTTCGCGGCTCGTGAGGATGCCCGGTGACTCCTCGGGGGCGTCCACCGGCGGGCTGGCGGTGTCGGGTTCGTAGCGCCCGGGCGCGCGGCACGGTGGGGAGGATGTCGATGGCGTGGTCGAGCGGCGCGGTGTCGAGGTCCTGGCGCTGGGCGGCCCGCTGGACCAGACGCCGTTGTGCGTCGAGACGCTGCCGGTGGACCGCACGTTCGTAGACACGCCCGAAGCCCTCGGCGAAGGCCCAGGCCACCTCAAGGTCGTCACGGTCGACCTCGCGGGCCTCGCCCGAACGGTCGAGGTGCAGCAGACCGATCACGGTGTCGGCCGGGGCGATCGGGGCGACCACGAACGAGCTGGTCAGCAGCCGGCGCAGCACGGGGTGGACGCGGGGATCGCTCACCGGACGCTCGACGAGAGCCGGGCGTCTCTCGGCCACGACCTCGGCCTCCAGCGGAAGGCGCTCGATGGGCATCGGGCCGAGCTCGTGCCACGCCGCCGCGGTGCCCGTGCCGCTGGCCGTGCCAGCCGAGACCGCTGTGCCGCCCGAGATGACCGTGCCGGCCGATCGCCAGGGGGACCAGACACCGTCACTGACCCGGCTGAGCATCGCGCGCCGCACACCGCAGCTACGCAGCGCCTCGACGCAGGCGCGGTCGAGCAGATGTGCCGGATCCGCCACCGGCCGCAGGCGCTCCAGCCCGCGTCGCAGGGCCGCCCGACGCGCGGATCTGCGGGTCAGGATGTGGCGGCTGAGGTGGAGTTCGAGATCGAGGGCGCGCAACAGGTCGTCGCGGATCTCCGGATCGACGGGGCCCGTCCGTCGGCGAAGTTCGGCCAGAGCCCGGTCGGCTGTCGCGCGCAACTGATGCAACGTCTGGACGGGCTGGCTCTGGACGGCCCCGCGCGGCTGTGGCGGTAGCGCGAGGCCCCACGAGTGGTGGGCACGCTGAGCGAGCCGGGCAGCCTCGGCGATGATCTGACGTTCGCTGGGATCGCGCCGCCCGCCGGCCGGGGGCGTCGACGCTGCCAGGCACGCCGGGGGCATCGGCTCTGCCAGTTCTGCCAGTTCTGCCAGCTCTGTCGGCGCTGCTGGCTCTGTAGGAGGCATGATCCTCCTCTCCGGGGACAGACTCTTCCGGGGACAGGCCGTCACCGGCCCCGCATGCGCAGGTAGCGGGCGGCGGCTTCGGCCCGGCTGGTCGCGCCCAGCTTGCGCAGGACGTGCGCGACGTGTGTCTTGACGGTCTGTTCGCCGAGCACGAGCTCACGGGCGATGCCGCTGTTGGTCTCCCCGGCGACGATGAGGTCGAGCACCTCGCGCTCGCGGGTGCTCAGCAGCGCGATCCGTCCTGGCGGTGGGGTGCTGTCCCGGTGATCGTCCTCCGGGTCGTCCTCGGGCGTGGGCGGCAGCTGGAGGCGCAGCTCGGCGTTGCTGACCGCGTCGAGGTCACGCGCGAGCGCAAGCTGGGCCGCCTGGACGCGGGCGCGGCGGTGCTGGAGCTCCTCCGCGAAAACGGCGCGTTCGTACAACAGCCCGACGTGCTCGGCGAAGAGCACGATGTTGTCGAGGTCGTCCTGGGTGACCGGATGGTCCTGCCCGCGGCGGTCGGCGTGCAGGAAGCCGATGACACGACCGCTGGGCATGAGAGGCGCGCCGACGTAGCTGTGCGCACCGGCGATCGTGACGAAGGCTTCGTGGCAGCGCGGGTCGCTGGCCGCGTCGGCCACGAGGATGCCGATGCGTCGGCGCACCATTTCGGCCTCGAGCAGCATGTGCCGGAGGGACAGCGTGGGCTTGTCCCCGAACGCGCGTCGGAACGCGTCGGTGTCCGGGTCGACGCCCGGCGGCGGCAGGATCGGGATCCACTCGGAGTGGTGGACGCGCGAGATCATCGCCCGGGCGAACCCGCACGCCCGGGCAAGTTCGGGCGGGACGCGCTCGAGCAGTTCGGCGCTGGAGGCGCACCGGCGCAGCCGGCCGAGGGCCCGGTGGATCCCGACGCGCGCGCGGTCGCCCATCCAGAGGTTCTGTTCCTCGCACGCGCGCAGCTCGTCCGCCGTGCGTACGAGGATTTCCAGCTCCTCAAGGCCGGCAGAGCCGGCGGAGGGGGCGGGGCCGGCGGGGGCCGCGGAGCCGGCGGAGGGGGCCTGGGCGCGCACGGCCGCGATGCGCTGGTCCAGCTCCGTCCAGAGCTGTTTCTCGACGTAGCCACGGACCGCCCGGGCCCGCGCGCGCTGGCTGCGGATGCGCTGCGGCAGCTCGTCCACTGCCTGGCAGCGTAGCGCAACTACGCAACACAGGGCGTGCGCATCACAGGGCGGAGCTGTCTACGCCCAGCGGGGGAGGGCGTTCACTCGCCGGGCCGTAGCCCCCGATCAACAACGGTGGCAGGGTCCTGGGGTGCTACCGGAGGAGGCAGGGGCCCATGAGCGTGGCAACCACACCACCGACGACCGCACCGCCAAGCAGCACACCGCCAAGCAGCACATCACCAGCCAGCAGACCACTGAACACCACGATCCAGTCGATCTTATCCGAGCCCACACTGTGCCAGGCGTTCTTACGGGTGGCCGACGCCGACGCCGACCACCTGGCGCTGAGCGACTTCGGCGAGATCCTCGTCGGCGGCGTCACGGTCATGCCCGGCTACTTCGAGGACCCGCAGCGCACCGCCGAGGTCCTCCATGACGGCTGGATGCGCACCGGCGACATCGGCGTCATCGACGACGACGGCTACCTGACGATCACCGACCGCAAGAAGGCGCTGATCATCAACAGCGGTGGCAAGAACATGTCGCCGTCGGCGATCGAGCAGGCGATCAAGGGCGGCCAGCCGCTGATCGCCCAGGTCGTCGCGGTCGGTGACCGCCGCCCGTACAACGTCGCGCTGATCGTGCTCGACCGCGACGGCCTGGAGGCGTTCCGGGCCAGGGCCGGCATCCCGCCGGCCGACTTCGCGACGCTCACCCGCCACCCACAGGTCGCCGCCGCCGTCGAGGACGCGGTGCGGCGGGGCAACCAGAAGCTCGCGCGGATCGAGCAGATCAAGCGCTGGAAGGTACTCGACCACGACTGGGTCCCCGGGGGCGACGAGCTGACCCCGACAGCGAAGCTCAGGCGCAGGCCCATCGAGCAGCGCTACGCCGAAACCATCGAGGAGCTCTACGCATGAGCGTCACGTTCACCACCGGTCACGTCGTCGAGAGCGACGACCTGCGCCACCGGGTCGCGCCGGGTGTGAAGACCCGCGACAGCCTGTTCTGGAACCTGGTCCTGCCCGCCGAGCGGATCGCCGCGCAGGTCTACGTCTGGACCGACGGGCGCGGCGTCGCCGGCCGGCAGATCTGCGTCTACTTCCCCGAGCGCGAGCGGAACATCGTCGTGGGCGCCTTCAACGTCGAACTGGGCGACGCCAGCGAGCTGGACGACTGGCACTGTGCGGGCCTGTACCTGCGCCAGCCCGACCCGCTGCGCACCGCAGAGATCGTTTTTGCCGGCGACGAGGTGGACATCGACTACCGTTTCGAGGCCAGCCACCGGCCCTTCAGCTACCGCGAGAACCCGGCGGGCTGCCCGCCGTGGATGGCGACCAACCGCTTCGAGCAGGCCGGGCGCGCGTCGGGCACCCTGCGGGTCGGCGAGCGGGTCATCCCGTTCGCCGATGTGTGGGCCCACCGCGACCACTCCTGGGGCCGGCGGCACTGGAGCGCGGTGCACCACTGGAAGTGGCTCGCCGCCGGCACCCCGTCGGGCGCGGAGCTCAACGCGATGTTCCACATCGCCCGCGGCGAGCTGGGCGTCAACGGCTACGTGCTGCGTGACGGCGAACCGGTGGCGATCGTCGACAGCCGCCACCACGCCACCTACGACAGGGAGATGGGCCAGGAGAGCCTGGAAGCCGAGCTGACCGACGCCCGCGGCGGGACGACGCACCTGTGGATGCGGCGCTACGCCATCGCGCACCTGCCCGTCGGCTCCGACACGCTGATGTCCGAGGCTGCCTGCCAGGTGACCATCGACGGTGAGGCCGGCGCCGGGCAGTTCGAGACGTTGTGGCCCCGCGGCTACCTGAAGCGGCTGGTCGACGCGCAGTGAGCGCATCCTCCGAGACCGCCCCGCCCGTCGAAACCGCCTCGTCCGCCGGAGGTGTCCCACCTGTCAGGGCCGCCTCGTCCGCCGGGAGCGCGCCGGCGGCCGAGGCCGCTTCGCCCGTCGGGAGTGCGCCGCCCTTCGGCACCGCGCGGCTCGAGGCCTACCTGCGCGACCGCGGGCTGGTCAGCGGGCCGATCACGCTGCGGCGCATCGGTGAGGGCCACTCCAACCTGACCTACCTGGTGTCCGACGGCGAGCGCCGGGTGGTGGTGCGCCGGCCACCGCCACCGCCGATCCCGCCGGGCGGCCACGACGTCGTCCGCGAGGCGCGGGTGCAGCGGGCGCTGTGGGACGAACCGGTCCCGGTGCCGCGGATCCTCGCCGTCGAGGAGTCCACCGCGGTGATCGGCGCGCCGTTCTACGTCATGGCACACGTCACCGGGATCGTCGCCACCACCCGCACGCCACCGGCGCTCGACACGCCGGCCGGCAGGCGCGCGGTCGGTGAGGCACTCGTCGACACGCTCGCCGCGCTGCACCGCGTCGACCACGCAGCCGCGGGCCTCGGGGATTTCGGGCGGCCCTCTGGCGATGTCACGCGTCACCTGCGGCGCTTCGCGCGGATCGTCGACCCCGACGGGCACGGCCTGCCGGGGGAACTCGGCGCGCTGCTGGAATGGCTGGTCGACGACCCGCCGGCGCCGGCCGCGCCGACGATCGTCCACGGCGACTTCCGGCTGGGCAACGTCATGCTCGCCGCCGACCCGCCCGCCCGGCTGGTCGCCGTGCTCGACTGGGAGCTGGCGACGATCGGCGACCCGCTGCGCGACGTCGGCTACCTGCTGGCCACCTACGCGGTGCCCGGCGAGCCACCGCACGCGCTGACCGAGATGAGCGCGGCGACCCTCGCCGACGGCTATCCCTCCCGCGCCGAGCTGGCCGCCCGCTACGCGGCCGCCACCGGCACCGAGGTGGCCAACGTCGACTGGTACACGGCGATGGCGCTGTGGAAGCTCGCCGTCCTGTTCGAGTACCAGCGCCGCCGGGTGGCCGACGGGATCGGCGACGCCTACTACTCCCGGCCCGGCCTCGTCGAGGGCTTCCTCGCCGCGGCCCGGCCCATCACGACAGGAGCGGACCTGTGACCGCCTTACCCAGGGTGAGGAGCTGGCCGCCTCGATCCAGGCCGCCGCCGAGGCCAGGAAGCTCCTGGCCTGCCCGCCCCGGGATGAGACCGGTGCGAAAGACGTGCCCGGCCCGTCTGGAGATCAACTGCCGGTGGAGCGGTAGTGGCGCAGGCCGGCGCGCCAGGCCGCGGCGGCGAGGGCCAGCAGAACGGCGGCCACCAGCGGGGAGGCGAAACGGAACAGGGACGGCAGACCCAGCGGATCGGGCTTGTCGAGCACGTACAGGGCGGGCTGCCAGTTGAGGAACGCCAGCGGGACGAGGAAGGTCAGCAGCCGCATCCCGTCCCGGCCGTAGATCGACATCGGGTACTGGGTCAGGAAGCTCCCGCCGTAGGTGACCGCGTTCATCGCCTCCGCGGCCTGCTCGACGACGAACTGGAACGCCGCCCCGGCGATCCAGACCGCGCTGAAGACGCCGACCCCACAAATGACCATGGTGGCGACGAGCAGGACGCGGCCGGTCGTCCAGGGCACGTCCAGCCCCGCGAGGGACAGCCCGAGAACACCGACGCCCTGGACGATCCCGCCGAGACGGCGCGGGGAGAAACCGTCCGTGGCGACCTGCACGAGCAGCCCGACCGGCCGGACCAGCATCACGTCGAGGCTGCCGTCCCGGATGCGTTCGCCGACCCGTTCCAGCGTCCCGAACAGCATGTTGGAGATGGCAAAGGCCGTGCAGGACGTCCCGAAGAGGAAACCCACCTCGGCGAGGCCGAAACCGGCCAGGTGCGGCACGCGGGTGAACAGCACACCGATCACCGCGATGTCCAGCCCGGTCGCCAGGAACTGCCCGACGGCCAGCAGCAGCACCGAGGCCCGGTACTGCCAGGCGACCCGCGTCCAGGCCGCCGCGAACAGCAGATAGTGCCGCACCGCGCTGTTGTCAGCCACCCTGGATGACCAGCTTCCGGGTGGCGCGGGCGGTGAGCGCGCGGCCGGCCGCGAGGAGCACGACAGCCCAGCCCACCTGGAACGCGATCGCCGCGACCAGCGACGTGCCGGTCCGGTTGCCGAGCAGGACGTCCGCCGGCACCTGCATCATCGCGGCGAAGGGCAGCGCCTCGGCAAGGTCCCGCAGCACCCCCGGCATGATCGTCAGTGGCATGGAGATACCGGAGAAGAACACCGTGAACAGGGTGTAGGCGCTTTCCAGCCCTCGCTGATCGAGCAGCCAGAAGGTCGCGAGCGCGATCAGATAGCGCAGCCCGAAACTGACCAGGAAACCCAGGACCACGGACACGGCGAACAGCCCCCACACGCCGACGGCACCCCACACCCCGGCGTCGGCCGTGCCCGCGGCCGGGCTCGCGGGTGTCGGCAGGCGCAGGTCGAACAGGAGGGCCGCGACCAGCATGGGCGGCAACCCTCGGGTGAGCAGCTGGACGGCGGCGCGCCCGGCGTCGTCCGCCAGCCACCAGGTCTGGAAGCCCACCGGCCGGGCCATGTCCATCGCGACGGCGCCGGAACGGATACGTTCGGGCAGGTCGATGCCGCCGCCGAACAGCGCCATCGACGTGATCAGCCCCTGCCCGAGGAAGACGAACGTCACGACGCCGCTGGTGTCGTACCCGCCGAGGCCAGGCCGCTGGTGCCACACCTGGAGCAGGACGTAGGCACGGATGATCCCGAACACGGTGTTGGTGAACACCCCCGCGGCCGTGGCGGCCCGATAACCGGCATACCGCCGAGCGCTGTACCGGGCGACCGCAAGGTAGGTACCGACACCCCCTCTCACCGTGACGCCACTGTCAGCGATGCCGCGGTCACGGATTCCTCGCGCCCGAGGATTCCTCGATGTCCGGGGAACTCGCGGCGTCCAAGGTGTCCACGCTGCCCGAGGTGTTCGCGGCGCCTGCGGTGCCCGAAGCGTCCACGGTGCCCGAGGTGTACAGCCGGGCGATGATCTCCTCGATTGCCGGTTCGCGGATGGACAGGTCGGCCAGCGGGTACCGGTCGGCCACGGCGGCGACCAGTGGCGCCGCGCTCTCGCCCGCCGGGAACGCCAGCCACTGGCGGGGCCCGTCCACCTCGACCACCCGGGTACCGGCCACGTCGATCGGCGGCCGCGGCTCGGCCAGGTCGACGACCAGGACGCGCTCCCCGCCGATCTGGGCGCGCAGGTCCGCCAGTCGCCCGTCAAAACCGAGCCGGCCGTGGTCGATGACGAGCACCCGCGGGCACATCTGCTCGATGTCGGTCATGTCGTGGGTGGTGAGCATGATGGTGGTCCCGCGTTCCCGGTTGAGCGCGGTGAGGAAGCCGCGTACGGCGGCCTTGGAGACGACGTCGAGACCGATCGTCGGCTCGTCCAGATACACGATCTCCGGATCGTGTAGCAGCGCGGCCGTGAGATCACCGCGCATACGCTGACCGTAACTGGTCAGGTCTGGTAGATCGTTTGTTTTTGGTTTCCCGGCTGGCTGGGACTCCTCGATGGCCTGAAGGCCCGGGTCGTTGGTGCTGTGTGGTTGATCGGGCCGTAGGGTCCGGGTGTGTCGGATGGTCCGCCCGCGTCGCCGCCGGTGCCGTCGTATGACGAGCTCGCGGCGCTGGTGGTGAGTCTGCGGGCGCAGCTGGTCGAGACCGCTGCGGCGTTGGAACAGGCGCGGGTGCGGATCGCCGAGCTGGAAGCTCAGGTCGCGAAGAACTCGCGGAACTCGGCGAAGCCACCGAGTTCGGACGGGCTGGCGAAACCGCCACCGAAGTCGCTGCGGAAGAAGACCGGCCGCAGGCCCGGTGGGCAGGGCGGGCATCCGGGATCGACGCTGCGGATGCTCGCTGAGCCTGATGTGCGCCTGCGGCATGAGCCGGGGCCGTGTGCGGGGTGCGGGGCGGGGCTTGCGGGCCGGCCTGTGACCCGGACCGAACGGCGGCAGGTGTTCGACCTGCCCGAACTACGTCCGCATGTGGTCGAACATCAGCTCATCGAGCGGGAGTGCGGCTGCGGGACGCGGACGAAGGCGGCGGCACCGGCCGGGGTGGACGCGCCGGTGCAGTACGGGCCGCGGGTGGCCGCGGCGGTGGTCTACCTGTATTCCGGTCAGTTCCTGTCGCAGGAGCGGACCGCGACCGCGCTGGCCGAGCTGGTTGGGATCCCGATCTCGGCGGGCACGGTCGGTGCGATGACCGCCCGTGCCGCCGCCGGACTCGACGGCTTCCGTGACACCGTCCGGGGTCTGCTGGCCGCCGCCGACGTGATCGGGGCCGATGAGACGGGGCTGCGGGTCGCCGGGAAACTGCACTGGGTGCACTGCGCCCGCACCGACAAGTACACGCTGATCGACTGCCATGCCACCCGCGGCAGCGGCGGGATCGACGCCCTCGGGGTGCTTCCCGCCTTCGGTGGGGTGGTGGTCCACGACGCCTGGGCCCCCTACGACAGCTACACCGGCGCCACCCACCAGCTGTGCGTCGCTCACGTGCTGCGCGAACTACAGGCCGTCGTCGACGCGGCCCCGACGGGAACCTGGTGCTGGGCCGCCCAGGCAGGCGACGCGCTCGTCGCCCTGCACCGCCTCGCCGTCGACGCCGCCACTACCGGCGTCACCATCGACGAGCAGGCACCGGCCACCCAGACCCGGCAGCTGCGCCACGCCGCTCACATCGGGATCAGCCAGACCTCGCCGCGCGGCACGAAACTCATGGCCGCCCGCCATGCCCTGGCCTGCCGGCTCGTCGACCGCGAAGCCGACTACCTTCGGTTCACCCGCGACTGGCGGGTTCCCGCGGACAACAACGGCTCCGAACGCGACATCCGCATGATCAAACTACGGCAGAAGGTATCCGGCTGCCTACGCACGCTCACCGGCGCCCGCCAGTTCTGCGCGATCCGCAGCTACCTGTCCACCGCCACCAAACACGGCATCAGCCTGTTCGACGCTCTCGTCCAACTTGCCGAGGGCCGTCCCTGGATGCCCGCGATCAGCTAACTCAAGATCAAAAACTACCTGACTAGTTACCGCTGACCGAGCGAGAGCTGCCGGACGGGCGTGTCAAGAAAAGAAGCAAGCTGTAACAGCTCGACAAAGTGGTCAAGGTTTTCCTGATACCGTCCCGCCGGTATTCGGTAAATACGCCGGAGCAGGTCGAAGCTGTCCCGCAACGGCAGATCCCACCACAGCGTCGTACGCTGCCCGAAAACCACTCCCAGTCGACGCGCCAGTTCCGTGCGCTGTCGGGACGGGTCGAGACCACAGACCCGAATGCGCCCGGCGCTGGGCACCAGAATCCCGATCAGCATCTTGATCGTCGTGGATTTCCCGGCCCCGTTCGGCCCCAGATACCCGACCATCTCCCCGGCGTCGACCCGAAAGGTCAGGTCACTCACGGCGGCAACGTCCACCCGCTCCCGCCGCATCCGCCCGGCCCTGCGCCGCACCACAAAGGTCTTCCCGACCCCGTCCACCTCGATAACAGGCCCCGCGTCCCTGCCGACAGACCCCACGCTCGTGTTCGCCACCCGCACGGCTACACCACCCGGGCCACCCGGAGCACCCTGAGCGTTCAGACCGCCCTGAGTACCCAGACCATCCTGGGTGCCCCGACCACCCCCGCTGTCCCGTCCACCCGACGCGGCTGCCGACGACGGGAACGCGGTAGTCACATCTGATCATCATACCGCCCCGCCCAGCCGCCCCCGACAACGGCCACCACCACAGCGGCATAAAAGAGAGCCGGAGCCCTGCTCAGCCCGGGCATCGCAATCCGGTTCGGTTTTTGCCCGGGCGGGGACTTACCTTTTTCGCAGTTACAGTGACGTTGCCGATGCTGTTGCAATCCGACTCAGATTTTGCTCGTGTGGGGACGTGCCGGCGAGGGCGATGACGAGCAGATCAAGTTGCAATCCGGCTCGGATTTTGCTTGTGCGGGAACCCTACCGCGATTTTCACCCCCGCTGACCTGCGACGATGCAAGCTCGTTCCAGAGCCTCCGGGAGGGGCTGTGGGCAACCGCGTCAAAATCCATGATTGATAACGTTTGTGCAGGTCAGCAAGATGTCGATGTTTCCCAGAACTTCCCCGGTTCCTCGGCGCGTCGGAGGTTCTGGGTGATGATCAAAATCGTGTGGTTTGACAGACAGGCATATCGTGTGCCGCTCGGCCAGCCGCGCGCGGTGCCGGCAGACCTGTGGGGTTTCCCTGGGGCTGTGCTCCAGGCCCCGCCTCTCCCAGCCGGCCGGAGAGCACGCCTGTGACCTGGCCATCGACACCACCTCCTGTCCGGTGTATCGGCAGCTGTTCCCGCTCGACGCCCAGCGAGCCAGACCGCTGCCTGGCTGATTCGTCCACAAGGCCGGGTCTTCGAGATCGCGGCACCGGCACAGGCAGACGACAGCGGGCCACGAGCCACTCCGAAGACACAGATGCGGCGTGTTCGGGTCGACGGCCGCCGGTACCCTCATCCTGTAGCCCTGCCGAACCGGACACGATGTAGGGGGTCGCGATGCGGGCGCCCCGTCGCCGACGGCCACGCAGCTCAACCCGGCTGACACCTGCTGATCCAGGGTATCTGGCTGCCCTGGCCACGCGGGTTTCCTAGCATCCCGAGTCCCGAGCACAAGGACTACATGACCAGCGCCGGGCCGGGGAAGCTGCGAAGTGACGCGTCGGTGTGCCCACGTGACCTGGCGCTCGACGATGTCGCCAAATGGTTGTACGACGCGGTGCGGGCCGGCAACGTCAGCGCGTACGTCGAGGGTGATTTTCCGCGCTATGTATGGACGCGGGCAGGTGAACGCGTCTACGAAGCGCGTCTGTGCAACTCGGGGTCCGGCGAGTACAAGGGATATCCGATCCTTCCCGAGGAAGCTCCGGGGTGGCTTCTGTGAGCGTCGGGATCGAGCTGCGGGTCGAGTGGCTCGACGCACCCGGCGTGTGTGCTCCTGAGCTGGCCGCCACCTGGGCAAGGTACGAGCTGTGGGTGGACGGCAGATGCGTGACGCAGGTGGAAGAGCCCGGCGGCACCTTCCGGCGATCGGTCTATGGCAGCCTTTACCCGCTGGCGGAATGGATCGCCACCAACTGGTGGCCGTTGACCGGGCACATTCGTCCCTCGGCTACCAGGTCCGCGTACTGGACGTGGTCCAATCTGCGCCGGTATCCCTGGCTGCGCCAGCACAACCTGCGAGGCGCCGGGGACGGGATGGCCTGGCCGGACCTGACAGTGGTGCCCGAAGGGGCGATTACCCGGCTTGTCTGGGCCGCCGACGAGGACCGGGCACTGGGGCCGTTGCGGTTCGCGTCACGCGGACGAGCGCTGGTGCGTTCCGACGAGGCCGGAAAGGCGTTGGCCGGCATCGTCCAACGCGTCCTTGACCGACTTGCGGAGTCGGGCGTCGGGAAGACGCCGCTTTCCGCGGAATGGGCGGACATAGGAAGCGCGGACGAAGAGGAGCGAGATTTCTGTCTGGCGGCGGCCAGGCTGGGTCTCGACCCGTATTCGGTCGACGAGGAGGCCTCGACGAAACTGCTGGCCATCGTGCCGGCCATCCCGGACGAGCTGCGGGACGACTTTCTGGACAGTGCGGACCTCGACACCCTTGGCACAGCCGCTGCGTGGCTCCCGAAGGCGTCCGAAGCGGCGGGCCGGGCGTCAGCGGACGCCGCGATGTCGTTGACGCCTCTTCGTGCGGCGGTGGCGGGTGAGCTCTCCTCAGGCGCCGTGCCGGACAGCGCTGGCCTTCGGCGGCCGTGGCATGTCGGCTTCGACATGGCACGCGCGGTGCGGCAGGCGCTGGACACCGAGGCGACCGCACCCTTCGACATATCCGCCTGGGTCGGCGCACGGACACTTCAGGGCCCCGCAGGCGGCCTGCAGGGCTTTGCCACTGTCAGGGACGACCGGTGCGGGCTCGCGCTGAGCGATTCACCGAAGTTCGCGAGCACGGTGGGGCCTGGTAGCCACTATCGGTCGTTCCGCCGCGCGAAGGCGCTCGGCCGGGCGCTTTTCCGGCCACATCAGCGAACCTTTCTCCTGTCCTCCGCCCACATCGGCGATGACCGGGTAGCGGGCGCCTTCGCGGCCGAGCTGCTTGCCCCGGCCGAGGGAATACGCCGCGCACTGGCGACTCTCGAGACACACGACGAGGACGCCGCCCTCGACGTCATCGCAAGCCATTTCGGCGTCTCGCCACTGACCATAAGACACCAGGTCGACAACCAGCTTGAGGATATCTGAAAAGCCAGAGCCACGACCGCTCGACGCTCAGCGAGTCAGACTGCTGCCTGGCTGATTCGTCCACAAGGCCGGATCTTTTGAGATCGCGGCACCGGCACTCTGGACCGGCTGCCGTTAGCGTAGCTATGTGGCCTTCGAACGGATCACCGTTAACTCGGCACAGATGGGTGGTCTGCCCTGCATCAGGGGCATGCGGGTCACAGCCAGCGCTGTGGTCGGGCAGCTCGCGGCGGGCCACACCATCGACGAACTCCTGGCGGACTACCCCTATCTTGAGCGTAACTAGTAGACTGTCGCTGCTTAGTTCTGGTGTGTCTTGTGTCTGGGTGAGAGGGTTGGGTCTGGCAGGTCTCCCCGTCCCTCTGCCGGTCAGGACTGTGTCGTGGGTTCGCAGAAGAAGTGGCCGGTCACCTTGACCGAGGCTGATCGTGACGAGTTGGTTCGGGTGACCTCGACGGGGGTTCATCCGGCGTCGATGATCCGGCGGGCGCGGGTCCTGCTCGCGTTGGACACCTCGGTCGGCCCGGTTGCCTCCCAAGAAGAACTCGTGGTCCGGGTCGGGGTCTCGGGTGAGACGCTGCGGCTGGTCGCGAAGCGGTTCACCGAGACCGGTGGGGATGTGGGGGCCACGATCGGTCGGAAGGCACGGGAGCTTCCCCCGGTGCCTTCCCCGGTGACCGGCGAGGTTGAGGCCAGACTGATCGCGCTGGCATGCTCGCAGCCACCGGCTGGTTATGCACGCTGGTCGCTGCGGCTGTTGGAAAAGCACGTCGCGCTGGTCGCCGACATCCCGGGCCTGGACCATTCCACCATCGGCCGGGTCTTAAAAAAACGAGGTTGCGTCCTCATCTGAGGAAGTGCTGGACCATCCCACCGAGGGCGAACGCGCAGTTCGCCGCGCGGATGGAAGACGTTCTGGCGGTCTACGCCCGGCCCCACAACCCGGGCGTGCCCGTGGTGTGCATGGACGAGAAGCCCTACCAGCTGTTGGCCCACGCCCGCGACCCGATCCCCGCCACGCCAGGGCGTGACCGGCGCGAGTGGAGGGTTCCCCACTTTCGTGGACAGTCCTAACTATGCAGCACGAAGTGTTTGTCCGTCAAATTCTTCCTCGAACTCGACAGGCGTGAGATAGCCGATCGAGGAGTGCAACCGCTGCCGGTTGTAGTAGATCTCGACATATTCGAAGATCCCCGCCCGGACGCGGTCTATGGTATCGAACGGGTGGAGGTGGACGAACTCCTTCTTGAGGGTGGCCCAGAAGGACTCCGCCGCGGCGTTGTCGAAACAGATCCCGGTACGGCCGACGGAGTTTCGGACGTTGTTGTCGCGACAGAAGGCGACGAACTCACGGCTGGTGTACTGACCGCCTCGGTCGGCGTGGAATATGACGCCGCCGGGTGGCCGCCGGCGGGTGACGGCCATACGAAGCGCGTCGAGAACGAGTTCGGTGCGCATGTGATCGGCGACCGCCCAGCCGACGATCTTCCGAGAGAACGCGTCGATGACGGAGGCCATGTACACCCAGCCATCCCAGGTGCGAATATATGTTATGTCGCCGTACCACAACTGGTTCGGTGCGGACGCGGCGAAGTCTTGGCCGACAAGATCAGGCAGCGATGAGGAGTCCGCGGCCTGCACCGTCGTCACCGGCCGGCGGGGACGCGGATGCACGCTGACCAGGCCCATCGTCGCCATCAGCCGCTGGACCCGCTTGTAGGCGACGGCGACGCCCTGGCGGCGGATCTCGTGGAAGATCCGCCGCACGCCGTACCGCCCCTCGTGACGGTCGAAAACAGCTCTGATCATGGTCGACAAGGTGGCGTCGTCCTTCTCCCTCCGAGACGGGCCGCGTTTCTTCCACGCATAGTAGCCCTGTCGGGACAGGTCGAGTTTCTTGCACATGTAGTCGACGGGAAAGGTGTTCGCGCCGTCGGCGGACACAGGCTTCTTCGGAGCGTGTATCGAGATGAACTCGAACTTTACTTCTGCTCGCTCGCGAAGAAGCTCGCCGCTTTTTTTAGGAAGGCGATGTCCATCTGCGCCTGCGCGTACTTCTTCCGGAGCTCCTCAAGTTCCGCGCGCTCCGACACCGACAGCGGCCGCTCCTCGGTCTCGCCGTTCTCCTTCGCCTTCTTCACCCAGTTTCCCAACGTGGTCTCGTGGATACCCAGACTCTTCGCGACCTCGGTCACCGACCGGCCCGAGTCGAGCACCAACCTTACTGCCTCGGATTTGTACTCCTGGGTGAACTTCCGGCGAGCTGACCCCATGACGCTCCTTCCCTATGGACAGCGAACCTCAGGTTCGCTGTCCACGGAAGCGGGATCACTCCAGAGGACTCCGAGTACGTGCGCCACGGAACCTGCTCGATCTTCTGCTGGGTCGAGCCACTCGCCGGCTGGCGCCGCGTCCAGGCCACCCCACGGCGCACCAGGATCGACTGGGCACACCACGTCAGGCGCCTGCTCACCCTCGACTACCCCGACGCCGAACGGGTCGTGCTGGTCATGGACAACCTCAACACCCACGACATCTCCTCGCTCTACGAGGCCTTCGACCCGGCCGTCGCGTTCGCACTCGCGCAACGACTCGAGATCCACCACACCCCCAAACACGGCTCCTGGCTCAACATCGCCGAAATCGAACTCGCCGCCCTGACCCGCCAATGCCTCGACCGCCGCATCGACACCCTCGACGTCCTGAACACCGAACTCGACGCCTGGCAGACAGCCGTCAACGCCAACCAGCGCCAAGTCAACTGGCACTTCACCACCGATGACGCCCGCACCAAACTCCGCCACCTATACCCCACACATTAGCGGCGACAGTCTACTAGTCAGGTAGTTTTTGATCTTGAGTTAGCTGATCGCGGGCATCCAGGGACGGCCCTCGGCAAGTTGGACGAGAGCGTCGAACAGGCTGATGCCGTGTTTGGTGGCGGTGGACAGGTAGCTGCGGATCGCGCAGAACTGGCGGGCGCCGGTGAGCGTGCGTAGGCAGCCGGATACCTTCTGCCGTAGTTTGATCATGCGGATGTCGCGTTCGGAGCCGTTGTTGTCCGCGGGAACCCGCCAGTCGCGGGTGAACCGAAGGTAGTCGGCTTCGCGGTCGACGAGCCGGCAGGCCAGGGCATGGCGGGCGGCCATGAGTTTCGTGCCGCGCGGCGAGGTCTGGCTGATCCCGATGTGAGCGGCGTGGCGCAGCTGCCGGGTCTGGGTGGCCGGTGCCTGCTCGTCGATGGTGACGCCGGTAGTGGCGGCGTCGACGGCGAGGCGGTGCAGGGCGACGAGCGCGTCGCCTGCCTGGGCGGCCCAGCACCAGGTTCCCGTCGGGGCCGCGTCGACGACGGCCTGTAGTTCGCGCAGCACGTGAGCGACGCACAGCTGGTGGGTGGCGCCGGTGTAGCTGTCGTAGGGGGCCCAGGCGTCGTGGACCACCACCCCACCGAAGGCGGGAAGCACCCCGAGGGCGTCGATCCCGCCGCTGCCGCGGGTGGCATGGCAGTCGATCAGCGTGTACTTGTCGGTGCGGGCGCAGTGCACCCAGTGCAGTTTCCCGGCGACCCGCAGCCCCGTCTCATCGGCCCCGATCACGTCGGCGGCGGCCAGCAGACCCCGGACGGTGTCACGGAAGCCGTCGAGTCCGGCGGCGGCACGGGCGGTCATCGCACCGACCGTGCCCGCCGAGATCGGGATCCCAACCAGCTCGGCCAGCGCGGTCGCGGTCCGCTCCTGCGACAGGAACTGACCGGAATACAGGTAGACCACCGCCGCGGCCACCCGCGGCCCGTACTGCACCGGCGCGTCCACCCCGGCCGGTGCCGCCGCCTTCGTCCGCGTCCCGCAGCCGCACTCCCGCTCGATGAGCTGATGTTCGACCACATGCGGACGTAGTTCGGGCAGGTCGAACACCTGCCGCCGTTCGGTCCGGGTCACAGGCCGGCCCGCAAGCCCCGCCCCGCACCCCGCACACGGCCCCGGCTCATGCCGCAGGCGCACATCAGGCTCAGCGAGCATCCGCAGCGTCGATCCCGGATGCCCGCCCTGCCCACCGGGCCTGCGGCCGGTCTTCTTCCGCAGCGACTTCGGTGGCGGTTTCGCCAGCCCGTCCGAACTCGGTGGCTTCGCCGAGTTCCGCGAGTTCTTCGCGACCTGAGCTTCCAGCTCGGCGATCCGCACCCGCGCCTGTTCCAACGCCGCAGCGGTCTCGACCAGCTGCGCCCGCAGACTCACCACCAGCGCCGCGAGCTCGTCATACGACGGCACCGGCGGCGACGCGGGCGGACCATCCGACACACCCGGACCCTACGGCCCGATCAACCACACAGCACCAACGACCCGGGCCTTCAGGCCATCGAGGAGTCCCAGCCAGCCGGGAAACCAAAAACAAACGATCTACCAGACCTGACCAGTTACTCTTGAGCGTGTCGACGTTTTGGCCGCGTTGGAGTACACCGCGGCAGCGGTGAGTGAACGTGAGCTACCGCTTGCCAAGCCCGCATGAGGGTTCTGGTCGACGCCAACCGGTCTCCCCGAGTGGTCGCGGCCCTTTTCCCCGCGGTTTCAGGAGGCGGTACCACAGTTTCTATCCCCGTTGACCTGCGGTGATGCAAGATCGTTCATCGGCATCCGGGGAGGGGGTCTGGGCCTCCCGCGAGATCCACGAAGTGGGGTGATACGGCGGTGGTTTCTGCCTGTGGCTGGTGGGTGCTGGCCGAGGTGTAGGTGGAAAACGTCATCCCGGCGACGGTTTCCACCTACGGCTTCCGCACCCGTAGGTGGAAACCGTCGTCGGGACAGCGTTTTCTACCTACGGGTGGCGGGTGCCGGCCGCGGTCGTGAGCGGTTTTCGTCGATATGACATCCCTGCGCGCGGGGGTCAGGGGTCAGTGGCGTTGAGGGCACGGGCGTGGGTGGGTGCGCTGGCGAGGACAGGGCACAGTGGTTTGTCAGCGCGGGGTGGGCTGGATGGTCTGGGGGGCCTGGAGGGTTTCGGATGCCTGGCGGGCCTGAGCGCGCTGGGAGACGGCGTGGACGGTGGCGGCGGCGATCATCGTCACGATGCCGCCGAACCACAGCCCGGCGCGGGCGTCGAGCCGTTCCGAGAGGAAGCCGACCCACAGGGAGCCGAGCGGGGTCGATCCGATCATGATGGTCGTGTAGACGGACATCACCCGTCCCCGGAAGGTCGGATCGCTGCCCAGCTGGATGCGATGGTTCGCGGCCTGGGCGAAGAAGATCGCCCCGAAGCCGGTGGCGAACAGGCCCACCGCGGCGGTCGCGAACGTCGGGGCCCAGCCGGTCAGCGTCATCACCAGGCCGAGGCCGAACGCCCCGCCGGTCACCAGCCCGGCCGCCGGCCGGCCGCGCCGCCCGGTCGTCACCAGCGCCGAGAGCAGCGAACCGGCGGCGAACGCGGTGGTGAGCAGCCCGAACGCCGCCGCGTCGGTGTGGAACACCGTCCTGGCCAGCAGCGGCAGCGTGAGCTGGAAGTTCATCGCGCACAGGCCGACGGCGGCGACCAGCGCCAGCGGCAGCGTCAGATCCTCCCGGGACGCGAGGTAACGCAGCCCGTCCACAATCCGCGTGCCCGTGGCCGGCCGGGTGACCCGGTGCAGCTCCGCGGGCCGCATCATGCGCAGGCCCACCACGGTGCCCAGGTAGCTCACCGCGTTGACCACCATCACCGGGCCGGTGCCGAACGCGGCGATCAGCAGGCCGGCGAGCGCCGGCCCGGCCACCCGGGCGACGTTGAAGTACGCGGCGCTCAGCGCCGAGGCGTTCGGCAGCAACTCGGGGCCGACCATCTCACTGACGAACGCCAGCCGGGTCGGCATCTCGACGGCGTTCACCACGCCCAGCGCCAACGCGAACAGCTGGATGTGCCACAGCACGACACCATCGGTGAGCACCAGCACGGCGAGCCCGAGCGCCAGCATCCCGGAGGCGAGGTTGGCGACGGTGAGCAGCAGCCGTTTGTCGTACCGGTCGGCGAGCCGGCCGCCGAGCAGCGTCAGCAGCAGCGACGGAGTGAACTGCAGCGCGGTCACGATACCGAGCGCGCTCGCGGAGTCGTCGGTCAGCTCGAGCACCAGCCAGTCCTGGGCGACGACCATCATCCACGTCCCCGCGACCGACAGGAGCTGGCCGGACGCGAAGAGCCGGAAGTTGCGCACGGACAGGGAACGGAACGGGTTCACGGTCCTCCTCATCCGCCGGTGGTCGACGCATCCCCGCCTCTGCCCGGGGACGCGCGGCCCGACCGGTGGCCCTTGGCCTGACGCAACAAGCATCTCTCGCCGAGGGCTGATCCGGTCGGGACATTGCGCCCGGCGCGGTGCGGAAACAGCCGCACCACCAGGGGCAGTGCCATCTGGGCCCCGAACGGGGCAGCGCCAGTTGGGCCCCGAACGGGGCAGTGCCAGCGGCGCCGGCCACGGAAGCATGCGGCACAACTGGTCCGGTTCGTCCCAAGAGCCCGTGCTTCTTCGACCTGACCGTGGTGGGTGCGCCGCTCGGTGGGCACGGATCGTGGCTGGAGCTTTCGGATGGAGTGGCAGTCGCTTATCGTGCCGGTGAGGAGGAGTGCCGTTCGGGCCACAGGATGCTACTTCCAGTGACGAGCGCTGGGGCTGGGCTGTCGCCGTGTTTCTGACATTTTTCGACAAGTGTCATTTTTCCGTGAATGTCAGTGGACCGTTTCGGACCCAGGTACGAACGGTTCGTGACGAAACCGATGTCGTCACGCCACCGGCGATCGTGCCGCTCCGGCGCCGCCCGGCACAGAGCCCAGCTCGGTCAAGGAGGAAGAGCATGACAGAACGGACAGTATTCTCACAGGGAGTGACCGCGCCCCGGGCGGGCGCCTACCGTGTCGATCCGGCCCGGTCCACTGTGCGTTTCACCACGCGTGGGCTGTTCGGCCTGCTCAAGGTGGTCGGGGCCCTGGCCGTCCGGGAGGGTTCGATCGTCGTCGCCGACCCGCTGGACAAGTCCACCGTGCGTGCCGTGGTCGACGCGACCAGCCTGGACACCGCCAGCAGCACCCGGGACAGGCATCTGCGGGAGCCGGGCTTCCTGGACGTCGAGACCTACCCGGACATCACCTTCGTCTCCGAACGGCTCGTGGAGTCCTCGGGCAGCTGGACCCTTTCCGGCACCCTGACGGTGCAGCGGGTCTCCCGCCCGGTGGAACTGACCATCACGGCGGCCGAGCCGACCAACGGCGAGGTGCGCTTCCAGGCCACCGCGCGGACCGACCGGCACGCGTTCGGCATCAGCAAGGGCAAGGGTGCGGTCGCCCGATACCAGGCGATCGACCTCGACCTCGTGGCCGTACTGCAGTAACCGGGCTGTGGTACCCGGGCTGCGGCAACCGGAGACTGCGGTAATCGGCCAGACCGGGTGTAACCGGCCAGACCGCTGTCGCGAGCCCGGCCGGGCACCACCCGCGCCGGCGACGCCCGCACCGGCGGCACCGCCGGACACCCGCCGGCCAGGGGGCCCGTAGGGTGTGCGGTGTGGCGCTGATCCTTCTTCCTGCCGTGGACGTCGCCGACGGCCGTGCCGTCCGGCTCGTCCAGGGCAGGGCCGGTTCCGAGACCTCCTACGGCGATCCCCGCGAGGCCGCGCTGGCCTGGCAGCACGACGGCGCCGAGTGGATTCACCTCGTCGACCTCGACGCGGCTTTCGGCCGGGGTTCGAACCGTGACCTGATCGCCGAGGTGGTGCGGTCGGTCGACGTGGCCGTGGAGGTCTCCGGCGGGATCCGTGACGACGACTCCCTGGACGCGGCGCTGGCGACCGGTGCGGCCCGGGTGAACATCGGCACGGCCGCGCTGGAGAACCCCGACTGGGTGCGCGCGGCGATCGACCGGGTCGGCGACCGGATCGCCGTCGGCCTCGACGTCCGCGGCACCACCCTGTCCGCCCGCGGCTGGACCCGTGACGGCGGCGAGTTGTTCGACGTCCTCGCCCGGCTGGACGCCGACGGCTGCACCCGCTATGTGGTCACCGACGTCCACCGGGACGGCACCCTCACCGGGCCGAACCTCGACCTGCTGCGTACCGTCACCGCCGCCACGTCCCGGCCGGTGGTCGCCAGCGGCGGGGTGTCGTCGCTGGACGACCTGGTGGCCATCGCGGGCGTGCCGGGCGTCGAGGGCGCCATCGTCGGCAAGGCGCTCTACGCGGGGGCGTTCACCCTGCCGGAGGCGCTGGCGGCCGCCGCCGGCGGGCCCGCGCGAGTCCGGTGACCGTCGCCGTCCGGGTGATCCCGTGTCTGGACGTCGACGCCGGCCGGGTGGTCAAGGGTGTGAACTTCACCGACCTGCGGGACGCCGGCGACCCGGTGGAGATGGCGAAGCTCTACGACGCCGAGGGCGCCGACGAGCTGACCTTCCTCGACATCACCGCGTCCAGCGGGAACCGTGAGACCACCTACGACGTGGTCCGGCGTACCGCCGAACAGGTCTTCATCCCGCTGACGGTCGGTGGCGGCGTACGCACGGTCGATGATGTCGACCGGTTGCTGCGCGCCGGCGCCGACAAGGTCGGCATCAACACCGCCGCGGTCGCCCGTCCGGAGCTGGTCCGCGAGTGCGCGCTGCGGTTCGGCAGCCAGTGCATCGTGCTGTCGGTGGACGCCCGCCGGACCCGAGCCCCGGGCTCCCCGGGCTCCCCGGACTCGGTGGGCACCTCGGACTCGGTGGGCACCTCGGGCCACGGCACGCCCCGGTTCGAGGTGACGACCCACGGCGGCCGTACCGGCACGGGCATCGACGCGGTCGCCTGGGCGGCGCGGGCGGTGAAGCTCGGCGCCGGGGAGATCCTGCTCAACTCGATGGACGCCGACGGGACCAGGGACGGCTACGACCTGGAGATGATCGCCGCGGTGCGCGCGGTCGTGGACGTGCCCGTCATCGCCAGCGGCGGGGCGGGACGGCTGGCGGACTTCGCCCCGGCGGTCGCCGCCGGCGCCGACGCGGTGCTCGCCGCGAGCGTTTTCCATTTCGGTGACCTGCGTATCGGCGCGGTCAAGGACGCGCTGCGCGCCGCCGCGGTGCCGGTCCGCTGAACGCGCCGGTCCGGCCGGGCGCGGCGGCGCGCTGAACGCCCCGGGTCCGTCAGCGGGCAGATCGTGCCGTTGGGGACGGCGATCCCGGGCGCGGCGTTTCGCTGAGCGGGCCAGCCCGCTGGGCGCACCGGTTTGCTGGATGTTTGCTGGGCACCCGTCAGCTCACGGCCGTCTGCCGGACACCTCGCGGGTGGACGATGCCGATGTGGGTCAGTCACCACGCGGTAGCCGTTGCGCACAGTAGCTGGCGTATGCGAGCCGACGTACGCCAGATGTCGTATACGGGTCGTCGTGTGCGCTGTGCGCGCATGGACCGGACGTCACCCGCCGGGCGATGATTGCGTCGGGTGGCGATTCCGGCGGGTGATGACTTCGGGAGAGTGTGGCGCCGGCAGAAGACGTTGTGGTGCGCGGCGTCGTCGAGGTGAATGCGTCCCGGCGGTGTCGACCGGGGCCGGCTGCCGTGGTGAGCGCAGCGTCAGCGGTGAGCAGGCCAGCGGTGAGCGGCGCGGCCGTGGTGAGCAGCGGAGGGGAGAACCGTGCCCGAACACGCCCCGAACCACGCGCAGGCAGCCCCGAGCCACGCGAAGGCGCTGACAGCCGCGGAACCGGACATGGTGGCGGCCGCGAGAGCACCGGCGTCCAGGACTTCCGCTCCCACGGATCCCTCGCGCTCGTCTGTGTCCGCGCCTGCGGCTCCCTCGCCCTCGTCGGCGTCCGCGCATGTGGGCGTTGCCCCGAAAGCGGATGCCCCGGCAACGAACACGGCGGACGCGGACGTGGTGGGGGCGCCGCCTTCCGCGGGCTCACCCGCCGTCATCCGCCGGGGGCTGGCCATCCTCGGTTCGGGGATCCGGGACGAGCCGGGTACGTTCGTCGTCGCGGTCGTCGGCAGCGGCCTGTTCGGCTTCATGATGGTGGCGAGCGCGGTGGTGCTCGGCGAGGTCGTCGACAGGGTCGTGCTGCCGTCCTTCGCGACCGGCCGGGCCGGTGTCGGCGGCCTCGTGCTGGCCGCGGCGGTCCTGTTCACGGTCGGGGTGGGGCGGGCCGTCGGGATGTTCGTACGCCGGCTCGGCGGCGGCGTGATGACCTACCGGTTGCAGGCCGCCTATCGTCGCCGCGTCATCCGGCAGTACCTGCGGCTGCCGCTGTCCTGGCACCAGCGCCATCCGACCGGCCTGTTGCTGTCGAACGCGAATGCCGACGTCGAGGCGAGCTGGGCGCCGGTCCTCCCGCTGCCGTTCGCGGTGGGGGTGCTGGGTACGCTGGTCTTCGCCCTGGTGGTGCTGATCGTCACCGACCCGTTGCTCGCCGGTGTGGGATGTGTCGTCTTCCCGGCCTTCGGCGCTGTCAACATCATCGATGGCCGGAAGATCTCCCCGCTGCTCGCCCGCGCCCAGCAGCTGCGGGCGGAGGTCAGCGGGCTCGCGCACGAGTCCTTCGACGGCGCGCTGGTGGTCAAGACGATGGGCCGGGAGGCCGACGAGACGACCCGGTTCGCCCGCAAGGCGGACGAGCTGCGCGCGGCGATGGTGCGCGCCGGGCAGGTCCGGGGGCTGTTCGACCCGGTGATGGACGCGTTGCCCAACATCGGCGTGCTGGTCGTCCTGCTGGTCGGGACGGCCCGGATCTCCGCGGGCAGCCTGGAGGTCGGGGAGCTGGTGCGGGTCGCCTACCTGTTCACGCTGCTGGCCTTCCCGCTGCGGGCGATCGGCTGGGTGTTCGGCGAGCTGCCCAGGTCGGTTGTCGGTCACCGCCGGGTGAGCACGGTGCTGCGGGCGCGCGACGACCAGTGTTTCGGCTCGACGGCCGTGCCGGGGCGCGCGCCGGTGGCGCTGGCGGTGGACGCCGTCTCCTACGCCTATCCGCGGCCGTTCGCGCGGCGTCCGGCGCTGGAGCGTCCGGCGCTGGAGAAGGTGAGCTTCGAGGTGCCGGCGGGCCGGGTGGTGGCGCTGGTGGGGCGGACCGGCGCGGGCAAGTCGACGCTGGCCGGCCTGCTGGTCAGGCTGTACGACCCCGACACCGGAACGGTCCGGGTGGACGGGGTCGACCTGGCGGAGCTCGCGCGCGACGAGGTCGCCGCGGTGGCGGCCCTCGTCCCCCAGCAGGCGTTCCTGTTCGACGACACCGTCCGCGCCAACGTCACCCTCGGCCTCGCGGTGGACGACGAGGCGGTCCGGGACGCGCTCGCCCGGGCCCAGGCGGACCGTTTCGTCGCCGCGCTGCCCGCCGGGCTGGACACGCAGGTCGGAGAGCGGGGCACGACGCTCTCGGGTGGTCAGCGGCAGCGGATCGCGCTGGCCCGCGCGCTGGTCCGCCGGCCCCGCCTGCTGGTGCTCGACGACGCGACGTCCAGCGTCGACCCGCGGGTCGAGTCGGCGATCATCGCGGGTCTACGGGCGCGGGCGGGCGCGTCCACGGTGGTTGTCGTCGCGCACCGGCGGGCGACGATCGAGCTCGCCGACGACGTCGTCTACCTGGAACGGGGACGGGTCGCCGGGCGCGGCAGCCATCGTGAACTGATGGTCACCACGCCTGGTTACGCGGCGTTGCTGTCCGCGTATGACCTGGCGGATGTGGACGGCGGCCGGTCCGAGGACGCGGGGCTGCCGCGATGAGCGCGCACCGGTCAGCGGCACGGGCGGGCACGGTTGGTGACGTCGGGCTGGCGTGGTGAGCGCCGCCGTCGTGCCCACACCTCGTGATTCGGGCGGTGATCCGGGCTGGGATCCGGGCGGTGATCCGGCGCGGGCCCCGGCGCAGGCGCGGACAGCGGCCCCGCCCCCGCGGTCCCGGGAGTCGCTGTGGGCCACGGTGGGCCGGATCCGCCGGCTCGCGCCGGAGCTCACCGCCGGCCTGCCCGTGACGCTGGCCCTTGCCGCGGTCGCGACCGTGGGACGGGTGGTGATCCCGATCGCCGTTCAGCAGACCGTCCACCGTGGCCTGCTGGCCGGCCGGCCGGACCCTGCCGTGGTGCGCCACGCGGTGGTGGCCGCGGCCGTGGCGATCGTGGTGACGGCGCTGGCGGCCTACCGGATGAACGTCCGGCTGTACCGGGCGTCGGAGGCGGCCCTGGCGACCATGCGGGTGCGGGCGTTCCGGCACATCCACGAGATGTCCGTGCTGGCCCAGGCGCGGCAGCGGCGCGGGACGCTGACCTCCCGGGTGACCAGCGACGTCGACCAGATGTCGCAGTTCCTGCAGTTCGGCGGCATGGTGCTGCTGCTCTCCGCCGGGCAGATGATGATCGCGACCGCGCTGATGGCGGTGTACTCCTGGCCGCTGACCATCGTCGTATACGCCTGTTTCGTCCCGATGGCCGTGGTGGTGTGGCGCTTCCAGCCGCGGGTCGCCAGGCGGTACCTGACCGTGCGGGAACGGGTCGGGGACATGCTGGGTGCGATCTCGGAGTCGGTGGTCGGCGCGGCGGTGGTGCGCGCCTACGGTGTCCAGGCGCGTACGGCGGCCCGGGTGGACACCGCCGTCGACCGGTACCGCTCGGCGCAGACGGCCGCGCAGCGCCTGGTCGCCATGGTCTTCTCCGCCGGGGAGCTGGTGGCGGCGGGCGCCACCGGCGCGGTGGTGGTCGGCGGGGTGCTGCTCGGGGTGGGCAGCCATCTCAGCGCCGGGCGGCTGGTGGCCTTCCTCTTCCTGGTGACGCTGTTCGTGGTGCCGTTGCAGACGCTGACCGAGATGCTCAACGAGGGCGCGGGCGCCCTCGCCGGCCTGCACCGCGTCCTGGACGTGCTGGACACCCCCCGCGACGTGCCCGACCCCGGCCCGGACGGGCGTCAGCTGCCCGCCGGCCCGCTGTCGGTGTGCTTCGAGCGGGTCTCGTTCGCCTATCCGGGCGGTCCGCCCGTGCTGTGCGGCGTCGACCTGTGGATCGCGGCCGGCAGCCGGGTCGCGGTGGTCGGCGAGACCGGGTCGGGCAAGACCACGCTCGCCAGGCTGCTCGTCCGCCTGACGGATCCGACCGCCGGCCAGGTGCTCGTCGCCGGGGTGCCGCTGGCGCGGGTGCGGTTCGCCGCGCTGCGCCGGCGGGTCGTGATGCTCCCGCAGGAGGGGTTCCTCTTCGACGCGAGCATCGCCGACAACGTCCGCTACGGACGCCCGGATACCACTGACAGTGATGTCATGGGCGCGTTCGACGCGCTGGGGCTCGCCGACTGGATCAGCGGGTTCACCGACGGTGTGCGGACCCGCGTCGGTGAGCGCGGCGGCCTGCTGGCCGCGGGCGAGCGCCAGCTGGTGGCGCTCGCCCGCGCCCAGGTTGCCGCTCCGGACCTGCTCGTCCTCGACGAGGCGACGTCGGCGGTGGATCCGGCGACCGAGGTGCGGCTGGCCGGTGCGCTGCGCGAGATCACCCGTGGGCGGACGTCGGTCACGATCGCCCACCGGCTGTCCACGGCCGAGTCCGCGGACCTCGTCGTCGTCGACGCCGGCCGGATCGTCCAACAGGACACCCACGCGGAGCTGGTCGCGCTCCCCGGCGTGTACCAGCGCCTGCACGCCTCGTGGGCGGCCGGCACCGGCGGCCCGTGACAGGGAGGCCATGCCCCGGAGAAGATCGGCGCGAGTGTGTCGCCGGGTACGCTGACGCGATCTTCACTGCTCCGGCGGTGGCCGTCGCGATGACGTGCTTTTCGTCGTCCGGGCCGTACAGGTGTGGGACGGCATCCCGTGGTTCCTCGCCACCATGTGGTTCCTCGCCACCGCTGTGACGAGGGAAGCGTGCCTATCGGCGCCGGATCGTGATGCGGGTCCACGAGCCGACGTAGATGCGTGATCCGTCATGCAGCGGGATGGCCACGCCGCGGGCCAGCGGCGCCGGTTCGTCATCGAGGTAGGTGCCGTTGGACGATCCCAGGTCGGTGACGGTCAGCATGCCGTCCGGCGGGTGGTCGAGCATCGCGTGGGTGCGCGAGACTCCTCTGTCCTCGGGCGCCACCGACAGGTCGACGTCAGGGTAGTAGCCGCGGGAACGGCTCTGCCGGCCGATGAGCGAGCGCGAGCCGCGCAGTTCGAGCACGCGGGTGACGACGGTCGCCGGAAACGACACGCCCTCCTCCGAACCGCGGTCGAAGAACGCCCAGTCCGGCGCGACCTCCGCCTCCCAGCCGCTCGGCGCGTTGCCCGGCGCCGGCAGCGACGTCACGGGGCCGCCGGTCGCCGGGCCGTCCGGCACCGGGTGAAGATCTGGCTGCTGGGGGTCTGACACCGCCACGGGTACGGCCGCGGGCGGGGCGGCCGGCGTGCCTGTGACGAAGTCGTAGCCGCAGGTCTCGCAGAAACGGTCGTCACCGTCCTGAGGGGTCGCGCACACCGGGCACGGATCCGGTCGGCTGTGCCGCCGCGTCGGCCGGTTGCGACGGTCCCGGCTCGTAGAGGACGACGCCCGGCTTTGGCGGCGGCGACTCGGCGGCGATCGGGATGCCGCACTGGTCGCACCAGTCGTGGGTCCGCGACAGGTGCCCTTCCTGACAGCGGACGCTCATCGCTTCGCCGGCACCGTCTTGGTGGACGACACGTCCAGGTCCATCTCGTCCAGCGCGTCGATGTTGCGCCTGAGGCGTACCTGCCCGGTCGCCGGGTCGTCGATGTCGACCACCCTGGCCAGACGTCTGAGCGTGCCCTCGTCGTCGGTCTCGGCGGCAAGCTGCGCCGCCCGGCCCAGTTTGGTGGCGGCGGTGGCCTCGTCGCCCCGTGTCCTCGCCTCGATGCCCTCCTGGATCACCTGCGCCAGCTCCGCCTGGCCGGTGTAGTGGGCGACCTTGCCGTTGATCCGGGTCGACAGGTCGGCGTCGTCCGTCCAGACGGCGAGGACGAGGGATTCGGACAGCCTGGTGTCGTCGGCGACGAGGGTCACCCTGGCGGCGAGCTTCCTGGTACCGACCGGGCCGGGCACGACGTCGACGCACAGGTGGTATTCGCGGGTGCCGGCGCCCCAGGCGCCGGTCGGGTAGTCGCGGATCCGCTCGTCGACGTCGCTGCCGCGGCCGGTCAGGTCGTCGACCTCGGGGTAGACCTGCCGCAGGAACCGGACGGTCGCGCCCCTGGGCGTCCACAGCCGTAACGTCACGTCGGGAACGGCACGGGCGGTGGCCGCGGCGACCACCGCCCGGAAGTCGTCCGCCATCTGTTCCGGAGTCCGCAGCAGCTCCACCGAACCGAGCAGCAGGCTCGCGATCCGACGCAGCTCGGACACCCTCCAGTCGGCGCCCACCCCTCGGCAGTCGCACTGGAACACGCCTTCGCACTGGGCGAGCGCGGCGGCGAAGACCTGCTCGCTCTCCCCGTTCTGACCGTCGGTGAGCAGGATGGCGTGCCGGGCCGCGCCGGGCCGGGTCGTCATCAGCGAGCGGGTCAGCGTCAGCCACTGACCGATGGCTGTGCCGCCGTCCGCCTGGACGCCGCGCACCGCGTCCTTCGCCGCCGACCTGGTCGCCGCCGACGCCTCGGCGAGACCGGTTCCGCTCGTCGGATAGACGACCCGGGCAGAGCTGTCACCCGACACCACCGCGAACGCCACGCCGTCGGGCAGCGTGTCGATCGCGACGGCGGCCGCCTGCCGGGCTTCGATGATCTTCTTGCCGCCCATCGATCCGGAGGAGTCTATGATGATCACTTCCGCGGTGCCGGGGCCCGCGCCGACCTGGCCCGCGCCGGTCGGGCCGCCGGGCACAGCCCCGGCCCCGGCCTCGTCCGCCACCGCGTTGACCGTCACCACCGCGTGGACATCGGTGGCGCCCTCGCTCAGGTACTCGTTCTGGCTGACGTCACTGCTGAACGTGACCATCGAAGTCTCCAGGTGTGAGGTCGTCAGGTACATCAAGGACGACGACGGTGACGTTGTCGTGTCCACCGGCACGTAGGGCGACGTCGATCAGGTGCCGGGCGACGTCGATCGGCGCCGCACCGGTGCCGGCCGAGGCCACGTGGGCGGCGAGCAGCCGCGGGTCCGAGGTGTAGTTCCACAGTCCGTCGCTGCACACCACCACCCGGCCGGGACCGGTCAGCCGCGTGGAACCGACCTGCGGGACCACGTCGCCGTCGTTGTCGTGGCCGAGCCAACGGGTGATCGTGTGCGCTTCCGGCGCCGTCTCGACAGCCTCCGCCGGGATGAGACCGGCGCGTGCGGCCTGCGCGGCGAGCGTGTCGTCGGCCGTGAGCCGCACCGGGCCGTCGGCACCGAGCAGGTACACCCGGCTGTCGCCGAGCCAGCCGACGGACAGCACGCCGTCGACGACGACCGCGGCCACGAACGTGCACGCCGGCGTGGTGTCGGGGGCGGTGATCGGCTGCTCCAGCACCGCCCGCTGGGCGGCCGCGGCGGCGGTGACCAGAGCGTCCGCGCCAACCTGCCGCGGGGCCGCGGCCAGTGGCCCGCGTCCGGCGTCGGCTGCCGCGGCCGCGGCTGCGACCAGCGACTCGACGGCGACCGTGGCCGCCGCCCGCGCCGCCGGGCCGGAGCCGGGCGCGCTCGACACACCGTCGCAGACCACGGCGACCGGCCACGGCTTCAGCGCCATGCCCATCCCGTCCTCGTTGTCCCGGTGCGCCAGACCCCGGTCGCTGACCCCCGCGATCCGGCCGAGGTCGGTTTCGACCCGGTCGGGAGGCGGTTGTCGGCCGGGCGCACCCGCCGCGCCGGGGTCCCGGTGCGTCCCGCAGGTCGTGCAGAAGCCGTCGCCGTCGAACTCGGCCGCGCCACAGCTCTGGCACGGCTCGGGGGCGCGCAGCAAGGTGCCGCACGCCTCGCAGTAGGAGTCGGTGGCGAATGCCACCGCGGCGCACCGTGGGCACCGGATCGCGCCGTCGTCCACGGTGCGGTCGTCCACGGTGTCGTCGTCGACCGGGTCCGCGGTGACCGGGCTGGCGGTCACGACGTCGTCGACGTCCGGGCGCGGATTCACGTCAGAGTCCTCGGCCGGATCCGGTTCGCCTCGTCGACGTAGAAGTAGCGGTCGTCGACGGTGGGCGCCAGCCGCGCCAGCTCCCGGTAGGCAGCCTCAAGCCCGAACCGCAGGTCCTCCCCGTGCAGCGCTCGGCCGACCACCGTCACCGTGTCGTCCGGCGCGACGGCGCCGGAGCCCACCAGGTCGACGGCGGCGGCCAGCAGGTCACGTTCCAGCGCGACGCGCCGGGCCGGGTCCAGGTCGAGCCGGCCGAGGATAGCCGACGCCTCGATCAGCCCGGCTCCGTCGGGCGAGCCGGCGGCCGTCACCGTTCCCAACAGCCGGGCAAGTCTGACCTGGGCGTCGAGGTAGGCCGCCGACGTCGGTGGCACCTGCCGGTAGGCGTCGGCGGCGCCCTGCCGGTCCCCGGCCGCCGTCCGCACCCTGGCCAGCCCGAACGCCGCGCTGGTGAACGAGTCGTCGGTGCTCGACACCACGTCGTACATCCGCTCGGCGTAGCGCGTGTCGCCGTCGACCTCGGCGGCGAGCGCCAGCGCGAGCTTGGGTGCGAGCTCGCCCGGCGCCTCGCTGTAGACGCCGTCGAACTCGGCACGCGCGGTGGCGACGTCGCCGTCGGCCAGCGCAACCAGGCCGCGGTAGTAGCCGACCCGCCAGTCCCACGGGTCCTCGTCCTCGATCGCGTCGAGCGTCCGGCGGGCCTGTTCGTACCGGCCGGCTTCGAGCTGGGCGCGGGCCAGCCGCAGCCGCACCTCGACGGTGACCGGCTGGATCGCCGCCAGCAGTTCGGCGAGGGTGGCAGGGTCGGCGTCCGGCAGCGCGGCGAGCGTGCTGGCGGCCGGATCGTCGGGGTCGACCCGCAGCGCCGGCAGCACCGAGGCGGCCGGCCCGGCTCGGCTGCCGTCCGGGTTCTCGCCGGTCGGGTGGGTGTCGCCGGTGAACCGCCGGCTCGGGGCGGGTGCCGGCGTGCCACGTTCGGCAGCCACGACCTCGCGCAGCACGCCCAGCAACTCGTCGTGCATCTCGTCGGCGCTGGCGAACCGGTCGTCCGGCGAGGACGCGGTGGCCTTCAGCAGGAAGCGGTGCAGCGAGTCGTAGCGGCGCAGCGGCGGGTGGTCGTCCGGCGGCGGTAACGAGTGCTTGTACGTGGAGGTGTTGCCACGGAAGTCCAGGATCAGCACGGCCAACGTGCGTCCCAGCGTGTACAGGTCGGAGGCGACCGACGGGAACTGGTCGCCGACCTCCGGCGCCTGGTAGCCCGGCGTGCCGTAGACGTCGCTGCTGACGTCGTCGGCCCGGCGGACCGCGCCGAGATCGATGAGCTTGAGGGTGTCCTGCCCGAGCATCACGTTGTCCGGCTTGAAGTCGCAGAACAGCAGACCGTTGCGGTGCAGGTAGGCAAACGCCGGCAGCACCGCGAGCAGGTAGGAGATCGCCTCGGCCACTGGCAGCGGGTCCGGCTGGCCGCGCGCCGCGCGGCGCCGTTTGAGCAGCTCGCGCAGTGACGTCCCGCCGACATACTCCATCACGATGTAGCCGGTCCCGGCGTGCTCGACGAACGTGTGGATCTTGACGATCGTCGGGTGGTCGACGGACGCGAGGAAGCGCCGCTCGGCGATGGCGGCGGCGCGGGCGCCGGCGTCTCCGGCGTCGAGCAGCCCCTTGAGCACGACCCGCAGGCCCTCCACGCTGTGGTCGAGGGCCAGGTAGATCCAGCCCTGGCCGCCGTGGGCGATCGCGCCCATCACCTCGTAGCGGGGGGTCCTGTCGCTGGAGCTCACCGGGGGGCCGATCCTGTCGCCAGGGCGCAACCCCGAGGCGAACGAGAACGGCTGCTGGCAGTGGGCGCAGAAGCCGGTCGTGCGGCCCGGCCGCCCCTGCCGACTGCGCCCCACCGGCTTCTCGCACCTGTGGCAGAACCGCTTGTTCTCGGGCACCACCGGGTTGGCCTGTACCAGCAGGGCCGGGTCCGGCATGGTTGTCTCGGGCACCTGCACCAGCCCGGCGCCGAGCCGGCGCACCGACGGCCTGGCCGGCTTCGAGCCCCTGGTCCGGCCGGCCCGCGAGGCGCGGGACGAGGCCAGCGACGGGGTGGAGCTCGACGACACCGGGGCCTGGGGCGACGGCTGCTGCCGCGACGACGCCGACAGGGAGGACGCCGACAGGACGGACGGCCCGGATCCTGGCGTGCCGGGCGCCGAGGCGGGGGAGGGAGCGGTCCCGCACTCGTCGCAGAACCCGTCCGGCTGGACTGTGCCGCCGCATCCCGGCTCCTGGCACCGGAGCCCGGCGGACGACGCCGTCGGGCTCGACTGCTGTCTCATCGCGTCGGCTCCTCGAGGTCGGTGTGGCCGACCAGTTTCGCGGCGTACGACATCACAAGCTCGGTGGCCGCGTCGAGATCGACCGGCGAGGTGTAGAGCGTCTCCCGCGCTCGCTGGAAGACGACATCGAGATCCGGCGCCTCCGCCACGCCGTGGCGTACCGCCTTCGCGTGCAGCGCGCGCAGCAGCCCGCGCAGCTCGCCGCGTCGGTTCAGCGGTGCGGCGTTCACCTCGGCGGCTCGCCGGGCGGTGGCCAGCGCCGAGGTGGCGACACCGCGCCAGGCGGTGAGCCCGCGGCTGGCCCGCAGCCAGTCGCCGGTGGCCTGACGGCGGTCGAGACGTTCCAGCCACGGGCGCAGGCCCCGCTGTGGGTCGTCCAGCCAGCCGTCCGCCAGCCGCAGCAGGCCGGTGTCGGTACCGGTCACCCGCGTGACGACGGTCGCCGTCGCCCGCTCGGCCGCGGCGGCAGCCGAGACGATCTCGGCGAGCAGCTCGCTGGCCGCGCGCAGCTCGTCGGGCAGCGAGTCGTGTTGCCGGCACAGTTCGTCGACGGCGTCGCGGGCCAGGCGGACCCGGTCGGCAGTCTCGGCCGGTTCGGCCGGCGTCACCGCCATCGGGTCGCTGGCGACGCTCGCCGCCAGCGACGACACGCTCGTCCTGGCGGCTGCCAGCTCGGCGACGGAGCCGGAGCCCAGCCCGATCCGCTGGAGCGCCGCCGTCAGCTCGGCGAGTTCGCGCTCGGCGGCGGCCAGCGTCGCGAGGCTGCCGGACCGGGCGGTCTCGAGCAGGTCGAGGTCGGCGTTCGCGGCGGCCACCGTCTCGGCGGTGCCGACCAGCAGCTCCTCGGGATGGATCGAGATGCCGGCCACAGCACCGACGGGGCCGCCCGCGCCCACGCCACCGCCATCGCCATCGCCATCGTCCACGCCACCGCCCGCGGCGGCTGGGTCGGCGTGTGGTGGGGGCGGTTTGCGCGGCACCGACGCCCGGTGCAGCAGGGCTTCGAGTTCCTCCGTCCTGCGCGGTCGCGGCCCGCCGGTGCGTAGCGTCCGTGCCCTGGTCAGCACCTCGGACAGCGTGGTGAACCGGTCCCATAACCAGTCCAGCCGGTCGCGCGCCCGGCCGGCGTACATCGCGGTCTGGCTGCCCGGCGCGCTCGCCGTGGCAGCCGGGGCCGGCAGCACGCGGGCAGCCCGCGCGTCCAGGTCGAGCAGCGAGCGGGCCAGCGTCGCGCTGCTCGCCTCCAACCGGGTGAGCGTGACGTCCACGGCGTCGAGCCGACCGGGTGCCACGGCAGCCTAGTTTCGGTAGACCGGGGTCGGCGGCGCCGGGACGGTGCGGTCCAGCCAGCGGTCGAAGATCTGGGCCCAGGTGCCGTCGGCGAACGCCCGCTCGAGCACACCGTTGACGAACGCGGTCAGGTCGGGGTTGTCCTTGCTCACCCCCGCGGTGATCGGCTGGTCGAACCGGTCGGCGTTGACGACGTGGGTCCGCGGGTCCTGCGCCGCCAGGCCCGCCAGCACCATCTCGTCGTTGACGATGCCCTCGACCTCGCCGTCCTGCAGCGCGATCAGACAGTCGGCGACGTTCGACACCGGGTAGGGGATCGGGTGCGACGGCTCGTTCTCGATCGCCTGCAGCGACGTGGTGCCGGACGCGGCGCACACCTTCCTGCCGCCGAGGTCCGCCAGGCTGTGGTAGTTCGAGTCGCGCGACACCAGCAGACCGGTCGCGGTCATGTAGTACACGGTGGCGAAGTCGACCTCGAGCAGCCGGTCACAGGTCGCCGTCAACGAGCCGGTGGACAGGTCGATCTCGCCCTGCGCGACCAGCGGCAGCCGTTGCGCGGCGGTGATGGCACGGAACCGCACGTGCCTCGGCGCGCCGAACAACCACCTGCCGACGAGGTTCGCGATGTCGACGTCGAAGCCCTCGAACTCGCCGGTGTCCGGGTTCACCGAGCCGAACGGCGGGGTGTCCGGACGGACGCCGACGATCAGATAGCCCCGATCGAAGATCCTACGCAGTGCCGGGGTTGTCGGGACGCTTCCCGGCGCCGGCATCGGCGACGGCGGACGCCAGGTGGCGGTCGGGTTGCCACAGCTGGCCGGCGGTGGTGCCGGCGAGGGTGGCGAAGCGGCCGGCGCACCGGGATTCGCGCCGCCGGTGGGCGCGGCGGTCGCGGCCGACGTCGCTCGGGGCGGCAACGGTCGCGCGGCGTCCGGCAGGCCCGCCCCGATGCTCCCGCAGGCGACGAGCCCGGCCAGTAATGCCCGACCCCCGCCGCTGCCGCGGTGCGCGGCCCCCTCGCCCTCGCGCGCTTCCGGCGCAAGATCACTCCCACGGGCCAATCGTAGGTTGTCGATCCTGGCGGAGTAAGCCTTGTGTCAGGTTGGTGTCACGCTCGGCGGTATTCGTTGATACGGACCTGGAATCCGGCGATGGTCAGCGCGGTGGCGCCGACCAGAACGACGGTCGCGGCGACCGCTACCGGGGCGAGGTCGTCCGAGGCGTCGGCCAGCGTGGCGGCGAACCGTCGCTCGCTCGCGGTCAGCGCGGCGTCGGCCGTCCTGTCGTACCGTCCGAACGTGGCGGTACCGTCGGTGAGCGCGAGTTTGACGGCCTGTTGGAAGCCGCCCGGTTGCGCGGCTCCCGCCCGGACCTGGACGCTGGTTTTCTGATACTGCTCCCAGGCGCCGGCCAGGCCGGCCCGCGGCTGTGCGTCCGGCCCACCCGCGGCGGCGACGGCGGGCAGCACCGGCGGGCCGAGCGCCTCGTCCGCGGTCGCGCCGCCTGACGTCGTGCCAGCCGCCGGCGCGTCGTTCAACGCCCGGCCGGACTCGTCGTAGCCCAGACGCTGAGTGACCCGCACCGCGTCCTGGTCGAACAGCGTGCCGTTACCCCGGGCGATCAGCGCCAGGCTTTCGTCGCCCCAGGCGCGAAGACCGAGGCCACGTGCCTGCGCGACGAGCGTCATCGGTTGGAAGGCGTCGTCACGCCCGTCCCGCAGCGCCGACCGTTCGGCGGCGAAGGCGCTGAGCGTGTAGCCGAGCACGCCGGCGACCAGCGCGGTCGCGGCGACCAACGGCAGGTTGAACACGCGGTTCGTGCGGCGGTACAGCAGCACCTGCACGGCGACCAGGCCCGCCAGACACGCCAGCCCGGCGAGGGCGACCAGCACCGGGTGGTACCAGGCGGTGGCCCGGTCGTAGGAGGCGTCGATCCGCCCGGCGTCGACAGCGGCCAGAGCGTCGGCCGCCGGCAGGATCGTGTACTGCATCAGCGTGGACGCCTGCCGAAGGTAGGCCGCGCCGACGACGTTGCCGAGCCGGTTGTTGGTACGGGCCCGTTCCACCAGGCCGGTGTAGGTCGGAATCTCGCGGGCGAGGGTGGTCAGCGGCTCCCGCGCCTCGAGCGGTCCGCCGGTACGGGCCAGGTCGACGACGCGGCGGGAGGCGGAGGCCACCGACTCCTCGTAGACCCGGCGCTGCGCGACGGGTTCGACTCCACCGGCCAGGAAGGCGCGGGCAACCGTGGCGTCCGCGACCGACAGATCGGCATGGATGCGTTGCGCGGCGACGAACGACGGCCCGGCGTCGTTCCTGACGGTGTCGATCGCGTCGGCGCGGGACAGCCCGGTGCCGAACGCGGTCAGCCAGAGCAGCAGCGTCGCGCCGAGCAGACCCGCCGACAGCAGACGGAGCAGGCCGGGCGTGGTGGCGGACCGCGCTCGAAGGCCGGCGACGACTCGTCTGACCGGGATCACGCAGTGATCGTAGTGTCACCGTGGCGGGTCGCGTGCCAAATTGACAACTACCGGACGGATGTTGGTACTGGACGGATGCTGGACGAACGGGTGCGTCTGGTCCGCCCGTCCCACCGAATTTGGCCAGTGTGTCACGCTGGACTGGTCGCTGCGCCGTGCTGGCGCAACGTTATCGGGTATGGCCGGGCCGTCAGGCGCGGCACAATGGGCACGTGCCCGCCCCATCTCCCCAGCTGGACCCCGCGATCGCGGACCGGCTCAAACGTGACGCCGCCGGCCTGTTCCCGGCGGTCGCCCAGCAGTACGACACCGGCGAGGTGCTGATGGTTGGCTGGATGGACGACGAGGCCCTGCGCCGGACGCTGACCACCGGACGGGCCACCTACTGGAGCCGCAGCCGCCGCGAGTACTGGGTCAAGGGGGACACCAGCGGCAACCTGCAACTGGTCCGCTCGGTGTCGCTGGACTGCGACGGGGACACCGTCCTGGTCCAGGTCGACCAGGTGGGGCCGGCCTGCCACACCGGCAGCCGGAGCTGTTTCGACGGCCGGCGGCTGCCGGTCACCGTCATCGATCCGCCACGGGCCCGCGACGCCCGGCGCGCGGACGCCGCCGAACCCGCGAGGGGAGCACAGCCGTGACCACAGGGGAGATCAGCCCCGGTCGCTCGCGGTTCCACGAGCTGGCCGCCGAATACCCGGTGGTCGCGGTGACCCGCCGCCTGCTCGCCGACGGCGAGACCCCGGTCGGGATCTACCGCAAGCTCGCCGGCGGCCCCGGAACGTTCCTGCTGGAGTCCGCCGAGAACGGCGAGGCGTGGTCGAGGTATTCGTTCGTGGGTGTCCGGGCCGCGGCCACTCTCACCGAACGTGACGGATCGGCGGTCTGGCTGGCTGGTGACCCTCCGCCGGGGCTGCCCACCGGCGGCGACCCGCTGGAGATCCTGCGGGCGGCGCAGGCGACGTTGCGCGCACCCCGGCTGCCCGACGGCCCGCCGCTGACCGGCGGGCTGGTGGGCTACCTGTCGTACGACATCATCCGACGGGTGGAACGGCTGCCCGCGACCGCCGTGGACGATCTGGGCATGGCCGAGCTGCGCATGATGCTCACGGCCGACCTGGCCGTCTTCGACCACCGGGACTGCTCCTGCCTGCTGATCGCCAACGTGTTCACCTGCGGCGGCGGCGACCTGGACGCGGCCTACGACGACGCCCTGCACCGGCTCGAGGTCATGACCGCCGGCCTGTGCAAGTCGACCGAGCCGACCGTGGCCAGCACCGGGGTGCCGGCGAAGCTGTCGATCGCGGACTTCGTCTCGGCAACCCCACCGGAGCGTTTCGAGGCGTCCGTCGAGGCCGCCATCGAGGAGATCCGGGCCGGCGAGTGCTTCCAGATCGTGGTCTCCCAGCGCTTCGAGCGGCGGACGACGGCCGCCGCCCTGGACATCTACCGGGTGCTGCGGGCGTCCAACCCGAGCCCGTACATGTACCTGCTGCGCTTCGACGACCATGATGTGATCGGCTCCTCGCCGGAGGCGCACGTGACGGTGACCGGACGCCGCGCGCTGCTGCACCCGATCGCCGGCAGCCGCCCCCGCGGCGCCACCCCGGAGGCGGACGCCGAGCTCGCCGCGCAGCTGCTCGCCGATCCCAAAGAACGGTCCGAGCACGTGATGCTCGTCGACCTGGTCCGCAACGACCTGGGCCGGGTCTGCACGCCGGGGTCGGTCCGGGTGGTCGAGTTCGCCGCCGTCGAGCGGTTCTCGCAGATCATGCACATCGTGTCCACGGTGATCGGTGAGGTCGCCGAGGACCGGTCGGCCGTGGACGTCCTCACGGCGACCTTTCCCGCCGGCACCCTCACCGGCGCGCCGAAGGTGCGCGCGATGGAGATCATCGAGAGCCTCGAGCCCACCCGCCGGGGCCTGTACGGGGGCGTGGTCGGCTACCTGGACTTCGGCGGTGACCTGGACACCGCGATCGCCATCCGCACCGCCGTGCTGCGCGACGGCGTCGCCTACGTGCAGGCCGGCGCGGGTATAGTCGCCGACTCCGTCCCCGCGGCCGAGAACGACGAGAGCCGGACCAAGGCGGCGGCGGTGCTGCGGGCGATCGAGATCGCCGAGTCGCTGCGTCCGCCGACATGACCGGGGGAGCACCACCGCGGACGCCGTCCGCGACCGCCGGTGAGCACCGTGACGACGGCACCCGTGCGGCCCACGACACCACGGCTCCCGGTGCTCCCGCGGACCATGACGCGTCCGCGGCCGGGGGTGGACGGGCCGCCGCCGGCCGGCGGCGGGAGATGGCCGTGGCGGTGGCAGCCTGCCTGCTCGGCGCCGCGGTGGTGCTGCTCACCGTCGGGGCGACCTGGGTGCGGGTGCGGGTCGCCGCCACGGTGGCGGACGAGCCGGTGGCGGCCGCGGCGCCGCTTGCCGCCAGCCTGAGCGGCTCCGAACTTGCCCCGGCCCTCGCCGGGCTGGGCCTGGTGGGACTCGCCGGGGTGGTGGCGATCGCCGCGACCAGGCGTGCCGGCCGGGTGGTCGTCGGCGTGCTCGTCCTGCTCGCCGGAGTGGCGGCTGCCGTCGTCGCCGGCCGGATCGCGGCCGATCCCCTCTCGGCGGCACGGGCCACCGCGCGGGTGCGTGACCTCGCCCCCGGCGCCACCGCCGACCTGCGGGATCTGCGGCGCACCGCCGCGCCGTGGCTGGCCGCCGCCGGCGGCGTGCTCCTCGCCGGCGGCGGGCTGCTCGTCGCGCTGCGCGGGCGCACCTGGTCGGCGCTGTCCGCCCGCTACCGAAGCCCGGCGGCCCGGCCGGTCGACGCCTGGGAGGCCATCGACCGCGGCGACGACCCGACCTGATCCCGGCCCCGGCCTGATCCCGGGTCTGGCCGACCGGGTGCGCCGTAGAGGGCGCCGCGGCGGATCGCTGGTGGGCCGGCAACCGGTCGGCGGTGGGCGGACTGCCGAGTGTCGGCTACTTTACGGTCGGCAGCATTCCCTCCAGGTAGCCAACAAACGGACAATCACGGTACGTGGGCATGGCGTCCGCGTATCCGATGTGCAAAGGTTTTTCGGCTCCCTCGTTTCACCGCCGCCGGGCCTGTGTCAACCGGTGAGCAACCGGCGGATGTGAGCACGCGAGCCCTTCGGCGGGGGGCGGATGCCTGTCGCACACGCCTGGCCTAACATCGGCGCCATGGCCGAGACAGCCACGGGCACAGATCGATGAGCGTTCTCGACGACATCCTTGACGGGGTCCGTGCGGACCTCGCCGAACGGGAGGTCGCGACCCCCCTGGCAGCGCTGAAACGACGCGTCGAGCGCGTTCCTGATCCCAGGGACGCGCTGGCGGCGCTGCGCAGCCGGGCAGTCGCGGTGATCGCCGAGGTCAAGCGCCGTTCCCCGTCCAAGGGCGAGCTCGCCACGATCGCCAACCCGGCGGAGCTGGCGGCCCAGTTCGAGACGGCGGGCGCGGCGGCGATCAGCGTCCTGACCGAGCGGCGCCGGTTCGGCGGGTCGCTGGCCGACCTGGACGCCGTGCGCGTCGCGGTGGACGTGCCCCTCCTGCGCAAGGATTTCGTGATCTCCCCTTACCAGGTCTTCGAGGCGCGGGCGCACGGTGCCGACATCGTCCTGCTGATCGTGGCGGCGTTGGAGCAGCCCCGGCTGGTCGGCCTGCTCGAACGGGTCGAGTCGCTGGGTATGACCGCCCTGGTCGAGGTGCACGACGAGCAGGAGGTCACGCGGGCGGTCGACGCGGGAGCCCGGCTGATCGGCGTCAACGCGCGTGACCTGCGGACGCTGGACGTCGACCGCGACACCTTCGCCCGGCTGGCGCCGCTGCTGCCGCCAGGGGTGCTCAAGGTCGCCGAGTCCGGCGTACGCGGGCCGCACGACCTGCTCGCCTACGCCGCGGCCGGAGCCGACGCGGTCCTGGTGGGGGAAGCCGCGGTGACCGGCACGGATCCCCGTCAGACGGTCGCGGATCTGGTCACCGCCGGTGCGCATCCAGCCACCAAGGTCGGTCGCTGACCAGTCGCTGACCACACCGCGCCTGGCGCGTCTCCGAGACGATAGGGTCACGCCGTGACCTCCGCCGTGACCTCCGCCGCCGGGCTCGCCAACGCGGATGCCGCGCCGGTGAGCCCGGTGCCCGACAGTGCCGGGCACTTCGGCCGTTTCGGCGGCCGTTTCGTCCCCGAGGCGCTGTTCACCGCGCTGGACCAGTTGACCGAGGCCTACGCGGCCGCGCGGGCCGATCCCGGTTTCACCGCCGAACTGGACGGGCTGCTCGCGACGTACGCCGGCCGGCCCACCGCGCTCACGGACGCGGCCCGGCTGACCGCGCACGTCGGCGGCGCCCGCATCCTGCTCAAGCGGGAGGACCTGGCCCACACCGGCTCCCATAAGATCAACAATGTGCTCGGCCAGTGCCTGCTCACCCGCCGGATGGGCAAGACCCGGGTGATCGCCGAGACCGGCGCCGGCCAACACGGGGTGGCCACGGCCACCGCCTGCGCGCTGCTCGGCCTGGACTGCGTGGTCTACATGGGCGAGGAGGACACCTCCCGGCAGGCGCTCAACGTCGCCCGGATGCGGCTGCTCGGCGCCGAGGTCGTCCCCGTCGCCGCGGGCAGCCGCACCCTCAAGGACGCGATCAACGAGGCCATGCGGGACTGGGTGGCCACGGTGGACACGACCCACTACTGCATCGGCTCGGTGATGGGGCCGCACCCGTTCCCGATGCTGGTCCGCGACTTCCAGCGGGTCATCGGGGTGGAGGCGCGGGCGCAGGTGCTCGAGCGCGTCGGCCGGCTGCCCGACGCGGTGGTGGCCTGCGTCGGCGGCGGCTCGAACGCGATGGGGATCTTCCATCCGTTCATCGATGACACCTCGGTCCGCCTGATCGGCGCCGAGGCCGGCGGCGACGGGCTGGCCACCGGCCGGCACGCGGCCGCGATCGCCGGTGGCGCTCCCGGCGTTCTGCACGGCATGCGCACCTTTCTTCTCCAGGACGCCGACGGGCAGACGCAGGTGTCGCACTCGATCTCGGCCGGGCTGGACTATCCGGGCATCGGCCCCGAGCACGCCTGGCTGCACGAGACGGGCCGGGCGACCTACGGGGTGGTCGACGACCAGGCCGCCATGGACGCGCTGCGCCTGGTGGCCCGGCTGGAGGGCATCCTGGTCGCGATCGAGAGCGCGCACGCGTTCGCCGCCGCGTTCGACGTCGCCCGGGATCTCGGCCCGGACGCCGTCGTCGTCGTGAACTGCTCGGGGCGGGGCGACAAGGACGTCGACACCGCGGCGAAGTGGTTCGATCTCCTCTGACGGCCAGCACCGGCGGGAACGCTGTCACCGACGAAAAACGCCATCACTGGCGGGGGAGAACACCGCCAGCGACCGGAAGCATGCCGAACCAGCTCCGCGCGGCGGGCGTCAGGCACGGCCTGGCCGCCGCCGCCGGAACGGATCACGGAACGGATCAGGGTGCGAAGTCTTTCGGATGAACGGAGTCTCGCCGGCGAGCCCAGCGAGCAGAGCCGGCTGAGCCAGGTCTTTGCCAGGGCGCGCGCTGACGGGCGGGCGGTGCTGGTCGGCTACCTGCCGGCGGGCTTCCCCTCGGTGGCCGGCGGGATCGCGGCGGTGCGGGCCCTTGCCGAGGCCGGGGCGGACGTCGTCGAGGTCGGCCTGCCCTACTCGGATCCGACCATGGACGGCCCGGTGATCCAGGCCGCGTCGGACGCGGCCCTGCGCCGCGGGGTCACCACCGCCGACGTCCTGCGCACGGTGGAGGCGGTGGCCGTCACCGGCGTGCCGGCGCTGGTGATGACCTACTGGAACCCGATCGAGCGCTACGGGGTCGACGCGTTCGCGCGTGATCTCGCGGCCGCGGGCGGGGCCGGCGCGATCACCCCGGACCTGCCGCCCGAGGAGGCCGGCCCGTGGCTTGCGGCCACCGCCGACGCCGGGCTCGACTCCGTCTTCCTGGTCGCGCCGAGCTCGACCGACGCCCGGCTGGCGCGGGTCGCCACGGTCAGCAAGGGCTTCATCTACGCGGCGTCCCTGATGGGAGTGACCGGGACCAGGGAGCGGGTCGGCGCGCAGGCGGCCGACCTGACCCGCCGGCTCCGGGCCGTCACCGACACGCCGGTCGCCGTCGGGCTCGGTGTGAGCACACCCGAACAGGCGGCCGAGGTCGCCGGCTTCGCCGACGGTGTGATCGTCGGATCGGCCCTGGTCAAGGCGCTGCTGGAGGCCGAACGTGCCGGGGCGGATCCGGGGGAGGCGGAGGTGGCGCTGCGGGGGATCGTGACCGGGCTCGCCACCGGGGTACGCCGCCCCGAGCCGTCCGTGCCACGGGGGTGATCCCCGGCGGTTTCGCCGCCCGCACCGTTCCCGCCGTCCGTGCCCGGTGCCGCGGTTACAGGCACGCTTTATGGCAATTTGTCATCCTTTGTCATGCCTTGTAACGTATTGTAACGCCTGCTGATGGCTGCTGATGTCCGGTGACGTTTGGTGGTATTTGATGACGCTTGATAATGGCCTGCTGGTAACTTACGGTGATTCTTGTGACGGTCGGTGATGTGGGGCATGGCGAGGGCCAGGTTACGGGCGGTATAGCTTGACCTATGTGGTCCTAGCCGCGATTCCCAGCCCCTCGACGGGCATCCTGTACGTAGGCCCCGTCCCGCTGCGGGGCTACACCCTTACGATCATCGTCGGTATCGTGATCGCGACTGTGATCACCGGGCGGCGGCTGCGCGCGCGCGGCCAGCCGGCCTATCTCGCCACCGACGTGGCCGGATGGGCCGTCCCGTTCGGCATCGTCGGAGCGCGGGTCTACCACGTCGTCACCAGCCCGGACGCCTACTTCGGCGCCGGCGGGGACCCGGTCGACATACTGCGGGTCTGGCACGGCGGGCTGGGGATCTGGGGCGCGGTCGCCGGCGGGGCACTGGGCGTGTGGCTCGCCTGCCGGCGCCGCGGGGTCGGCTTCGGCCTGTTCGCCGACGCGGCGGCCCCGGGCCTGGCCTTGGCCCAGGCCGTCGGGCGGGTCGGCAACTGGTTCAACCAGGAGCTCTACGGGCGCCCGACCGACCTGCCCTGGGCGTTGCGGATAGATCCCGAGCACCAGCGTGTCGCCGGTGAGTCGCTCTACCATCCCACCTTCCTGTACGAGGCACTGTGGAACGTCGGGGTGGCCGGCATCCTGCTGTGGGTGGACCGCCACCACAGGCTCGGCCGGGGCAAGCTGTTCGCGCTCTACGTGCTGCTCTACACCGCCGGGCGGGCGTGGATCGAGGCGCTGCGCATCGACGAGGCCCACACCTTCCTCGGGGTGCGCCTCAACGACTGGACGTCGCTGGTCGTGTTCGCCGCCGCGGCGCTCGCCCTGGTGTTCCTGCGCGCTCCTGTCGACCCTCCGGCGGCCGCCGAAACACCCGCCGACGATCCCAGCGCCGGCCCCAGCCCCAGCGCCGCTCCCGGCCCCGGCCCCAGCCCCGGCCCCGTCGCCGGGCCCGCGGCCGCCTCGAGCGAACCACCCAGCCGGCCCTCCGCTGCCTCCGGTGACGCCGCCGCCCAGGCCAACGGCCCGGACGGGGAGAGTGACGCGGGGAGCGCGGCGGCCGAAGGCGGCGGCCCGGACGGGGAAGCCGGCCCGGCTCGGCCCGACACCGCGCCGCCGGGTGTGCCGGGTGCGCTGCCGGGTGTGGAGTCCGCCGTCCCCGCGACCAGCGAGCCGTCCGACCGACCCTGACCGGGGCGGCGCCCGGCCGCGACGGCGGAAAACGAGGAGGACGGGAGAACGCGGGGAACAACGCAGGGAACACGGAGAGTACGGAGAGTACGCGGAACGAGGTGTCCGGAGTCCGACAGTCGGCGGCTGACAGCGGTCGCGGACAGTGCTGGAAGGCAGCGCTGGAAACAGCGACGAAAGGTGTCCGTGATGTCGGTGTACGGTCAGCGCAGCATGCCCGGGGACCGGCCGGCGCACCTCGGGGCCGAGGCGCCACCGAGTGCCCGGTTGGCCACATCCGCAGCCAGCCCGTTTGTGATCACGGCGGATCCAGTGCGCACGTGGCACACTCGTTAGTGCGCCCGGCCGGGACATTCCCTGTCGCGGCGGCGCGTCCGGACAGCGTCGTCCGCCTCTTGGAGATCCCCTGAAGACGGACAGGACCCGCCGGATGTCGATCGCACAAGGTTTGTACGACCCCACGTTCGAGCACGACGCCTGCGGGGTCGGCTTCGTCGTCGACGTTCGTGGGCGACGCAGTCACGAGCTGGTCGAACAGGGCCTCACCGTGCTACGCAACCTTGACCACCGGGGTGCCTCCGGCTCCGACCCGGACACCGGGGACGGCGCGGGCATCCTGTTGCAGATCCCGGACACGTTCCTGCGCGACGTCGTCGACTTCCCGCTGCCGCCGCCCGGCCAGTACGCGGCGGGGACGGCGTTCCTGCCGCAGATCGCCGGCGACCGGGACGACGCGGTCCGCGCGATCAGCCGGATCGTACGCGCGGAGGGCCTGCGGGTCCTGGGCTGGCGTGAGGTGCCGGTGGTCAGCCACATGGTCGGCCGGGCCGCCGCCGAGGTCGAACCGTGGATGCGCCAGCTCTTCCTCGGCCTGCCCCCCACGGCCAGCGGCAGCGGCACAACCGGTGTCACAGCTGGTGACGGCGCCGCCGACGGGTCCTTCGACCTGATGGACCTCGAGCGCCGGGCGTTCCGCGTGCGCAAGCGGGCCCGCCTGGAGGCGGGGGTGTACTTCCCCTCCCTGTCCGCGCGCACCATCGTCTACAAGGGGATGCTCACCACCCACCAGCTTTCCGCGTACTTCCCCGATCTTGACGATCCCCGGTTCGCCAGCGCCATCGCTCTGGTGCACAGCCGGTTCTCCACCAACACCTTCCCGAGCTGGCCGCTGGCGCACCCGTACCGGTTCGCGGCCCACAATGGTGAGATCAACACCGTGCGTGGCAACCGCAACTGGATGCAGGCCCGGGAAGCGCTGCTCGCCAGCGACCTGATCCCGGGGGAGCTGAGCCGCCTGTTCCCCATCTGCTCGGACGGCGCCAGCGACTCGGCCAGCTTCGACGAGGTCCTGGAACTGCTCCACCTGGCCGGGCGCAGCCTGCCGCACGCCGTCCTGATGATGATCCCGGAGGCGTGGGAGAACCACGACGAGATGGATCCGGCCCGGCGGGCCTTCTACCAGTTCCACTCGACGCTGATGGAACCGTGGGACGGCCCGGCGTCGATCGCCTTCACCGACGGCACGGTCATCGGCGCGGTGCTCGATCGCAACGGGCTGCGCCCGTCCCGCTACTGGGTGACCGACGACGGTCTGGTCGTCATGGCCTCCGAGGTCGGCGTCCTCGACATCCCCGCGCACAAGGTGGTGCAGAAGGGCCGGCTGCAGCCGGGGAAAATGTTCCTGATCGACACCGCCCAGGGCCGGATCGTCGACGACGAGGAGATCAAGTCCGAACTGGCCGCCGCCGCCCCCTACGAGGAGTGGCTGCACGCCGGCCTGATCTCCCTGGACGACCTGCCCGAACGTGAGCACGTCATCTACGGGCACGAGTCGGTGCGCCGCCGCCAGCAGGTCTTCGGCTACACCGAGGAGGAGCTGCGGGTCATCATCGCGCCGATGGCCCGTGCCGGCATGGAGCCGATCGGGTCGATGGGCACCGACACCCCGATGGCGGTGCTCTCGCAGCGCCCGCGGCTGCTGTTCGACTACTTCACCCAGCTCTTCGCGCAGGTCACCAACCCGCCGCTGGACGCGATCCGGGAGGAGATGGTCACCAGTCTGGCGCGCACGCTCGGCCCGGAGGGCAACCTGCTCGCGCCGTCACCGGCGTCCTGCCGGCTGGTGCACCTGCCGTACCCGGTCATCAGCAACGCCGAACTCGCCAAGATCGTTGGTATCAACGACGACGGTGACATGCCCGGGTTCGCCGCGGTGACCGTCCGTGGTCTCTACGACGTCGACGGCGGCGGGGCGGCGCTCACCGGCCGGCTGCGGGAGATCTGTCGCGGGGTCAGCGAGGCGATCGCCGACGGCGCCCGCATCGTCGTGCTCTCCGACCGCGACTGCGACCGGCACAAGGCCCCGATCCCCTCCCTGCTGCTGACCGCCGCCGTCCACCATCACCTGATCCGGGAGAAGACCCGCACCAAGGTCGGTCTGATCGTCGAGTGCGGCGACGCCCGTGAGGTCCACCACATCGCGCTGCTGCTCGGCTACGGTGCGGCCGCGGTCAACCCGTACCTGGCCTTCGAGTCGATCGACAACATCCTCGACGCCGGCGAGCTGGACGGGATCACCCGGGAGCAGGCCCAGAAGAACCTCATCAAGGCGCTCGGCAAGGGCGTGCTGAAGGTCATGTCCAAGATGGGCGTGTCCACCGTGGCCGGCTACACCGGCGCGCAGCTGTTCGAGGCGATCGGGCTGTCCCAGCAGCTCGTCGAGACCTACTTCACCGGGACGCCGTCCCGGCTCGACGGAGTGGGCATCGACGTCCTCGCGGACGAGGTCGCGGCCCGCCATCACCGGGCGTACGCGGCGCTGCCCAGCGAGCTCGCCCACCGCGACCTCGACGTCGGCGGGGAGTACCAGTGGCGCCGCGAGGGCGAGGTGCACCTGTTCAACCCGGAGATGGTCTTCCTGCTCCAGCACGCCACCCGCAGCCGCCAGTACGAGGTCTTCAAGAAGTACACCGCCACCATCGACGATCTCTCCCGGCGCAACGCCACCCTGCGCGGCCTGTTCGAGCTGCGCGAGGGGCTGCGCCCGCCGGTGCCGATCGAGCAGGTCGAACCGGTCTCGGAGATCCTCCGACGGTTCGCGACCGGGGCGATGTCCTACGGCTCGATCAGCGCCGAGGCGCACGAGACCCTCGCGATCGCGATGAACCGGATCGGGGGGAAGTCGAACACCGGCGAGGGCGGCGAGGACGCTGAACGTTACGTCCCCGACGCCAACGGCGACCTACGCCGGTCGTCGATCAAGCAGGTCGCCAGCGGACGTTTCGGGGTGACCAGCGAGTACCTCGCCAACGCCGACGACATCCAGATCAAGATGGCGCAGGGCGCCAAGCCGGGTGAGGGCGGCCAGCTGCCCGCGCACAAGGTCTACCCGTGGATCGCGCGGACCCGGCACTCGACGGCGGGCGTGGGCCTGATCTCCCCGCCGCCGCACCACGACATCTACTCCATCGAGGACCTCGCCCAGCTCATCCACGACCTGAAGAACGCCAACACCCGGGCGCGGGTGCACGTCAAGCTCGTCGCCGAGGTCGGGGTGGGCACGGTCGCCGCCGGGGTGTCCAAGGCCCACGCCGACGTCGTGCTGATCTCCGGGCACGACGGCGGCACCGGCGCGTCCCCGCTGACGTCGCTGAAGCACGCCGGCGCCCCCTGGGAGCTGGGGCTGGCCGAGACCCAGCAGACCCTGCTGCTCAACGGCCTGCGCGACCGGATCGTCGTCCAGGTCGACGGTCAGATGAAGACCGGCCGGGACGTCGTCGTCGCCGCCCTGCTCGGCGCCGAGGAGTTCGGGTTCGCCACCGCCCCGCTGGTGGTGGCCGGCTGCGTGATGATGCGGGTCTGCCACCTCGACACCTGCCCGGTGGGGGTGGCGACCCAGAACCCGGTGCTGCGCGAGCGCTTCACCGGCAGGCCCGAGTTTGTCGAGGCGTTCTTCACCTTCATCGCCGAGGAGGTGCGCGAGTACCTCGCGGCGCTGGGTTTCCGCACCCTGCGGGAGGCCGTCGGGCACGTCGAGTTCCTCGACGCGAGGGCTGCCGTCGACCACTGGAAGGCTGCGGGCCTCGACCTCACCCCGTTGCTGCACAGCCCAGAGCGACCGTTCGGCGGCGCCCTGCACTGCACGACCGCCCAGGACCACGGGCTGGACAAGGCGCTGGACAACTCCCTGATCCAGCTCTGCGAGGACGCTCTCGAGGACGGCCGGCCGGTGTGGCTGGAGATGCCGATCCGCAACGTCAACCGGACGGTCGGCACCATGCTCGGCTACGAGGTGACCAGGCGGTACGGGGCGCGGGGCCTGCCCGACGACACGATCTCGCTGCGGTTCACCGGCTCGGCCGGGCAGAGCTTCGGCGCGTTCGTGCCGCGCGGGGTGACGCTCACCCTCGAGGGCGACACCAACGACTACGCGGGCAAGGGCCTCTCCGGCGGCCGGATCATCGTCTTCCCGCCGAAGGAGGCGCCGCTGCGCGCCGAGGAGAACACCGTCGCGGGCAACGTGCTGCTCTACGGCGCCACCGCCGGCGAGGCGTTCTTCCGCGGCATCGTCGGCGAGCGGTTCTGCGTGCGCAACTCGGGCGCGACCGCCGTCGTCGAGGGCGTCGGCGACCACGGCTGCGAGTACATGACCGGCGGTACCGTCGTCGTGCTCGGGCCCATCGGGCGCAACTTCGCCGCCGGGATGAGCGGCGGCGTCGCCTACCTGTACAGACCGCTGCGGCGGCGGATCAACACCGAGATGGTCGACGTGGAGCCGCTGGACGACGACGACCGCGAGCTGCTGCGCACACTGATCGCCCGGCACCGGCGGGAGACCGGCTCCACGGTCGCGGCCGGCCTGCTCGGCCGGTGGGAGGACGAGCAGGCCCGGTTCGTCAAGGTGATGCCACGGGATTACAAACGCGTGCTGGCGGCTATGAAGAAGGCGGAGGAGGACGGGCTGTCCGCCGATGATCTGATCATGACGGCAGCCCGCGGCTGAGCCCGGTCGGGACGCCGCTCGGCTCATCCGCGGACGGGCGGCGTCGCGATGGGTGACGCCTGCCGGGCGGGAGGATCTCCGGTGGCACCGTCCACGCGCAGTACATATCCGATATGTCCAATGACATACCCGCACTCTTCTCGGCGGTTGCCCGATGGCCCCGGCGCCGTCGACATGTCCGTGAAATCCTTGTAAAACATCCTGCAAAAGCCCGATGAGAGACACACCCGCGAACCGCGTCGATCATCGCCCCCGCGACGCCGCCCCCGCGACCCGCCCTTCGCGGCCGACACGTCGGCAGGTGGCGCCCGGCGCGCAGCGTCCCGCCACCCGACAGCGTCCCGCCACCCGACAGCACCTGGTCACCCGACAGGATCCCACCACCCGACAGGAGCGGTATGGCTGACCCGACAGGCTTCCTCAGGCACCACCGGGAGCAGCCGAAGCGCCGGCCCGTCGACGTGCGCATCACCGACTGGAAAGAGGTCTACGAGCCGTTCCCGGCCGGCTCCCTGCGGGACCAGGCCACCCGGTGCATGGACTGCGGCATCCCGTTCTGCCACAACGGCTGCCCCCTGGGGAACATCATCCCGGAGTGGAACGACCTGGTGCGCCGTGGCGACTGGCACGACGCGATCGAACGGCTGCACGCCACCAACAACTTCCCGGAGTTCACCGGACGGCTCTGCCCGGCGCCGTGCGAGGCCGCCTGCGTACTGGGCATCTCCGACGACCCGGTGGCCATCAAGCAGGTCGAGGTGTCGATCATCGACCGGGCGTGGGGTGACGGTACGGTCCGCCCCGTGCTGCCGTCGACGCGCACCGACCAGCGGGTCGCCGTGATCGGGTCGGGCCCGGCCGGGCTCGCCGCGGCCCAGCAGCTCACCCGCGCCGGCCACAACGTCGTCGTGTACGAGCGGGCCGACCGCATCGGTGGCCTGCTGCGCTACGGCATCCCCGAGTTCAAGATGGAAAAGCACGTCCTGGACCGCCGCCTCGCCCAGATGCGGGCCGAGGGGACGGTGTTCATGGCCTCCTGCGACGTCGGCGTCGACATCACCGGGGACGAGTTGCGCGCCTCCTACGACGCGGTCGTGCTCGCCGGCGGGTCGACGGTCGGCCGGGACCTGAGCATCCCCGGCCGCGACCTCGACGGCATCCACCTCGCCATGGAGTACCTGGTGCCCTCGAACCGGGTCCAGCAGGGTGACCTCGCCGCGTCCCCGATCAACGCGGCCGGCCGGCGGGTGGTCATCATCGGCGGTGGCGACACCGGCGCGGACTGCCTGGGTACCGCGCTGCGCCAGGGTGCCCGCTCCGTGCACCAGCTTGAGATCATGCCGCGGCCGCCGCGGTCGCGGCCGGCGGCCAACCCGTGGCCGACCTGGCCGGTGGTCTATCGGGTGTCCAGCGCGCACGAGGAGGGCGGCGAGCGCGTCTTCGCCGTCTCCACCGAGCGTTTCTTCGGTGACGCCGCGGGCCGGGTCCGCTCGCTGCGCATGCACGAGGTCCGACTGGTCGACGGTCGTTTCGAGAAGGTGCCCGACACCGACATCGAGCTGCCCTGTGAGCTGGTGCTGCTGGCGATGGGCTTCACCGGGCCGCAGCGGACGGGCCTGCTCGAACAGCTCGGGGTGGCCCTCGACGCCCGTGGCAACGTCGCCCGGGACGCCGGCTGGGCGAGCTCCGTCCCGGGCGTGTTCGTCGCCGGGGACATGGGCCGCGGCCAGTCGCTGATCGTGTGGGCGATCGCGGAGGGCCGGTCCGCAGCCGCCGCGGTCGACCGCTACCTGCGCGGCAGCACCGACCTGCCCGAGCCGGTCACCCCCACCCGGAGATAGTCCCGGATTCCCGCGAAGCGGGAATCCGGGACTATCTCCGGGTGTCTGGCACGGGCTACGGTCCGTGTCTCCCATGCGGTGATCGACGGTGGGCCCTGGCGGGCGCTGTAGGCTTTTCGGCGACGTTACATATCCGTGGTGGTCCGTGCGAGGGCGCCGTAGGCGTCCTGACGGAGGGAACCACCGGGCGTCGCAAGGCGCCTCGCTGACAGGCCACTGGGCGCTGTAAGGCGCCCCGCTGACAGGGCAGGGCGCTGTAAGGCACCCCGCTGGAGGGCACAGGAGCCAGATGCTGGACAGGCGGTTCATCCGGGAGAATCCCGATGTCGTGCGCGAGGCCGCTCGCGTCAAGGGGGTCGACCTCGACGTCGACGGCATCCTGGCTCTCGACCGCAGTGTGCGATCGTTGCAGCACGCCCTGGACACGGCGCAACGTGAGCGCCGTGAGCTCGCGGGTTCGTTCAAGAGCGCCGACGCCGCCGGCCGCGAGCGGCTGCGGGAGCGTTCCGCCGCCCTCGACGTCCAGTTGCGCGAAACCCGCGACGAGCTGGAGACCGCCGGCGAACGGCTGCGGGACCTGCTGCTGCGCACCCCGAACATCCCGTGGGACGGTGCCCCGGTCGGCCCGGACGAGTCCGCGAACACCGTCATCCGGGTCTGGGGGGAGCGGCCGGCGTTCGACTTCACCCCGCTCGACCATGTCGAACTGGCCGAGAAGCGCGGCTGGGCGGAGTTCGAACGGGCCCGCAACGTCTCGGGGGAGCGCGCCTACGCGCTGGCCGGGCCGCTGGTGCTGCTGGAGCGGGCGGTCCACTCCTACGCGCTGGACCTGCTCGCGCACAGGGACTTCCGGCTGGTCTCGGTGCCGTCGCTGGTGAAACGGGAGGCGCTGGTCGGCACCGGTTTCCTGCCCGGGCACGGCGAGGAGATCTACGAGCTGCCCGCCGACGAGCTGTTCCTCGCCGGCACCGCCGAGGTCGCGCTGGTCGGCCTGCACGCCGGCGAGATGCTCCCCCTGCGTGACCTTCCGTTGCGCTACGCCGGGATCTCGCCGTGCTTCCGCCGCGAGGTCGGCAGTGCCGGGCGGGACGTGCGCGGGCTGCTGCGGGTCCACCAGTTCGAGAAGGTCGAGCAGTTCGTCATCTGCGAGGCCGACGAGAAGCAGTCGGCCCACTGGCACGCCGAGCTGCTGGACACGGCCGAGACCGTCCTGCAGTCCCTGGGGCTGGCCTACGAGGTGGTGGAGTGCGCCACCGGCGACATGGGCCTGGGCAAGTTCCGGATGAACGACATCAACACCTGGTTCCCGTCGCTGGAGCGCTACCGAGAGACCCACAGCTGCTCGACGCTGCACGACTGGCAGGCGCGGCGGGCGAACATCCGCTACAAGGACGCCGAGGGGCGTGTCCGTTTCGCCCACACCCTGAACAACACGGCGGTGGCGACCCCGCGGCTGCTGGCCGCCATCCTGGAGAACTTCCAGACGGCGGAGCACCATGTCCGCATCCCCAAGGTCCTGCGCCCCTACCTCGGCGACCGCGAACTGCTCTGAACCGGCCGGGTCAACCGGGCAGGCGCGCCATCCCCCGCCGGAACCGGCACGGCCGGGCACGTTCACGCTGGACTGTCGTGGGCACACCACTGCACGTGAACGACGGGGATGCCGTGACGGCGGGCGGGCCGGGGTGAACGGCGGTCCGGGTGGGTATCCTCCCGCCCGCAGCGCGCTGGGCCTGCGTTTCGCTCTCGCCCTGTTCGGGCTGCTGTTCGCCACGGCCATGTGCGCCTACTTCGCGGTCCGGGACCAGCCAGCGCTCGCCGTGCTGCTCGGCCTGGTCGCCCTGACCGCCGTGGTCGATCTGTTCGTCATCGTCCGCCGCGTCCGCCGCGAACACCGCTGGTGAACACCCGTTGCCCGCCTGCCTCTCCGGACCCCCAACACCCGAGCTGTAGGTGGAAACCGTCACCGGAGCAACCGCAACCACCTACACCAGCGGAACGCGTAGGTAGAAAGGGCTGTCAGGACGACCGAAACCACCTACGCCTTCAGGCACCGGGGCTGGCGGTGGGAAGTCCGGCCCTGGCCGCGATCGCGAGCAGGCGTTTGTCATAGGTGACGAACGCCTCCAGCCTGGCGCCGGGTTGGTCGGTCAGCACCGTGGCGGTGGCGAGGTGAACGGCGTCCAGGGAGCGCAGCTGTGGGTCATCGTAGGCGGCCGCGACGGCTCGGACCGTGGCGTTGATCTCCAGCCGGTACAGCCGGGCAAGGGTGACCGGTAGCCTGCCCAGAGCCTGCGGGGCGCAGCGGCGCAGCGCGCGGGACGCCTCGACTTCGACCAGGACCGACGACACCAGCGGTAGGGCACGGTGGGCGTCCAGCCAGTCCAGCAGGTCGACGGTGAAGGGCTCCGCGCGGACCAGCTTGATCACGGCGGCAGAGTCGAGATAGATCACCAGTTTTCGTCCTCGCGGGCCGCGGCCAGCTCCGCGGCGGCGTCCACGGCCGGGTCGCCCAGTACGGGTGGCATGGAGAGTGGTTCGCCTACCTGGACTGAGGGCGCAGTAGCCTGGCCCTCGGCGACAAGGCGCTCCAGTACCGACAACTCACGTTCGACGGGGACGAGGCGTGCGACCGGATGGCCGCGATCGGTCACCTCCACTGTCTCGCCGCGGCGTACCCGTTCGATCACCTGACTGGTGTTCTGGTTCAGCTCGCGTACTCCTACCTGCCGCATGGGTCCAGTGTAGAACACGCCATTCTACGCTATGGCTCTACAGGGGGTAGCGCTGGGGTGGGCCGGTTGTGGGGAAGTCGCGTGGAAGATGCGGGAAACCGCCGCGGGACGAACCGGCCCGGGCGGGTGGGCCGGTTGCCGGGATGATGTGAACCTTCGCCGTGACGAAACAGACCGGCTGTCCCCGGCGCCGGGGAAACGTATTTCGGTCATTACTTCCCGAAAGTCCCGGGGTGGCGGCCGCGGGCGGGTGTCACGATTGTTTTTCCGCACGTCCACCCATATATGTGATGGCGTTGTTGTCGAAATACCGTGACCGATGCCGCGCGGGCTGTGAGACGGCGATTTGACACCGCGAAACACGCTGGAAGCAATGCCTCCGTATAAGAAAGGACGGGCAGGCCTGACGGCCGCTCTACCCACGGTCGAACCGTGGGTATGCCTCTCGCCGACCGTCGGTCATTGAGGAGGTCCACGTACGTGGCCAAGCAAATCCAGCATCTGGACCGGGTGGCAATCCGGTTCGCCGGTGACTCCGGCGACGGCATGCAGCTCACCGGCGACCGTTTCGCCTCCGAGACCGCCATCCTGGGGAACGACCTGTCCACCCTTCCCAACTACCCCGCCGAGATCAGGGCGCCATCGGGCTCGCTGCACGGTGTGTCCAGTTTCCAGGTACATTTCGCCGCCCACGACGTCCTCACTCCAGGGGACTCGCCGGACGTCCTGGTGGCGATGAACCCGGCCGCGCTGCGCGCCAATCTCGCCGACCTGCCGCCCAATGCGGAGATCATCGTCAACACCGACGAGTTCACCACCCGCAACCTGGAGAAGGTCGGTTATACAAGCAACCCGCTGGAGAACGACTCGCTCGACGGGTTCACCGTCCACCGGGTGCCGCTGACGTCGGCGACGATCGCCGCCCTCGCCGACTTCGAGGTCTCCAAGAAGGACGCCGAGCGGGCGAAGAACATGTTCGCGCTCGGCCTGCTGTCCTGGATGTACAGCCGGCCCACCGAGGGCACGGTGGAGTTCCTCAGGCAGAAGTTCGCCAAGAAGCCGAAGATCGCCGCCGCGAACGTGGCCGCCTTCCAGGCCGGCTGGAACTACGGCGAGACCACCGAGGACTTCGCCGTCCGCTACGAGGTCAAGCCCGCGAACCTGCTGCCCGGCACCTACCGCAGCGTCAACGGCAACTCCGCGCTCGCCTACGGCCTGGTCGCCGCCGGCCTGCGTGCCCACCTGCCGGTCTTCCTCGGCGCCTACCCGATCACCCCGGCCTCGGAGATCCTGCACGAGCTGTCCGCGTACAAGCGCTACGGCGTGACCACCTTCCAGGCCGAGGACGAGATCGCCGCGGTGGGCTCGGCGCTCGGCGCCTCCTACGGCGGCGCGCTCGGCGTCACCTCGACGTCCGGCCCGGGGCTCGCGCTGAAGACCGAGACCCTCGGGCTCGCGGTGATGCTGGAGCTGCCGCTGGTCATCGTGGACGTGCAGCGCGCCGGCCCGTCGACCGGCCTGCCGACCAAGACCGAGCAGTCCGACCTGAACATCGCCCTGTTCGGCCGGCACGGTGAGGCGCCGCTGGCGGTGATCGCGGCCCGCTCGCCGGCGGACTGTTTCTACGCGGCGCTGGAGGCGGCGCGCATCGCGCTGACCTACCGGATGCCGGTCATCCTGCTCTCGGACGGCTACCTGGCCAACGGCTCCGAGCCGTGGCTGCTGCCGGACCCGGCGGACCTGCCCGACCTGCGGGTGGAGTTCGCCACCGAGCCCAACGGGCCGGACGGTAAGTTCCTGCCCTACCTGCACGACCCGCACACGCTGGCCCGCCCGTGGGCGGTGCCGGGCACGCCCGGTCTGGAGCACCGCGTCGGTGGCCTGGAGAAGGCCGACGGCACCGGCGCGGTCTCCTACGTGCCGGCCGACCACGACCTGATGATGCGGCTGCGCGCCGCCCGGGTCGAGGCCATCGACGTGCCCGACCTGGAGGTCGAGGACCCCACCGGGGACGCCCGGGTGCTGGTGCTCGGCTGGGGCTCCACCTACGGACCGGTCGGCGCGGCCTGTCGCAAGCTGCGGGAACGCGGGGTGTCCATCGCCCAGGCGCACCTGCGGCACATCTCGCCGCTGCCGCGCAACGTCGGCACGGTGCTCGCCGGCTACGACCGCGTCGTCATCCCCGAGATGAACCTCGGGCAGCTCGCCCACGTGATACGCGACCGCTACCTGGTCGACGCCGTGTCCTACAACAAGGTCAACGGCCAGCCGTTCACCTCGGCGGAGCTGGAGACGGTCCTGGAGGAGGTCGTGCGCAATGACTGAGGTCCCGCTCAAGCTCACCGCCAAGGACTTCCGGTCGGACCAGGAGGTCCGCTGGTGCCCGGGATGCGGTGACTTCGCGATCCTGTCGGCGATCCAGTCGTTCATGCCGGAGCTGGGCATCCCCCGGGAGCGGATCACCTTCGTCTCCGGGATCGGGTGTTCCTCCCGTTTCCCGTACTACCTCAACACCTACGGGATGCACTCGATCCACGGCCGGGCGCCGGCGATCGCCACCGGTCTCGCGGTCTCCCGCCCGGACCTGTCGGTGTGGGTGGTCAGCGGTGACGGCGACGCGCTGTCCATCGGCGGTAACCACCTGATCCACGCGCTGCGCCGCAACGTCAACATCAAGATCCTGATGTTCAACAACCGGATCTACGGGCTGACCAAGGGCCAGTGCTCGCCGACCTCGGAGTTCGGCAAGGTCACCAAGTCGACGCCGGTCGGCTCTCGGGACACCCCGTTCAACCCGATCGCGGTGGCGCTCGGCGCCGAGGCGTCGTTCGTGGCCCGCACGATCGACTCCGACCGCAAGCACCTGCACTCGGTGCTGCGGGCCGCCGCCGCGCACCAGGGCAGCGCGTTCATCGAGATCTACCAGAACTGCGCCATCTTCAACGACGGCGCGTTCGACGTGCTGAAGGATCCCGCCAGCCGCGACTCGGTCCTCGTCCGCCTCGAGCACGGCAAGCCGATCACCTTCGGCGCCACGGGGGAGAAGTGCGTGGTGCGCGAGCCGCGCGGCTTCGGCCTGGAGGTCGCCGACACCGCCAGCGTCCCGCGCAGCGAGATCATCGTGCACGACGAGACGGTGCCTGGGCCGGCCTACGCGTTCACCCTGTCCCGGCTGTCCGACCAGGATCTCAGCAACACCCCGATCGGGGTGTTCCGCCGGGTGGGCCGGCCCACCTACGAGTCGATGGTCCAGGAGCAGAACAGCGTCGCCCGTACGAGTGCCACGGACACCGCGCCTGACAACCTGCTCACCGAACTGCTGCACACGGGCAACACCTGGACGATCCGCTGAGCTCCTGATCCGCCGGGCCGTCGATCCACCGCCGCGCCGATCAGCCGTTTCGCCGGTCCGGCACCTGACCGATTCGGTGATCTGGTGATTCGGTGATCGGCCGGGCCCCTGGCTCACCGGCGCGCTGACCGGCCGAGCCGTCCAGCCATGTGATTTCCGGCGGACGGTGCTCACGGACATGTTCCGGTTTCCGCCCCACCGGCGTTCCCCGGTCGCCCGCGTCCAACGGACGCGGCGGCCGGGGGACGCCTTTGTCGTTTCCGGCCTGTTCGCGGCGGGCCGTCCGTGTCCGGGCCGTTCGCGCGGGCGGGGCCGCCCACCGTTGGCGGACGGCTTCGCGCGTTCTTCCCGGCCAGCGCTGCCAGGCCGTGCCACAACGGTCGCCCGGACCCACGGGCCGGAATTTCCAGGCCATCCGAACAATGGGCCGGGTAATAGGTCACCGGCGTCGGAACGTTCGTCCCAGAAGTCACCGAACATCGTATTCGGCAACAGATCAGGGATGTAAAAAAATGGTTCGGCACGTTGTCGGATCCGATCGCCGAAAATTGCTGACGGGTAGGCTGCCGACTACCCGGGACCCAGGTGGTGACCAGCATCCACACCATTGGTCCCAGGCCTTTTGGCCACCTGGCCCAGGCCTCTTCTGCTATTCGTCCCGGAATCGCGGATCGGGGGCAGAAGTAACTGGGAAGATACGGCGCTTAAAGCGCCCGAAACAACGGTCAGCGACATTTCTAATCGCGACACCTCAACGGTGAGGATCGCGGGACCGCCCACCGGCGGATCGCGGATCGCGGGTCCGGCATCAGGTAACTGGCCGGCACCGGGTAACTGGCCGGCACCGGCTCGGCGCAGCGTCATCTTCCCTGTTCGGTGCGACTGACGGAGGGCACGCATGATGTGGAGCACGACATCGTGATCGGGTTCTGTGACACCACGTTGCGCGACGGTGAGCAGGCCCCGGGCGTCGCCTTCACCGCCGAGGAGAAGCTCGCCATCGCGTCCGCTCTCGATCGGGTGGGAGTACAGCAGATCGAGGCGGGCGTGCCGGCCATGGGGCCGTCCGAACGCGAGATCATCCGCCGTGTCGCGGCGGCGGGTCTGCGGGCGGAGGTCACCGCCTGGTGCCGGGCCGTGCGGTCCGACGTCGACGCGGCGGCGGCCTGCGGGGTACGGCGGGTCCACGTCAGCATTCCCGTGTCCGACCTGCACCTGCAGTACAAGCTCGGCCGTGACCGGGCATGGGCGCGCAGCCGGATCCTCGACTGTGTCGCGCACGCCCTCGACCGTGGACTGGTGGTCGGGGTCGGGTTCGAGGACGCCTCGCGGGCGGACGACGGCTTCGTCGCCGACCTCGCCGGCGAACTGTCCCGGGCCGGTGTCGACCGTCTGCGCTGGGCCGACACCGTCGGGATCCTCGAGCCCGCCGGGGCGTACGAACGGCTGTCCGCCCTGGTGGTAGCCGCCTCGGCCGCTCCGGCCGTCTGGGAGATCCACGCCCATGACGACTTCGGGCTGGCCACCGCCAACACGCTCGCGGCGGTCAGCGCCGGTTTCGGGTTCGTCAGCACGACGGTCGCCGGGCTCGGGGAACGGGCCGGCAACGCCGCCTTCGAGGAGGTGGCGATGGCGCTGCGTCATCTTCTCGGGTACCGGATCGATCTGGACACCACGGCGTTGCGCGCGTTGGCCGAACTGGTCTCGGGCGCGGCGCGGCGGCCGCTACCCGCCGGGAAGGCGATCGTCGGGGAGTCGGCGTTCGTCCACGAGTCGGGTATTCACGTGGACGGCGCGCTGAAGGCTCCGAGGCTCTACGAGCCCTTCGACCCCGCGGAGGTCGGCGCGCGGCGCCGGCTGGTCGTGGGCAAGCACGCGGGACGGGCGTCGCTGCGCCACGCCCTGCGTGAGTACGGGATCGACGCCGACGAGGGCGTTCTCGGATCTGTCCTGGACGGTCTGCGATCGCACGTCGCGACGCTCAAGCGGCCGCTGTGCTCCGGTGAGGTCCGCGACCTCTACGAGCTCACGGCGGCCAGCCTGGCCGCCGGCGCCGGCGTCGGTTCCTGAACGAATACGGCACGGAACAGCGCACGAAATACCGCACGAAATACCGCACGAACACCGCGCGAAAACGGCATGAGAAGCACGACGGCGGTATCGCGGCGCGGGACCTGTTCCCGCGGGCAGCAGCATCGCCGCAGGCACCAGACAGGTACCAGGACATGCGCTGGACATGTACCGGTTCCCGGGCGCGGAGCGCTTCGGCGAACCAGCACCGGTTCTTCCACAGTGACGCACGCTCAAGCGTGCGGTGAGGAGCACACACCCATGAGGCAGCTCGCGTTCTACGGCAAGGGTGGTATTGGTAAGTCCACCACTCAGCAGAACACGATGGCCGCACTGGCTGAGCGGGGCAACCGGGTCATGATCGTCGGTTGTGACCCGAAGGCGGACTCGACCCGTCTGATCCTGCACTCCAAGGCCCAGCACACCGTCATCGAGAAGGCCGCGGAGAAGGGCTCGGTGGAGGACCTCGAGCTCGAGGAGGTCCTGCTCGAGGGCGCGTGGAACATCCGGTGTGTCGAGTCGGGTGGCCCGGAGCCGGGTGTCGGCTGCGCCGGCCGAGGTGTCATCACCGCCATCACCTTCCTGGAGGAGAACGGCGCCTACGAGGACCTCGACTTCGTCACCTACGACGTCCTCGGTGACGTCGTCTGTGGCGGGTTCGCCATGCCGATCCGCCAGGGCAAGGCCCAGGAGATCTACATCGTCACCTCCGGTGAGATGATGGCCATGTACGCGGCGAACAACATCGCCCGAGGCATCCTCAAGTACGCCCACAGCGGTGGTGTCCGCCTCGGTGGGCTGATCTGCAACAGCCGTAACACCGACCGTGAGGACGAGCTCATCATCGAGCTCGCGCGGCGCCTGAACACCCAGATGATCCACTTCGTTCCGCGTGACAACATCGTCCAGCACGCCGAGCTGCGCCGGATGACGGTCATCGAGTACTCGCCCGAGGCGAACCAGGCGAACGAGTACCGCGAGCTCGCGCGCAAGATCGAAGAGAACGACATGAAGACCATCCCCACCCCGATCAGCATGGACGAGCTCGAGGAGCTCCTGATCGACTTCGGGATCATGGAGCAGGAGGACGAGTCGATCGTCGGTCAGAAGGCCGCCTCCACCGTCGGCGCCTGACCGCTCGTCCCCGCACACCCAGAAAGGTCTGTCATGACTCCGCCCGTGACGTCTGCCGAGACGCAGGCGATGATCGACGACGTCCTCTCGGCCTACCCGCCCAAGGTCGAGAAGGACCGCCAGAAGCACGTCAAGCCCAACGACCCGGGCGGGGCGAAGGAATGTGAGGTCAAGAGCAACGTCAAGTCCCGCCCCGGGATCATGACGCTGCGTGGCTGTGCCTACGCCGGCTCCAAGGGTGTGGTGTGGGGCCCGGTCAAGGACCTCATCTCCATCAGCCACGGCCCGGTCGGCTGCGGCCAGTACACCTGGGGCACCCGGCGCAACTACGCCAACGGGCAGCTCGGTGTCGACAACTTCACCGTCATGCAGATCACCAGCGACTTCCAGGAGAAGGACATCGTCTTCGGTGGCGACAAGAAGCTCGCCGCTATCCTGGACGAGCTGGTGGAGCTCTTCCCGCTGGCCAAGGGCGTCTCCATCCAGTCCGAGTGCCCGATCGGCCTGATCGGTGACGACATCGACGCGGTCGCCACCGCCGCGACGAAGCGGCTGGACCTGCCGGTCGTCCCGGTCAAGTGCGAGGGTTTCCGCGGGATCAGCCAGTCGCTGGGCCACCACATCGCCAACGACGCGATCCGTGACCACATGCTGGGCACCCGGGAGATCGCCGAGCAGACCCCGTACGACATCACGCTGCTCGGTGACTACAACATCGGCGGTGACGCCTGGGCCTCCCGGAAGATCCTCGAGGACATGGGCCTGCGGGTGATCGCCCAGTGGTCCGGCGACGGCACCGTCAACGAGATGGCCACCGCCCACCTGGCCAAGCTCAACGTGCTGCACTGCTACCGCTCCATGAACTACATCGCCACCACGATGGAGGAGCGCTACGGCACCCCGTGGACCGAGTTCAACTTCTTCGGCCCCACGAAGATCGTCGAGTCGATGCGGAAGATCGCCGAGTTCTTCGACGACACCATCAAGGAGAAGACCGAGGCCGCCATCGCGCGGTACCAGCCCTTCTTCGACAAGGTGCGGGAGACCTACCGGCACCGGCTCGAGGGCAAGACCGTCATGCTCGCCGTCGGCGGCCTGCGCCCGCGCCACACCGTCGGCGCCTACGAGGACCTCGGCATGCAGATCATCGGGACCGGCTACGAGTTCGCCCACAAGGACGACTACACCCGTAGCTACCCCGAGCTCAAGCAGGGCATCGTGGTCTACGACGACCCGACCGCCTACGAGATGGAGGAGTTCACCCGCCGTCTCAAGCCGGACCTGGTCGGCGCCGGCATCAAGGAGAAGTACGTCTCGCACAAGATGCGGACGCCGTTCCGTCAGATGCACTCCTGGGACTACTCCGGTCCGTACCACGGTGTCGAGGGCTTCGCGATTTTCGCCCGGGACATGGACAGTGCCGTCAACAACCCGTCATGGGACCTGTTCGACGCGCCGTGGGTGAATTCCAAGAAGAGCTGATTTCCCCGCGGAAGACGTGTCTTTCGCCTGTGGCTTCCCGCGAAAGGCACGTCTTCCGCTCGTAATTCCCCGCGGAAGACGTGTTCTTTCGCCCGTGAACCGGAGGATCGCTGGTGTCCACCAACCCAGACGCACTTGTGGTGCGAGACCACAACACACTGTTCAAGGGCCCTGAGTACCAGGAGCAGCGCGAGCGCAAGAAGCAGTTCGAGGCCGGCTCCTCGCCGGCGGAGGTCGCCCGGGTCGCCGAGTGGACCCGGTCGTGGGAGTACCGGGAGAAGAACTTCGCCCGGAAGGACCTCTCGGTCAACCCGCTGAAGGCGTGCCAGCCGCTGGGCGCCGTGCTCGCGGCCCTCGGCTTCGCCGGGACCCTGCCGCTGGTGCACGGCTCGCAGGGGTGCACCTCGTACTTCCGCGGCCACCTCTCGCGGCACTTCAAGGAGCCGGTGCCGACGGTGTCCTCGTCGATGACCGAGGACTCGGCGGTCTTCGGGGGCCTGAACAACCTCATCGAGGCCCTCGGCACCGCCGTGCATGTGTACAAGCCGGACATGGTGGCGGTGTCGACCACCTGTATGGCCGAGGTGATCGGCGACGACCTGCAGAACTTCATCGCCAACGCCCGCACCAAGGGCGCGATCTCCGAGACCATCCCGGTCCCGTATGCGCACACCCCGAGCTTCGTCGGCTCGCACGTGCTGGGCTACGACAACATGCTGCGCGGCATCCTGTCGTACCTGACCGAGGGCAAGAAGGGCGCGTCCAACGGCACGGTCAACATCGTGCCGGGCTTCGACCCCTACGTCGGCAACATCCGGGAGCTCAAGCGGCTGCTGACCGTGCTCGGCGTCAAGCACGTCGTGCTCGGCGACCACAGCGACAGCCTCGACTCCCCGGCGACCGGCGAGTACCACATGTACCCGGGTGGGACTCCGCTCGCCGTCGCCGCCGACTCGATCAACGCCACCGCCACCGTCTTCCTGCAGTCCTTCGGCTCCAAGCGGACCAGGGAGATCGTGGGCGGGTGGGCCGGCGAGACGGTGACGGTCAACCCGCCGATCGGCATCGGCAACACCGACGTCTTCGTCACCGAGATCGCCCGGGTGGCCGGGGTCGGGGTGCCGGACGAGATCACCGCGGAGCGCGGGCGGCTGCTCGACGCGCTGACCGACTCGCACGCCTACCTGCACGGCAAGCGGGTCGCGATCGCCGGCGACCCCGACTTCGTCACCGGGATGCTCGGCTTCCTGCTGGAGCTGGGCATGGAGCCGATCCACGTGCTGGCCACCAACGGGGACGAGACCTGGGCCAACCAGACCCGGGAGCTGCTGGCCGCCAGCCCGTTCGGCCGGCAGGCGACCGTCTGGCCGGGCAAGGACGGCTGGCACCTGCGGTCGCTCGTGCACACCGAGCCGGTCGACCTCATCGTCGGCTCGACCCATCTCAAGCACCTCGCCCGTGAGGCGAACGTGCCGCTGTTCCGGGCCGGTTTCCCGATCTTCGACCGGCACCACCTGCACCGCTTCCCGATCTACGGCTACACCGGTGGCCTGGCGCTGCTGACCCAGCTGGTCAACCTGTTCCTCGACGAGCTGGACCGCAACGCGCCCGACCACAGCTTCGACATCGTCCGCTGACCGGCACCATCCGCTGACCGGCACCATCCGCTGACCGACACCATCCGCTGACCGACAGTGTCCGCTGACCGGCAGCGGGTGCTGACCGACACCATCCGCTGACCGGCACAGCGTGCTGACCGACACCGTCCGCTGAGGTGAAAATGGCTGCCCTGACGAAGATCGACGCCGCGGTACTCTTCGACGAACCGGCGTGTGACCACAACCGCGCCAAGGAACCCAAGGCCCGCAAGACGGGCTGCTCCCGGCCGAAGCCGGGCGGCACCGCCGGCGGCTGCGCGTTCGACGGCGCGATGATCACTCTGGTTCCGATAGCCGACGTCGCCCACGTGGTGCACGGCCCGATCGCCTGTGCCGGCAACTCGTGGGACGGCCGGGGCAGCCTCTCCTCAGGCCCGACGCTCTACCGCCGGGGCTTCGCCACCGACCTCGGCGAGCAGGACGTGGTCTTCGGCGGCGAACAGCGTCTCTACGACACCATCGTCGAGGCCGCGCGCCGCCACCGCCCGCCCGCGGTCTTCGTGTACGCCACCTGCGTCACCGCGATGATCGGCGACGACGTCGACGCGGTGTGCGCGGCGGCGGCCACCGCGACCGGCATCCCGGTGGTCCCGGTGCACTCGCCGGGATTCGCCGGCAGCAAGAACTTCGGCAACCGGCTCGCCGGCCAGGCCCTGCTCGAACACGTCATCGGCACGGTGGAACCGGCGTTCACCACGCCGTATGACGTGAACCTGGTCGGCGAGTACAACATCGCCGGCGAGCTGTGGGACGTCACCCCGCTGCTGGCGAAGCTCGGCATCCGGGTGCTGGCGAGCGTCAGCGGTGACGGCCGCTACGCCGACGTCGCCGCCGCCCACCGCGCGAAGGCGACGATGGTCGTCTGCTCGCGGGCGCTGCTCTCGCTGGCCCGGGGCCTTCAGGACCGCTACGGCATCCCCTGGTTCGAGGGCAGCTTCTACGGCGTCCGGGCGATGCGCGACACCCTGCGCGGATTCGCCCGCGTCCTCGGCGACAAGGAGCTCTCCTGGCGGGCGGAGGAGCTCATCGCCACCGAGGAGGCCGCCCTGGCGACGGCGCTCGCCCCCTACCGGGAGCGGCTGGCCGGCGCCCGGGCGGTGCTCTACACCGGCGGGGTCAAGAGCTGGTCGCTGGTGGCGGCGCTGCAGGACCTCGGGGTGGAGGTCGTCGCCTCCGGGGCCACCAAGAGCACCGAGGACGACGTCGACAAGATCACCGAACTGCTCGGTGAGGACGGGATCGTCGTCCGCAACGGCACGCCCGCCGAACTGCTGCGGGTGGTCGCCGACACCCAGGCCGACATCCTGATCGCCGGTGGCCGCAACCAGTACACCGCGCTCAAGGGCAGGCTGCCCTTCCTCGACGTCAACCAGGAACGCCACCACGCCTTCGCCGGCTACCCCGGAATGATCGAACTTGCCCGGCGGCTGGATCTGGCGCTGTCCAGCCCGGTCTGGGAGCAGGTCCGGGCGGACGCGCCCTGGGGGGACGAGCCGGATCCCACCGGCCCCACCGGCCGCCCGGGAGGCTCGGCCGCCAGCGCCGGTGGCACTGCCGCCGACGCTGTCACGGCCGCTGTCACGGCCGCCGACGCGGCCGCCGGCGCGGCCGCGGGCGGCGGCTTCGAGGACGGCACCGACGACATCGACGACAGCGATCCCGAGGTCTTCTGATGGCCCGCGTCACCACCGGCGGACACCGGGCCGCCTTCGACCCGCTCAAGCACAGCCAGCCCCTCGGCGGCGCGCTGGCCTTCCTCGGCCTGGCCCGCTGCATCCCGATGCTGCACGGCGCGCAGGGCTGCTCGGCGTTCGCCAAGGCCCTGCTCACCCGCCACTTCCGCGAGCCCATCCCGTTGCAGAGCAGCGCCATCAACGACGTCAGCGCCGTGCTCGGCTCGTCCGAGTCGCTGCTGGGCGCGCTGGACACCATCAACGAGCGGCAGCGTCCCGACATCATCGGGGTGCTGACCACCGGCCTCACCGAGGTCACCGAGGAGGACATGTTCGGTGTCCTCGGCGCGTCGAAGTACGCCCCGGGCTCCCGTGGCCCGCTGGTCGTCGCGGTGTCCACCCCGGACTTCCACGGCGGGCTGTCGGACGGCTGGTCCGCGGCGCTGCGGGGGATCGTCGCCGCGGTCCCGGCCACCGGGGTGACGGTTCCCGGCCGGGCCGCCGTGCTCGTCGGCCCGACGCTGACCGCGGTGGACATCGACGAGATCGCCGATCTCGTCCGGGCCTTCGGCCTCGACCCGGTGGTCGTCCCCGACCTGTCCGGGTCGCTCGACGGCCACCTCGCCGCGAACTGGTCGCCGGTGACCACCGGCGGGACGACCCTCGACGCCCTGCTGGGCCTGGCCGGCTGCGAGGTCGTCGTCGCGGTCGGGTCCGCGGCGGCCACCGCCGCCGGGGAGCTGGCGGTCAAGGCCGGTGCCCCGCTGATCGCCCACGACCACCTCAGCGGGCTGGCCGTCACCGACCTGCTGGTCACCGACCTGATCCGGCACACCGGCGCGACCGCCCCCGAGGCGGTTCGGCGCTGGCGCCGGCGGCTGGCCGACGGGCTGATGGACAGCCACTTCGTCCTCGGCGGGGCGAAGGTGGCCCTTGCGCTCGAACCCGACCAGCTTGTCGCGGTCGGTTCGCTGTTCTACGACGTCGGCGCCGAGATCGTCACCGCGGTGTCGCCGACGAACGCCGACGTGCTGCGGCAGGCGCCGTGGGAGGAGGTTGTCGTCGGCGACTTCGTCGACCTCGCCGAACGGGCCGCGGCGGCCGGCGCCGAGCTGGTCGTCGCCTCCAGCCACGGGGCCGACGCGGCCGCCGAGGCCGGCGCGGCACACCTGACGATGGGCTTCCCCGTCTACGACCGGATGGGCGCCCAGCTGCGCGCCACGTCCGGGTACCGGGGCAGCCTGCACCTGCTCGTGGACGCGGCCAACCGGCTGCTCGAACACCGTGAGTCACACCGTCCGTCGCGTCATCCGGCAGCCGCGGCGCCGACGGGCGCGGCGGCCGCCGAGCGCTTGGAGCAGGACGAGCACCTGGAGGAACTGGCATGTTGAAGGTCGCCTTCGCCACCAGCGACGGCATCGTCGTCGACCAGCATTTCGGCTCGTGCCGCCGGTTCGACGTCTACGAGGTGTCCGCGGAGCTCGCCTCGCTGTACGAGAGCCGGGTGCTCGACCCGGCCGTCGACGACGAGGCCGAGAAGATCGAAAGCCGGCTGGACGCCATCCGGGACTGCGCGATCCTGCACGTCGCCGCGATCGGCGGGACAGCCGCCGCGAAGGTGGTCCGGGCCCGCGTCCATCCGCTGAAGGTCACCGAGGACACCTCGATCGCGGACCAGATCGTCCGGCTGCAGCGGGTGCTCGCCGGCAACCCGCCGCCGTGGCTGCGCAAGCTGCTGCGCGCGAGCGGATCCGGCGCCACCCCCACCTGGAGCCCGCGATGACCATCGACATCACCGGTGCCGGCACCGGCGGCGCGGGTGTGGACGTCACCACCGGCTTCCTGCGCGACCTGATCGACCAGCTGCGGGCCGGGGACACCTACGGCCAGCTCGACCGCCTCGGCTGGGAGAAGCTGCTCAGCCCGTTCGTGCTCACCCCGCAGCGGCGCCGCGAGCTGGGGATCTCCTGTGATGTCGACCCGGCCACCGAGGGCCGGCTGCGCTCCTTCTACCAGGCGGTCGCCGCCGGCATCGAGAAGGCGACCGGCCTGGTCACCGGCTATCTGCTCGATCTCAGCCATGAGGGCTTCGGCCGGGTCACGGTGTTCACCGGCCGGCTCGTGGTCGTCTCCGAGGTGCTGCGTGACGCGCACCGTTTCGGCTTCGACTCCATCGACCATCTTGCCGGGCGCGGCGAGGCGCTGGTCGGCGCCGCCGCCGCGCTCGTGCGTGCCCACCCGGAGGTGGCCCGTGACGACTCCTGACGACATCCCCGAGCTGCGCACGAAGCTGAAGAAGCTCAACAGCCTCGCCACCCGTCTCAAGCTCGACCTGCACGACCTGGCCGAGGACCTGCCGGTCGGCTGGGAGCAGATCCTGGAGACGGCCACCGCGACCTACAACACCTACGTCGAGATCAACCGTCTCGAGCGCGAACTGGCGAAGGTGGACGCGGCATGACCGCGGCATCCGCCGAGCAGCTGCCACCCGCCGAGCAGCTGTCACCCGGCGAGCGGCTGGCGCGCTTCCGCCAGTGCGTCACCGCCGAGGACTACTTCCAGGCCCTGGACGTCCCCTTCGACCCGAAGGTGGTCGCGGTCAACCGGCTGCACATCCTGCGGCACTTCTCCCGGGCCGTGGCCCGGACGGACGCGGAGAACCCCGCTCCGCAGGAGCGGCTGGCCGCCTACCGTGCCGCCCTGGTCGCCTCCTACGAGGCGTTCACCACGGCCGGCGCGCTCGACCACCGCCTGTTCAAGGTCCTCGCCGACCGCGCCCCCCAGGCGTTCGTCGCCCTGGACACCGTCACCGTTGAAGCCGAGAAGAGGGCCTGATGGACGTCAGTTTCGAGGAACCGCCGCTGTCCGAGGCCGCCTACGACGTCGGCGACACCGTCGTGGCCGTCAAGGACCTGCGTAACGACGGCACCTTCCCCGAGCCGGGGATCAGCGTCGGGGACGTGCTGGTGGAGACCGGGACAGTCGGTCACATCCACGGTGTGGGCGTCTACCTGCAGGAGCACATCGTCTACGCGGTCGCGTTCAGCAACGGCCGGGTCGTGGGCTGTCTGGAGCGCGAGCTGGACCTGGTGACCGCCGCGCCGGGCCGGGAAGCGGGTGAGCGGCCATGACCCCCCAGCCGGCGCGGCCGGCGCCGGTACCGGCGCGCTCGATCCCCCTGACGGTGCTCTCCCCGGCCGAGGCGGCCGCGGCGGCCGCGGCCGCCTCGGCATCGGCGCCGGTGGCCGCTGCGCCATCGTCGCCGTCGCCGGCGGCGGGGTGCGCGTCCACCCAGGGATGCGGCACCAGCACGACCGGCCTGGATCCCGCGATCGCGGAGAAGGTCGCCAACCATCCCTGTTACAGCCAGGAGGCGCACCAGTACTACGCCCGGATGCACGTCCCGGTCGCGCCGGGCTGCAACATCCAGTGCAACTACTGCAACCGCAAGTTCGACTGCGCGAACGAGAGCCGCCCCGGCGTCACCAGCAAGCTGCTCACCCCGGAGCAGGCACTGGCCAAGGTCAAGCGGGTGGCCAGCGAGATCAAGCAGATGAGCGTGCTCGGCGTGGCCGGGCCCGGGGAGCCGCTGGCCAACGCGGGGCGCACCTTCCGCACGATGGAGCTGGTGGCCCGGGAGTGCCCGGACATCAAACTGTGTGTGTCCACGAACGGGCTCACCCTCGTCGACCACGTCGACCGCATCGCGGATCTCGGCATCGACCATGTGACGATCACGATCAACATGATCGATCCCGAGGTCGGCGAACGGATCTACCCCTGGGTGGCCTTCCGCGGTAAACGCCACACCGGCCGGGAGGCGTCGAAGATCCTTGTCGAGCGGCAGCTGGAGGGGCTCGCGGCGCTCACCGAACGCGGGATCCTGTGCAAGGTCAACTCGGTGATGATCCCCGGGGTCAACGACGAGCACCTGGTGGAGGTCTCCCGCACGGTCCGCGGCATGGGGGCCTTCCTGCACAACGTGATGCCGCTGGTGTCCGCCCCCGAGCACGGCACCCACTACGGCCTGACCGGGCAGCGCGGGCCGACCCCGCAGGAGCTCAAGGCGCTGCAGGACCGCTGCGAGGGCGACGACGGCGCGCAGATGAACATGATGCGCCACTGCCGGCAGTGCCGGGCCGACGCGGTCGGCCTGCTCGGGGAGGACCGCGGCGACGAGTTCGGCCCCGAGACCTACCTGGAGGGCGAGGTCACCTACGACCTGGCCGGCCGCCAGGAGGCGCACGCGGCGATCGAACGCTGGCGTTCCGACGTCCGCGCCACCCGGGAGGAGCTGCGGATCTCCGCCGGCGCGGCAAAGCCGGAACGCACGGTTCTGATCGCGGTCGCCACCAAGGGCGGGGGAGTGGTCAACCAGCACTTCGGCCACGCCGAGGAGTTCTGGATCTACGAGGCGGGCGAGCGGTGGGCGCGCCTGGTGGGCACCCGCAGCGTCGCGCGCTACTGCGAGGGCGCCTCCGAGTGCGATGACGAGGAGGAGAGCGGCAAGGGGGAGAGCGGTAAGGGATCGGTGCTCGACCGGACCGCCAGCATGCTGTCGGACTGCGCCGCCGTGCTGTGCAGCAGGATCGGTAATGGACCGCGGGAGACGCTGGCCGCGGCCGGGATCGAAGCCGTCGAGTGCTACGACATCATCGACTCCGTGGTCGCCACCGAAGGTGCGCGGCTTGCGGCGCAGGGTGCCCAACAGGCGGCGGACGACCTGTTCGAGGACACCCCGGACGAGCTGTCCGCCCCGCGCCCGCGGTCGGCCGGGCCGGTCGCGGCGAAGGTGGGATCATGATCACAAAATTGCAGGTCGTGCTCACCGAACGTGCCGGCGAGCAGGTCCGGGCGCTGCTCGCCCGCGACGAGACGACCACCGGCTACGGCCTTCGGGTCGGTGCGGAACCCGGCGGCTGCTCGGGCTACAAGTACAGCCTCGCGCTCGCGCCCGCCGCCGAGAAGGGCGACATCACCGTCCGCCAGGACGGGTTCGACGTGTTCGTCGCGTCCGAGTCCGCCTCGCTCGTCCACGGGGTCCGTATCGACTATGCGGAGTCGCTGACGTCGTCGGGTTTCGTCTTCTCCAACCCGCGCGCGGCGGATCCGTGCTCCTGCGGGTCGTCCTTCTCCGCGGACGCCGCGGAGCGTCAGGAGGGTGACGAAGATACCCTGTGGCGGCAGGTCGACGAGGCGATCCAGCAGGTAAGGCCGTTCCTGCAGCGTGACGGCGGGGACGTCACGGTCGTCGACATCACCGCGGGCGTCGTCTCCGTCCGCCTCACCGGAGCCTGCGGGGGATGTTCCGCTGCCCTGGACACGCTCACGGGCGTCATCGAGCGCCAGCTGAAGGAATCGGTGCCAGCGGTCGAGCGGGTCGTCCTCGCGTACTGACAACTCCGTCCGAGCGCATCTGAACGCATCTGGAGGTGGACCAGTGGATATCACGATCAGTTTCACCGAGCGGGCGGCTGGCCAGGTACGTGCGCTGCTCGATCGGGAGGGCGGCACGCCCACCGCCGGCCTGCGGGTCGGCGTCGACGGCAGCGGCGGCGGCTGCGCCGGGCACCGGTACCGGCTGGCCGTCGAGCCCGCGCCGAGCGTCGGCGACGTCGTCACCCGGGTGGCGGACTTCGACGTGTTCGTCGCCGCCGACGCGGTCGACCAGTTCGACGGCATGCGCATCGACTACAGCGAGTCACTGATGTCGTCCGGCTTCACCTTCTACAACCCGCATGCGCGTAGCCACTGTATGTGTGGCCCGTCGTTCGTCCCGCCCGTCCAGCCGGACGGGGTGGAAACGTCGCTGCTGCAGAAGGCGAACGTGGCGATCCAGCACATCCGGCCGCACCTGCAGCTGGTGGGCCGGGACGCCTCCGTGGTCGGGGTCGCCGACGGCGTGATCTCGGTGCGGCTGACCGGTATCGGCCTCGAACGCGAGGCCGACGTCCTCGAGCTGGTGAAAACGGTCGAACAGCAGCTCAAGGACGCCGTCCCCGACGTCCGACGGGTCGTCCCCGCCTCCGTGGGCCGGTAGCGGAAGGCAGGGGGACGGCATGGACATGCGGCGGTTCGAGCGTCAACTGACACTGAGCGGTTTCGGGCTACCGGGACAGGAGCGGCTGTGCGAGGCGACGGTGCTTGTGGCGGGTGTGGGTGGGGTAGGCGGCGCCGTCGCCACCTACCTGGCCGCGGCTGGCGTCGGGCGGCTGGTCCTCGTGCATCCCGGCGCCCTCGAGACACCCGACCTCAACCGACAGACGCTTATGCGACCCGACCGGGTCGGTGAGTCACGGGTGGCCTGCGCCGCCGGCACGTTGCGGGAGCACTACCCGGCCGTCACGGTCGAGGCGTGGGACCGGGACCTGTTCGACCCGCTCCTGCCCGGTCTCGTCGCCGGCGCGGACGTGGTAGTCGACGCCCGCCACAACTTCCCCGAACGGTTCCGGATCAACCGGATGTGCCTGGACCTGGGGGTGCCGCTGGTCTTCGCGGCCATGAACAACACCGAGGCCCAGCTGCTGACGGTGCTGCCCGGCGACCCGTGCCTGCGCTGCGTGTTCGCCGACGGCGACCCGGAGTGGGAGCCGCTCGACTTCTCGGTGCTCGGCGCGGTGGCCGGCACGGTGGGCTGCCTGGCCGCCATGGAGGTCATCAAGATTGTTTCCCGGTTCGGTGAGCCGTCCAGCGGGAAACTGCTCACCTTCGACCTGTGGGACATGGACTTCCGGTCGTTCCCGGTGGCCCACGACCCGCAGTGCGTCGACTGCGGGCCCGTCCGGCGGCAGCCGTCGCACCCCCAGCCGTACACGGTGCGCCGCGTCCCGCTGTCGGACGTGTCGGATGTGTCGGCAGGCGTGCCAGGCCTGGCGGACACGGCCGGCACAGCCGGGGCCGGTGGGCTGGCGGGGGCCGGGGCCGGCTCCTGCGTCCGGTGCGGTCACGACGATCCGCTGTGACCGGATCTCCCGTGACCCCGATGATCTACTGTGACTACAACGCGACGACCCCGGTCGACCCGCGGGTGCTCGACGCGATGCTGCCGCTGTTCACCGAGGACTTCGCGAACGCCTCCAGCGGGCATGCCGCCGGCCGCGCGGCCGCCCGCCTGGTCGAGCGGGCCCGCGAGCAGGTCGCGGCCCTGGTCGGCGCCGGCCGGCGCAGCGTCGTGTTCACCGGCGGTGCCACCGAGGCGGCCAACCTCGCGATCCACGGCGTCCTCGCCGGTGCCGAGCCCGGCCGTCGACGCGTCCTGGTGGCGGCCAGTGAGCACAAGGCCGTTCTCGCGGCGGCCGGGCAGGCCGCGCGGCTGCACGGCGGCTCGGTCGAGCTGATCCGGGTGCTGCGCGACGGCACCCCCGACCTCGATCATCTCGCCGCGCTGCTGTCGAAGCTGTCGGGGCAGGTCGGGCTGGTCGCGGTGATGGCCGCGAACAGCGAGACCGGCGCGATCGCGGACGTCCGGCAGGCCTGCCGGCTCACGCACGGCGCCGGCGCACTGTACCTGTGCGACGTCACCCAGGCCGCCGGCAAGATCCCCGTCGCCCTGGAGGCGCACGGGATCGACCTCGCCGTGCTCAGCGCGCACAAGATATACGGACCCAAGGGGGTGGGTGCGCTCGTCGCCAGCCGTCCGCTGCAGAACCGGCTGACACCGCTGATCGTCGGCGGCGGCCAGGAGCGGGGGCTGCGCAGCGGCACCATCAACAGCGCCGGCATCGTCGGGTTCGGCCGGGCCGCGCAGCTCGCCGCCGAGCGGCTGCCCGCCGACGCCGACCGGCTGCGCCACCTCACCGCGCTGCTGCACGGCCTGCTGACGGAGAAGCTCCCCGGCGTGGAGCTCAACGGCCCGAGCGTCACCCGGCTGCCGAACACGGTGAACCTGCGTTTCGCCGGGGCGGACGCCGACGCGGTGATGACGTCGATGCCGCAGGTCGCGGTGTCGGCAGGCAGCGCCTGCAAGGGTTCGAGTACCGAGCCGTCCCACGTGCTGACGGCGATGGGGCTCGACACGACCGCCGCGTTGGAAAGCCTGCGCTTCAGCCTCGGCCGCCCCACCACCGAGGACGAGGTACACGCGCTGGCCACCCACGTTGCCACCGCCGTCACCCACGTCCGCTCCCTGCACACCCACCCCCACACGACCCTCCGCGCCCACACCTGACCAGCGGTCCGGCCGCGTTCCCCGGGACTGTCCGGGCGGCGGTGTAACGGGCAGTGGTGTAACGGGCTGCGGTGGTCAGGCGTTTCCGCAGGTCACGACCTTCATCTCGGGAACAGGGATCAGGACTTCCTGGCGCTCCCCGTTCCCGGCCGGCCTGACGCACCTTTCAGGGGGTCGGACCCGAGCCGGGGCCACCTGATGGATGCGGCCTGCGGCCACAGCACCGTCAGAGCCGAAGGCGTAGGTGAAAACCGTCGTTGTATCGCCCCATTTCGTGGGTCTCGCAGGTCACGGGCGTGCCGTTCCTTGTTGATCTCACCGTTTCGCCGTAATCGATCATCCGGCGGACGGTTCCCGGATCACACGCCGGAACGGCAGCGACCCGGAGTCGGTGCGCCAACACCCACTCCGGGTCTTGATCCCCAACCCTACGGACACAGGAGTCAGAGACCCATGGACACGATCCCAAACAGTCGTCGGCCCGGTCGTAGCGGGTCGCACTTCAGCGGCCTGTTGATGGCGCACCTGGCGGAGTCGGCGCGCGTCGAACTGCCCCCGCCGGACTCGGACCTGTTCATCCTGCGACCGGCACTCGTGTTGCCGGCCGGGGTACAGATCTGCGTGGACATCGCCAGCACGGACGCGGACGCGGCCACCTGGTGGACGTCGCTCGCGGTAGAGGCCACCTACGCGTCGCTGTGGCACAAGAAGCGCAACCGGACCGGGCCATACTCCCACTGATAATCGTGGTCGTGGCGGTGCCGGCTGCGTGAGCGGCACCGCACCCGATGGCCGATGATCGAACCCTGTCGGTCACTGGCCATCGGGCGGCAGGGGGTTGATGTTGTGTGTGGCCTACGGTCATGGCTCCGGCTGAGCTGATCTCCTCCGTCGGTCGGGCAGGCAACGCCCTACCCCGGGTTCTCCCGGCCGCGCAAGGGCCGCCGGATCCACTCTCGTCCGGGTGGCCGTGCGGCCCTTGCGCGGCTGGGAGGTTCCGGGGTAGCCCTTGGGGGTGCCCGTCCGGCGGAGGCGATCAGCGGACGTGCGCGCTTCCCCTCCCCTCCGGACGGGAGGGCCGGGGGCTGGGGCGGAGCCCCGGAGAAGTCTCTACGGACATTTGGTACCGCTTCTAAGCCGTCTGGCTACGCTGTGACGCAACGCGTCAACGCCTCACCGGTTCAGGTCATGATTGATCGCGTGTATCTGGGTTCAGAATTGAAGACTCCGACGCCATGATCGCGATATCGGTGGGTTTGACGTTGAGACGTGCCGCGAGGTCGGCAGGGGTTGCGCCTGCCGTGAGAGCTTCATGAAGGGCTTTGTCTCGAATGTGGCGTGCGTCGAGGCGGTGAGTGGACAGTATCCACATGAGCCGATCGGCTTCGGCTGCACGAGCCATCGGGTCGGTTATTTCATGGAGATCGTCGAGTTCACACATGACGCGATTATGAGCGATGAGTAGAAAGATGACTACTCAATGTTCAAAAAAGACAGAGGGTGTGGACCGGATTTCGGTTGGCGCTTTCGGCTTCCATCGACCTAGCATTACTCGAAGTGAATGATCTGCTACTTGCGGTTCTGGTTGATGGGCCCTTCCGTGGCGGAACATACGCTGTCACAGCCGGCTCAATTTTGTTTTTCGGACGGTCCTGGCTTAATCCCGATCCGGTGATCTATCTGCCGACAGGAACGGTCATTGAGACCGAGGAAGGTGAAGCCCTGGTCATGCGGGTCGTCGTGCCTCGTGCGCCCTCCCGCCGCCGATGATCCGTGTGTCCGGCTGGCTGCGGTCGACAATTCATCGGCGAGGCCGGGTGGACGGCGGGGGCCGCGACGGGCCGACGTGCCAGGGCGGGTGGCGGGACCGACGCGCCGCCGAGCACGGCGCGTCAGCGCCGCGCGCAGGCGTCGCGTGGCGGTCCCGCCGGGTCTCGCCCCCGGGCGCGGCGTGCGTGGCGCGGCCCCCGCGGCGGCCCGGAGGGCCGCCCTTGAAACCGTAGAGAAAATTGGCGAAAGCTCCACCTTTGGTTGTGCTAGCCGCACAAAAAGTACGGGATCGCTTGAGAAGTGCGGCAGGAGTTAGAGTTGCACCCGTGATCCCTGAGCGTAGAGGTGGAGGGTCCGTGCATGTTCGCGCTTGTCGTGCGGTTTGACCTGACCTCGGACGGAGCCGACGGCTTTGATCGCCTGGTTGCCGAGACAGTGCCGCTGATCTTGACCCGCGAGTCCGGGACCTTACTTTACGTGACACACATCGTGGAGGGTGCGCCGCTGGCGAGGATCTTCTACGAGGTGTATGCCGACCGTGCGGCGTTCGACGCGCACGAGGAGCAGGCCCACGTGAAGCGGTTTCTTGCCGAGCGTGAACAGTATCTGTCCGCCCCGGCGCGGGTCGAGTTCGTCGTACCCGGGCCGGCGAAGGGCGTTCCGGCCGGTGCACGATGACCGAGCCTTCCACTGTTGGTGAGCGGCTGGCGTTCCACCGCAAGCGGCGAGGCTTGTCCCAGGTGGCGCTGGGGAAGCTGATCGGCCGTTCGGAGAGCTGGGTGTCGCAGGTTGAACGCGGTACCCGGATGGTGGATCGGCTATCGGTGCTGGCGCAGGTCGCTGACGCGCTGAACATACCCGTCTCGGAGTTGGCACCCGACGTCCCACAGGATGCGCTTCCAGCCGAGTACAGCCCGTACATCGCCGAGCTCCGACGGGTGTTGACCGGGCATCCAGCGTTGGCGGCTGTGCTCGGCGCGGGCAGCCTGTCCGTTCCGTCGGCGGCGGATATTGAGCGGTTGACGCTGCGCGCCGGATCCGTCTGGCCGCTCGTGCACGCGTCCCGCTACGCGGAAGCGGCGCCGCTGCTCGCGGAGTTGATCCCCGCGTTGGAGGTGGCGGGCCGCAGTCTGCCGCCCGGCGAGCAGCGGGCGAACGTGTTCCGGACCGGGTCGATGGTGTATCAGGCTGCGGCGGCGTTACTGGCCAAGATCGGGGACGTCGAGTCGGGCTGGATCGCCTCCGACCGGGCGCTGACGGCCGCGGAGCAGGCCGGAAAGCCCTTGCTCGTGATCGCCGCGCAGTACCGGATGGCGCACGCCCTCATGAGCCCGGCACGGCTGGCGCATGCCCGCTACACCGCGCAGGCCGCAGCGGACGCCCTCGAAGATCGTCTTGTTGAGGCCCGACCGGAAGCGATCTCTCTGTGGGGCGGGCTCCATCTGACGCTTGCGATCATTGCCGCGCGGGAGGGGAACCGCGGCACGGCACGGGAGCATCTGAACAAGGCTGCGGAAGCGGCGGCACGCGTTGGTGAGGGGCGCAACGACTTCGATACGGAGTTCGGCCCGACCAGCGTACGCCTGCACGAAGTGTCGGTCGCGGTCGAGTTGGGCGACGCCGGCGATGCACTCGATCGGGCCGCGGGGATCGACAGGTCCGGGCTTTCACCCGAACGGCGTGCGCGGTTCCTCATCGACCTTGCCCGTGCCTACGGCCAACGCCGCAGGACGGCCGACGCGGTGGCGAGTCTTCTCGAAGCCGAAGTGCTGACTCCCGAGCAGGTGTGGGAGCATCCCCGCGTCCGTGAGCTGGTCGCCGATCTTCAGCACAGCGAGGGGCGTCGGGCCTCCGCAGAACTCAAGGCGTTCGCGCATCGCGTAGGCGTCCTCATCTGACCCAGGACTAGTACAGAAAGTGCTAGACAGTACTTCTTGTTCCAGGTACTGTTCGTCCTAGTGATCGACCGTGCTTCAGACCCGATGTGAACGGGGATGCCGTGTCAGTGAAGCTGTTACCTGGGGTGGCCTCTGTCCGCTACCGGCAGCGGATAGGAACCTGTGCCGTCCAAACGTCCATTCAATCCGTGGTTCGTAACTAGTCAGGTAGTTTTTGATCTTGAGTTAGCTGATCGCGGGCATCCAGGGACGGCCCTCGGCAAGTTGGACGAGAGCGTCGAACAGGCTGATGCTGTGTTTGGTGGCGGTGGACAGGTAGCTGCGGATCGCGCAGAACTGGCGGGCGCCGGTGAGCGTGCGTAGGCAGCCGGATACCTTCTGCCGTAGTTTGATCATGCGGATGTCGCGTTCGGAGCCGTTGTTGTCCGCGGGAACCCGCCAGTCGCGGGTGAACCGAAGGTAGTCGGCTTCGCGGTCGACGAGCCGGCAGGCCAGGGCATGGCGGGCGGCCATGAGTTTCGTGCCGCGCGGCGAGGTCTGGCTGATCCCGATGTGAGCGGCGTGGCGCAGCTGCCGGGTCTGGGTGGCCGGTGCCTGCTCGTCGATGGTGACGCCGGTAGTGGCGGCGTCGACGGCGAGGCGGTGCAGGGCGACGAGCGCGTCGCCTGCCTGGGCGGCCCAGCACCAGGTTCCCGTCGGGGCCGCGTCGACGACGGCCTGTAGTTCGCGCAGCACGTGAGCGACGCACAGCTGGTGGGTGGCGCCGGTGTAGCTGTCGTAGGGGGCCCAGGCGTCGTGGACCACCACCCCACCGAAGGCGGGAAGCACCCCGAGGGCGTCGATCCCGCCGCTGCCGCGGGTGGCATGGCAGTCGATCAGCGTGTACTTGTCGGTGCGGGCGCAGTGCACCCAGTGCAGTTTCCCGGCGACCCGCAGCCCCGTCTCATCGGCCCCGATCACGTCGGCGGCGGCCAGCAGACCCCGGACGGTGTCACGGAAGCCGTCGAGTCCGGCGGCGGCACGGGCGGTCATCGCACCGACCGTGCCCGCCGAGATCGGGATCCCAACCAGCTCGGCCAGCGCGGTCGCGGTCCGCTCCTGCGACAGGAACTGACCGGAATACAGGTAGACCACCGCCGCGGCCACCCGCGGCCCGTACTGCACCGGCGCGTCCACCCCGGCCGGTGCCGCCGCCTTCGTCCGCGTCCCGCAGCCGCACTCCCGCTCGATGAGCTGATGTTCGACCACATGCGGACGTAGTTCGGGCAGGTCGAACACCTGCCGCCGTTCGGTCCGGGTCACAGGCCGGCCCGCAAGCCCCGCCCCGCACCCCGCACACGGCCCCGGCTCATGCCGCAGGCGCACATCAGGCTCAGCGAGCATCCGCAGCGTCGATCCCGGATGCCCGCCCTGCCCACCGGGCCTGCGGCCGGTCTTCTTCCGCAGCGACTTCGGTGGCGGTTTCGCCAGCCCGTCCGAACTCGGTGGCTTCGCCGAGTTCCGCGAGTTCTTCGCGACCTGAGCTTCCAGCTCGGCGATCCGCACCCGCGCCTGTTCCAACGCCGCAGCGGTCTCGACCAGCTGCGCCCGCAGACTCACCACCAGCGCCGCGAGCTCGTCATACGACGGCACCGGCGGCGACGCGGGCGGACCATCCGACACACCCGGACCCTACGGCCCGATCAACCACACAGCACCAACGACCCGGGCCTTCAGGCCATCGAGGAGTCCCAGCCAGCCGGGAAACCAAAAACAAACGATCTACCAGACCTGACCAGTTACGGAATCTGGACATCGCGGAACATTCTCTTGGTCGGAAGGTTCTCGTCCGGAAGCAGTCCCCCTACGGGTACGGTCGTGCCTCCTATGAACTGAATCTTGGCTGTAATTACGATTGTGAGCACTGCTACCTTGGGCTTAAGAAGTTCGAGGGGCTGTCCTGGCCCGAGCGGGAGCGGCTGTTACACATCATGCGTGACGCCGGGGTGCTGTGGCTTCAGCTCACCGGCGGTGAGCCAATGATTGATAAGTCGTTCGTTCAGGTCTACGAGCTCGCGTACGAACTCGGCATGATGCTCAGTATCTCCTCGAACGGATCACGGCTGTCGAATGCGCGGATCCTCGACTTGCTCACATCCCGCCCCCCGTATCGGCTCACTCTCAGCGTCTACGGTGCCACCGCTGACAGTTACGACGGGTTGACGCGACGGCGTGGATCGTTTGCCGCTTTCACGCGGGGTCTAGCCGCTGCGCATGAGGCCGGTCTGCCCATCAACCTGAGCCTGATCGTCGCGCGACAGAACGCCCACGAGGTGAACCAGATGAAGGCCATGGCCGAACGTCTGGAGTTGCCTTACACTCTGTACACGAACATGTCTCCGACGATCTACGGTGGCCCGGAAAGTCTGCCGGCTCAGTCCGAAGAGTATCTACGGAAACGCAAGGTTTTCACCGGCTGTAACGCCGGACACACCTTTTTCCATGTCGACCCGCACGGCATGGCTTCCATCTGCAAGGTGGGTCGCGACCCGCAGATCCCACTCATGGATGACGGCGTCGACGGCCTGCGCCGCCTCGGCGAGATCGCCGAGGCCCTCCTACTTCGCCAAGGGGCTGTTCCGGCTGCTCCCTCAGTGGTATGTGCGGGACGTGCATGCCGCTGGTCACGCTCTACCGCAAGGCGAAGGCTCCGCTGTCCATGTACTGCCAGCACTGAAGGGAGGTAGGTCATGACAGCCGTTCTCGTGGAGATCACGCCTGGACCCGCGGCTGACGACGAGATCGTCTTCATCGATGATGTGGATGCGCTCGTGGAGTCGTCGAAGTGCAGTTGCAACGCCGGTGACGACAATCCGTACTGACCGATCGGACGGCGGGTCGCCCTGGTGTCGAGCACGCCAGGGTGACCCACCACAAGCAGCCACAGGGGAAACACTGTGTCCGTGCCGCGTATCCACTGGAACGACCTGCCGCAGACTGTCCGGCGTGCCGTACAGGAGTGCGAAGGCCCTGTCCTGAAGGCGGAGACAGCCACGGGTGGGGCCAACTCCGGGATTGCCGCGACGCTCTACACGGCCACGCGAACAGTCTTCCTCAAGGGCATTCCAAGTGATCACCGACAGGTCTATACCCAGCGCCGCGAGATGGACATCAATCCATATGTTCTCACGGTTGCCCCACGGGTGTTGTGGCAGATCGAGGCCGACGGCTGGAACCTGCTCGGATTCGAGCATGTCGATGGCAGGCACGCCGATTTCTCGCCCGACTCCCCGGATCTTCCGAAAATCGCCGATCTCGTACAGCGACTCAACCAGATTCCGTGTCCCGACCTGCCGTTGCGAAGCATAAAGAAACGCTGGATCGATTACGCGGACGAGGCAGCATTAGAGCTCAATGGCGCTTAGTTAAGCGGCCCGAGCGAGCATGATCTTCGGTGATTGATCATGCTTGGTGCCGGTGTCTGTTGGGCTTTTGACTCGGTAGGCGTTGTGTCGGCCTCGTCTGATGGTGCGTGGGTACGTGCGGTGGAGGCGCACGGGGTTAAGCCGTTCGGTGATCTCTGTGAAGGTTTCCCGGAGCGCGTGCGTGTGGTCCTCAGGGGGAAAAATCCGCCTGGTCGGTGACCTGGCGGCGGACGACGCGTAGTGATCGCATGAAGGATAGCCTGTCCGGGTCGACGTCGGCTTCGTCGGCGGCCTCGCACATGAGACATCGGATTGCGTAGTGGCTGAGGAGCAGCGCCCAGATCTCTTGTTCCACCAGGTCCGGGAGTTTCGAGCGTAGGACGCGGGCTTCGCCCCGCTGGTGTGTCTTAATCTCATCGAAGATGTTTTCGATTTCCCAGCGCTCGTGATAGGCCGTGGCGAGTTCCACCGCTGGTATGTCGGTCTGGTTGAGGATATTGGTGATGAGGCAGATCAGTTCTCCGGTTCCGGATCCTGTGCGGTCAGGCACCGTGTATTCGATGACGCGGACGGGTGTCGCGGAGTCCTCGGGAAAGTCGCGGCCGGCGCGGGCGTCGGCGATGATCTGGTTCCGCTGTTTCCCTCTGATTTTCGGGTTGACGATGATAGAGAGGTAGGAGCTGTCGGGAAGGGACCGGATGACCGGTAGCGTGAGATCGGATTTGACTCGCCAGAGCAGGTCCGCGCCGGTGTCGAGCGCCTGCTGCCAGAGGTCGAAGCTGTAGAAGTAACGGTCGGCGGTGAGGAGCATCCCGGGTTCGCAGGCGTCGAGCAGGGTGGCGGCGAGAGCACGTTCGTCGCTGGCACGGGGACCGACCGCGGCGGAGACGATCGCGTGCGTGCCGCATTCGGCGAGCGCGACGACGTGGACCTGGGGCAGAGCGCTGGCCTTGTGTCCGTTGGTGGACCGCCCGAACCTGGCCACGTTCTCGGGGGTGTCTGCGGCGTCGAGGAAGAACCCGTCGATCGCCATCAGCCGCCGGGAACGCAGCCAAGTGCCCTTGGTACCCAGCCCCGCGACCGGCACAGCGACACGTTCGAACAGGACCTTCAGGGGGGCGGCACCGAGCCTGATCCGTGCCTGCGAGATCGCCCCGGTGGTCGGGACTTTCCAGTCACCCTGCCAGTTCCCCAGCCATCTCAACGCACCGGCGAGTTTACGCATGACTTCTTCGTAGTCATCGTCGAAGAACAGGCACATCGTCATGGTGAAGTACACCATGACCCGGGCTGGCAGCAGCCTGGTACGCCGTTCCTGCCGCTTCGTTTCCACCAGTACCTCTTCGACGAGGTCCCGGGGAACGATTCTGGCGAGCACACCGATCGAGATGCGGTCGGTCAGCCGGTCGTTGTCAACGGCTGGCAATTCAACTACCTGGCGAAGGCGCACCACATCTGGATTCTATCTGCCGACCGGCCGAAATCGCGGCATGAGCACTCCGCCGCCTACTGATCGACGTTGAGGAACGTGACTGGATGCCGTGTTCAGAAGTTGATCGATGCGGGATCGGGCGTTGGCGTGTCGGGATGGACGGACGCCCCTCCAGCCTAATTGAGCGGCATTGCATTAGAGCTCCTGGCCGGAGACGCCCTGCTGCATACCGACTTCGCCCCTCACAACGTACTGGTCAACGACAGGGCGTATCTTATCGACTGGGCCTGGCCCACTCGCGGACCCGCCTGGTTCGATGTGGCAGTTCTTCTCGTGCGGCTGATCGATGCCGGCCACACCCCCGAGGATGCCACGGCCTGGGCGACTCAGTTCCCAGCCTGGCAGCACGCTTCCAACGAGGCTGTCGACGCCTTCACGGTAGCCAACCTTCGTATGTGGCAGGAAGTCGTACATGCGGATTCACAGCCGTGGAAGAAGCGACTAGTGGAAACGGCGCGAAAATGGAGCGAATACCGTTTTTCTTGATTGGTAAAAGACTGCATTTTCTTCCCGTGAATACGCATTAAAAATTCAACGTAACGGAAGCGGACGGTCGGCGGATTTTTGATCGACTGCTATGCCGAGAAAGGCGGTCGGGAACATGGGCGGCGAGCAGCATCTTTACGCGCTGGTAGCCTTTGATGGACGGCAGGCGAAGGGCGTGTCAGAAGTTGTGCTGGCCTTCGAGAGTCCGGCCGCGGCAAGTCATTTCGCGGACGCGAACGGCATAGGTGATTACAGGGTTGGTCCGGTCCGGTTTTCTGGAAGTTCGGCGGCTCCTGCGGTCCGCTGGCGGGGAGTGGCCGTATGATACTGGACGAGCAACGTGCTGTCAGGCATCGCCTGTACGCGGTGGGTATGTTAGCGCAGGATGCGGCATACGAACAGGATCCGACGGGTGTTCCGCCGCTGCTCTCGTCCGATCTGCGCCGGGCGCTGCTCGCCGTGCTGGCGGTGACGCCGGAACCGCTACTACGAGCCGGTCACGGAGTGACAGAAAGCGAAGCAACAGCATTTCTTGCCGGTCAGCAAGCGGCTTTGGACGCCGTCCACACCGCATTGGCACGGGCATGGTTCCCCGCACGGCCACGACGCGGACGCCGGTCCCCACAACCCGCCGATGCGAAGGCACCGACACCGATTTACCCGACCGGGTGTGATCCGACACAGCGCACACGGTCGGAAGCGGCGGTGACGACGCGCCGGGAGTTTCCCTTGTTGGATGGCTTCCGGACACCGGACGGTCCTACAAAAACGATCATAGCTGGTGGCGTCGTGCCGGACCGGCTGGTGGTTGTGGATGGTGACGGGGTGGTGGTGGCGGAGTTCGACGGGGCGGCGTGGGAGAGGGCGCATGCCTGGGTGCATGCGCGGGTGGCGGAGCCGTTGACGCGGCGGCCGGTGTGTATCGAGGATCACCGTAACCGGCAGACCTGGCAGATCGATGTCGGCTCGTGCACGCACACGCTGTGGGTGCCGGGATGGCAGAGCGATGGTGCTTCGGCTTGCCCGTTGATAGCGCCGATGGATCGGTAGCGCGGTCGGATGGACCGGGATCGGGCGGGTTTCGCCGTTGTCCGTCGTCGTGTCGCCGCGATGGTGTGTCGTGCGGTTTCTACCTACAGGCAGGCGCGGCCAAAGGCGGTGAAATCCCGTGGTTCCGACGTCCCGGGTCACGGACGCGTGGCGGCCACGGGGTTCCAGACGGATCACTGGACGGTGACCTCGGCCCTGCCGCACCCGCCCTCCAAGCAGGAGCCGAGGGTGCTCTGCGGCAGGCGCAGAAGTCGAGCCGCCTCGGCATCCGAGCACGTCTCACGATTCAGCACGGTCGTTGACATGTGGTGGTTGCTCCCGTCGGGCCTGCTGGGAGCAACCGAAGGTAGGAACCTGGTCCGTGGCAGGCCGGGCTGTGCGGGGAGGAGGCCGGACGTCCTGGCTGATGGGTGTGGGGCTGATGCGTTCGGGCGGGTGGCAGGGCGGTCGACCACGGGTGGCGGGCGCGGGGTAGAGATCGTCGTTCTGGGCGGGACGATGCCGTGGTGAGCGGTTGCGGTGGGTACGAGGAGCCTGGCTCGTGAACGGTCGGGGGGAAGAGCACGGCGTCCCGGATACGGATGGAGCGCCCTACGCGCGGACAGGCGCCCGCGCGGATGCGGTGCCCCGTGCGGATGGCGCCGCCTCGCCGTGGTTACCGGCCGGGGTGCGGCCGATGCCGGGGGATCCGCGGTACATCGGTGGCTACCGGCTGCTGGGGCGCCTGGGCGAGGGCGGCATGGGGTTTTCGACTGTGCCGGCGAAGCCGGCGGCGAGCTTCCGCATGGCGGCGTCCAGGAGTTCGGTGAGTTCCAGGTTCTCGTGGCGTAGCCACTGTTCGTAGGCGGCGATCGCCACGCCCAGGGTGGCGTACGCGATCGCCTGCGGGGCCAGGGCGTGCTCGTCCTGGCCGATGCGGTTACCGATGAACTCGGCGATGACCTGCCGCCACGCGACATAGCGCAGGGTCGAGTGTGCCTGCAGGGCTGGGGTGCCCAGGATGAGCCGCATCCGCCGGCGGTGCCAGGGGGTCTCGGCGGGGCCGACCCGGTTGAACTCGATCAGCGCCTGGCGGACGGCGTCCATCAGCGGGACGTCGGGCGGGTAGGTGCGCAGGTCCGCTCGCAGCCGGGCCAGTTCCTCGTCGAAAGCGCCCCAGACGACGTCGTTCTTGGACGGGAAGTAGCGGAAGAACGTCCGCCGCCCGATACCGGCGGCGCGGGCGATGTCGTCGACGGTCGTCCGCTCGAAGCCGCGTTCGGCGAAGAGCTCGAACGCCAGATGCTCCAGCTCGGCGCGGCTGGTGACGGGGCTGCGGCCACCCCGGCCGCCGGATGTGCCGGATGTGCCGGGTGCGCGCTCTTCGCCCTGGTTCCGCATCGCCTCTTCCGGGTGGCATTGAGTGCCAATATTATGCGTGCCTGCGGTCACAGCGAATCATGTTGTCGGACGGGAGCATGCCATGCCGCACCGGATGCCCGGGTCGTGCCGGACGCGCGCGGCGGGCGGCCCACGCCCGGCGCGCATCCGGAAGCCGCCGGACGCCGGCCGTGGCCGACCGGCTGCCCGCCGCGGGCACGGTCACCAGCGGCGGGAAGGGCGGTGACCCAGCCAGCGGCGCCCACGGACGCGGTGGCCGAAGGAACAGCGGCAGGTACGGCAAGCGAGGGAACAGCGGGCGAGAGAACAGCGAGCGAGGGAACGGCAGGCACCGCGCGGGCCGCGGCCGGGGGGACGGCGGTGGACCCGCAGGCGGGTAGCGGCCGGGTGGCGGTGGTGACGGGGGCGGCCCGCGGCATCGGCGCGGCCGTGGCGGGCCAACTGGCCGCGCAGGGGTGGCGGGTCGTCGCGGTGGACGTGTGCGCCGACCTGCCCGGCGTCGCCTACCCGCTGGGGACGCCGGAGGAGCTGCGCGCGCTCGCCCGGCGCTGGCCCGGCCGGGTCCGCGACGTGGTGGCCGACGTGCGCGAGGCACAGGCCCTGGCCGAGGCCGTCGAGCTGGCCGAGCGCGAGTTCGGGGGAGTGCACGCCGCGGTGATGGCCGGCGGCCGTCCGCTGTGGGAGACCACGGACGCCGAGTGGGACGTCCTGTTCGAGGTCGGTGTCCGCGGGGTGCTCAACCTCGCCCGCGCGGCCGTGCCCGCCCTGCTGCGCGCCGCGCCGCCGCGCTCCGGCCGGTTCGTCGCGCTGGCGTCGGCGGCGGCCCATCGCGGCCTGTGGCATCTGGCCGCCTACAACGCCGCGAAGCACGCCGTCGTGGGGCTGGTGCGCGGGCTCGCGACCGACCTGCGGGGCACCGGCGTCACGGCCACCGCGGTGTCCCCGGGCTCCACCCGCACGGCCATGCTGGACGCGACCGCCGCCCTCTACGACCTGCCGGACGTCGACGGGTTCGCCGGATACCAGCTCCTCGACCGCCTGCTGCGGCCGGAGGAGGTCGCCGCCACCGTGTGCTGGCTGTGCGGCGAGGGCTCGTCCGCGATCACCGGCACCGTGGTGCACGCCGACGGCGGCTTCACCGCGTGACAGGCACCGTGGGCCCGGCGGGCTCCCGCGACGCGGACACCGCTGTGACGAACGCCGGAAATCCCGCGAGCCCCAGGAATCCCGCGGACTCCGGGAGACCCGCGAAGCGCGCGGACGACGCCTTGGACGCCGCGGGCTCCCGGAGCCCGGGCACTCCCGCGGCGGGAGCCGGCGGCACCCGGGACGAGGGCCGCGCGGGCTCGGGAAGCCCGGCGGACGGCGTCCTGCGGCTGGTCTTCGACCCTGGTACGCGCCGGTGGGCCGACGGGCAGGTGCTGCTCGGCGGTTCCCCGCTGCGGGTCCTGCGGCTGCCCGCCGCCGGCGCCCGGCTGGTCGAGGAGTGGATGCGCGGGCAGCCGGTCGGGCCCGATCCGGCGCGGCGGCGGCTGGCGGACCGGCTGGTGGCGGCCGGAATCGCCCACCCGGTCTACGAACGTCCCCGGCTGCGCCTGTCCGACGTCACGCTCGTCGTCCCCGTGCGCGACCACGCCGCCGCCCTGGAACGGTTGCTCGCCGCGCTGGGCGCGGCAGGTGAGGTGGATACGGCGGGCGAGGCGAACAAGGCGAACAAGGCGGGCGAGGCGGGCGAGGGGGATGCGAGGGAGACAAGGAAGGCGGGGGAGGCGGGGAAGCTGGCGGAAGTGATCGTCGTGGACGACGGATCCGTGCCGCCGTTGCCGCGGGCGACAGCCCGCCACCAGCGGCCCCGCGGCCCGGCCGCCGCGCGCAACACCGGCTGGCGGCGGGCGGGCACCGAGCTGGTGGCCTTCCTGGACGCCGACGTGCGGCCCGAGCCGGGCTGGCTGGAGCCGCTGCTGGCGCACTTCGACGCCCCGGACGTCGCCGCGGTGGCCCCCCGGGTGACCAGCCTGCCCGGGCGGTCGTTGCTGGCCCGCTACGAGCGGGCGCGCTCGTCGCTGGACCTCGGCGTCGCCGCGGCGCCGGTGCGGCCGGCCAGCCGGGTGAGCTACGTCCCCTCGGCCGCGCTCGTGGTGCGTGCCGCCGCCCTGCGGGAGCTGCGCGGTTTCGACGAGCGGATGCGCTTCGGCGAGGACGTGGACCTGGTGTGGCGGCTGGTGCGTGCCGGCTGGCAGGTCCGTTACGAGCCCGCGTCGCGGGTCGGGCACGCTCCCCGCGGCCGATGGACGGCGTGGCTGCGGCAGCGTTTCGACTACGGGACGTCGGCGGCGCCGCTGGCCGCCCGGCACGGTGGTGCCGTCGCGCCGGTGCGGATGTCGGTGTGGAGCGCGCTGTCGTGGGCGGCGGTGGCCGCCGGCCGACCGCGGGCCGGGCTTGTGGTCGCGGCCGGTACGGCGGCGTTGCTGCCGCGCAGACTGACGCCGCTCGGGGTGCCCGCCACCGGGGCGCTGCGGGTGGCGGCGCTGGGGCACCTCGGCGCGGGCCGGCTGCTCGCCGACGCGGTGACCCGCGCCTGGTGGCCGGCGGCCGTCCCGCTGCTGGCGGGCACCAGGCGGGGCAGATGGCTGCTGGCCCTGGCGCTGGGGCGGCACCTGCACGAGTGGTATCAGCGGCGGCCGGACGTGGATCCGCCACGCTGGCTGCTGCTGCGGGCACTCGACGACGCCGCCTACGGCGCCGGGGTCTGGTGGGGCGCCGCATGCGCGGGCACGCTCACCCCGCTGCTCCCGGAGCTGTCCGGCCGGCCCACCGCGGTGACCGCGTATCTGCGCCGGATCTCCCGGCGGCGCTGTGATCGTTGTGATTTTGATGCTGTTGGGACAGCACCAGAATCACAACGATCATGTTGCTCGAACTCGGCCGACATCGACGATCGCCGGGTCGGCCGGGTCGGCCGGGTCGGCCGGGTCGGCCGGACGGCGGCTCCCGGCCTGTTCAGGAGGTCCGGCCGGGGCGTCCGGACCAGGGCCGAAGGCAGCGAGGCCAGAGCCGAGGCCCGCGGGCGGCACCCGTGACCGGCCTGTGCCCCGTGACCGGCCTGTGCCCTGAAGCTGCCCCGTACCCCGGGGCCGCCCCGTCCACCGGGCCATGTCGCGTTCCAGGGGCATCCCGGATCCTGGGAGGGCATCACATATCGTGACCGCTGTGCGGCCCTGGCGGTTGGCGGAGCTCGCCTGGCCCGAGGTGGCCGAGCGGGCCGCCGCCAGCGTGCTCGCCGTCCCCCTCGGTGCGACTGAGCAGCACGGGCCGCACCTGCCGCTCACCGTGGACACCGAACTTGCCACGGCGCTGTGCGAGCGGCTCGCCCGTGCCCGCTCCTGGGTGCTCGTCGCGCCGGCGCTGCCCTACGGCGCAAGCGGTGAGCACGCGGGCTTTCCCGGCACCCTGTCGATCGGGCAGGACGGCGTCGAGCTGCTGCTGGTCGAGCTTGTCCGCTCGGCGGACGCGTTCGCCGGGGTGCTGCTGGTCTGCGGGCACGGCGGCAACGCCGCGCCGCTGCGCCGCGCCGTCGCCCGGCTGCGCGGTGAGGGCCGGCGGGTGCTCGCCTGGCTGCCCGGCGGGCCCGCGGACGACGCCCACGCCGGCCGTACCGAGACCTCGGTGATGCTCGCGCTGCGCGGGCAGGCGGTGCGGCTTGACCATGTCGAGCCCGGGGTGACCCGTCCGATCGGTGAGCTTCTGCCGGCGCTGCGGGAGTCCGGGGTGCGCGCGGTCAGCCCCAACGGCGTGCTGGGCGATCCGACCGGTTCCTCCGCCCGCGCCGGAACGCGCATCCTGGACGCCTGGGCCCAGGAGCTCGCCGCCGCGGCCGACCGGTGGCACGACAGCCTGCCGCACGACCGGAAGAGCCAGCCGTAGGACCGGCGGCCGGCCGTGATATCGGTACTGGCATGGCAGCAGGGCAGCCGTTCCACGGATCGGTGCTGGACGCGGTACTGGAACGGATCACCTATGCCAACGAGGAGACGGGCTATACCGTCGCCCGGGTGGACGCGGGGCGGTCCGGTGAGCTGATCACCGTGGTGGGCGCGCTGCTGGGCGCGCAGCCGGGTGAGTCGCTGCGGATGCGGGGGCGGTGGGGCTCGCATCCACAGTACGGCCGGCAGTTCCACGTCGAGGACTACACCACCGTGCTGCCGGCGACGATCCAGGGTATTCGGCGGTATCTCGGCTCCGGGCTGATCAAGGGTATTGGGCCGAGGCTCGCCGAGCGCATTGTCGAGCATTTCGGTATCGATGCCCTGGACGTCATCGAACAGCATCCCGAACGGCTGATCGAGGTCCCGAAACTCGGCCCCAAACGGACGAAGGCGATCGCGGTTGCCTGGGAGGAACAGAAGGCCATCAAGGAGGTGATGGTCTTTCTCCAGGGCGTCGGGGTGTCCACGTCGCTGGCGGTGCGAATGTACAAACAATATGGCGACCGGTCGATCGAGGTGGTGCGCACCCAGCCGTACCAGCTGGCCACCGACGTGTGGGGCATCGGGTTCCGTACCGCGGACACGATCGCCAGGGCCGTCGGGATTCCGCACGACAGCCCGCAGCGGATAAAGGCCGGGCTGGTGTTCACCCTGTCGGAGTCCACCGGGGACGGGAACTGCTTCCTGCCCGAGCAGCGGCTGATCGCCGAGGCGATCAAGATCCTGCAGGTCGACGCCGGCGCGGTGATCGAGTGTCTGGCCGAACTCGTCGCCGAGGAGGGCGTCGTCCGTGAGGAGATCCCCGGCGAGGATCCGGACGCCCCCGTCGCCGCGGTCTACCTGGTGCCCTTCCACCGCGCGGAGATCTCCCTGGCCGGTCAGCTCCTGCGGCTGCTGCGCGCGCCCGCCGACCGGATGCCGTCGTTCGCCGACGTCGACTGGGACAGGGCGCTGGTCTGGCTGCACGAGCGGACGCGCACCGAACTCGCCCCCGCCCAGCGGGCGGCGGTGAAACTGGCCCTGACCGAGAGGGTCGCCGTCCTCACCGGCGGGCCGGGATGTGGCAAGAGCTTCACCGTACGCTCCGTAGTCACGCTTGCCCAGGCCAAGGGCGCGAAGATCGTGCTGGCCGCGCCCACCGGCCGGGCGGCCAAGCGGCTCACCGAGCTGACCGGGCACGACGCGTCCACCGTGCACCGGCTGCTGCAGCTGCGTCCCGGCGGGGACGCGGCCTACGACCGCGACCACCCGCTGGACGCCGACCTCGTCGTGGTCGACGAGGCGTCCATGCTCGATCTGCTGCTGGCCAACAAGCTGGCCAAGGCGGTCGCGCCCGGGGCGCACCTGCTCCTGGTCGGCGACGTCGACCAGCTCCCGTCCGTCGGGGCCGGGGAGATCCTGCGCGATCTGCTGGCGGCGGGGACACCGGTCCCGCACGTGCGGCTGACGCACGTCTTCCGGCAGGCGCAGCAGTCCGGGGTGGTCACCAACGCGCACCGGATCAACAGCGGCGAGCACCCGCTGGTGCGCGGCCTGTCGGATTTCTTCTTCTTCGCCGCGGACGAGACCGAGGAGGCCGCGGCGATGACCGTGGACGTGGTGGCCCGGCGGATCCCCGCGAAGTTCGGGCTGGACCCGCGCCGCGACGTGCAGGTACTCGCGCCGATGCACCGCGGCCCGGCCGGCGCCGGCGCGCTGAACACGCTGTTGCAGGAGGCGCTCACCCCGGCGCGTCCCGACATGCCCGAACGCCGCGCCGGCGGGCGGATCTTCCGGGTCGGCGACAAGGTCACCCAGATCCGCAACAACTACGACAAGGGAGCCAGCGGCGTCTTCAACGGCACCCTGGGCGTGGTCACCGGTATCGACCTCGACGAGCAGAAGGTCACGGTGCGTACGGACGAGGACGAGGACATCGACTACGACTTCACCGAGCTGGACGAACTCGTCCACGCCTACGCCGTGACCATCCACCGTTCGCAGGGCAGCGAGTACCCGGCCGTGGTCATCCCGGTCACCACCAGCGCCTGGATGATGTTGCAGCGTAACCTGCTGTACACGGCGGTCACGCGGGCTCGTAAACTGGTGGTGCTGGTCGGGTCACACCGAGCCATCGGCCAGGCCGTGCGCACGGTCAGCGGCGGTCGCCGCCACACCGCCCTCGACCACCGGCTACAAACGTCCGCTTCGTAACACCGCCTGATCTCAGATCTCGGGTCTCAGATCTCGGGCCGCCCTGGTCCGCCCTCCCGACCCAGGCTCCTCCTCCGGGCTCGCTCTGATCGTTGGTCGGAGGTCGAATCGCGGGAATGAGGGGGCAAGTGGTTGCCGTGGTAGCCATTTCCGTACTCGCTCCGTACTCGCTCCGTATTCGCCTTCCCGGGCGGGGCGGACGGCTGGCCGGTGTTGTTGGTGGATTGTGTTTGCTGGCTCGCTCGTCGGGCCGGCCGGCCCGGTGGGTCGACCCGGTAGGACGCGCCGCGGGTGGGTGGCCGGCCGTCGGCCGCTGAGCCGACCCAGCGGCCGACCCGGTGGCTGGCCCGCCAGACCGACCCTGTGGTCGGCCTGGCGGGCCGACTCGGCGGGGCGGTGCGGCGGGAGTGGCGGGCTGGTGTGGGTGGCTTCGGGGAGGGGCGGTCGCTCTCTGGCAAAGGTCACGCAGACGGCACCGGTGGACGCGCTGTGTGATCACCCTTACTCTCGGTAGGGGGGTCGGTCTGAACCGGAACGTTGTCGCCGTGAATGGGTCAGTGACCCCGCCGGCCCCGGTCCCGGGGTTTTCCCGGCCTGTTCGGTGGAGGGGGACACCAATATGCACAGATCCTTGATTGTTGCCAAGATCGCGCCCGGCGCGGAAAAGGACGTCGCACGCATCTTCGCGGAATCGGACGCGACCGGACTTCCGCGGATCGCCGGCGTCACCCGCCGTTCGCTCTATTCGCTCGGGGATCTCTACGTCCACCTGCTGGAAACGGCCGGGGACGGCCGGCAGGCGGTGGACAACGCGCGCGGCCACGAGGAGTTCAAACGCGTCAGCGCGCGGCTGTCCCACTACATTCAGCCCTATCTGCCGACCTGGCGGTCACCCGAGGACGCGATAGCGCGGTGTTTCTACACCTACGAGGCCGGCTCCGCCGGCGGCACCCATGGGGCCGGCTCTGCCGGGGAGGCCGCGTGAGGGCCACGGTCGCCGAGGCGGACGTGGCCGCCTGGAGCCGGTGCGGCTCCTGCACCGCGCTCGTCTACGGCAAACGGCTGGCCCGCAACCTCTACGTGTGCCCGGAATGCGGCCACCACGACCGGCTGACCGCCACCCAGCGGATCGACCAGCTCCTCGATCCCGGCAGCTTCCGGCCGCTGCTGGTCGAACCCGTCCACTTCGACATCCTCGGGTTCACCGACACCCGGCCGTACGCCCAGCGCTGGGAGGCGGCCCGGCGGGAGACCGCGCTGGCCGAGGCGGTGCTGTGCGGCGCCGGAGCCATCGGCGGCCACGGGCTCGTCGTGGCCGTGATGGACTTCCGTTTCCTCGGCGGCAGCCTCGGCTCGGCGGTCGGCGAAATGATAACGCTCGCGGTGGAACTCGCCGTGGACGAGGCGCTTCCCCTGCTCGTCGTCTCCACCTCCGGCGGCGCCCGGATGCAGGAGGGCTGCCTGTCGCTGATGCAGATGGCCAAGACCGGTATCGCCGTCGAACGGCACCGGGAACACGGCCTGCTGTCCATCAGTCTGGTGACCGACCCGACCTACGGCGGGGTGGCGGCGTCGTTCGCGACCAACACGGACGTGATCGTCGCCGAGTCCGGCAGCCGGATGGGTTTCGCCGGGCCCCGGGTCATCCGGCAGACCATCGGGCAGGAGCTGCCCGCCGAGTTCCAGAGCAGTGGTTTTCTCGCCAGCAAGGGGCAGGTCGACATCGTCGCCGACCGGACGGACCTGCGGACGGTGCTGGGCAGGCTGCTCGCGGTCGGCCGGCGGGAGCAGCGGGACATCGACCCGTCGACCGACCTGCCGGCGGACGAGCCGGCCGGCGAGCCGGCGGACGGGTCGGCGCGGCAACCTGTCGGGGCGTCGGCCGGCCCGGCCACCGGCCGGCCGCCGGCCGGCCGGCCTGTACCGGCCGGCTCCGGCGTGCTCATCACCGACCCGGAGCGGCTGGTCCAGCGGGATCCGTGGGAGACCGTCCGACTGGCCCGGGACAGCGCCCGCCCCACCGTCCGGGACTACCTCGCCCGGTCGTTCGACTCCTTCATCGAGCTGCGCGGTGACCGGCTGTACGGGGACTGCAGCGCCGTCGTGGCGGGCATCGCGGAGATCGACGGGCTTGCCGTGGCCGTGGTCGGGACCGAGAAGGGGCACTCGACCACGGAACTCGTCGCGCACAACTTCGGCATGCCCCAGCCCGAGGGCTACCGCAAGGCCATGCGGGTGATGTCGCTGGCGGCGCGGCTCGGCCTGCCCGTGGTGACGCTGATCGACACCCCCGGCGCCTACCCCGGCCGGGAGGCCGAGGAGCGGGGGCAGGCGTCCGCGATCGCGCACGCCATCCAGCGGATGTCCGCGCTGTCCACACCGGTCATCGCGGTGATCACCGGTGAGGGCGGCAGCGGCGGCGCGCTGGCGCTCGCCGTCGCCGACCGCGTCCTGGTCGCGGAGAACGGCGTGTTCTCCGTGATCAGCCCCGAGGCGTGCTCGTCGATCCTCTGGAACGACACGCAGGCCGCGGCCGAGGCCGCCCGCGCGCTCGGCCTGAACGCCCCGTGGCTGCTGCGGCTGGGCATCGTCGACGCCGTGGTACCCGAGCCGCTCGGCGGCTCCCAGACGGATCACCTTGCCGCCGGCAACCTGCTGCGCCAGGCGGTGCTCGAGGCCCTGCGCCCGCTGCTGGCACTGCCGGCGGCCCACCTGATCCGGGCCCGGCGCTCGCGCTTCCGCCGCTTCGGTCAGGCGGCCGTCACCACCCCCACCGACATCGCGCCGCCGCAGCCGCGCGAACGACATGAGGAGAAGGCCGTATGAGGCCGGCCAACATCAGCGACCAGCGTCAGCACGTCCTGAGCCGTCTGCACGAGCACGCAACCCGGCTGGCCGGGGAACTGCCCGGCCAGCTCGGCCGCATCCGCGTCTGTTCCGGGGACGTCGCCATCGAAGTCGAGTGGTCGCGGGCGACCCCCGGCGCGCAGCAGGCGGCGCTGCCGGAAAACGTCGGCGCGCTCATCCCGGCACCGTCCACCGGCGACACGGCTGTTGAGCGGACGGTTGCCACGCGGGCGGCCACCGGGGCGCCGGCCGCCGGAAACGGCGCCATCGTCAGCGGTGCCCCCGCGAACGGTGCGGCCGTACCCGGCGCCACGGCAAACGGGGCCGCCGCGAACGAGGCTGGTGAGAATATCGCGGACGCCGACGTGGCCGTTGTCACGGCCCCGATCGTCGGGACTTTCTATCACGCGCCCGAACCGGGGGCGGAGCCTTTCGTCACGGTGGGGAACGTCATCGACGCGGGCGCGACGATCGGCATCATCGAGGCGATGAAACTGCTGAACCCGGTGACCGCCGACATCGGCGGGACGGTGGCCCGGATCTGCGTCGGGAACGGGGAGACGGTCGAGTTCGACCAGGTCCTCGTCGAAATAGCACCGTAGCGGCAGTCTCATTTCACGCGGGGGGTGAAGATTTGTTCCAGAAAGTTCTCATCGCGAACCGCGGCGAGATCGCGCTACGGGTGGCCAGGGCGTGCCGTGAGCTCGGTATCCGGACCGTCAGCGTCTATTCGACGGCGGACCGGGACTCGCTTGTCCATCGCCATACCGACGAGGCGGTGTGTATTGGGCCGCCACCGCCACGGCGCAGCTACGCCAACGCCGCGGCCATCGTCGAGGCGGCGAGAATGACAGAGGCGGACGCCGTCCATCCCGGCTACGGGTTTCTCTCCGAGGATCCCGACTTCGCGGAGATATGCGCCGACGCCGGCCTGGTGTTCATCGGCTCGCCGCCGGCGGTGATGGCCTCGCTGGGGGACAAGAGCGTGGCCCGGGCCCTGATGCGCAGGGCGGGCCTGCCGCTGCTCACCGGCAGCGCCGATGTCGCGCGCAGCGTCGCCGACGCGCGCGACATCGCCGACGCCATCGGATATCCCGTCATCATCAAGGCCGCGGCCGGTGGCGGTGGGCGCGGCATGACGGTCGTGCGCTCGGCCGCGCAGCTCGCGACCGCGTTCGCCGACACCCGGGCGGCGGCCCGGGCGGTCTTCGGCGACGACCGGATCTACGTGGAGCGCTTTCTCGAACGGGCCCGCCACGTCGAGGTGCAGATCCTCTGCGACGGGCACGGTGCGGGCATCCACCTGGGCACCCGGGACTGTTCGGTGCAGCGCCGCCACCAGAAGCTGGTGGAGGAGGCGCCCGCGCCCGAGCTCGACCCCGACCGGGTGGCCGAGATGTGCCGGGACGCGGTGCGTGGCGCGCTGTCGGTCGGTTTCACCGGCCTGGGCACGGTCGAGTTCCTGGTGGACGAGGACCAGAACCACTATTTCATCGAGATCAACAGCCGTATCCAGGTGGAACATCCGGTCACCGAGATGGTGACGGGCTGCGATCTCGTCCACGAGCAGCTCCATGTCGCGGCCGGCACGCCGTTGCGGCTGCGGCAGGAGGACGTCGTCCTGCGCGGGGTCGCCGTCGAGTGCCGGGTCAACACCGAGGATCCGGACCGCGGGTTCACCCCGGCCGCGGGCCGGCTGGACCGCTTCGCCCCGCCGGCCGGCCCGTTCGTCCGGGTGGACACCCACGGCTTCCCCGGATACCGGGTCAGCCCGTACTACGACTCGCTGCTGGCCAAGGTGTCGGTCTGGGCGCCCAGCCGGGCCGAGGCGCTCAGCCGGGCCGAGCGCGCGCTCGGCGAGTTCGACGTCGACGGGCCCGGTGTACGTACCACTATTCCTTTCATCAAACGTGTGCTGGCCGACACCGAGTTCCGCAAGGGACGGTATTCGACCAGCCTGGTCGACCGCCTGACAGCGGACTCCGGAAAGGTGCGGCGATGAGTGTTGAAGCTACCGGGGAGACCCGGTCCGTCGTGACAGCGGCCACGATCCGCGAAATTCTCGTCGAGCGGGCCGGTGTGGATCCGGACGTTTTCACCGGAAACGAGTTGCTTTCTCTCGCGGAGCTGCAGATCGACTCACTGGCCGTTCTCGAGCTGCAGGCGGTGCTGGTCGAGAGGTTCGGTGTGGAGATTCCCGACGAGTCCGTCACGATGACCGTGGGGGAGATCGCCGCCGTCGCGAACGAGGACCGGTGAAAGAAGGTCCATGAACGAAGACCTGTGAAAAGGCCGGCGAACGAAGGCATCCGGGTGGCGTCCCGTGGGCGAGGGCCTGCGGGAGAAAATCCGGGACGATTTCAGGGAGGTCTCGTAGGAGATGCCGGGACACACACAGAACTCGGTGTTCATCGCTGCTCCGTTCGACGTCGTCTGGGACGCGACGAACGACCTGGAGAACTGGCCCGACCTGTTCACGGAGTACGCCTCGGTGGACATTCTCGAACGCGAGGGGAACACCGTCCGTTTCCGGTTGACCATGCATCCGGACGAGAACGGCCAGATCTGGTCGTGGGTCAGCCAGCGAACGGTCGACCGCGACCTGCGTGAGGTGCGCGCGCACCGGGTCGAGCCCGGCCCGTTCCAGTACATGAACATCTACTGGTCGTACGAGGAGCTCGACGGCGGCGTCCGGATGACGTGGCTGCAGGACTTCGCCATGCGCCCGGACGCGCCGGTCGACGACGAGGCGATGACCACCCGGATCAACGCCAACTCGGTGATCCAGATGGAGATCATCCGGGACAAGGTCGAGAAGCTGGCGGCCGGCGGGGCCGGTGTCACCAGCACAGCCGGCGTGACCAGAACAGCCGGCACGGCCGGCACAGCCAGCACAGCCGGTGTGACCGGCGCGGCCGGTAGGGCTCGCGACGCGGGCGCATGACGAGTGAGCACGGGCGCATGACAAGTGAGAGGGAGTACCGGAGATGGCTGTCGCATCCTGCTGTCGACATGTGGCCGTCCGCGATGTTCCACCGGACCGGCGGCGCGGGGGAGAGCTACGGGTGCTGCTCGGTCCGCGCACGGTCGGTAGCACCTCGGGCTTCATGGGCGTGGCCACCCTGCTGCCCGGCGAAAAGATCGCCGAACACTACCATCCGTACAGCGAGGAGTTTCTGTACGTGGCAACAGGGAGCATCGTCGTCGACTGCGACGATGTCCCGGTGGCCGTCGCGGCCGGCGAGGGGCTCTACATCCCGATCGGGGCGCGCCACCGGCTGCGCAACACCGCGGGCGAGCCGGCGTCGGTGGTCTTCCACCTCGGTCCCCTCGCACCCCGTCCCGAACTCGGGCACGTGGACACCGAGAACGCCGAGGACACCGGGAAAGCCGTGGACACCGGGAACGCCGGGGAGGCCCGGGGGAGCGGGGACGCCCGGCAGGCCGTGACCGTAACCGCCGACCAGGCGCGCTCCGAGCCGCAGCTGCCTGACCAGGTGAGTACCGGCCAGGTGGGCAGCGAACGCGCCGACGGTGATCCGGTGGCCTCGGCGTGAGCGGCCACCGCCGCGTGGTGGTGACCGGGGTGGGTGTGGTCGCGCCGGGCGGGGTGACGCGGGAGACGTTCTGGTCCACCGTGACGGCGGGGCGGACCGCCACCCGGCGCATCACCCTCTTCGACGCGTCGCCGTTCCGCTCCCGGGTCGCCGCCGAGTGCGACTTCGACCCGGCCGCCGCCGGGCTCACCCCCCGCCAGATGCGGCGCTCCGACCGCTACATCCAGTTCGCCATGGCCGCCGCCGCCGAGGCCGTCGCGGACAGCGGGCTCGTCCTCGACGAGCCGACCGCGAACGCCACCGGCGTGACGATGGGCACGGCGGTCGGGGGCACCACGGCGCTGGAGACCGAGTACGTCGTGGCCAGCGACAGCGGCCAGCAGTGGCTGGTCGACCCCGACTACGCGTCGCCGTTCCTGTACCAGGCGCTGATGCCGAGCAGCCTGGCGGCCGACGTCGGCTGCCAGTTCGGCGCCCACGGCCCGGCGCAGGTCGTCTCCACCGGCTGCACGTCCGGGATCGACGCCATCGGCTACGGCTACCAGCTCGTCGCCGACGGGGAGGTGAAGGTGATGATCGCCGGTGCGTCGGACTCCCCGATCTCCCCGGTCACGCTCGCCTCCTTCGACGCGATCAAGGCGACGTCGCCGGACGACTCCGACCCCGAGCACGCCTCCCGGCCCTTCGACCGGGACCGTAGGGGCTTCATCCTGGGCGAGGGCGGCGCCGTCCTCGCCCTGGAGGAGCTGGAGCACGCCCGGCGCCGCGGCGCGCACATCTACTGCGAGGTCGCCGGGTTCGCCACCCGCAGCAACGCCTTCCACATGACGGGGCTGCGTCCCGACGGGGCGGAGATGGCCCGGGCCATCTCCGACGCGCTGGCACAGGGCCGGCTGGCGCCGACCGCCGTCTCCTACATCAACGCCCACGGCTCGGGGACCAAGCAGAACGACCGGCACGAGACGGCTGCCTTCAAACGGGCGCTGGGCGAGCACGCCTACCAGGTGCCGATCAGCTCGATCAAGTCCATGGTCGGCCATTCGCTCGGCGCGATCGGCGCGATCGAGATGGCCGCCTGCGCGCTGGCCATCGAGCACGGGGTGGTCCCCCCGACGGCGAACTGGGCCAACCGTGATCCGGAGTGCGATCTCGACTACACGCCGAACACGGCGCGTGAGCACAAGGTCGACGTTGCGCTGTCGGTCGGCAGCGGTTTCGGGGGCTTCCAGTCGGCCATGGTCTTCCGGTCCCTCACCCGGAGCAGCCGGCATGCTGGAGGCCTGCCGGCTGCGGAGGGTGACAAGCAGGCATCGGCCCCCAACGGCCTGCCAGCCGCGGAGGGCGCTGGGAAGAGGAAAGCGGGGGTTGGACGGTGACGCCGCGCGCTGTGATCACCGGGATCGGGATCGTCTGCGCGAGCGGGATCGGCGTGGACACGTACTGGAAGACCGCGCTGTCCGGGGAGACCCGGATCGGGCGGATCACCCAGTTCGACCCGTCACGCTACGACACCACCCTGGCCGGTGAGGTCGAGGGTTTCGGGGCGGCCGAGCACATGCCGAGCCGGTTCGTCGTGCAGACGGACCGGTGGACGCACCTGGCCTTCTGCGCCGCCGGCCAGGCCCTGGCGGACGCGGGGATCGACCCGGAGGCCCTCGACCCGTACGACATGTCCGTCGCGCTCGCCAGCGGCTCGGGGGGCAACGCGTTCGGCCAGCGCGAGCTACAGCACCTGTGGAGCTCCTCGTCCCGCACGGTCGGCGCCTACCAGTCGATCGCCTGGTTCTACGCGGCCACGGTGGGGCAGTTGTCGATCCGGCACGGCATGAAGGGGCCGTCGGTGGTCCTGGTGTCGGAGAGCGCCGGTGGCCTGGACAGCTTCGCCCACGCGGCGCGGCTGGTCCGCCGCGGGACCCCGGTGGTGCTCGCCGGCGGAACCGAGGCACCGCTGTCCCCGTACGCGCTGACCTGCCAGCAGCACAACCATGCCATGACGTCCCGCACCGACCCGGCCCACGCCTACTGCCCGTTCGACATCGACGCGGACGGTTACGTCCCGGGGGAGGGGGGTGCCGTCTTCGTCGTGGAGGACCTCGACCACGCCCTGGCCCGCGGCGCCCCCGTGATCTACGGGGAGATCGCCGGGGCGGCGGCCACGTTCGACGGCCGCCCGTCCCGGCGTCGCGGCGGCTTCGACGTGGAGCAGTACGCCCGGGCGATGACCACGGCGCTGCACCGGGCGGGCCGGCGTCCCGAGGATGTCGACGTGGTCTTCCCCGACGCGCTCGGGCTGCCCGCCGCCGACCGCGACGAGTCCGCCGCGCTACGGGCCGCATTCGGCTCGGCGTCACCGGTGGTGACGACACAGAAGCCACTGGTGGGGCGGCTCTACCAGGGTGGGGCCGCCCTGGACGCGGCCACCGCCCTGCTGGCCATGCGGCACGATCTGCTGCCGCCGGCGGGTGTCCGTACGCCCGCGCCCGGATGCGACCTGAACTTCGTCGCCGAGGTGACCCCCACGCCGGTCACCACCGCAATGATCAACGCCCGTGGTTTCGACGGGTTCAACGCGTCGGTCGTCCTACATCGCTATCAGCAGGAGGAGAAATAGATGCCCAACGTGGACGCGACCGGCGGCCCCGGGGTGGGGGCGGTGGTGCGCACGGCGCTCAGCACCGCCACCGACACGGTGCGCACGCTGCTGCGCATGCGCGCCCGTCCCGGCCGTGAGCAGGAGTTCGAAAGCGCCTGGCTGAAGGCGGCGGAGGTCATCAGCACGGTGCCGGGGAACATCCGCCAGGACCTGATGCGCAACCCGGACCGGCCCGGCGAGTACGTGATCGTGGCCGACTGGGAGAACCGCTCGGCGCTGGACGCCTTCGGGCGCAGCTCGCACCGGGACCAGCTCACCGCCGCCCTGCGCGACCTGCGCGACGACGCCGAACGCAACACCTATGACGTGCTGCACACCCTGGACGGGCGGGGGCCGGCGGTGCGGGTGCTGGTCACCACCACCGTGCCCCCCGGCGAGGAGGACGCGTTCGAGCAGGCGTTCCTCGAGGTCGCCGAGGCCATGCGCGGGGTGGCCGGCCGGGTCCGGGAGGAACTGCTGCACGAACCCGGTACCGGCACGTTCCACCTGCTGGCGGAATGGGCCTCCGAGCAGGCCTTTCTGGCCTGGGTGGGGGATCCGAACCACAGCGACCGCACCAGGCAGCTCATCCCCTTCCTCGACCGTGGTTTCTCCCGCCGCATCTTCTCGATCGTCGCCCGCCCGCCGGAGGACGAGGTGAACGCCGGCGCGAGCCCCGAGGCGGCCATCGGCGCGGACGCCGCCGGCGTGAACGCCCGCCCCAGGCCGGGGGCGGCCCCGCAGCAGCGCCCGACAGCGGCCCTGAGCACGGCCGCGTCCGCGATCGTCCGGCCGCAGGTTGCCGGTGCCCGGCGGCCGGAGCCGGACGCGGCAACCGACGTGCTGGTCGTCGGCGCGGGACCGACCGGCCTGACCCTCGCCATCGAACTCGCCCGCCGCGGGGTCGCCTGCCGGCTGGTGGACAGGAGCACCGAGCCGCCGGGCCAGGCGGACAAGGCCATCGGCGTGCACTGCCGGACGATGGAGATCTGGGAGGACCAGGGCATCGTCCAGGAGGCGATGGACGCCGGCATCTGGCTCAACGGCCAGATCGTCGTCGTCAACGGGCACCAGACCCACCGCGTCGAGTGGGACCTGCCGGAGCTGCCGTACGCCCACCTCGGGCTGCCGCAGTACGAGACGGAACGCATCCTCACCGACCGTTTCGCCGCCCTCGGCGGGACGATCGAGCGGGGCGTCGAGCTGCGCGGCCTCACCCAGGACGCCGCCGGTGTGACCGCCCGGCTGTCGGCCGCCGACGGTGAGACGACGGTGCGCGCGAAGTATCTGGTGGGATCCGACGGCGCGCACAGCACCGTCCGCAAGGAGCTGAACCTGGCGTTCAACGCGGGCGCCGGACGGTTCCCGCAGCTGTTCATGCTCGCCGACGTCGAGGTCGACTGGTCGCTGCCCGAGGGCTATCTGCTGCGTTTCCTGCACGAGACCGACGGCAAGATGGACGGGATGCTCGTGTGCGTCCCGTTGCGGGGCCAGGGCCGTTACCGCATCGCGACCATGGCCCCGCCGCGGATCATGGCCGAGGCCGCCCGCACCGACGTGCCGCCCGGTTTCACGAAGGAGTACGAACCGCCGACGCTGGCCGAGCTCCAGGTCGCGCTCGACGGGCTGGCGCCGCCCGGGACGACCGCGCGCAACCTGCGCTGGTCGTCGATCTTCCGGATCAGCCACGGGATCGTCGACCGTTACCGGGTCGGCCGGGCGTTCGTCGCCGGTGACGCCGCGCACCTGCATCCGCCGGCGGGCGGGCAGGGCATGAACACCGGCATCCAGGACGCCTACAACCTCGGCTGGAAGCTCGCGCTCGCGGCGGGTGGGCACGCCGGGCCGGACCTGCTCGACAGCTACGAGGCCGAGCGCCGCCCCGCCGGGGAGTCGGTCATGGGCCGCGCCGTACGGGTCGCGTTCACCGACGAGATGGACAACGAGGACGAGAAGGCGCAGTTCCTCGACGAGATGCAGATGACCCTGACCTACCGCGGCACCCCGCTGGTCGGGGAGGCGCTGGGCTGGGACGCCCCGGACCGCGGGCCGGCGGCCGGCGACCGCGCGCCGGACGTGCACGGGCTGGCCCGCCGCGGGGTCGGGCACCGGCTGCGGCTGTTCGAGCTGATCCAGGGCAGCGGGCACACGCTGCTGTTCTACGGGGACGCCTCCTCGACCGAGGAGGACCTGCGCGGCTACGAGAAGATCGCCGCGGCGATCCGGCGGCAGGCCGCGGGGCTGATCAACGTCTACGCCGTGCTGGACCCGGACGCCGTCGCTCCCGCGGGCCTTGACCTGCCCGTCATCCGCGACACCGAGCGTGACTACCGGTCCGTCTACGCGACCACCGGGCCGTGCGCCCACCTGATCCGGCCGGACGGGCACGTCGGCTTCCGCAGCAGGCCGGTCCTTGCCGGCGCCCTTGAAGATCACATACGTGCCGTTTTCGGGTGACGACAGCCGATTGCGCTTCGGCGTACGGCCGCGACGAAATGTACGGAGTGTGATGAACTGATATGCAGAACGGGGAATTGAATGGCGAGCGGAAGGCGGCTGGACGTCCTGGTATGCGGTGCCGGAGTGGCCGGGATGACGGCCGCTCTCGCGCTGGCGCGCCTCGGGCACACGGTGACGCTGATCGAGCGTGACACCGCGGTGAGACCCGCCCGGCTCGACGAGGCCGGCGGCTGGAGACGGACCGGGGTCGCGCACCTGCACCAGCCGCACGCCTTCCTCGCCCGCATCCACGCCGAGCTGCGCGCGGTCCTGCCCGACACACTCGACGCCCTGCGGGCCGCCGGCGCGGTCGAGGTGCCCCTGCCGGACGGGACGCGCTCGTTGCGGTGCCGCCGCAGCACCCTGGAGTGGGTGCTGCGGCGTGACGTCGAGACGCAGCCCGGGATAGAGCTGCGGGCCGGGACCGTCCAACGGGTGGAGACCCGGCGGGGAACGGCCGTCGGCGTGCACCTGGCCGAGGGCGGGCTGCGACCGGCCGATCTTGTTATCGACGCTGGTGGCCGGCGCAGCCGGCTGACCACCGGGGCACGGGACGCGGAGGGCTTCGACGAGCCGGCCAACGAGGTCTACGTGTCCCGCCGCTACCGGCTGCTACCGGGACGGCAGTTCACCGCGGTCAACCGCTGGGTGGTCGGAGTCGAGGAGGCCGACGGCTACGCGCTGCTCGTCTTCCCCCAGGATGCCGGCACCTTCACCGTCGCCTTCGTCCACCTGCCGGGGGACCGGGCGCTGGCGGGGCTGCGCCGGGCGCCGGTGTTCGAGTCGGCCGCGCGCATCATGTCGCTCGGGGCGGCCTGGACCGATCCGAACTTCGCCGAGCCGATCTCCGGCGTCACGGCCATGAGCGGGCTGCGCAACATGTTCCGGCCGCTGGATCCGGCGGTGCCGGTCGGTCTGCACGCGCTCGGTGACACGGTCTGCACCACCAACCCGCACTTCGGCCGAGGCTCCTCCCTGGCTGTTGCGCACGCGTTCCGGCTCGTCGAGGCGGTGGCCGAGGATCCCGGCGATCCCGCCGCCTGGCGGGACCGGGTCGACGCCTGGGTCCGGGGCGAGCTGCGGTCGTGGTTCGACGACGCCCGGCAGCTCGACCGGGCGCGTGCCGCGGCCTGGTGGGCGGCCGTCGACGGCGGGGCGCAGGCCATCCCGTCGATGAGCCCGCCGAGCCCGGCGTCGCTGCCGCGGTTCGTGCTGCTCGCCGCCGCCGGTGTCGACCCGACGGTCGCGACGGCGGCGCTGCGTCACATGCAGATGACGGATCCGCCCGAGGCGCTGGACGCGGTGGAACCGCGGGTGACGGACCTGATCACTCAGGGCTGGCGTCCGAGTCGTTCCCCGGGGGTGCCCACCCGGGCCGAACTGGTCGAGACGATCTCCGCGGTCAGCGTCCCGGTACGGTGATCGCCGTGATGACCAGGCCGTTGCGGGCCAGCCAGCGGCCGGTGAAGCCGGTCAGCCGTTCGGGGCCCTGAGGCTCCAGGGGCGCGGAGAGATCCGCGGGGAGAGCCCTGTCGGACTGGTCCCTCCCCGGTGGGACGCCACCGGGGAGCACCGGCCCGTCCACCAGCAGTTGGACGGAGAAGGTGCCCCCGACCGCGTCGATCGTGATCGACGCGTCCTCGAAGCCCAGCCAGCGCCGGGCCAGCGGGAACCACGCCTTGTAGACCGATTCCTTCATGCTGAACAGCAGCCTGTCCCAGTGCACGACGGGATCCACGGCAGGATCCACGGGCGGCAGCGGCTCCGAGCGCGCGGCGGGGATGTCGTGCGGTGGGCCGCCCGGGCGCGCGGCGGAGCCGTCGCGCAGCAGTGGGTCGAGCCAGTCCCGTTCCTCGGGGCGGGCGATCTGGTCGAGCACGCCTGCCGGCAGGGCCTTGTTCGGTTCGGCGTCGATACCGACCGTGAGGATGTCGGCGGACCAGGCCGCCACCGCGGCCCGGTAGCCGGCACAGTGCGTGATGCTGCCGATCACCCCGGCGGGCCACTGCGGCTCGCCCTTGGGCCCGCGCAGGATCGGCACCGGCGGTATGCCCAGGCCGGCGAGCGCGCGGTGGGCGCACACCCGGGCGGTGGTGAACTCCCGGCGGCGTTTGTCCACGGACCGCGCGAGCGTCGCGGCCTCCTCCGGGAACAGCACGGCGTCCGGATCGTCGGCGAACGCCTCCACCGCGACCACCGCGGGGTGAAGCAGCGTGGCGAGCAGTTCGGCCCCGGCGACGGCTCCGTCGGACGAGGCGACGGCGCCGGACGGGGTGGGGGGCCCGGACGAGCTGAGGTCGGTCGCGTCTTCGGGGACGCGGCTTCCGGGGACGGTGCGTCCGGGCACGACGGCCCCAGCCGTCCCGGTCTCCGATATCCCGGTCCCTGATATCCCGGTCTCAGTCATGTCGCTCCGGCTCCGGCAGTATCTGCCGGGGAATGTTGCGCGGGCCGTTCCAGCGGCGCCACTCCCGAGGATAGCCGATCGAAACCTCCTCGAACCGGACGCCGTCATACCACGTTGTTCGGGGAATGTGCAGATGGCCGTACACCACGGCGGCGGCCCGGAACCGCCGGTGCCAGTCGGCGGTGTTCTCCGTGCCGCACCACTGCGCGAACTCCGGATAGCGCAGCACATAAGTCGGATCCCGCACCAGCGGGAAATGATTCACCAGAACGGTCGGCAGCTTCGGGTCACATGCCGCGAGCCGTTCACGGGTGTGCTCGACCCGGGCCCGCGACCAGGCGTCCGCACTCGGGTAGGGGTCGGGAACCAGCAGGTACTCGTCCGCGCAGACCACGCCCGTGCGGTGCGCCACGGCGAGCGCCTCCTCCTTGGAGCTGGTTCCGGCCGGCCGGAACGTGTAGTCGTAGAGGAGGAACAACGGAGCCACCGTGACCGGCCCGCCGGCGCCCTCCCACACCGGATAAGGATCCTCCGGGGTGAGTACGCCCAGGCGTCGGCATATCTCCACCAGATGCTGGTAACGCCGCTCACCGGTCAGCCGCACCGGATCCTTTTTCGGCGTCCACAGCTCGTGATTACCAGGTACCCAGATCACGGTGGAGAACCGGGAACGCAGCAGCGCCAGCGCCCATTCGACGTCCGCGACGACCTCACCGACGTCACCGGCGACGATCAGCCAGTCCGCGTCCGACTCCGGTCGTAGTTCCTCGATGAACTGCCGGTTTTCGGGGTACGCCACATGTAGATCACTGATGGCGAGTAGCTTCCCAGCCACCCGGAACGTGGTCACCCCTCCGACTTTACCCGATCCCGCCGGGGCGCCGCGTGACGAATCCCGGGGTCAGTTCGATCAGGGCGAGCCCGGCCTGCTGCGCCAGCCCCCGTGAAGGCCTCGGTGACCTCCAGCCTGCGCTGGTTCTCCGGCGGCGCCATGGCGGGCCGGGCTCCACCAGGACCCGGTCGAGGATCCGGGCTAAAGACTAAAGATCGGTGCCCGTGCTGCTCGCTTCTTCTTTTACGTATGCGGCGAAAGCGGGATTTGCCGGAAACAGCTGCCGCGCCGCGGCCAACAGGCGCTCCCGCCCCGCGGGCAGCACTCCCGCCGCGAGCAGGCTGCTCACCGCTCTCCAGAACTCCAGTGAAGATCCGGCGTTCCACCCTGGCTGACGCCCCGCGTCCAGACCGGCGGTCTCCAGTATCTGCCGCGCCGAGACAGGCGTTGGGAATGCCGCGGCCAATGCGTGAACCGCCGGCTCGGACAGACCCGGTGGTGCGGCTGGAACCCCCGGTGGCGATGGTGTGACGCGTGGCTGCCGGGCGGCCGACGGGAACCGCGGCACCGAATCCACCGACGTCTCACCAGCCGTCAGCCCGCCCATTTCGGCGACCGGCGCGCCGGCAGGAAAACTCGGCTCACTCGTCGGCTTTCGGCGCCGTGTCCCAACAGCCTCCAGAAGCCGTTGCCGGGCAACTTCCCGAGTGACCCCGAACAGGTCCACCGAAACGATCTGGCGCAGCAGCCCCGGCCGGTCGCAGTCCGCCACCCGCATGACCATCAGCAGCTTCGTCGAACCGGCCGGGTCCAACGCCCAGACGGCCTGCCACTCCTCCGTCGCGAACACCGACGTCAGATAGGAACGCGAGAGCACGACCCCTTCCCGGTGAAGATCGATCTCAGTCGGCTCTGACCGACCGACCGTGACTGGGCAACCGTCCGTAGCCGATACGGCGGGTTCGCCGTGGGGCGTTCACACCGGGACGGACCGGCCGGGCGCCGCCACGGCCAGGCCGAGTTCTCCGGCGGTGACAGCCAGTCGCCTGTCATAGGTCACGAAGGCGCTGACTGTCTTCCCCGACGCGACGAGCTGGTCCGCGGTGGCCAGATGGATGGCGTCCAACGACCGCAGATGGGGGAAAGGGTAGGCGCCCGCGGTGGCCCGGACCGCGTCGTCGATGTCCAGGCGGTCGAGATGGGCGAGAACGCCGGCCACCGCCGCCAGCCGTGCCGGCTCTTCCCGGCGTAGCGCCCGTGGAAGTTCGACTTCGGCGAGCTTGGAAGTGATCACGCGCTCGTTCTGCTGGGCGTTGAGCCAGTCGACCAGCTTGTCGCTTTCCAGCTCGGGCCTGATCAGCTTTACGATCGCGGAGGTGTCCAGATAGATCACCAGCGTTCCTCGTCGCGGAGCTGTCTGATCAGCTCGCCGGCCTCCGGGCCGCTGATCCGTGGCCCTTTCGGGGCGGTGAACGGGCCGGTGATGGTGGCCGGGGAGACCTTGCCCGCCGCGATCAGATCGTCCAACTCGCCGGACGTCGCAGGCACGATACGGCCGATCACCCTGCCGTGTCGGGTGATCTCGATGGTCTCGCCGCGCTCGACACGTGCGAGCACGCCCGCGGTGTCCTGATTGAGCACCCGTATGGGTACCTGCTCCACCGGCTCATTGTAGTACGTGGGTAGTACCAATCCGGTGTCGTTGTGGCGGAGCGCGACGGTCGCCATCCCCGCAAGCTCTTGATCGTTGACGGGTGGGTGCTGGCAGCGCGGTCTCGGGGGCCGCACGTCGCGGAGCGGCACGACTGCTACCCCGCTGGCCGGCCCCGGCAGCTGTCACGGCAGCCACCGCGGCGGCTGCCGTCCCTCCGGCCAGGATCAGGCGTTCCCGCCTGTCATCCTTTGGCTTGGTGTGGGCTAGTGTCACGGGCGGAGACACAGCGGACACGGCGGGGGGACGGGGTGCGCGAGGGGCAGGGCCGGTGGGAGACGGTCACGCCGTCGCAGTTCCCGCACGAGCGGGAGGCGCTGGAGCACGTCCGGAGGCTGCTGCCGGACGCCGAACCGTACCGCGCCTGGTCGAACTTCACCTTCACCGCGACCACCGGGCACATCCGCGAGGTCGACCTGCTGGTCGTCGCCCGCGGCGGCGTCTACCTCATCGAGATCAAGAGCCTGGTCGGCCGGCTGACCGCGTCCGGGTCGAACTGGACCCAGCACCGCGACTCGGGCGACACCCGGATCTTCGACAACCCGCTGCACCTGGCGAACCAGAAGTCCAAGGAGCTGCGCTCCCTACTGGAGAACGCCGGCCGCGCGAGCCGGACGAGGACGCGGATCCCGTTCATCCAGCCGGTGGTCTTCCTGTCGAACCCGACCCTGCGGGTCGAGCTCCCCGACCACCAGCTCCACTGGGTCTTCGGCCCCGAGCGAGGCACCCCCGGCGGCGCCACCGATCAGAGCGCCAGCAACCGCAGCAGCGGCAGCAGCGGCAGGGGCGGCAGGGGCGGCATGACGCTGCCGCCGATCTGGTCCGGCCTGCTGGACGCGCCGCTGCGCGACGAACGGCAGCGGGTCACCCCCGAGCTGTCGAAGGCCCTGGCCAGGCTGCTGCCGGCGGCCGGGATCGCCCGCAGCCGGCGCCACCAGCGGGTGGGCTCCTGGCAGTTGGAGTTCCCGGCGTTCGACTCCGGCCCGACCTGGCAGGACTACCATGCCGCCCACGTCCAGGTCGCCTCCGAGCGGCGACGGGTGCGGATCTACCTCGTCGAGCGGGCCGCGGGGGAGGCCGAGCGGGCGGAGCGGGAGGCGGCCGCCCGCCGCGAGTTCCTGGTGCTGCACGGGATCAACCATCCGGGGATCGTCCAGGTCGACGGGTTGGAAAGCCACGAGGCGGGCCCGGCGCTGATCTTCCGTCACCGGCCGGACGAGATGCGCCTGGACCACTATCTCGACCGGTACGGCGACCGTCTCGACGCCGGCACCCGGCTGTCCATGATCCGCCAACTGGTCGAGACGGTCGACTACGCGCACGGCCGGCATCTCTACCACCGGGCGCTGGCGGCCCGCAGCGTCCTGGTCGTGCCGTCCAGGGGCCGGGGCGGCCGCGCGGCGGGCGGGAACGGCGACGGCACCGGCGGGCAGGGCTGGTTCGCGCCCAAGCTGATGATCAGTGACTGGCAGGCGGCGGCCCGCGACACGGGCTCGGGCACCGGTGCGCTGACGAGCACGGCGACAGGCGCGCTGACGAGGACGTCGCGCGAGCTGGCGGTGGAGCCCGCGGCCCGGTTCCTGCCGCATCTGGAGCTGGCCGCCGCCAGCTACCTGGCGCCCGAGATCGGCGCCCCCTACCCGGACCCGGTCGGCATCGACGTCTTCGGCCTGGGCGCGCTGGCCTACCTGATCCTCACCGGCCAGCCGCCCGCGGACGGCCCGAACGCGCTGAAGGCGCGGCTGGAGCAGTCCGGCGGCCTGCAGCCGGCGGAGGTCGTCGACTCGCTGTCCGAGACGGCGAACGAGCTGGTGGCGCAGGCGACCCGCCCGCTGCCCGACGACCGCTTCGCCAGCGTCGGTGAGCTGCTCGACTGGCTGCTGCTCGTCGAGGACGAGTTCACCCGGCCGGACGTCCCGGTGGCCCTTCTCGGCGACGGCGCCGCGGGCGACGGCCCGCCGACGGACCCATCCACGCCGGAACAGGCCGGGCCGGAGCCCGAACCTGAGCCGGAACCGGACCCGCTGGAGGCCCAGCGCGGCGACCTGGTCGGTGGCGAGTGGCGGATCAGGGAGCGGCTGGGCACCGGTTCGACCAGCCGCGCCTTCCTGACCCACAACGAGAAGACCAGCCGCGACGAGGTCCTCAAGGTCGCCCTCTCCGACGAGCGGGCGGCGCGCCTGGAGCACGAGGCGTCGGTGCTGGGCCGGCTGAACGACTCGCGGGTGATCCGCCTGGCCCGCCCGGACACACTGGTCGTCGGCGGACGCACGGTGCTCGTCCTCGACCACGCCGGCGAGCAGACCGTGGCCCGCCGGCTGCGTGAGGGCCGGCTGTCCGTCGACGAGCTGGAGACCTACAGCGACTACCTGTTCGGCGCGGTCGACTACCTCGACGGCGAGGGCGTCGCCCACCGCGACCTGAAGCCGGACAACATCGTCATCCGCCGCCGGCCGAATCGTACCTACCAGCTCGTCCTCATCGACTTCTCGCTGGCCAACATCTCGGTTCGCGACACCACCGCCGGCACGCCCCGCTACCTGGACCCGTTCCTCGGCGCCGGCACCCGCACCACCTACGACGACCACGCCGAGCGCTACGCGCTGGCGGTCACCCTGCACGAGATGGCCTCCGGCGAGCTGCCGCTGTGGGGCAACGGGGCCGCCGGGGAGCGGTTCACCGAGGGCCCGCCGGCGGTGGTCACCGAGGCGTTCGACCCGGCGATCCGCGCCGGCCTCACCTCTTTCTTTCTGCGCGCGCTCGACCGGGAAGCGACGCGGCGGTTCGCATCGCTGAAGGACATGCGCGACGCCTGGCAGGCCGTCTTCCGCGCCGCCGACTCCACCCCACCGACCCCGACCGTCCACCCGTCGGGCGACGGCCGGCCGTCGCCCGGCATGCTGGGGCCGCACCCGGCCGGCCCCGCGGGCGCCGCCGACGAGAAGGCCGCCCAGCAGGCCCGTGACCAGGCCGCCGCGGCTGCCACCGCCGACACGCCGCTGGAGGCCGCGGGCCTGTCGCCGCGGGCGGTCTCGGCCGCGCACCGGCTGAACGCGACAACCGTCGGCGAGCTGCTGGCGCTCGGCTCCAAGGAGATCATCAGCCTGCCGGGCACCGGCGCGAAGACCCGCCAGGAGCTGCAGTCCCGGATCCGCCTGTGGCGCCGCGCCCTCGCCGGGCCCCCGGCCGGCACCACCTCCGCCGACACACCGGACCGGCCGACGCCGGACGGGCGGCAGCCGGCCGACGCGACGGCGATGACGACGACGGCGGTGCCGGCGGTGCAGGACTACGCCCGCATGCCGGTCGAGGATCTCGCAGACCGGCTCCTTCCCCGCGTCCTCTCCGGTGGGCGGGGCGACACCGAGCGCGAGGCGACCCGCCTGCTGCTCGGTCTGCCCGACGCCTCGGGCGCGCTGCCGGACGTACCGCTGTGGGCGCCGCAGCAGCAGATCGCCGAGCGGGTCGGGGTGACGTCGGGCCGGATCGCGCAGGTGCTGACCGCGCGGCGCAGGGCCTGGCGCGCCGACGACGCGGTCCGCTCGGTGCACGACGAGCTGGTCGAAATCCTCGGCGACGCCGGCCGGGTGATGGGCTTCGACGAGCTGGTCACCGCCGTGCTCGCCCGCCACGGCAGCTCCCCGCGGCGCTCGCGGCCCGAACGGCACGCGCTCGCCGCCGCCGCGGTCCGGGCCGCGCTGGAGACCGTCGACCTCGACTCCGAGCCGCGTCTGGCCCGCCGCAGGTTCTACGAGCGGACGCTGGTCGCGCTGGAGGCCGCCGATGACGACGGCCCGCTCACCCCGGCCGCGCCCGCGCTGTTCGCATACGCCATCGCCCTGGGCCGGACCGCGGACCGGCTCGCGCGGGCCGAGGAGCTGCCCGCCCCGGCAACCGTGCTGCGGGAGCTGGCCGCGGTCCGCGCCGTGCCGGCCGCGGGCAGCGCCGACGACGCCGACGACGCGGGCCTGGCGGACGGCGGCACTCCGGCCGCCGTCGACGGGCTGGCCGGGTTGCCGCCGCTCGAGGCGCAGCGCCTCGTCCGGCTGGCCGCCGCCGCGTCGCGCACCGCAGCCGCCAACGCCCGCCTGGAGATCTACCCGCGTGACCTGGATCTCGTCCGGACGCTGCGCCTGGCCCAGGCCGGCGTGCTGCCCACCCGCCCAGCCGCGGTGCCGCCGCGGCCCGGTGGCGGGCCGGACGAGCGGCCCGACCGGCCGCTGCTGGACGTCGCGACCATCCACGAGCGGGTGCGTAACCGCTTCCCTGGCCTCACCACCGAGCTGCCGACGCACCCGGCTCTCGACGGCCCGCTGGCCGCGGCCGGGTTCGCCCTCGAGTGGGACGCGGCCCGTGACGGCTACGTGCCACCGCACGGCCTGCTCTCCTCGACCGGGATCGGTTCGACCGGGTCCGGCTCGCGGGCGACGCCGGTCGTCCGTCAGCCCACCGACCTGGGCAGCAAGCCCGTGCGCACGGTGTTCGACAGCCCCGACCGGGCGGCCGCGGCGCTTGCCGAGCAGCGGCTCGCCGCCGCCGTCGAGGCCGGCGGTTTCCGGGCGCTCACCGTCCGGCGTAACCACTATCTGGCCGCCCGCGCGGAGCTGGCCAGGCCGCACCGGTTCGCCGCCGAGCCGGTCGACGTCGCGGCCGTGTTCCTCGATGCGCTGCACGCCGAGGTGGATCCGCGGCTCAAACCGACCTGGGCGACGATTCTGCGCGCCGACGCCGCCGAGCCCGGCAGCCGGGCCGCCGGCAACCTCGCCGAGTACGTCCGGACGGCCTGGGAACGGGCCGCGCCGCTGCTCGCCGAGCTGGTCGACGCCCCCGCCAGCCGCACCGACCCCGACGGGGCTGGGCCCGACGGCGTTGGGTCAGGTCACGCTGGGGCCGGCCGCACTGAGCCTGGTCACGCTGAGCCCGGTCGAATCAGGCCCGGTGGCTGGCCGGCGCCGCTGCTGCTGCACGACGCCGGTGTGTTCGGCCGCTACGGCGGCCGCGGGCTGGACGTGCTGTTTGCGCTCGCCGAGCGGGCCCGCGACGGCGGCCGGCCGCTGTGGGTCCTGTGCCCGACAACCGAGCCGACCCGCCCACCCCGCCTCGGCGGCGCCCTCGTCCAGTTGGTGACCGAGAGCGAGTGGATCGCCCTACCGGACGCCTGGGTCACCAACCGGCACCGATCCGCCGACGAGCACACCGGCCTCACCGACAAGGCATCCTGACAAGACGACCGACCGAGCCCCACAGGCGCACCAGCAGCCGTAGAACTGACTGACGTCGGCAGCGCACATGCCGCCCTCGCCCCAGGCGCCATGACCAGGGCAGACCTTCGGTCAGGGCGTGTCCGTATTGACACCTGGAGCCACAGGGCGCATGCTGTGAACGCCCTGGGATACACGCCCCAGTGGAAGTGGCGCCCCGACCCTCCGGATGGTGGGTGCGGGGCGTTTGCGCTGTTCAGGCACGGTGCACCGTGATCGGGCCATGCAGGGCGAGATACTCGCTGCGCCCACGCGCCTCAGCCTGGAAAACGGCGCTCGCCACCGCGTCAGCGGCCCACAACAGTGGATCATCCTCTGAGGCCGGGAAGCGGACGGAGAGGGCAACGCCCTGTCCACGCAAGCCGGCGAGGACGCTTCGGTCATGGCGGTTACGGGAATGCTCGCGCCGCTCGATGAGGAGCTCCTGGACCGTGTCGCGCAGCTCCCATGACAGCCGGGCGAGACAGAGACCCCGAGATCGCTCTGCCATCTCGGCTCCCCTGGCCGTCCGCACGACGACCAGGGTGGGCAGCTCCAGCGCCCGGATCGTCTCGGCGACGGCTCGGCGGCGCTTGTCGGAGTCGCGGCCGAAGTGGGGCCGTTGGCCGTGCAGGCGCAGGCGGCCGAGTTCCTCGCGGGTGCGGGCGAGAAGCTCGGGAGCGGCCGGAACCAGGACGGCGGCGAGTACGTATACCTGCCGCTGCTTCCCCTGGCTGCCGTAGGACTCGTCAACCGCCGCGAGGAGACCGACAGACGACGCCTTTCCATGCGGAACGTGCACATATACCTCCCCTCCGTCGCTACTCCAGCGAAGGGGACACTACCTCTACCAACCATCGACCTCACACAGAGGGCATCTAACGCGCTGCTCTCCGTGGAGGGTTCCCACTTTCGTGGACAGTCCTAACTATGCAGCACGAAGTGTTTGTCCGTCAAATTCTTCCTCGAACTCGACAGGCGTGAGATAGCCGATCGAGGAGTGCAACCGCTGCCGGTTGTAGTAGATCTCGACATATTCGAAGATCCCCGCCCGGACGCGGTCTATGGTATCGAACGGGTGGAGGTGGACGAACTCCTTCTTGAGGGTGGCCCAGAAGGACTCCGCCGCGGCGTTGTCGAAACAGATCCCGGTACGGCCGACGGAGTTTCGGACGTTGTTGTCGCGACAGAAGGCGACGAACTCACGGCTGGTGTACTGACCGCCTCGGTCGGCGTGGAATATGACGCCGCCGGGTGGCCGCCGGCGGGTGACGGCCATACGAAGCGCGTCGAGAACGAGTTCGGTGCGCATGTGATCGGCGACCGCCCAGCCGACGATCTTCCGAGAGAACGCGTCGATGACGGAGGCCATGTACACCCAGCCATCCCAGGTGCGAATATATGTTATGTCGCCGTACCACAACTGGTTCGGTGCGGACGCGGCGAAGTCTTGGCCGACAAGATCAGGCAGCGATGAGGAGTCCGCGGCCTGCACCGTCGTCACCGGCCGGCGGGGACGCGGATGCACGCTGACCAGGCCCATCGTCGCCATCAGCCGCTGGACCCGCTTGTAGGCGACGGCGACGCCCTGGCGGCGGATCTCGTGGAAGATCCGCCGCACGCCGTACCGCCCCTCGTGACGGTCGAAAACAGCTCTGATCATGGTCGACAAGGTGGCGTCGTCCTTCTCCCTCCGAGACGGGCCGCGTTTCTTCCACGCATAGTAGCCCTGTCGGGACACGTCGAGTTTCTTGCACATGTAGTCGACGGGAAAGGTGTTCGCGCCGTCGGCGGACACAGGCTTCTTCGGAGCGTGTATCGAGATGAACTCGAACTTTACTTCTGCTCGCTCGCGAAGAAGCTCGCCGCTTTTTTTAGGAAGGCGATGTCCATCTGCGCCTGCGCGTACTTCTTCCGGAGCTCCTCAAGTTCCGCGCGCTCCGACACCGACAGCGGCCGCTCCTCGGTCTCGCCGTTCTCCTTCGCCTTCTTCACCCAGTTTCCCAACGTGGTCTCGTGGATACCCAGACTCTTCGCGACCTCGGTCACCGACCGGCCCGAGTCGAGCACCAACCTTACTGCCTCGGATTTGTACTCCTGGGTGAACTTCCGGCGAGCTGACCCCATGACGCTCCTTCCCTATGGACAGCGAACCTCAGGTTCGCTGTCCACGGAAGCGGGATCACTCCACCGTACTTGTAGTGCTTGGTGAGTAGGAACGGCGTGTCAGCGCCCGTCCGTCCCCGGCGCGGACAGCCAATCTGTCGGCCATGTCGTCCAAGCCGACCGCGGGTTTCAGGAGCGCATCGCGAAGACGGGGCTGGTGCTGTCGCAGTTCTGGCCGGACGCGCCGCCTCAGCAGCGTAACTTCCCGATGCGTAATGCGGTGATGTCCGGCTACGGCATCACCACGATCGTCGTCGAGGCGGGAGAACACAGTGGCGCTCGCATTCAGGCCCGGATGGCGGTGCACCACGGCCGGCCGGTGATCCTGGCCGACCTTGTCGTCGACAGCACCGAGTGGGGCAGAGAACTCGTCGGTCGTCCCGACGTCTACGTCGCGTCGTCGATCGCCGAGGTAAGAACCGTGGTCGAACAGCTTGCCCAACGTCCGAGCCAACTGGAAGCGGTTCTCAGCCAGATCGCCGTCTGATGGTCACCCGCTCACCCGCTCTCGACACACTCCGCGACCTCATCGGCAGCACGGAAAGCCCGTTCCTCCGCAATGCCCGATGGGCGCCCGGAGCCACCTGCAGCATCTGCACGGGGATCCCGAACCACGGTCTTTCTTTCGTGCTGGTGGTCATGCTCGTCGTGGCCTCGGGCGACTGTGGGGACACGCGGGTGACTACGACAGATCATGGGTCCGGGTACACTCGGGAAATGCGTAGCACTGAATTTCTCCTCTGTGCCGTGGGGCCTGAATGTCTCGTCTGTTACGGCTCGCCTGGGCGGCTTCCGCCGTTGTGGGAGGAGGCCTTTTCGGGCTGGTGGTGTCACGGTTGAACGGCGCCTCCTGGCCGCCGTTCACAGCCTTCAGCCTCGTCCTCGGCACGGGATGGACCTGGGCCGGTCTGGCCTATTTTTTAGGACGGTCCTGTGCCGCGTCAGCTCTGCGCGCGTCGGTGGCGGCGCTGCTCGGTCTGGTCGCGGCCGTGGTCGCATACAGCCTCAGCGATCTTTCGCGTGGAGTCTACCGCACGGTGGATGAAACAGATCCGCTGTTGGCGACGTACACGGACTGGCGAGGTTTTGTCACCACGACCGGCTTCTGGGTCGTGGTCGCCGTCGTCGTGGCTCCGGTTCTCGGCATCGCCGGGCGGTCGGGACGAGGCTGGCAGACTCGCGCGGTAATCAGCAAACTCCTGATACCGATCCTGGCTCTGACCGAGATGACGCGGCGTCTGGCAACGGAGGCGGGGTTTCAGCCCAGCCCGGTGGCGGTGTATACCTGGGGCGTCGTCGAGGGCTGCTCGCTCCTGGTCGTGATCGTCATATTGGGAATCCGCGCAACCCGGACGCTTCAACGACGCTAAAAGAACGTCCGCGGCCCGGCAACGTGGGCTGAGCACCGCGTATCATGCGATTATGAACGCAGGTCCGGTAACTGTGACAGGTCTCGGTGCCTGGGGCGATCTCAAGGAAAGCCCGGATGGCGGGACGTGGTGCGAGGTACGCGAGTTCGCGCTGCTGTCCAACGGGCGTGAAGTGACGCTCCTGGATGACCGAGGGTGGACGACATCCGCGCCGCTGGACAAGATCTTACTTACCCATATCGTGCGCGACGTCCATAACGTGGTCCTGCCCGACGACGCCGAGGAAATAGGCGAACAGCATGAGTGGCAACGCTTCGAGCAGCGCCTGCGCGAAGCCGGTGTTCTGGCCACTCCGGACGGGCTCCGACTGTTGCCGTACCGCATCATTCTGAGCATTCCCTGAGATTATTCTCGATCTGCGTGCGACCGGGGCCGGCGCGTCGAGCACCCGCACGCGTCAGCCGTCAGCCGTCAGCCGTCAGCCGTCAGCCGTCAGCCGTCAGCCGTCAGCCGTCAGCCGTCAGCCGTCAGCCGTCAGCCGTCAGCCGTCAGCCGTCAGCCGTCAGCCGAGGCGGCGGTAGACGGCGGGACTCTCCCCCCGGCCCGGCACGACCAGAACGGTCCCGTGGGTGCGCAGGCCCTCGGGGCCGGTGAAGTCGAGATAGTCGGTCATGGGCTTTCACGCTCCTGCCAGTTGGGGCTCGGCGGTGGACGCGGGCTGCCAGCCCAGCGCGGGGGCGACCTCGGTGGCGATGAGCTCAAGCGCCCGGATCGCCGCGTCCTGCTCGATCACCGCCGGGTTGAACTGGGCGATCAGGTCGGTGGCGACTGGCAGTACCCGTTCCCGGCGCAACTGTTCGATCAGCTCGTCGGGATGGCCGTAGAAGGAGTGGAAGCGGCGCAGCGCCTCCTCGGTGTCGATCCCCGCCGGGAAGGCGCCGCGCACGGAGAACCGCTGGGCGGCCGCGAGGACGTCCGGGCCGATCTGGGCCAGCGCGGTGCGGCGGTCGGCCGCCGGGAAGATGAACCGCGACAGCCCGATGCGCGGCGCCCGCGGCTGCTCCCAGGCGGCGAGGTAGGCGTCCGCCCAGGGCCGCTGCACCTCGTCGGTGGGCTCGTCATAGCCGTAGGTGGCCCGGTTGAGCAGCAGGTTCGAGCCCGCCGCCGCGGCGTACCGCGCACCTGGCTGGCTGAAGACGCCCTGCCAGACCCGGTCGGTGAAGTCGCGGGCGGCCGGCTGGATGGTGAACCCGGGCGCGCCGACCTCCTCGTTCGCGAGCGCCCTGCGCAGTACTGCCAGCCCTTCGCTGGTCAGCTCGCGCCGGTGGGCCACGTCCCGGCCGAACACGGCGTACTCAAGCTCGCTGCCGCCGCTGCCGACGCCGATCTCGACCCGGCCGCCGCTGAGGGTGTCGACGACCGCCACGTCCTCGGCCAGCCGTACCGGGTCCTCCAACGGCAGGACCGTGATCGCGGTGGCGAGCCGGATGCGCCTGGTGCGGGCGGCGGCGTAGGCCAGGAACGTCCACGGTGAGGGCAGGCCACCGCCGCCCAGCGACACGTGGTGCTGGGCCACCCAGCCGACGTCGAAGCCGAGTTCGTCGGCGACGACGAACAGCTCCTGGGCGTTGCGGTAGGCCGCGGTGAAGTTGGTACGTCCCCGGTCGTCGGCACGTCCCTGGACGTGGGTGAGGAAGCCGAGCCGGAAACGCGGCCGGCCGCCGGGTCGATCGGTCATGCGCTGGCGCCTTTCAGGGCCGACTGGGCGGATGCGGATGCGCCTGCCGGAGCCGGGATGGCACCGGCGGGAACGGCGGGCACCGGGACGGCGTCCGCGGGCACCGGGCTGGCGGGGGCCGCGGGGCGGACCGCCGCGGGGACATCCACTCCGAGGACGAGGTCGAGGACGGCCCCGGCGCCGCCGGTGGGGAGTTTGCCGCCGCGCCAGGCCACGTGCTGGTCGGGACGGACCAGCACGTTGTCGGCGCCGTACAGCGCGCGGGCCGACGGATCGGTGAGGTGGACGACCGTGAACGGCAGCGCGCGGGCCGTCGTCTCGGTGACGAACGCCCGCTCCACGGCCCGGTCCGCGGACAGCACCAGCAGCGCGAAGCTGTTGCCGATCCGGTCGTAGAGGGTGTCGCCGTAGGAGTCGACGAAGCCGTCCGGCGCGCGATGGCCCGGGCGCGGGTCGTCCTCGTAGTGGTCCGCGTGCCACGGCGGCTCCGTGCCCGACTGGCTGTCCTCGTACCAGATCACCGCGGATGCGTCGTAACGCTCGTCGAACGTCACACCGGCCGCGGCGAACGGGTTCCGGGCGATGCGGGCGCTGATCTCGGCGCGCCGCGCCCGCGCCTGCGCGCTGGTGTCGGCGTCGTCGGGGATGCCGAGCTCGCGCAGCTCCGCCACCAGTGCCTGCGACTGCCGGCCGCGCTCCAGCGCGTGGTCGGCGACCGCCAGTTGTGCCGGCGGCGCTCCTGGTCGTAGGAGTCCAGCAGGGTGTCGGGTGCCTGGCCGGCGAGTACGGCGGCGAGCTTCCAGCCGAGGTTGGCCACGTCGCCGAAGCCCTCGCCCAGGTTGCCGCCCGGGGTGCGCACGTGGGCGGCGTCGCCGGCCAGCAGCACCCGCCCGCGGCGGAACGTCCGCGCGATCCGGGTGGCGTCGTAGAAGGTCGTCGCCGAGACCAGCTCCAGGTCCAGGTCCAAGCCGAACGCCGCCCGGGCGATGTCGATCAGCTCGGCCTCGGGAGGCTCGTAGCCGAGTGGGTACGGCCCGGCGTACACCCGCCACTCACGGGTGCTCACCGCCGCCAGGAAGCCCGCGGCCCGCTGGTTGAAGACGATGTTGGTGCCGCTGGGCGCCGCGCCGACGACGCCCGTGATGTCACCGGTGCGGACGATGAGCCGCAGCCGTTTCTCGGTGGCGTGCTCGCCCTCACGTTCGATGCCGGCCAGCTTGCGGACCGTGCTGCTGCCGCCGTCCGCGCCGATCACGTACCGTGCCCGGACGGTCCGCCGCGCCGCGCCTACCTCGGGAGAGGCTGTTTCCGGGGAGCCGGCTGTGGGGGAGCCGGCCGCGAGGAGAACAGCCTCGATGCGGTCGGTGTGCTCTCGCAGCGCGTCCAGCCGCCAGCCGCCGGAGACGCTGACGCCGCGTTCGGCCAGATGGGTGAGGAAGACCTGCTGGAGCGCGGTCTGCGGGCGGCGCAGCGCCTCCTGCGACGAGTGGCGGCCGGCGAGTGGCCCGCCGTCGGGTAGCCCGGTGAAGGACGGCTGCTGAGGCTGGCCCAGTTCGTGGCCGACGAGGGAGGTGACCAGGCGGATGCCCCGGTTCCACTCCGGTGGGAAGGTCCACTCGTCCCGGATCCGCTGCAGCAGCCCCCAGCGGCGGAAGTGTTCCACCGTCCGCGGGTTGTGGCCCATCGCGCCGGCCCGGACCAGCGTCGCGGTGCGGGCCCGGTCGACGACCGCGACCTCGACCCCGCGGGCGGTGAGCTCGACCGCGGCCGACAGGCCCACCGGACCGGCGCCGACGATCAGCACGTCGACCTCGCCCGGCGGGGTGGCGGCCGGGACCCGCACGGTGTGGATGTCGCGCCCACCTGTCACCGAGTACGCCGTCACCGACACGGTCATGCCGCACCACCCGCGCTACCCGCGACGCCCGCGACCACGGGCTCGGCGCCGGAACCCGCGTCGACGCCGGCCGCGGCCGCCGCGCGTTCCAGGGTGTGGCGGTTGACGGGGAACGGCAGGCCGAGGTTCTCGCGCAGGGTGCCGCCCTCGTACTCGGTGCGGAACAGGCCGCGCTTCTGCAGCAGCGGGACCACGTCGCCGATGAAGCGCTCCAGGTCGTCGTGGGTGCGGAAGCGCAGGTTCAGGCCGTCTGCCGCGCCGGTCCGGAACCAGTGCTCGATGGTGTCGGCGACGGTGTCCGGGGCGCCGGTGAACGGTGACGGCCGGTACTCGGTGAGGGTCTCGACGACCTGGCGCAGGGTCTGACCGGCCTCGCGGGCCCGCCAGACGATCTCCAGGCCGCGGGTGCGGCCGCCCTTCTCGGCCAGGTGCGCGATGTCGGGGAACGGGGCGTCGAGGTCGTGCTGGCCGAAGTCGTAGGCGCCGAAAGCGCGGCCGAGGAAGGCGAGCTTGCGGTCGAAGTCGTTGTCGGCCTCGAAGATCTCGCGGGAGACGCGGTGCGCCTCCTCGTCGGTGTCGCCGACGACGGGGCTGGCGCCGACGAAGATGACCACGTGGCCGGGTTCGCGGCCGAGCGCGGCGGCGCGTGTCTTGATGTCGCGGTAGTACTCCTGTGCCTGCGGCAGCGACTCGCCGGGGGCGTAGATGCCCTCCGCGATGTGGGCGGCCAGGTTACGTCCCTCCTCGGAGACCCCCGCCTGAAAGATCACCGGCTGGCCCTGCGGCGACCGCGACAGGTTCAGCGGCCCGGCCACCCTGAAGTGCTCGCCGACGTGGTTGAGGGCGTGCAGCCGGGTCGGGTCGAGGAAGACGTCGCGCTCGACGTCGGCGGGGAAGGCGTCGGCCTCGTAGGAGTCCCACAGCCCGCGCACCACCCGCACCGCCTCCAGGGCACGGCCGTACCGGGTGCCGTAGTCGAGGTGCTCGTCCAGCCCGTAGTTGCGGGACGTCTGGGTGTCGAAGCTGGTGACGACGTTCCAGCCGGCGCGCCCGCCGCTGATGTGGTCCAGCGAGGCGAACCGCCGGGCGAGGTTGAACGGCGAGTTGTACGTCGAGCTGGCCGTGCCGACCAGGCCGAGGGCGCTGGTGTGGGTCGCGACCGCCGACAGCAGCGTCAGCGGCTCGAGCCGGTTGAGATAGTGCGCCGGGTAGCTGGCGTTGATGAACTGGCTGTCGACGATGAAGAACGCGTCGAACAGCGCCCGCTCGGCGGTCTGCGCCTGCTGGATGTAGTAGTTGATGTCGACGCTGGCGTTCTTCGGGACACGCTGGTCCTTCCACAGGCCGTGCTGGCCGGGGCCACCGACGCCGTAGGCGCTCAGAGCAAGGTGGAGCTCGCGGGTCATGTCGTTTCCTCTTCGGCGGAAGTCGGCCGGGACCGGTGGGATCGGTGGGATCGGTGGGACCGGTAGGACCGGGGCGGCCGGCGGATCGACGCGGATCAGGCCGGCAGATGGAGACCGGCAGATGGGAGCGGCGGGGAGCAGGAGCGCGGCGGATCTCGTGGTCAGACGTGCAGCAGGGCGCGCAGCGCCTCGCGTTCGGCGCGGGTGGCGGCGGAGCGCAGCGTGGGCGCCGAGCCGACGAGCAGGCGGGTGTAGGGGTGCCGCGGGGCGTTGATGATCGCGCGGGCGGCACCCACCTCGACGAGCTCGCCCTGGTAGAGCACTGCGATCCGGTCGGCGACGCCGGCGACGGACCCGAGGTCGTGCGAGATGAAGATCAGCGCGACGCCGGCGTCCCGCAGCTCCTTGAGAATCTCCAGGACGCCCACCCGGTTGGCGGAGTCGAGCGCGCTGACCGGCTCGTCCAGGATGATCAGAGCGGGCTCGGCGACCAGGGCCCGCGCCACGGCGACGCGCTGGCGCTGGCCGCCGGAGAGCTCCCCGGGCAGCAGGGCGAACAGCTCCTCGTCCAGGCGGACCCGGACGAGGTAGGCGCGGCCGCGGGCGATCGCCTCCCGGCGGGGCACGCCCTGGATCAGCAACGGCTCGATCAGCGACTCCCCGACGGTGAGGTCCGGGTCGAGGCTGCGCAGCGGGTCCTGGAAGACGTACTGGACGACGCCGCGCCGGCGCAGCGCCCGCCACTGCTGGTGGGAGTATCCGGAGACCTCCTCGCCGGCGATGCGGATCCGGCCGCCGGAGGAGCGCACCAGGCCCAGCACCGCCCGGGCGAAGGTCGACTTGCCCGAGCCGGTCTCTCCGATCACTCCGACGGTCTCACCGCGGTGCACCGTCAGGGCGGCGCCGTGCAGCGCCCGGCGCCGCCGGCGCCCCCGCCCGTAGTGCACCTCGAGGCCGGCGACGTCGAGAACCGGCTGGTCGTCGGCAGACACGCCAGTGGCCGTGGACACGTCAGTGGACACCGTCGAGCACCTTCCGTTCCTCGGGGCCGGTCGGGCCGTCCAGGTACCGTTCCAGGCCGTACTGCTCGTGCTCGGCGATCAGCAGCCTGGTGTATTCGTGCCGCGGGCGGTAGAGCACGTCCGCGGTCGCCCCGCGTTCGACGACGTCGCCCTGGCGCATCACCAGGACCTCGTCGCACACCTGCGCGACGACGGCCAGGTCGTGCGAGACGACCACGAGCGCGAGCTCGGTCCGCTCCTGCAGGTCGGCCAGCAGGTCGAGAATCTCGGCCTGCACGGTGACGTCGAGCGCGGTGGTCACCTCGTCGGCGATGAGCACCTGTGGGCCGGCGGCGATCGCCGCGGCGATCAGGATCCGCTGGAGCATCCCGCCGGACAGCTCGAAGGCGTACTGGTCGTAGACCAGTTCGGGGTTGCGCAGGTGCACCGCGGCCAGCAGTTCGACGGTGCGCTGCCGTGCCGCCCGCCGGCCCAGGCCCAGCTTGACCCGGATGACCTCGGCGATCTGCGTCCCGACCTTGACGGACGGGTTGAGGTAGGACGCGGGGTCCTGGAACACCGCGCTGATCGTCGACCCGCGCAGGCCGGTCCACTCGCGGATGGTCAGGCCGGCGATGTCCCGGCCGGCGATCTCGATCGACCCGTCGGACACGGTGAGGTGCTCGGGCAGGATGCCGAGGAGCGCCCGGCAGGTCAGCGTCTTGCCGCTGCCGGACTCGCCGACGATGCCGAGCGCCCTGCCGGGCCGCAGCTCGAACGAGACGCCGTGCACGATCTCACGGTCGTTGACCTCGTCCCGGATCCGTACGTCCCGGGCCACCAGTACGGCGGCGTCCGCCGCGGCCGTCTCGGCCGCCTCCGCCTCCGCCGAGACTGCCTCCGCCCTCCTTGGGGCCGGTGTGCTCGCCGCGGACACCTCGGCGGACGCGGACGCGGGTGTCGTGGGGCCGGCCGCGGCGGGGGCCGTACTGTCGGGAAGGGCCGTGCTGTTGGGAAGGGCCGTGTTCATCGGGCAGCACCTCCGGCGGAGAGCGGTTCGGTGTTGCCGGTGTTGCCGGTGTTGCCGGCACGATGGGCGCGTGCCCGGCGGCTGTTCAGCAGCGCCCGGCCGGCCTCGCCGGAGACGTCGCGGATCGCGTCGGCCAGCAGGTTGCTGCCTCAGACCGTCGCCATGATCAGGACGGCGGGCGCGATCGGGGCCCATGGCTGGTACGCCAGGTAGCCCAGGGCGGAGGCGAGCAGCCCACCCCAGGTCGGTGCCGGTGGCTGCACGCCGATGCCGAGGAAGGTCAGGCTGGAGACGACGACGAAGCCGGTGCCGATGGTGTAAGCCAGCGCCACCGCGATCGGTGGCAGCACCTTCCCCCACACGTGCCGGCGCACGACCAGGCCGACCGACGCCCCGGCGATCAGCGCCGCCTCGACGTACTGGGACCGGGCGACCGCCAGCGTTGCCGCCCGTGACACCCGGTAGAACAGCGGCGAGACGAGCACGCCGACGACGAACATCGCCTGCGGGATCCCGTTGCCGAGCAGCGCGGTGATGGCCACGGCGTACACCAGGAACGGCAGCGCGACGAGGGTGTCGGTGATCCGCAGTGTGCACCACTCGAACAGGCGGCCCAGGTACACCGACAGGATGCCGGGGAGAACCCCCACCACCAGCGCGATCAGCGCGACCTGCAGGGCGCCGAGCACACTGGTGCGGGAGCCGTCGAGCAGCCGGCTGAACACGTCCCGGCCCAGGTAGTCGGTGCCGAGCCAGTGCGACCAGGACGGGCCGGCGAGCGTCTGCGGGCTCGTCTCGAGCGGGTCGTGCGGGGCCAGCACCGGGCCGAGGACCGCCAGCAGCACGATCACGAACAGGACGCCGACGGCGATGCGGCCCGCGTTCAGGCCGAGGATGCGACGGACCATGTCACAACCCCCGCTGCGAGGCCGGGGTGACCCGGGCCAGGATGACGTTGACGATCAGGTTGAAGGTGACGACCAGGACGATCGAGATGACCAGCACGCCCTGGACGGCCGGCACGTCACCGGCCTGGGCCGCGTCGTTGGCGAACCGTCCGAACCCCTGTAGCCCGAAGATCCACTCGGTGACGACCGAGCTGCCGATGAGCATGGGGAACTTCAGGCCGAGCACCGCGAGGGCCGGCCCGGTGCCGTTGCGCAGCACGTGCCGGAAGAAGATCCGCCGCGGGCTCAGCCCCCGCACCACCGCGCCGATCACATAGTTCTCCTGGTAGGCGGCGATAAGGCCGGCCCGCAGCTGCCGGGCGACGTCCGCGACCGTGTCGAAGCTCAGAGCCAGCGCGGGCAGCAGGATGTGGGAGAGCCACGGCCAGGTGCCCGCGCTCGCCGGGACGTACCCGGCGGAGGGGAACCAGCCCAGCCCGACGGCGAAGATCGAGACCAGGACGATGCCGACCACGAACGGCGGCGTCACCGAGATGATCGTGGTGAAGCCGGTGATCGCCCGGTCGATCCAGGTGGTGCGGCGCAGCGCGGCCAGCGTACCCAGCGCGAAGCCGCCGACGATGCCAATGATCAACGCTGCTGTCGCCACCGACAGGCTGATGGACAGGCCGTTGCCGATCAACGTGGCGATGTCGGCGCCGTTGGCCCAGCTGACGCCGAGATCACCGTGCAGGATGTTCTCGAACCACGTCCAGTACTGGGCGAGGAAGGGGCGGTCGAGGCCCCACGCCCGCTCGATCCGGGCGACTGCCTCCGGAGTGGCGCTCTCCCCGAGCTGGATCTGTGCCGGGCTGAGCCCGCTGATCGCTCTCAGCGCGAAGGTCACGAAGGTCGCCACCAGGAAGACGGGAACGAAGATCGAAACTGAGCGGGCGAGGGTGACCAGGCCGCGGCCGGCCGCCCGTCGCGCCCTGGCCACGGCGACCTGTCCACGCCGGTCAGGCACGACCGCGTAGCCAGCCGTGCTCACCGCCATGGGTTGCCTCCTTTCTTCGGGTCGGAATTCTCGTCGGGCTGGGCTGCTTTTCAGCCGGAACGGATGTCGTCGGGCTGGGCTGCCGGTATCCGGTATCCGGTATCTGGATTACTGGGATCTGGTCTACGGATCGCTGGGATCCGGACTACGGGATGTGGCGACCGGTGAGATCAGGGCATATCTGGCGGATGCCCTAGTCACCGATGGTGACGCCGGTCCAGTCGATGTGGCCGGGGTTGCGGGGCAGGTTGGAGATCGCCTTGTTCTTGGCGAACAGGTTCGGCGAGGAGTGGGTGAAGATCAGCGCCTGGCTCTGCAGCCCCGCGCGGGTGGCCTCCTGCAGGACCTGCGGGTATTCCGGCGCGTCCAGCGGCGTCCCGCGGACCTTCGCGATCGCCTCCTCGAACCCCGCCGGCTCGTACGGGGAGCTGAGGTTCAGCGGCCCGTCCGGCCCGAAGTGCGCGGTGAGGGTCTGGGCCGCGGAGTCACGGCCGGTCGTGCCGTACAGCGAGAACGTCAGGTCCTTGGCGAAGAACGGCGTCGCCCAGTTCTTGTCAATCTTGATGTTGACGGTGATCCCGATCGCCGCGAGCTGCGACTGCACGATCTCCGCCTGCGGGTTCTCCGTGGAAATGACCAGGTCCAGCTTGATCTGGCCGGGCTGGTAGCCGGCCTCGGTAAGAAGCTGCCTGGACTTCTCGGGGCTGTAGGGGTATAGGTTCTTCGACTTCGGGTCGTAGGCGACGTAGCCCTCCGGGAACGGCTGGTCGGTCGCCTGGCCGTAGCCGAAGGTGAGCTTGCCGACGTACTCCTGGCGGTTGATCGCATACCGGACGGCGTCGACGACCTTCGGGTTGTTGAACGGCGCCTTGTTGATGTTCAGGCTGATGTTCGAGGCGTTGAAGCCGGGCTGCACGAAGACGTCCAGGCCGGCGGCCGTGGCGGCCTTGGCCTGGCTCGGCGATTGCCCCAGGTCCGCGAAGTTGTAGACACCCGTCTGCAGGCCGGAGACCACGGTGGCCGCGTCCGGGGCCGAGACGAGCTCGACCCGGTCGATGTGGATGTTCGCCGCGTCCCAGTAGTTCGGGTTCTTCTTCAGGACGGCCTTCGTGCCGGGAATCAGCTGCTCGATGATGAACGGCCCGGCGCCGACCGGGTTCTGGTCGAGCTTCGCCGGGTCGGCCGCGGCCTGCGGGCTGGCGATCTGCAGCACGCGCTCGCCGAGCAGGAGCGGGATCTGGTGGTCGACCTGCGTGAGGTGGACGACGGCGTCGAGGTCGCCGTTGGCAGTGACCGACCTGATCGAGGTGAGGTCACCGAACAGGGCCGAGTTCTTCTGCGTCTTGGCCCGCTCGATCGCGTTCTTGACCGCCTCGGCGTTGACCGGGGTGCCGTCGCTGAACGTCAGGTTCGGCCGCAGGTGGAAGGTGACCTCGTCACCGGCATCGTTGTAGGTCCAGCTCTGGGCCAGGTCCGGGACCGCGTTGCCCTTGTCGTCCGTCCTGGTCAGGGATGCGTAGACCAGGGCGAGCTGGCGGAACTGGGCACCGCTGCCGGAGACCACCGGGTCCCAGTGGCTCGGGAAGTAGGAGGTGGCCCACTTCAGGGTGGCCGAGCCGCCGCTGCCCGCGGTGGAGCCGGTGCCCTGGCTGCCGCAGGCGCTGACCAGCAGGGCCGCAAGCGCCAGCAAGGCCCCGAGGACCGACCCACGCCTGAAGCGGCGGACGGACGACAGGTGTCGCTCGGAGATCATAATCTTCTTTCTCTGGTCGGGCTCCGGTGAGACCGGATCGTGGGCCGGGCGGGCGGTGCCTGACGGGGCGGTGCCGCGCGGGATGTTGTGTGCGGCGCAGGCCGCGACCTGCGGAGACGGGCTCAGGAGACGAGGAGCGACGCCGCACCCGCGGGGTCGGAGGCAGCGGCGGGGGCGGGCGCGGAGCCGGTGTCGGCGGCCGGGGCGTCGGCGGTGTCAGCGGTGTCGGCGGCCGCGGTGGTGGCGGCAGGCTGTTGCGGCTGGCGGCTGGCGGCGGGCCGCGGTGTACCGGTTCTCCGGGACGGGCAGGCCGAGGTTGCCGCGCAGCGTCGTCGACTCGTACTCGCTGCGGACGACACCGCGTTCGCGCAGGATCGGCAGCACCTGGTCGATGAACCGGGCGAACTCGCTGGGCACCGTCACACTGATGTTGATGCCGTCGAAGCCGCCGCCGTCGAACCAGCGCTCGATCTCGTCCGCGACGGTGCGCGGCGAACCGACGAAGGGCGAGCGCTGCTCCTGGAGCTGGTGTTCGACCACCTGACGCAGCGTGAGGTTTCTTTCCCGGGCCAGCTTCTTGATCTTCTCTGCATGGGTCCGGAAGCTGCGCGCGCCGACGTCGCCGACCTCGGGGAACGGCGCGTCCAGGTCGTACTGGGAGAAGTCGTGCCAGCCGAAGGGGCGGCCGAGCTCGGCCAGCGCCCGGGCGAAGCTCTTCGCGCCGAGGATCGCGTCCTCCTTGGCGCGAGCCTCCTCGTCGCTGTCGGCAATGATCGGGAAAATTCCCGGGACGACGAGCAGATGCTCGGGGTTGCGCCCCCTGGCCGCGGCCCGCGCCCGCAGCTCACTGCGGAACGCCCGCGCCTGCTCGAGCGTCCCGGCATGGGTGAAGATCGCGTCGGCGATGCTCGCGCCCAGGTCACGGCCTTCCTCGGAGTCGCCCGCCTGGAAGATGACCGGCTGGCCCTGGGGGGTGCGCTCCAGGTTGAGCGGCCCGACCACCGAGAAGTACTCGCTCCTGTGGTGCAGCGCGTGCTGGCGGCTGCGGTCGAAGAACACGCCGCGTTCCTTGTCGCGCGGGAAGGCGTCGGCCTCGTAGGAGTCCCACAGCCCCTGGGCGACCTGAACGTGTTCGAACGCCCGCCCGTAACGGGTCTCGTAGTCGTAGTGCTCGTCGCGGCTGTAGTTGCCCGCCGTCCCGGCGTCACCGCTGGTGACGACGTTCCAGCCGGCCCGGCCGCCGCTGATGTGGTCGAGCGAGGCCAGCCGGCGGGCGACGTTGAACGGCTCGTTGTAGGAGGTGGTGATCGTACCCACCAGGCCGATGTGGCTGGTGTGCACGGCGATCGCGGACAGCAGCGTCAGTGGCTCGAGCCGGCTGAGGTAGTGGTTCGGCGAGTCCGGGGTGATGAACTGGCTGTCCACGATGAAGACGTGGTCGAACTTCGCGGCCTCCGCCTGCCGCGCCCGGGCGATGTACCAGCGGACGTCCACGCTGGCGTTGCCCGGGATCTCGGGGCTCAGCCAGGTGTTGTGCTGCCCCGGGCCGCCGACTCCGAGGAGGACGGCGCCCAGCTTGAGCGTACGAGCAGACATGCGGTGAGACCTTCCTGGTAACTGGGCGGCGAGCGCGCTGGGACGGCCCGGCCGTCAGGCCGGCGCTGGTTCCGGCACGACGGGCACGCTGATGGGGCGGGAAGGGCTGGTGGAGCAGGGTGGGAAAGGGCGCCCCGTGCCGCCCGCCGGGCGGCGGTCACACGGCAACCGGTCGGGTCAGCAACCGGGTGGGGTCAGGCGACCGCGCGGCTCGACGACCGTGCATGCCGATGGGAACGGTGGCACAGGGTGACGACGCTGCGGATCAACGGCGATGCGAGGCAACGACAGCGCAGAGTCGCGGCCCGACCGGATTCAGCGGGCGGATCGGGTCAGCGACAGCGGGTCGCCTGGCTGCGCGCAAGGTCGAGCCAGCGACAACACGTGAGCAGCACGGTGGCCGACTGGGTCATGCCGATGAGCATGGGGCGTGCGCGACCGGATGTCCAACAATGCTTCGTGATGGCGATTTATCGCATCTCGCGATGGATTTTTCACCAACCCGACAAACACAGTAGGTTTGCCCGATAGCCTGGCTACCATGAGACGGACTCTGGACATCGCCCCACTGCGCAGCTTCGTAGCTGTCGCGGACTGTGGCGGTTTTCAGCGAGCGGCGGCGTCTCTGCACCTCAGCCAGGCAGCGGTGAGCCAGCATGTGCGCCGCCTCGAATCCGCGACGGGGCGATCCCTGGTCGAGCGCCAGGGGCGCGGCTCCCGTCTCACCCGCGACGGTGAGCACCTGCTCAGCCAGGCGCGGCGCATCCTGACCCTGCACGACGAGACCCTGCACAGCTTCGGCCTGGGTACCGAGGAGGCGGTGGTCATCGGTTCGACCGAGCACGGCGCGGCCCATCTGCTGCCGTTCCTCGCCACGGTACTGACGCAGTCGCTGCCCCACTGCCACGTCCGGTTCCGCATCGACCGGGGCACCAAACTGCGCGAAGGGCTTGACGCCGGCCGGGTTGACCTGGCGTTACTCCTCGGCCCGGCCGACGACCCGCGCGCGCGGCCGGTCGGCGAGCTGGAGCTGATCTGGTACTCCGCCCCCACCTGGCGGCGGCCGTCGCCGGCGCAGCCGATACCGGTGGTCGCCTTCGACCAGCCCTGCGCGCTGCGCACCCGAGCGCTGGAGACCCTGTCGCTCCACGCGATCCCCGCGGTGATCGGCGCGGAGGCCATCCAGCTCGCCGGCGTGCAGGCAGCGGTCGGGGCCGGTCTCGGGGTCGCGCTGATGGCCACTCTGGGCCAGACTCCCGAGGGGCTTGTCGCCCGCGACGACCTGCCCAGGCCGGCGCCGCTGCCGCTGGCCGTCTGGTCCCGGCACGGCCTGTCCGCAAAAATCGCGCAACGCGTCGCGGAGGCGTTACAGCAACTCCTTACGCAGGCCGCGGCAAAGACCATCGTCACAAACCTGGAACTCGCCAAAGGCGCCTAACTCCATACCCAGCCCCCCGCTGCTCCCCGCACCGGAACGAGTACGTAAGTGGTTGCTGTAGTAGCCACCTGTTCCCTCATTGTTATGATCGCCTTCCTCATCTTCCGGTGTCAGGGTCGGGGCGGGGTCTGGCGGCGTGGCCGTGAAAGCGGCGCCGTGCGCGCACATATATGTTGCGGCTATGTTCGCCGTGACTACGTCACGACGTCACGGACTGTCATCGCGGGGTCCGGCGGTCGGAGACCGCCCGGCTTCGCGGCAGGCGCGGAGGCGCGATTTCCGCGGATGTCCGAGCGTCTCACCGGTTACGGCGGCCGGTGGGCACGGCCGCAGAGGCGATTTCCGCGGGCGTCCGAGTGTCCCGGTCAGGTGCCATGTAGGCGGCGAGGTGCTCGCCGGTGAGGGTGCGGCGGGCGGCGACGAGGTCGGCGGGGGTGCCCTCGAAGACGATCCGGCCGCCGTCGTGGCCGGCGCCGGGACCGAGGTCGATGATCCAGTCGGCGTGCGCCATGACCGCCTGGTGGTGCTCGACGACGATGACAGACTTGCCGGCGTCGACGAGCCGGTCGAGCAGGCCGAGCAGCTGCTCGACGTCGGCGAGGTGCAGACCCGCGGTCGGCTCGTCGAGGACGTAGATGCCGCCCTTCTCAGTCATGTGGGTGGCCAGCTTCAGGCGCTGCCGCTCGCCGCCGGACAGGGTGGTGAGCGGCTGGCCGAGGCTGAGATAGCCGAGCCCGACGTCGGCGAGCCGGCCGAGGATGGTGTGCGCGGCCGGCGTGCGCGCCTCGCCGGCACCGAAGAACTCCGCGGCCTCGGTCACCGACATCGCGAGCACCTCGCTGATGTCGCGGCCGCCGAGGTGGTGTTCCAGCACCGACGCTTCGAACCGTTTCCCCTCGCACTCCTCGCAGGTGGTGGCGACGCCGGCCATCATCGCCAGGTCGGTGTAGATGACCCCGGCGCCGTTGCAGGTGGGGCAGGCGCCTTCGGAGTTGGCGCTGAACAGCGCCGGCTTCACGCCGTTGGCCTTTGCGAACGCCCTGCGGATCGGGTCGAGCAGCCCGGTGTACGTCGCCGGGTTGCTCCGTCGCGAGCCGCGGATCGCGCCCTGGTCGATCGACACCACACCCGCGCCGGCTGGCGCCGTCAGGTAGGGCAGTGAGCCGTGCACGAGCGAGCTCTTGCCGGAGCCGGCGACGCCGGTGACGACGACAAGCACCCCGAGCGGGATGTCGACGTCGACGTCGCGCAGGTTGTGCGCTGACGCGCCGCGGATCGCGAGCCGGCCGGTGGGCGTCCGCACCGTCTCCCTGAGGGTGGCCCGGTCGTCGAGATGGCGGCCGGTGAGGGTGCCGCTGGCCCGCAGCCCCTCGACGGTGCCCTCGAAGCAGACGGCGCCGCCCGCCGCACCGGCACCGGGGCCGAGGTCGACGACGTGGTCGGCGATCGCGGTCGTCTCCGGCTTGTGCTCCACGACGAGCACCGTGTTGCCCTTGTCCCGCAGCCGCAGCAGCAGGTCGTTCATCCGCTGGATGTCATGGGGGTGCAGGCCGGTGGTGGGCTCGTCGAAGACGTAGGTGACGTCGGTAAGCGAGGAGCCGAGGTGACGGATCATCTTGACGCGCTGCGCCTCGCCGCCCGACAGCGTGCCCGACGGCCGGTCGAGCGAGAGGTAGCCCAGCCCGATCTCCACGAACGAGTCGAGGATCCGTCGCAGCGCCGCGAGCAGCGGCGCCACCGACGGCTCGTCGAGGCCGCGGACCCATCCGGCCAGGTCACTGATCTGCATCGCGCACGCGTCGGCGATGGTGATCCCGCCGATCCGTGACGACCGGGCCGCCTCGCCCAGCCGGGTGCCGTCGCACTCGGGGCAGGTGGTGAACGTCGTCGCCCGCTCCACGAAGGCGCGGACGTGCGGCTGCAGCGCGTCGACGTCCTTGGACAGGAACGATTTCTGGATCTTCGGGATCAGGCCCTCGTACGTCAGGTTGACACCGTCGACTCTGATCTTGGTTGGCTCCTTGTGGAGGAGGTCGTGGAGCTCCTTCCTGGTGTACCTGCGGATCGGCTTGTCCGGGTCGAGGAAGCCGCAGCCGCTGAAGATGCGGCCGTACCAGCCGTCGACGCTGTAGCCGGGGATCGTGAGCGCACCCTCGTTGAGCGACTTGCTGTCGTCGTACAGCGCGGACAGGTCGAAGTCGGTGACCGTTCCCCGGCCCTCGCAGCGCGGACACATGCCGCCGGCGCGGGTGAAGGTCTGTGTCACGGTCCTACCGGCACCGCGTTCGACCGTGATCGCACCGCTCGCCCGGACCGAGGGGACGTTGAACGAGAACGCGTTGGGCGGGCCGATGTGCGGCCGTCCGAGCCGGCTGAACAGGATGCGCAGCAGCACGCCCGCGTCGGTGGCGGTGCCGACCGTGGAGCGGGCGTCGGCACCCATCCGCTGCTGGTCGACGATGATCACGGTTGTCAGCCCCTCGAGCACGTCGACCTCGGGCCGTGCCAGCGTCGGCATGAAGCCCTGTACGAAGGCGCTGTACGTCTCGTTGATCAGCCGCTGCGACTCCGCGGCGATCGTGCCGAACACCAGTGAGCTCTTGCCCGCGCCGGAGACGCCGGTGAACACCGTCAGCCGGCGTTTCGGGATCTCGACGCTGACGTCCTTGAGGTTGTTCTCGCGCGCGCCCCGCACCCGGATCAGCTCGTGACTGTCGGCAACGTGCGGTGCGGACGGCCGCGGGCCCGTCCTTATGGCCGTGCTCATCGTGTCTCCATGTTCGGCACTCGTCATTCGGCACCTGTCATTCGGAACTCGTCGGTCGGACCTGCCATTCGGAACCCGTCGGTCGGGGAGCGCGGGTCGTGGCCACGATCGCCGGCCGGCTCAGCGCAGCTCCTGGATGCGGATCAGGTTGCCCGCGGGATCGCGGACGGCGCAGTCGCGAACGCCATACGGCTGCTCGGTCGGCTCCTGGACGACCTCGGTGTCGCCGGCCTGCAGCCGCGCGAAGGTGCCGTCGAGGTCGGCGGTGGCCAGCAGGATGCCGGCGTAGGTGCCCTTGGCCATCATCTCGACGATGGTGCGGCGCTCGTCGTCGGTGACGCCGGGGTCGGCGGCCGGCGGCGTCAGGACGATGGACGTGCCGGGCTGGTCGGCGGGGCCGACCGTGATCCAGCGCATCCCGCCGTATCCGACGTCGTTGCGGACCTCGAAGCCGAGGGTGTCGCGGTAGAAGGCCAGGGCGGCGTCCGGGTCGTCGTGCGGGAGGAAGCTCGCGTGAATGGTGATGCCCATGGCGGTCACGCTAGGTGCGGCTCGCGGGCCGGCGCTTCTCGATTCCTGATCGGTCTGGTCACCTGTCTCGCCACGCAGGACGGCATCCCCGCCGTCACGTGCGCCGCCTGGCGCCGATAGACGCTGGGCGGCACACCGACCAGCTCGGTGAAGCGACTGCTGAAGGTGCCCAGCGACGAGCAGCCCACCGCGAAACAGACCTCGGTGACGCTCAGGTCGCCACGACGCAGCAGCGCCATCGCACGCTCGATACGCCGCGTCATGAGGTAGGCGTACGGCGACTCGCCGTAGGCGCGCCGGAACTCGCGGCTGAGATGCCCGGCCGACATGTGCGCGCCGCGGGCGAGCGCTTCGACGTCCAGCGGCCGCGCGTACTCCCGGTCGATCCGATCGCGGACGCGGCGCAGCCGGGCGAGATCGCTCAGGCGCTGTGCCGCGGCGGGTCTGCTCGTCACCTGCGAAATCGTGCCACACCGCAAGGTCGCTGCCCCCGGAGCTGTCGGAAGGCCTCGAGTTCGATCTGATCGTCCTCGTCGACCCGGAAACGTTCGGTAACGGTATCGAAGGAGCGGTCGACCGCTACGTCGCGATGACCCGAGCGACCCGGCAACTCGTCATCCTCACAAGCTCCTGACGCCGGCCAGAACAACATGATCATCATTGGATGATTGTGAAGGGCTCAAGGATGTGAGTCTGGTGCTGTCATAACGACAGCGGATTCACATCCTTGTCTTTTTGCTGCTTATCCCCAGGGCCCGTTGTTGCTGTCGGTTCCTGCTCGTAGTGCCGCCAGTTGCTGGCGGCACTGGGCGCGTTTGGTGTCCACCGGGTTCGCGGGGTCGTGGTAGGTAACGCCGTGGTAGTGGCCGACGACCGCGTCGGAGGGGGTGTAGTTGAGGTGCTGCCCATTCTACGGACACGCGATAACTGGACTATATCAGCTTTACGCCGCCTCTGGTATTGATGTCCGACTCGTCAGGTAGAGACGTTCGACGTGTTCCGGGGTGTGGTAGCCGAGGGTGGAGTGGAGTCGCTGCCGGTTGTAGAAGACTTCGATGTACTCGGCGATCGCACTGCGGGCGGCACGACGGGTTAGGTAAATTTCCCGATAGACGAGTTCGTTTTTCAGGGTGCCAAAGAAGGATTCGGCGGCGGAGTTGTCCCAGCACACTCCGGTGGCGCCTACGGAAGGTCGCACGCCGTGTCGTGCCAGCGTGCGATGGTAGGCGTCGGACGTGTATTGCGTACCGCGATCCGAGTGAAAAACCGCGTTCGGTGCAAGGGTGGTGCGGGACGCGGCCATGGTGAATGCGTCGACGACGAGTTCGGTCCGCATGTGACTGGCCATCGACCAGCCGAGAACCTTCCGTGAATAGCAGTCGATGACCGTGGCGAGATACAGCCAGCCTTCGCCGGTACGGACATAGGTGATGTCACCGACGAGCTTGGCCCCGGGGCGGGTGGCGGTGAAGTCGCGGCGGACGTGGTCGGTGGGCACCGGCGCCTGGCCGGGGATCGTGGTGCGGCGGTAGGCCCTGGGCTGGCAGGCCTTCAGCCCTGCTCGGCGCATGATCCGTCGGGCGAGGCGGACCGAGGTGGGCTGGCCCGACGCGGTCAGAGCGGCGGCGATCCGCCGCGCGCCGTAGGTCTGGCGCGAGGCGGCGAACAACGCCCGCACCTGGGTGTCCAGGGTGGTGTGCCGGCGGGTCCGGGACGACACCGGTCGCTGGTACCAGTCGTAGAAACCGGACGTCGACACCACGAGCCACTGGCACATTTTGCGTATCGGGTAGTTGTCCTTCTCCGCGGCGATCAGCTCGAACTTATCGATCACTGATGGCGTTGCGCGAAGAAGGCTGCCGCTTTTGAGAGGAACTCGCGCTCCATCCGGAGTTCCCGGTTCTCCTTCTCCAGCTCCCGTAGCCGGGCACGCTCGGACATCGACAGCGGTTCTTCTTCGCCTTGGTGGGCCCGACGCCAGGTGGCCACCCAGCTCCCCAGGGTTCCCTCGTTGATACCGAGGTCCTTCGCGATCGCCGATACCGGCCGACCCGAATCGATGACGAGTTTCACTGCCTCGTCCTTGTACTCGGGCGTGAACCGCCTCCGGGACTCAGTCATCAATCTCCTCCGCTCACGGATCAATTATCCCACATAGGGATCACTGTCCGAAGAACGGGGACCACCTCAAGTGCAGGCCGTGGGTTTCCATGGCGAGTGAGGCGAGGCCGAGGGTGTCGGCGAAACCGGCGAGGCGTTCGTCCACACTGATGATCAGAGCGGCGGACAGGCCGATGATGTCGGTGACCCGGCGGAACGTCGGGGTGTTGGCGACCAGGGCGCAGGCCGGGTGGCAGCGCCGCTTGTGGCTGCCGGGGAACGGCCGGTCTGGTGGCTGGCCGATGCCCGCCCACAGCCGTTGGTGGCGGCCGGCCCAGATGTTGAGGCTGGTTCCGGGCCCGTGGTTGCTTTCCAGCCAGTGGAAGCGGGCCTGGACTGCCCAGAGGTCCGGACGCGCGGCCAGGTCGGTGAGCATGACGCCGAGGCAGTCGGGCTGGCGGAACACTATGTCGGCGTCCACGAACCACAGGTGGGACGCGTCTTCGTGGGCTTGGACGAAAGCGCGCAGCACGTCCCCGTGGCTGTTGACTGTCGAGTCGGCTGCCGGCCAGGGTGATCGTTCCCATGTCGCGGGGAGTTCGCGTACCGCGTTCCGCAGGTTGTCGAGTCCTTCGTCGGTGGAGTGGTTGTCGATGACGGTGATGCGTAGCTCGCCGTCGTCGATCCGGTGCTGATGTGTTCTGATCAGGGTGCGTAGCGCAAGTTCGGTGAACTCCGAGCTGTTGTGGTTGATGATGCAGGCGTCAGTGAGGGCTGCTGCCATGGCCTCGTTCCCGGTTTCCGCTGTGAGTGGCTGGCCGTCTCGCCAAGGCTGCCTGACGAGGGCTCGCTCGCGTCCAGCGGCCCCACGGCAGACCCGCGGATCGAGTCGGTTTCCGTGACTGCGCGGAAGGTGGTCACGCGGAGCGCGACATCGGGGGTTTCCTGCTCGGCCCTCGGGCGGCCCGAGCAGGAAAGGAGCGAGCGGTGACGGCGACGGTTTCCGCCGGCCGCTCCCGGCAGCCATCGTTGGAAGATCGAGAGGGCGATCCGGCTGGTTCGAGGGTTATCGCCTGCTGGCCATCCGTTACGAAAGCAACGATCACAACTTCCTCGGGTTTCTCTCCCTCGCAGCCGCACTGATCTGCTGGAAGAAACTCCCCACGTGAGGCACCCTCTAAGTACGCTGCGGCCGCTGCTCATCGCCGCGGATCAGAACAGGGACGATTCCCCTCTCTCCCAGGCAGTCATGATCGTCTCGGTGGCGCGGGCCTCGACGGCCATTGCCGCCCGCGCGCCGAAGAGCAGGTCGGCAGCGAGGCCGGGCTCGGCCCGCACGAGGCCGGTGGCAAGGGCGTCGGCGGCCACCGTCTGGTGGTGGGCGTCCGCCACGACGTGCGTGTCGAAGAACAGACGGGCGGCCGGGGGCAGGCCGTGGCGGCGCAGGGCGGCGCTGTAGGCACTCATCGGCCCGACCGAGGTCATCTCGAACACGGCGAGATGACCGACGAGCGCGGCCCGGTGCTCGCGGTGCAGGCCGAAGAAGGACGGCACGTTGACGGTGGCGAGCGTGGTGGCCGGGACACGGTCGAGGTAGGCCCCGTACGCAGGGTCCAGCCCCAGGGCGCGCAGAGTGAGGCCGAAGAGGGTCTGGTGCATGTCCCGTTGGACGCCGTGACCGTACTCGTCGGTCTGGATCTCGACCAGCGCGGCCTTCGCCGCGCCGGCCAGCCGGGGAATCGCCCACGAGTGCGGATCTGCTTCCTTGAGCTGGAGCAGGGAGCGGTGGACGGCGAACTCACGGAACTGGCCCAGCGAACCGCGTTCGGCGAGATACCCCGACAGCGACGGGCCGCTGGGAGCGTCGACGATGCGGCGCAGCGCGCCCGCGATCCCGTCCACGAGGAGGTCGCCCGGCTCGGTGCCGGGGGTGGCGAGGCCCACGTCCTCCCGCAGCCGGGCCAGGAGATCGCGCTCCAGGAGCCGGCGCAGTCCCAGCAGCGACGGCTCCCACTCCCAGCCGTCCGCCACATCGGCAAACCCGCGGTAGTGCAGCTCGTAAAGGCAGTACAGGGCGAGGGTGGCGTCCTCACCGAACAGGGCGTCATCGTCGGCCGCGGGCACCCTGTCCACGGCATGGACCGGCCCGGCCAGAGCGGTGGTCAGAACGGCGCTGAGGGTGCCCCGCGGGCGCGGCAGGGAGCGTGGCCCGAGCTCGGCCGGGCTGAGAACGTCGCCGTAGCCGGCACCGTTCGGCCCGTGGAAGGCCGTGGTCACGGGTCGGGGGCGGGAGGCGGTCACGCCGGCACCGCCACGGCACCCGCACTGAGCACCTGGGCCAGAACCACCGAGTCCCTCCCGGGCGGGTACGCACGGCTGTGGTCACGGATCCAGGTGACACCGGCGAGCAGATAGCCCTCCTGATGGAAGAATGCCTGCCCGGCGGCGGCAAGGGACTGGATGCGCCGCCACACCTCGGGGTCGCGGCAGTAGGGGCCGAACCTGATCGGGCGCGTCACCCAGTCCACCAGCCGGTACCCACGGCGGGTCGCCTCCGCCAGGACGCCGAGCGGATCGGAGATCGAGGCGACCATCACCATCACCAGATCGAAGGAGCAGCCCAGGAGCCGGCGGGTCACCTCGGCTCCCCGCGCCCCGCCGTACAGGTCGGGAGCACCCGGCCGCCGCGGCTGCCCCGGCAGGTACGGGGGGTTGGCGACCGCACAGCGCTCCGTTGCCCCGCTGGCATAGCGGAAGAAGTCCCCGAACTGGACGGTGTAGTTCACCGGCCCCTTCAGCTCCGTCAGCCGGCGGGCCGACCGGAATGCGTCGGGGTCGCGCTCAAATCCACGGACCCGTGCCGACGTCTCCGATCGGCCGACGGCCTCCAGCAGCGGGATCCCGGTACCCGCCCCCAGCTCCGCCACACCAGCGGCGGTGTAGGGACTCAGCTGTGCGCAGGACAGCAGGCGCTCGACGCACCACGAATAGAAACTCGACTCCACCGGGTCATAGAAAGCCATGTCGCTCCTGCCACAGGTCGACCGGAGGCGAGCCGCCCGGGCGGAACGGGCCCCAGGGCCGGCAGACACCGCCGCTGTGCGCTCACGGCCAGATACCCGCCCGGCTCCGCCTTAACCGGGTGCCCCTTGACCGGGTGCCAACTTGACCGGGTGTCAACGCCGGGACGCGCGTGCGCGGCGCCCAGCTCCCCACCGGCCGGAGCGTGGAGGCGCCCGTCAACGGCCGGAACGGTTCGGCAACCATGAAGCCGCAGTTGCGCCGGGAAGGCCCGCCGTCAACGCTGTCACATTCGTCAGAATCATCCGGTCGTGCCTGGAAATCCTCCGGTGGAGGCGTCCTTCGAAGTCGTTCTGAAGTGCCCGAAGCCACCGGTTGCCGGCCATTAAGACCACCGACAACCGGCGAATGCGGCAGCGCCCGACAGGCCCTCCTGCCGCGCTCAGGATCGAAAGCGCGAAGCCGGACAGCCAGATCGGCCTCATTCGAGAAGAAATTCATGATACTTCCGGATGTGACGGACCTCTCACGTTATAACGCCCCGCTGCGGGAAGGCATCCCTGGACACGGGCGCGTCGCTCGGAGCAAGAGCAAGGCCCAGCCGGGCTACCGCTACCAGACTGATTCGAGGAGTTCGGTGTGGTCATTCGCCACGCAGCCGAGATGTCCCTACCCGAGGCTGATTCGACACCCGCCGTGCTGATCGTGCTGGCCATGGCCGCCGTGCTCGGCTACACGGTTGCGCTGGTCGTCGACCGGACAGCCCGCCGGGTCGGGCGCCGTTCGGCAGCCGCCGCCGACCTGGCCCAGCGCGGCCGACGCCCGGCCCGCCTCACCCTCGTCCTCGTCGCCCTGCTTGTCGCGCTGAACGCCATGCCCGAACAGACCTGGACCGGGGCCATCGTCCGGCTGCTCGGCCTGGTCTTCATCGGCGGCGTCTCCTGGCTGGTGGCGGTGCTCACGTTCCTCCTCGAGGACCTGGCCCTGGCCCGCTACCGGATGGACGTCGCCGACAACCGGCACGCCCGCCGGGTGCATACGCAGGTGACCCTGCTGCGTCGCATCACGGTGGTCGTCATCACCGTCATCGCCGTGGCCTCGATGCTGATGACGTTCCCCAGCGTGCGCATCGCCGGTGCCAGCATCGTCGCGTCCGCCGGAATCGTCGCCATCGTTGCCGGCCTCGCCGCACAGACCTCGTTGGCGAACGTGTTCGCCGGGCTGCAGCTCGCCTTCACCGATGCCATCCGGGTGGACGACGTGGTCGTCGTGGAGGAGGAATGGGGGCGTATCGAGGAGATCACACTGACCTACGTGGTCGTCCACATCTGGGACGACCGACGCATGATCCTGCCATCGACGTACTTCACCACCACGCCGTTCCAGAACTGGACGCGCCGGGAGGCGGCCGTGCTCGGCGTGGTCGAGCTGGACCTGGACTGGTCGGTGCCGGTAGAGGAGATGCGGGCGGAGATGCACCGGATCCTGGACGCCACCGCCCTGTGGGACGGCCGGGTCTCGGTGCTCCAGGTAACCGACGCGGTCGGTGGATGCGTGCGGGTCCGGGTGCTGGTCAGCGGTAGCGACGGACCGACCGTGTTCGACCTGCGTTGCCACGTCCGGGAGTTGCTCGTGCGATGGCTGCGACAGCGGCACCCGGCGGCGCTGCCAAGGACACGGCTCGAACACGAGCGGAGCGGCCCGGTGTGGTGGGACGGCGAGCATGACGGCCACGGGAAGGGGGTGTACGGGCCGGCGCAGCGGCGCGAATCCGACCCGACCACTGCCAGGGTCGCGGCCGCCGATCCGGCCACCACCAGCGCGCGGATGGACATCCGCGCGCATCCCGAGGAAGCTCACCCCGACGCCCGCCTGTTCGGGGGCAGTCCGGATGCGGCTGAGCGCTCCCGGGCGTTCAGCGAGACCGATGAGAACGGCTCACACCGGCCGCCGTCCTAGAGGGAAAGTCATCTCTTCGGTCGGCGAGCCGGGCCCTGGCTGACCCCGTCGAGGAACACCTACGACCGCCCGGACCCGGCTCTCCGCTGTTGTCAGGCATGCGGCCGGCCCTGACGCCATCACTGCCAACGGCGGCCAGGGGAGTGGGCAACCGCGTCAGGTCATCTGCGTCCCACAAGGTGGAACACCCGGCTGAGCTGTCGGTAGGGATCACGCCGGCTGGCCTCAAGTTCCACCTCGGCGATCCTGGTCAGCTCGTCCTCGTCCTCGTCGAGGGTCATCCAGTCGGTGAACAGCCACACGCCATACCAGGCCAGCGGGCGGACTCCGTGATCAGCGAACATGCTGGAGAGTTCCTCGACGGTGTCGGCACGCGTGTTCAGCCCCAGCACTCCGCGCTCCCCACGGGCGTGGAAGGCGGCCTGCGCGTCGTCCCACCGACGCTCCAGCGCAGGGCGGACGGCAAGGGTCGCCGCGTTGAGTGCCATCACCGAGACGATGCCGTCCACGGCGGTGCACGCGCACAGGGCCTCGATCATCGGGGCCGGCTCAGGCAGATACATCAACACGCCGTGGCACAGCACAGCGGCAAATCGTCGGCCCTGGGTCAGCGAGGGCGCCTCCTCGCCGCTTCCCAGCACCAGCCGAACACGATCGCGAACATCGGCTGACTCGGCGGCCAGACGCCGCTCCGCGGCGGCAAGCATCGCCTCGGACGAGTCGAGCAGGACGGTCTCATAGCCCAGGCGGGCCAGGGGAAACGACTGGTGTCCGGCGCCTCCGCCCACGTCGAGCACGGCTGCCGGTGGCGGCGGCAGGTGATCCATCAGGTGGCGGTGCAGGACATACGTGCGCACCCGACCCTTCACCGTCGCGTACGCGCCCTCGACGAACCGGTCCGTCAGGCCAGCCCAGACATCCTCGGTCACGACAACCATCCTGCCTGTACCCACTCCTGCGATGACGCCCGGTCCGGGCTGTCCGCTTGGCGATCCCTCAACGGCGTGGTGCCCGGGTTTTCCGCGTCGCCGGCCGCGTCCCCGTGCGGGCAGGGTGCGGCTCCAAGTCGCGGAAACAGCGGGATGTCGGCGCCCAGATCTTGAAAGATGATCTTCACGTATACCTTTTGTCGGCTCTATCTCCCGAGGTCCCCCGACCCACCCTGTGGAGGCGAGATGGCGCGGCCGCCTCGCCCGCCCGCCTCGATCCGCCAGCGTCCGTTCCGGGGACTGCTGCTGAAGGCTGCCGGATTCGTCGCCTGCTGCCTCGGCATGGCCAGTGGCGTGGTTGGCGAGCGGGGTCTACGCCCCGCCGGCGGCATCCGGGTCGGGCCCGCCCACACCGCGGTGGCTCTCGCGCTGATGGCTGTGCTGTTGGGCTTCGGACGCTGGTCCTACCGTCAGGGCGGCCGGCATCGGACGCCGTTGCTGGAACCGTTGACCAGCATTCCCGAGGATGAGCCGATCGTGTTGTTTCTGCGTGCGTTCGACGAAGATCGGGGTTTCGCGCATATCCAGAGTGGAGATCCACGGTTCGGGCCCTGGACTGCCGACGTATCCACCGAGGAGGAACAGCTCACCAGGGCGACGGCTCCATTCGGCCGAATGGTAGCCCTCGGACGTCCAAGCGACTCGCTGCCTCCTGTCGGCGCCGCACGGGACTACGCCGGGGATGACGAGTGGAAGGGCAGGGTGCTGGCCGGACTCGCTCGGGCGCGGCTCGTGCTGCTGGCCGCCTCGCCGGGTGGGGCCGTGCGCTGGGAGACCGAGCGCGTCATCGAGCGGAAGCTGGCCGACCGGCTCGTCGTGCTTGTCACCGGCGATGGGCGGCGGTACGAGTCCTTCCGGGGGAGCCTGTCGCATCTGTTCCCCCGGGGGCTTCCCGAGTACCGGCCGGTGAAGCAGGGCAACCTGATAGCAGAGAGCGCCTATCTCCGGGCCGTGGTCTGGTTCGACGCCGACTGGACCGCGCATCTGGTGCAACTGGATGACTCGCGGGACGGCCGGAGCATGCTGACTGAGTTTGACCGGTGGGTCGAGACCGCCGTTCCACTTGCCATCTGGCCGCTCTACCAGCGGGCCGCTCTCCCCGTGCCAGGGCTGCCCAGCGGGCCGTGCGACCGGCCTCGGGCGGTAGCAGTGGCAGTCACCCTGATCACGGTGGATATCCTGGTCCTGGCAGTGCTGTTGATCATATTGGCTCTGCGCTCGAGCGTCTGGCTCGGGGCAGTCGTCGGGGCCGTGGCACTGCTACTGCTCTTGTCCGTCTACGGGGTCTGGCGGGGCGGTTATATGACGGTCAAGATGGTTCGGTTCTACTCGTTGCTCTTCGGCGCAGTGACCCTGGTCCTCGTACCGGTCGGGCTCAGCCTCCTGACCGCGGGGCTGCTTCTGCGGCGCCGTTCGGTTCGGGACTGGACAGCTTCCCGCGTACTTTTCCCTGAGCGACCACGAAATCCCCGGTCGTGAGTGGCGGACGGCAGACAGTTCCCGACGGGACAGCAAGACATACCGAGGAGCGAATAATGGTTCCGGCGACGATCACGTGACGGCCTGGTCTCCGAGTTGTCTGATCAGCACGCACTCACGGAACAGGATGGCGGGGTAGTCGAAGCCGGACAGATACGTCGCGGCGTCGGGCTGAGAGCTCGCTCGTTTGCGACAGAGCGAAGCAATCGAACCGTGTCGCGTCGGGACTCGCGTCGCCGCAGGATCGGCGTTCACCGGCCGGCGGCCGAGTCGCCGCGCATGGTCGGTCAGCTATCCGAGCGCGATCGCCAGGCCGCCCGCGCGAAGGATGCGGCGCAACATGCCCACATCGGCTTCACCGTCCCACCCGAGACCGAACAGCAAAGCCGCTGAAACCGAAAGGTTTCAGCCGCTGTCACCGAGGCCGGCGCGGTCAAAACGTGCGACAAGGCTGGGCTTGCGGGAATGCCGCTGGCGCAGGAGGGCGAACCGTCGTGTGAACTCCGTGGTGTGGCCGGCGCGTGCGGCGACGGCCCGTAGATCCTCGAGGATTTCGACGGCCGCGTCGTAGTCGCTCGGCCGGCGGCTGTCGATCAGCGTGTCGACGCGCGCCCAGGCTGTTTCCTGGTCGCCGGCCAGCGCGTCCAGCCGTTTCTCCCGGGCCAGTGCGCGCTCCCGCGTGCGGCGGGCCTCCTGCGCGGCGCGGGCGGCCTCCTCCTGTCGTCGGCGTTCCTGTCGGATGTCCGCGGCGGCGTCCAGCAGGTGGGCGACCGTGCGGCGGGGGCGGTCGTTCCCACCGCTGTCGGGCGTACCACGAAAACGTCGCAGCAGCTCCATCTGGACCCGGGCGCTGTCACCGTGCGCGACTTGGAGCAGGAAATTCTCCTTGTCGCTGGCGGGGAGATCCCGGATCCATCCGGCCAGTGCGCGGGGGTCGTCCCTGGTTGCTGCCAGAGGTGGGCTTGCCTGGGCCGCGCTGGTGAGCAGGTCGGCGTCGAGACGGAGGAAATCCGCCAGGGCCTGCTGCGGCGCGGTGAGGGAACCCAGCCCGGCGGGCACCGGGGGCTCGAGGGTGTCTGGAGGGTTCCCACTTTCGTGGACAGTCCTAACTATGCAGCACGAAGTGTTTGTCCGTCAAATTCTTCCTCGAACTCGACAGGCGTGAGATAGCCGATCGAGGAGTGCAACCGCTGCCGGTTGTAGTAGATCTCGACATATTCGAAGATCCCCGCCCGGACGCGGTCTATGGTATCGAACGGGTGGAGGTGGACGAACTCCTTCTTGAGGGTGGCCCAGAAGGACTCCGCCGCGGCGTTGTCGAAACAGATCCCGGTACGGCCGACGGAGTTTCGGACGTTGTTGTCGCGACAGAAGGCGACGAACTCACGGCTGGTGTACTGACCGCCTCGGTCGGCGTGGAATATGACGCCGCCGGGTGGCCGCCGGCGGGTGACGGCCATACGAAGCGCGTCGAGAACGAGTTCGGTGCGCATGTGATCGGCGACCGCCCAGCCGGCGATCTTCCGAGAGAACGCGTCGATGACGGAGGCCATGTACACCCAGCCATCCCAGGTGCGAATATATGTTATGTCGCCGTACCACAACTGGTTCGGTGCGGACGCGGCGAAGTCTTGGCCGACAAGATCAGGCAGCGATGAGGAGTCCGCGGCCTGCACCGTCGTCACCGGCCGGCGGGGACGCGGATGCACGCTGACCAGGCCCATCGTCGCCATCAGCCGCTGGACCCGCTTGTAGGCGACGGCGACGCCCTGGCGGCGGATCTCGTGGAAGATCCGCCGCACGCCGTACCGCCCCTCGAGACGGTCGAAAACAGCTCTGATCATGGTCGACAAGGTGGCGTCGTCCTTCTCCCTCCGAGACGGGCCGCGTTTCTTCCACGCATAGTAGCCCTGTCGGGACAGGTCGAGTTTCTTGCACATGTAGTCGACGGGAAAGGTGTTCGCGCCGTCGGCGGACACAGGCTTCTTCGGAGCGTGTATCGAGATGAACTCGAACTTTACTTCTGCTCGCTCGCGAAGAAGCTCGCCGCTTTTTTAGGAAGGCGATGTCCATCTGCGCCTGCGCGTACTTCTTCCGGAGCTCCTCAAGTTCCGCGCGCTCCGACACCGACAGCGGCCGCTCCTCGGTCTCGCCGTTCTCCTTCGCCTTCTTCACCCAGTTTCCCAACGTGGTCTCGTGGATACCCAGACTCTTCGCGACCTCGGTCACCGACCGGCCCGAGTCGAGCACCAACCTTACTGCCTCGGATTTGTACTCCTGGGTGAACTTCCGGCGAGCTGACCCCATGACGCTCCTTCCCTATGGACAGCGAACCTCAGGTTCGCTGTCCACGGAAGCGGGATCACTCCAGTGAGCGACGCACAGCTGGTGGGTGGCGCCGGTGTAGCTGTCGTAGGGGGCCCAGGCGTCGTGGACCACCACCCCACCGAAGGCGGGAAGCACCCCGAGGGCGTCGATCCCGCCGCTGCCGCGGGTGGCATGGCAGTCGATCAGCGTGTACTTGTCGGTGCGGGCGCAGTGCACCCAGTGCAGTTTCCCGGCGACCCGCAGCCCCGTCTCATCGGCCCCGATCACGTCGGCGGCGGCCAGCAGACCCCGGACGGTGTCACGGAAGCCGTCGAGTCCGGCGGCGGCACGGGCGGTCATCGCACCGACCGTGCCCGCCGAGATCGGGATCCCAACCAGCTCGGCCAGCGCGGTCGCGGTCCGCTCCTGCGACAGGAACTGACCGGAATACAGGTAGACCACCGCCGCGGCCACCCGCGGCCCGTACTGCACCGGCGCGTCCACCCCGGCCGGTGCCGCCGCCTTCGTCCGCGTCCCGCAGCCGCACTCCCGCTCGATGAGCTGATGTTCGACCACATGCGGACGTAGTTCGGGCAGGTCGAACACCTGCCGCCGTTCGGTCCGGGTCACAGGCCGGCCCGCAAGCCCCGCCCCGCACCCCGCACACGGCCCCGGCTCATGCCGCAGGCGCACATCAGGCTCAGCGAGCATCCGCAGCGTCGATCCCGGATGCCCGCCCTGCCCACCGGGCCTGCGGCCGGTCTTCTTCCGCAGCGACTTCGGTGGCGGTTTCGCCAGCCCGTCCGAACTCGGTGGCTTCGCCGAGTTCCGCGAGTTCTTCGCGACCTGAGCTTCCAGCTCGGCGATCCGCACCCGCGCCTGTTCCAACGCCGCAGCGGTCTCGACCAGCTGCGCCCGCAGACTCACCACCAGCGCCGCGAGCTCGTCATACGACGGCACCGGCGGCGACGCGGGCGGACCATCCGACACACCCGGACCCTACGGCCCGATCAACCACACAGCACCAACGACCCGGGCCTTCAGGCCATCGAGGAGTCCCAGCCAGCCGGGAAACCAAAAACAAACGATCTACCAGACCTGACCAGTTACCTCGCGGATACCTGCGAAGTCTGCCAGCGCACGGGCAGCGTCGAAGTTCACCACGTCCGCGCACTCAAGGACCTCGCAGTACCCGGCCCTCTGCCGCACTCGTGGGCCACGGCCATGGCAAACCGCAGACGCAAGACACTCGTGGTCTGCGCTACCTGCCACGGCCAGATCCACACGAGGCGGCCCGCCACAGCGCTCACGCAGTAGTCACCGGAGAGCCCGGTGACGGGAGACTGTGCGCCGTCTAACTCGGCGCCAGATCGCCCCCGCAGGGGGCAGAGGTTCGGGAGGAGGTGACCTCTGGGCCACCCGTCTTACCTGAACGGGAAACCGGGAGGGGACAAGAGCATGACGGGAAAGCGCGGGGTGCCGTGAAGGCGCCGAAGGCACGGCCGTGCAAGGCCCGCGTGATACGGCGAAGGCCAGACTGCTTGAAGCCCAGTCTCCAGCGGTGCAAACGTTCACACCTCCCGACACGGCGTCTGTTGTCGGGGCCGTCGGCATAGGAGCGATTCCGACTTTCGTCGCTCTGAACCCTTCCGGCCGGCGGGCGACGGGCAGCGAGCTCGTTCAAGGGGACGGACCGGGACGCCTACGTCACGCTCGCTACGTCTGGCGCAAGAGGAATTCGGGATGGCCTACGGGGCGCGAGCCCTATGGTCACGGAGGGTCCGTAGTAGTCGCAGGAGTCACGCCCCGCCGAGGAGGACGGGAGAGCCGTCTACATGGGCGAAGGGACCCAGGTGCTTAGATCGACAAGAACGGTGAGGTACGCGAGATACGAGACGCCGCAACCGTACTGGAGATCATTCGTGAACGCGGCAGGAGAGGACTGCCGTTGGAACGGGTCTACCGGTGCTTGTTCAACCCGGACCTGTTCCTGCTTGCCTATGGGAAGCTCTACCGTAACAAGGGGGCGTTGACCGCCGGAGCCACCAGCGAGACCGTGGATGGCATGAACCTCGGCAAGATCGAGGCCATCATCGAGACGCTCCGGCAGGAGCGTTACCGATGGGCCCCGGTACGGCGCACTTACATCGAGAAGAAGAATTCGGTGAAAAAGCGACCGCTGGGGCTGCCGACCTGGTCGGACAAGCTGCTGCAAGAGGTACTGCGCCTGATCTTGGAGGCGTACTACGAGCCGCAGTTCTCCGACCGCTCCCACGGGTTCCGCCCGGGCCGCGGCTGTCACACCGCCTTGCAGGAGATCTATCACCAATGGCACGGGACGGTGTGGTTCATCGAGGGCGACGTCACCGACTGTTTCGGGTCCTTGGACCATTCGATCATGAGATCGATTCTGGCCGAGAAGATCCACGACGGTCGGTTCCTGCGTCTGATCGACGGGCTGCTCCAGGCCGGATACCTGGAGGACTGGCGCTACCACGCGACGTTGAGCGGCTGCCCGCAAGGCGGCGTGGTTTCACCCGTTCTGTCCAATATCTACCTGGATCGGCTGGACAGGTTTATCGAACAGACTCTCTTGCCTGCCCATAACCCAATGCCGCTCAATTAGGCTGGAGGGGCGTCCGTCCATCCCGACACGCCAACGCCCGATCCCGCATCGATCAACTTCTGAACACGGCATCCAGTCACGTTCCTCAACGTCGATCAGTAGGCGGCGGAGTGCTCATGCCGCGATTTCGGCCGGTCGGCAGATAGAATCCAGATGTGGTGCGCCTTCGCCAGGTAGTTGAATTGCCAGCCGTTGACAACGACCGGCTGACCGACCGCATCTCGATCGGTGTGCTCGCCAGAATCGTTCCCCGGGACCTCGTCGAAGAGGTACTGGTGGAAACGAAGCGGCAGGAACGGCGTACCAGGCTGCTGCCAGCCCGGGTCATGGTGTACTTCACCATGACGATGTGCCTGTTCTTCGACGATGACTACGAAGAAGTCATGCGTAAACTCGCCGGTGCGTTGAGATGGCTGGGGAACTGGCAGGGTGACTGGAAAGTCCCGACCACCGGGGCGATCTCGCAGGCACGGATCAGGCTCGGTGCCGCCCCCCTGAAGGTCCTGTTCGAACGTGTCGCTGTGCCGGTCGCGGGGCTGGGTACCAAGGGCACTTGGCTGCGTTCCCGGCGGCTGATGGCGATCGACGGGTTCTTCCTCGACGCCGCAGACACCCCCGAGAACGTGGCCAGGTTCGGGCGGTCCACCAACGGACACAAGGCCAGCGCTCTGCCCCAGGTCCACGTCGTCGCGCTCGCCGAATGCGGCACGCACGCGATCGTCTCCGCCGCGGTCGGTCCCCGTGCCAGCGACGAACGTGCTCTCGCCGCCACCCTGCTCGACGCCTGCGAACCCGGGATGCTCCTCACCGCCGACCGTTACTTCTACAGCTTCGACCTCTGGCAGCAGGCGCTCGACACCGGCGCGGACCTGCTCTGGCGAGTCAAATCCGATCTCACGCTACCGGTCATCCGGTCCCTTCCCGACAGCTCCTACCTCTCTATCATCGTCAACCCGAAAATCAGAGGGAAACAGCGGAACCAGATCATCGCCGACGCCCGCGCCGGCCGCGACTTTCCCGAGGACTCCGCGACACCCGTCCGCGTCATCGAATACACGGTGCCTGACCGCACAGGATCCGGAACCGGAGAACTGATCTGCCTCATCACCAATATCCTCAACCAGACCGACATACCAGCGGTGGAACTCGCCACGGCCTATCACGAGCGCTGGGAAATCGAAAACATCTTCGATGAGATTAAGACACACCAGCGGGGCGAAGCCCGCGTCCTACGCTCGAAACTCCCGGACCTGGTGGAACAAGAGATCTGGGCGCTGCTCCTCAGCCACTACGCAATCCGATGTCTCATGTGCGAGGCCGCCGACGAAGCCGACGTCGACCCGGACAGGCTATCCTTCATGCGATCACTACGCGTCGTCCGCCGCCAGGTCACCGACCAGGCGGATTTTTCCCCCTGAGGACCACACGCACGCGCTCCGGGAAACCTTCACAGAGATCACCGAACGGCTTAACCCCGTGCGCCTCCACCGCACGTACCCACGCACCATCAGACGAGGCCGACACAACGCCTACCGAGTCAAAAGCCCAACAGACACCGGCACCAAGCATGATCAATCACCGAAGATCATGCTCGCTCGGGCCGCTTAACTAAGCGCCATTGGGCCATGAGCCTGCTGCGCCTGTTACGCCGCTGCATGGACGCAAAGACAGCAGCCGGCAAAAACTCCCCGTCGCGTCGGGAGAACACGACCGAACGACAGGAAGGGAATTCTGAATGATCAGATTTGCGTTCGAAGGACGATGCTCGACCGAGGACCAGCAGGACCCCGAATCATCACGCGCCTGGCAGGTTACCCGCGCGAAGGCGCTGATCGAACCACACGGTGGGGAGATCGTCGTCGAGTATTTCGACGCCGGACAGTCCCGGGCCGTGCCCTGGCAACGCAGGCCAAAAGCGAACGATCTGCTACAGTCACTCAAGGATCCAAACCGGGGATTCGACGCGGTCGTCATCGGGGAACCGCAGCGAGCGTTCTACGGCAACCAGTTCGGCTTGGTCTTCCCCCTGTTCGCGCACTACGGCGTGCCACTGTGGGTACCCGAGGTCGGCGGTCCGATCGACCCGAACAACGAAGCCCACGATCTAATCATGTCCGTGTTCGGGGGAATGTCAAAGGGCGAACGCAACCGGATCAAAGTGCGGGTCCGCGCCGCGATGGCCGCCCAAGCGGCGATGGAAGGCCGTTTCCTGGGCGGCCGGCCACCCTACGGCTACCAACTGAGCGACCTGGGACTACACCCGAACCCGGCCAAGGCTGCCGACGGTCGACGGCTGCATGGTCTCGCACTGTGCGAAGAAACCGCACCGATCGTGGTAAGAATCTTTACCGAATTCGTCGGCGGACGCGGCCTGTTTGCGATCGCAGAGGGACTGACCCGCGATGGTATCCCCTGCCCCTCGGCACACGACCCGGCCCGTAACTCCCACCGCACCGGCGCAGCCTGGTCGAAAGGCGCGATCCGCGCGATCCTCACCAACCCCCGTTACACCGGCCGGCAAGTATGGAACCGGCAACGCAAGGACGAAGTCCTCCTCGACGTCGACGACGTCAACCTGGGACACACCACCAAACTGCGCTGGAACCCCACCGACACATGGATCTGGTCGGAGAACACCGCCCATCCGGCAATTATCGACCCGAAGCTGTTCACCGACGCGCAACAACTCCTCGCCAGACGCGGACGAGGACCCGGCGACCAGAAAACCCCACGAACCCGCCACCCCTACATCCTGCGCGGAGCGTTCCACTGCGGGATCTGCCAGCGCAAAATGCAGGGCCACTGGGTCCGCGGCGCCGCCTACTACCGCTGCCGCTACCCCCAGGAATACGCCCTGGCGAACCACATCCACCACCCCAGCAACGTCTACGTCCGAGAAGACGCCGTCCTGCCCGCCCTCGACACCTGGCTCGCCACCACCCTCACACCACCACGACTAACCGACACCCTCGACGCGATGACCACCACCCAGAACGTTCCCACCGGCCAGAACCAGGCCACGGAACGGGCACGTCTGACCATCGCGGACTGCACGACCAAACTCACCCGCTACCGAGCCGCTCTCGACGCCGGCGCCGACCCTGTCATCGTCACAACCTGGATCGCCCAGACCCAGGCCGACCGGGCAGCCGCCGAACGCCAACTCCGCGAAGCCACCACAGACAGCGACCGGCGGATGAGCCGAGACGAGATCGCCGCCCTGGTCGAGGCCCTCGGCGACATACTGACCGCCCTCACCGAGGCCGACCCAGCAGACAAGACCGAGGTCTACCGCCAGCTCAGCCTGCACCTGATCTACCAGCCCGCCACCCAGACGGTACAAGCCGAAGTGAAGATCAACCCACGTTACCGTGGGGTAATGGTCGGTGTCCGAGGGGGGACTTGAACCCCCACGCCCTTAGAGGGCACTAGCACCTCAAGCTAGCGCGTCTGCCATTCCGCCACCCGGACCTGCAACGAACCAAGACTCTACACGGCTTGCGGGCGGATCGGTGTGGGGGTCGCCACCATCCGGGAGGAGCCTTCCGGATCTTCGGAAACCCCACGATTCCGATCTTCGGAAGCCCTGTGTCCCAGGCGGACGGGGCCAACGCGACGCGGCCCCGTCCGGCCGGATCGGGCCGCGCCTGTGACCCCGACCGGGCGAGCTGGTCGGGCCAGCCCGGGAACGGCCTGGATCGCTCTGAGTCATCCCGGAGCGATCAGGTACCGGCCCGGGGCTGATGAGACGGGGCTGATGCGTCGGTGGGCCCGCCGGTCGGGCAAGCTGGTCCCCGACACCTCATCAGGACCCCGGCCACGGAGGCGGATCGAGATCGTGACGACGTCGGTTCATCGCAGGATCGCCGAGGAGCTCGGCGTGCGTGAGGGGCAGGTGACTGCGGCCGTCGACCTGCTCGACGGCGGGGCCACCGTGCCGTTCATCGCCCGCTACCGCAAGGAGGCGACCGGCATGCTCGACGACGCCCAGCTGCGGACCCTTGAGGAGCGGCTGCGCTACCTGCGCGAGCTGGAGGACCGGCGCGCCGCGATCCTGGAGTCGATCCGCGCCCAGGGCAAGCTGGACGACGCGCTCGAGGCGCAGATCCTGGCCGCCGACTCCAAGGCCCGCCTGGAGGACATCTACCTGCCCTACAAGCCCAAACGGCGCACCAAGGCCCAGATCGCCCGGGAGGCCGGTCTGGAGCCGCTCGCCGAGACGCTGCTGGCCGACCCGTCGCAGGATCCGCAGGCGACGGCCGCCGCCTTCGTCGACCCGGACAAGGGTGTCGCCGACACGGCCGCGGCTCTCGAGGGTGCGCGGGCCATCCTGGTCGAGCGTTTCGCCGAGGACGCGGACCTGATCGGGACGCTGCGTGAGCGGATGTGGACGCGCGGCCGGCTCGTCTCCCGGGTGCGGGAGGGCCGGCAGGACGCCGGCGCCAAGTTCGCCGACTACTTCGACTTCGCCGAGCCCTTCACCTCGCTGCCCTCGCACCGGATTCTGGCGCTGTTCCGCGGCGAGAAGGAGGAGGCCCTCGACCTCACTCTCGAACCGGAGCCCGCCGACGCGGACGGTGCCGGCGGGCCGGCCGCCGGCGGGGACGGCGCTGACGCCAACGGGCCGGCGGCAGCGACAGCGACAGCGGCCGTGGCCATGCCCCGGCAGGCGGCGGCACAGCCGAGCAGCTACGAGGTCACCGTCGCCGCGCACTTCGCTGTCGCCGACAACGGCCGCCCGGCCGACCGCTGGCTGCTGGAGACGGTCCGCTGGGCGTGGCGGACCCGCATCCTCGTCCACCTCGACATCGACCTGCGGATGCGACTGTGGCAGGCGGCGGAGGACACCGCCGTCCGGGTGTTCGCGGTGAACCTGCGCGACCTGCTGCTGGCGGCGCCCGCCGGCGCGCGGGCGACCATGGGGCTCGACCCGGGGCTGCGCACCGGCGTGAAGGTCGCGGTGGTCGACCCGACCGGCCAGGTGGTGGCGACCGAGACGATCTACCCGCACGAGCCGCGGCGGCGCTGGGAGGAGTCGATCGCCGTCCTCGCCCGGCTGGCGCGCGCCCACAACGTCGAGCTGGTCGCGATCGGCAACGGGACCGCGTCCCGGGAGACCGGCAGGCTCGCGGGCGAGCTGGCCAGGCGGCATCCGGAGCTCAGGCTCACCTCGGTGGTGGTGTCCGAGGCCGGCGCGTCGGTGTACTCCGCGTCCGCCTATGCCTCGCGGGAGCTGCCCGAGCTGGACGTGTCGCTGCGCGGCGCGGTGTCCATCGCCCGCCGGCTGCAGGATCCGCTGGCGGAGCTGGTCAAGATCGACCCTCGTTCGATCGGGGTCGGCCAGTACCAGCACGACCTCTCCGAGGTGAAGCTGTCGCGTTCGCTGGACGCGGTGGTGGAGGACTGCGTCAACGCCGTCGGTGTCGACGTCAACACCGCCTCGGCGCCGCTGCTGACGCGCGTGTCGGGCATTGGCGAGGGGCTGGCGGAGAACATCGTGCGCCACCGGGATGCCCACGGTCCGTTCCGGTCCCGCCGGGCGCTCGTCGACGTCCCGCGGCTGGGGCCGAAGGCGTTCGAGCAGTGCGCCGGCTTCCTGCGCATTCGCGGCGGCGACGACCCGCTGGACGCCTCCAGCGTGCACCCGGAGGCGTATCCGGTGGTACGCCGCATCCTCACGGCCACGGACAGTGATATCACGGCGGTGATCGGTAACAGTTCGACGTTGCGGGCGCTGCGGCCGACGGACTTCGTCGACGACACCTTCGGTCTGCCGACCGTCACCGACATCCTCCGGGAGCTGGAGAAGCCGGGCCGTGACCCGCGTCCGGCGTTCCGGACCGCGGCGTTCGCCGAGGGTGTGGAGACGCTTGCCGATCTCGCGCCCGGCATGGTGCTGGAGGGTGTCGTCACCAACGTCGCCGCGTTCGGCGCGTTCGTCGACGTCGGAGTGCACCAGGACGGGCTCGTCCACGTCTCGGCAATGTCGCGGAACTTCGTCTCCGACCCGCGCGAGGTGGTCAAGCCCGGCGACATCGTCCGGGTGAAGGTGCTCGACGTCGACATCGCCCGCAAACGCATCTCGCTGACGCTGCGGCTCGACGACGACAACAACACCGGCGGCGGCCGGGCCGACCAGCGCGCGTCGTCGGGTTCGTCATCGGGTTCCGGGCGCCGCCGCGAGCGCGATGCCGGGGGCCAGGGCCAGGCCGGTCCCCGTGAGCATGGCGCCGCCGGCTCCGGGGCCGCCCGCGGCGCGCGTTCCGGTGGGGCGCGTTCCGGTGGGGCGCGTTCCGGCGGGACACAGCCCCGCGGCCGCCGCGGCGGGTCGAACGACGTGCCCGACGGTGCGCTCGCCGACGCGCTGCGCCGCGCCGGTCTCATCGACGAGTTCGGCAACAGCGTCAGCCAGCCGAAACGGACCGGCCTCTGACCCACCCAGCCGGCCGGCCCGTTCACCCGGCCGGCTGAGGACAGCGCCCGCGGCGTGGGCGGTGCGAGCGGTGCGGGCGGTACGGACGGCCGTTCTGGCCCGATGACTGACGGTTTTTACCCGACGGTCGACAGCGTCGTGTCCCGGCGCAGCGACACGGCGAAGGAGAAGGAGACGGCGACCAGGGCCGCGCGGACTCCCAGCGCGAGGCCGACGGCCGGGCGCGACGGCTGCGCCGTACCGCCGGCCAGGGCGATCGACCTTCGAACCTGGCCCGTGTCGGCGAGGAGGCCAGCGTGCCGCCGGTGTCGTAGCGGTCTTCCGCTGTCAGGACGTCGAGGGCCGGTCCACGCGGTACACGTAGTGCAGGGGATCGTCGGCGGGGTTGTCCGGTGTGATGGGCCCCTGTCCGACGCGTCGGAGGCCGGCTTTCTCCAGGGCACGCCACGACACCCGGTTGGCCGCCACGACCGGCACCACGACGCAGGTGGCCTCAGGATGGTCGGACCAGGTCCGTGCGACCATTGAGGCGATCATGCGGGTGCCCAGGCCGTGCCCGGTCTGGGCGGGTTCGCCGATCAGGTAGTCGATGCTCATGGCACCGGCAGGGACGTCGACGATGGGTGCCAGGTCGTCGCGGTACTCGGGGTAGTCGGCGAGGCGGCAGCGTTGCACCAGCCCGACGGGCCGGTCGTCGAGCAGGGCGAGGAAGTCCTCCGACGGCTCCTCGCCGCGGGCCGCGGGGCCGAAGTCGCGGTGGACGGCCTCGGACGTGGTCTCGTGGTTCCACCACCGGGCAACATGTGGTTGCTCCAGCCATCCCCGCAGCAACGCGAAGTCGGGCTCGTCAAGCCGCCGCCAGGTGACTGTCACAGATCGCTGGCCTGCTGGACGCCGGCGGTGCTCAGCGGGTTTTTCCATGTCGATGAACTCCACGGCCCCGTAGCCGTCGAACGTCTCGGTGTGCCGTCCGGTCTCGGTGAAACCGAGGCGCTGGTACAGGCGGATGACGCGTTCGTTGAAGGCCGCGACGTGGAGTGTGACCCGGCGCCGCCCGTAGATGGGGCGGGCGAACTCCAGGCCGGCCAGCACGAACCGTTCGCCGAGCCCGCGGCCGGTGAGATCGGGCCGCAGGCCGAACCCGTAGAACAGCGCGTCGTCGTGGAGTTCGAAAAAATAGAAGCCGACGAGGGTGCCGTCGTCGTCGCGGGCGGCGAAGAACCGTTCGGGGTTCTTCACGGGTAAGCCGTCACTGTCGTAGAAGTCGTAGGGCGGGTCGTAGCACCAGGCGTCGTGCTCCTGGAACATGGCGTCGTCCGCCGGTTCGATCCGCACCGCTCCCGCCCCGAACGCCGGTCCCGCACCGTCAGCGTGATTCTCCCACGGAACGCCGGTGTCGCCGAGGTCTGGTGGGATCCGTTTTCCTCCGTTTCCCTGCCTCCGCGGCAGGAGGCGGACGAGGCCCTGCCTCGTGGCCCGTTCTTCGGGCGGTGGCGGTTCGGTTTCGGCCCGTGTCCGCTCGGCGTCGGTCGGGGCGGAGGGGCAGCGGCGCGTCCATGCCATGACTCAGCCCCGCCGGGCCCGTCCCCGCGCGGGCCGCGTGTGCGTGAGCGTGCCGCGGGTCCCGGTCAGCGACCCGCCGCATGCCAGCCGGGCCGACGGCTGCCCACCCAGTCGAGAATCATGTCGGTGAGGGTCGCGGGGCGCAGATCAAGATTTGGCAGCTCGCGTAACGCGACGGAGTTGATGTCGATGTCGTCCTTCCGGCTCCCGATCTCCGCACCCCACGGCAGATCGGCGGCGAACACGACGTTCAGCTCGTGGAACCGTCTGTCGTCCTCGACGTAGGTGTGTTCGACGCAGCCGATGAACTCCAGATCACTGGCACCGAACCCGGCCTCCGCGGAGGTTTCTCGGCGTAGCGCGGCTTCCACGGTCTCCCCGGGCCCGACGTTGCCGCCGGGCAGGAAGTACCAGAACTGACCGCGACGGTTGGCCAGCAGTACGCGGTCCCCTGCGAGGATGACGGCACGGGCGCTGACCTCGGTCGGCATGGTGGGGGGCATCGGCGCTCCAGACCAGGACGTGTCTGACGGATGTTGGTCGGTGCGGGCGGTGATCCAGGCGGTCTCCGGTTCGGCGAGGCCCGGGCGACAGGTGAGGCCGGGCGACAGGTCCGGTGGCGGCCGGGTCCCGCTCCACCCGCGTCGACGTGACCCCGCATGGACGTGACCCCGCATGGTCGCCTCCCGCGGCCACCGGAACCGATCACGTAAGACCGGGCGCGACGGTCTGCGCGGCGAACTCGGTCGGGTCGAGGCCGAGCTCGCCGATCACCTCCCGCACCACAGCCTGTTCACTCGGTGTGAAGTCGCCGTCGATGCGGCCGATGACCTCACCGATGCGGACCACCGCGGCGGCCTCGCCGACCCGGCCCCGCACCTTCGTGATCTCGGCAAGGGCGGCCAGCTTCCCGGTGGCGACATCGGCCTGCAGCCGGGTGAGATGGCTGTCGAACAGCGCCTCCAACTCGTCCGCCGGGAACTGCGACATCACCGGGTCGGTGGCCACGAAGCCCCGCAGCCCGTCGCGTTCCGCCGGGTCGACACGCCCGTCGGCGGCGGTGACCAGGGCGCACATCGCCACCGCCGCGTCCCGGAACCTGTTGCTGCGCAGCTCGTCGCGCCGGGCGGCGAGTTGCGCGCGCAGGGACGCCAACGAGGGGCGCAGCCCGGCCCAGCCCGGCTCCCGACCGGCCGGGACCGCGCCCCGCCACAGCGGCCAGCCCTCCGCCAGCCAGCGTCGTACCACCCAGGCGACCGGCAGCGGACGCAGCCGGGTCGCCAGCAGCAGGCCGATGTCGACGGCCCGCACCCTGTTCCCTCGCCAGGTCTCCGGCAGCGGGACGGCCGCCGGCCAGTCGGCGGCGAACAGGATCGTCAGGCTGTGGCCGGCCAACGGCTCCCCGGCAGCCCGGTCGAAGGGTGCGTCGGCGTGCTCCACCGCGCCGGCGAACCGCCACGCGGACGCCTTCGGGCCGCCGAGACCGTCGAGATGGCGGTCAAGAGCGGGCTCGATGCCCTCACCCGACTCGACCGGGCCGCCCGGCAGGACATACCAGGCGTCTGCGGAAGGCTGGGCCAGTAGCACCCGGTCCGTCACCCGCGCCAGTAGTCGGACGTCGAGAGCCACCGACGAGCGTGCGGACATCCACAAACTCCTCCCGTCGCGGACACGCAGCCGCACCCGAGGATCGGGCCGACGCCATCATCCCCCAGCCGTGACGATCCGACGTCATCGGATGTCGGATGTCATCGGATGTCAGTCGGTCGACCGGCCTGTCGCAGTGGCTGCCACCGTGGCGGGCGAGACAGCCCGGCCAGCGACGACTCACCCTCAAGCTGGCTGGTCGCCATCCCGACGAGTAACGCACCGCCGCCGAGCCCCCGGTCCCGCTGCTTGAGCGGCCCGATCCCCTCGTCGAGCGCCCCGACGATGCCGAGCCGGTCGACGACCTCGGCTACCGCGACCAACCCGGCCGACCCCGTCACCGTTGGATCCGGCGTCCCGATCCGCACCCGCTCCCGCCGACGCCGACCCAACCCCCGGCCTGGCCCCCGCGACGGACCCGCCGCCGAGACCGACTTCCGTGACGACTCGACACTGCGTATCCTGACCACCTGACGGGTGCCTTTCGCCTGGGATCCTCGGTTTGGTTTCGCAGCCCCGATTCTCCCTGCGCGACAGGCATTCGATCACTTTCCGCGGCCAACACCCCGCCAACCCTGCGCCGCTACCGGCGAATCTAGGTCTGACCGCCGACGCCGTCGCGGCCTCGAACTCCGTCGAGGGCTTCAGGGTATCCACGATCGACGTCCAGGATCTGATCGACGGCGAGCGAGACGTCGAGGTCTCGGACGAGAACCGTGAAGAGACCCTCGCCTGTCAGCGAATGATGACGTATATCCAGACGCTTCACGATGTCGAGGACTTCAGCTACAGCAAAGGCCTGCTCAACGCTCTGCACTGGATGTTGCAGGGCCACCGCCACGCCGTGCGCAAGCCGGCCGGGCAGTGGCGCCGCGGCCTCGTCCACGCCGCCGACGCCCGCGACCCCGGCATCGCGGCCTACACGGCCCCGGACGCCGGTGCCGTCCCCGCGCTGATGAAGGAACTCACCGACCGGCTCAACACCGACAACAGCACCCATCCGCTGGTGCGAGCGGCCATGGCGCATCTGCACCTTGTGTCCATCCATCCGTGGGCCGACGGGAACGGCCGGATGTCCCGTTCGCTGCAGACGCTCATGATCGCACGCGAGGATGTCCTGGCCCCCGCTTCCCTCAGCCGGCACTTGACATCGCGCGCACGCCCGTGACCCTGAGGAATCCATACACCAGCTGACAGGCAACCCGCGGCCCGGCCGTGGCCCGATCGGTGGTCACCTCGACCGGGCGACGGCCATGCGACAGCGCCTTCATCACCCGTGAAGAACCGTTGGACGGCGCGGGCTCGGTGGCATCGACCATCTCGTCTCATAGGCGGGCGGGTCAGCGGGGTCCGTTCGCCCGCGGGTAGCGCAGCAGGGCGCCGAGGCCCTCGGACGGCCCGTCCGCGAAGCCGGCGGGCAGGACCCGGACCGCCGCGCCGGTGCCCCACGCGGCGCGCACGGCCACGTCCGCCAGCCTGCCAGCGGTCGGCCGGCCGACCCGGCCGGCCAGCATGCCCGCCTCGGCGGCGATATCGGCCGGATCCGGTCCGAACCACGCGACCCGTTCGTCCCCGGGGTCGTCCACGACGAGCAGGGTCCGTGCCTGGGAACGGGCGAGCGCGTCGAGAGCCGCGGTGGCCCCGTCGGCCGCCCGCCCGTGCGCGCGGTCCTCGGCGAAACGGGTGAGCAGACCGGTGGTCCGGGCCCGGGCCTCGGTCTCCACCAGCTCACGCACCTGGCGGTCGTGCAGCCGGTCACCCCGGCTGGGGTGCCGTCCGCCGTGCTCAAGCTGGCGTACCAGCGGGACGACCCGGGGCGGCAGGTGCTCACGCAGCAGCTGCACCGCCCGCACGTCTCCCGCCAGGACGACCAGCGCGGCGTCCACCTGCTCGACCAGCGCCGTCACCGCCTTCGCGACCTGTGCCGCGTTGTGCGCCCACGAGTCCTCGGCGCGATGCTGGTAGCGGCGCTGCGACCAGCCGCCGGGGGCGTTGCGCTCGATCTCGTCGTCGCTGCCCGTGACCTCGCCGGCGAACCGCGGCCCGTCGATGTTCACCCGCAGGTCGGCGCCTGTCCGGTCGGTGAGCACGACCACGCAGGGCACCGTGCGCTGCCAGCAGGCGAGCAGGGGCAGCACGCAGGGCAGCGGCCCCCACACGGCCCGGTCGTCCAGCTGCCCGCGTAGCCGTCGCTCCCAGGCGACCCGGCCATCGGCGGCGAACACCGCGAGAGCGGCATTGTCCGGCCCCAGGCGGGCCACCGTCTCGTCCACCGCGCCCAGCGTCGCGCCGTCCGCCCCGGCCGTGGCCAGCTGATCGCGCAGGCCGCGCCACCGCAGCGCCCGCTCCGGCACGACATCGTCGAGCTCACCCGACAGACCCAGGTAGAACGTTACGAAGGGGCCGGCTGCGGTGAAGAGCTGGCCGATCTCCGCATCCTGCGCGCCTACGGTCACTACGGCCTCCCTGTCACTCGTTGTTCCGGCCGTGGAGTCCCACAGCCGTGAGGCTGTTACGGGACTGCTACGGACGGGCGGAGAGCAGCAGCTCGTGCGCCTGCCGGGCGGCCCGCGCCGCCGTGGCTTCGAAGGGCTCGTCCGTGGTGGGCGGGGACTCCAGCCCGCGGGCGATGGCCCGGACCGCCTCCGTGAGCGTGGCGAGCCGCTGTTCCAGGGCCGCGATTCGCCTTTCGTGATCGTTGGTCATTGTTCTCGCCTTCCCGTCGGTGTGGGCGCACGCCGCGGGCCTCCCCGGGTGGTGGTGGACCCCCGGCGCCCGGCCCCGGGTGGACGAAGCTGACATGGCCGGTGTCGGACCAGCGAGCGGTGAACGGTGAGTCGCCGGCCGGGCGCGGGTGAGGCCATGATTCCCCGCTCCTTGCCTACAAGCATGCAGATCGTTACCTAATATGCTCGATCCGAATACTTTCGGTCGTTACCCACGCCCGGCCCGTCCGAACCACGGACCGGCCGGCAAACCGAGATCGATGGCGGTCGGTGACCGGAGCGTCGACGGTTCCTCGGGTTCGACATCGGGCTGCTCGCCCGCCGGCTCGTCGACGTCACCGGCTGGCTACGCGGCCGGTCGGAGATCGTTCACCTTCCCGTCGGCTACTTCGGGGCCAGCACCGGCGCCGCCGCCGCGCTACCGCCGCCGCGCTACCGGCGCCGCCGCGCTGTGGGTCGCGGCCGAGCCCGGTTCCCACGTCGCCGCCGTCGTCTCCCGCGGCGGCCGGCCCGACCTGGCCGCCGCGAAACTGGCCGCCGCGAAACTGGCGGCCGCGAAACTGGCGGCCGTGCGCGCCCCGACCCTGCTCGTCGTCGGCGGTGACGTCGAACTCGTCCTCGAGATCGACGGGCAGCAGCATGCCGTAGAGCGACAGCAGCTCCGGATCACCGTTGTCCATGCCCGGACCTGCGCATGTGGATGTGCTTCCTGGACGGCGACGCGGACCCTCGGCGTCCTCCGTTCGTCGGACGTAATCTTTACTTATGGCGACGGAAGTAAAGCGGCGGCCCGGTGTCACCCGGGTCTCCCGCAAGCACCAGGTCACCCTGCCTGTCGACGTGCTTCGGGCCGCGGGCCTTGGTCCCGGCGACGAACTCCGGGTGACTGCCGACGGGCGCGGCAGGCTGGTCCTCACCGCTGTTCGGGATCCCCTCGAGGAGCTGATCGGTTCCGCTCCGGGGCTGTCCGCCGTGACCGATCTTGAGACGCTGCGGAACGAATGGGAGCGGTAGTCCTCGACACGAGCGTGATCCTCGCATTGTTCGACCCGCAGGATGCCCTGCACGCCTGTTCAGCCCAGGCGGCTCGCCGTCGGCGCGACGCCGGTGATGTTTTCCTGCTGCCGGCAACCGTGCTGGCCGAGCTGCTCGTGGGCGCCGCGCGCAGGAGCGAGGAGGAGGTTGCCACGCGTCGGCGGCTTACCACCGCCGCGTTCGGGCCGCCGTATCCCGTGGACGAGGCTGTCGCGGTTGCCGCCGCCCTCTGGCGGGCGCGGCACCAGTCCTTACGACTACCGGATGCGCTCGTGCTCGCTACCGCTGACGTCGTCGACGCTGACACCATCCTGACCGGTGACAGGCGCTGGAAGGGCCTCGACAGCCGAGTCGAGGTCGTCCAGTAGGCATTGCCGCCCATGGCGCCGGCGGCCGGACAATGGACGCCACCGAGGCCGAGTCGGCCGGCCTCGTCTCGCGGATCGTGCCCGCCGAGGGTCTCGTCGACGAGGCGCTCGACGTGGCGGAGAAGATCGCGGGAATGTCGACCCCGGTGGCCATGATGGTCAAGGAGGCGGTCAACCGCGCCTTCGAGACCTCGCTGAGCGAGGGCGCCCTGTTCGAACGGCGGACCTTTCACGCCACGTTCGCCACCGCGGACCAGAAGGAGGGCATGGCCGCCTTCACCGAGAAGCGCCGGCCCGTTCCGGGACGAGTGATCGTCCTCCCGGAACGGGCGATCACCATGGGGCGGGGCCGACGCCGGGTTCGGCCCTGCTCGCCGCTGAACGCGTCCGACGCTGCCAGGCCATCGGTGGCCGGCACCCGATCTGTCGGGCGCGGGAACGGCGGGTGTCGAGGAAGGCGGTGATCAGCGCCCGTGACCGTGGGTCCGCCGCCGACTCCAGTGTCGACGGATGAATCGATTCGTTTCCACGGCCGCGCGCCCCGTACGATTTCCGCGATACTGGCCCACGGTGGGGGAGGGGATAGTCCGAGAACACCGACCGCCTTTGTTCTGACAAACACCGTTGTTCTGATGAACACCGTTGTTCTGATGAACACCGGTTGCTCTGATGAATGCCGGAGCCCGTCACCTCGCCGCCTCATCTTACCAGGCCCATCTCTCTGGCCAGGCGTACAAGTTCGGCCCGCGAGCGCAGACCCACCTTTTGTTGAAGCCGATATCGATAGGTCTCCACGGTGCGAACGGAGAGGTCGAGAACCTCGGCCATCTCCGGATTCGTGTGACCGAGGGCAAGCAGGCGCAGGATTTCAGCCTCACGTTCGGAGAGCCCAGCCACCGTGGAAACAGAGCGGCCTTCGACGTTCGTGTCCCTGCCCAACAGAGCGGCCCCGAGCGTCGGGTGAACATACCGTTCGCCCCTGGCGACGTCGTGGATGGCCTGGATCAGCTCGATGTCGGCCGCGGCTTTCAGTACGTAGCCGAGCGCCCCGCTCGCGAATGCCTCTCTCAGGTAGGCGACATCGTCGTGCATCGTGAGCATCAGGACTCTGCTTGCCGGGCTTGCCCCGAGAATTCTCCCGATCGCCGAGATCCCGCTGCCGTCTGGTAGGCCGATGTCCAGGACGACGATATCGGGTTGGAGTCGTCCGGCCGCCGCGACAGCTTCGGCCGCCGTGCCGACGTCCGCGACGACAAGGATCCCGGAGTCCTCGGCGAGCATCCGCTGCAGGCCACCGCGGACGATCCTGTGATCGTCGCAGAGCAGCACCCGTAATCGGTCATTCGTCAAGCGGCACCTCCAGCGAGATCGCTGTGCCCTGCCCCGGGGCGGAGGTCACGCGCAGCGTTCCACCGACCAGAGCCGCCCGTTCTTTCATGCCGAGCAGGCCCAGGCCCCCACCGGAGAGGGCATCCGTACGGAAGCCGATCCCGTCGTCTTCGATCACGACACGTAGGCACCGCTGAGTACGTCCTATGACGACGCTGCATTTCGAGGCCCGGGAGTGCCGGGCGACGTTCGTGACTGCCTCCTGTACCGCCCGGTAGGCCGTTGTCTCGATCTCGGCCGGTAATCGGTCCCCGGGCTCGAGGTTGACGGTCGCGAGTTCGACGCAGGTGTTCCCCGTCACAGCGCTCACGGTCAGCCGTCGGAGGGCGGCCACCAGGCCCAGATCATCCAACACGGTCGGTCTGAGGTCGAAGGCGAGACGCTGAACCGAGCCGAGCGCACCGACGACATGGTGGCGAAGCTCCGCTACCTGTGGCAGCACGTCGTCTGGCCGGACCGATCCCGAATTGTCACTGGAAACAGCGCTTTCCACCAACCGCACGCCCAGCAGCACCGAGGTGAGCGCCTGTCCGACCTCGTCGTGGAGGTCTCGCGCCACCCGTGACCGCTCGGCTTCCTGCGCCGAGATCACCCGAGCGCGTATGTCGCGCTGTAGCTGCTGACGTTCCAGCGCGGCACCGGCCAGACGCGCAACGAATTCGGCGAGCTGTTGCTCCTCCTCACCGAACAGCTTGCCGACCTGCGAGTGCAGCGCCAGGAAGTATCCGACCATCTCGTCCCGTACAAAGACCGGCGCGCAGAGCGCCGACCGGGCGTCCGGAAGAGCCAGTCCGGCATCCGGTTCGAACTCGGTCGCCAGCGGGCGATTCAGAACAAGCGGGCCACGGTGCTCCGCCGCGCGCCGCGCCGCCTCCTGTTCCTCGGCGGACGCCGCTGAATGGCCTGGACGCCAGTCCGTGGTGAGTCCGACGACACGACAGCGTTCAGCGCGCAGCAGGGTCTGGGTGGTCTCACGGATCGCCCGCACGGTCGCCTCCGCCGAGTCGCTGGACGCGAGCAGGACACCGGCCTCGAGCAGCGCCGCGAACCGCTCGGCCAGACCCAGGGTGGACAGAGCCGGCGGCGCGGCGCCCAGACCCGGTTCGGGGTAGCCCTCGCCACCGGACGCCTCACCGGTCAGCTCGAGGCGGGCGGCCTGCAGGTTGGTTTCCGCCAGCTCCGCACCTGCCTCACGCCGTCTCGCCCATGCCGCGCTGCGCCTGAGATGTCGGCGGGCTCGACGCCGGTGCCCGGACAGGGCGCACACCATGCCCAGCTCACGCAACGCATGGGGCAGATCGTTGGGATAGAGCTTTCCGTAGCGCACCGCTCGACGGGCCGATTTTCGTGCGCGCCGGAGTCGTGCCCGTCGGACGTGCGGTAGAAGCGGCTGCTCGGCCGCCTCTCGATGCAGGGTCGCCAGCCACGCGAAGACCGGCACCAGATGGGTGCTCGTGGGCTGCGCACGGCTCACCAGGCGCGCCGCGCCTGACAGGCTCCTGATCGCCTGCTCGAGCTGGCCCGTGTGACGAAGGCGCAGGGCTTCGGCAAGCAGAGCCGCCACCGTCACTTCGATGTCGTCGCCGCGCCGGCCCAGGGCGGCCTGTGTCTGAACGGCCGTGACGCGGCCCTCGGTCACTTTCGCGAGAACTTCCAGCGCGGTGATCTGCGCGTGCGCGTCGCCGATCTCGACTCCGATGTCGAACAGCCGGCGGGCCTCCCGCCGTGCCTCGCCCAGCCGGCCCAGACGGTAGAGGCAGACCGCCCGCGTACGCGTGGCGAAGCCCAGTTCCCACCGGTCGCCAAGCTGATCCAGGATGCGAACCGCGTCGCCAGCGGCTTCGGCGGCCTTCCGGTACTGGCCGGCCGCATGCAGAACACATGCTCGCATACTCGCGACGTGTCCTTCTCCGTGCGGATCTCCCTGGCTCCGGTAGATCCACGCCGCGTGATCTATATAGCGCATGGCACGGCGACAGAAAAACGGGAAGGTAAGAGCGAGCGCGGCTCCATAGACGGAACTCGCGTGTGCGAGCTCGGTGGTGTTGCGGCAGCGTTCCGCTATGTTGATCTGACGCAGTATGAGACACAGGGTCTCGGGACGCCGCGAATGGAACCATCTTGGATACTGCAGGCGAGTGTAGAGGTGCGCTTTGAGCCGGTTGCTTCGAAGCTCCGAGTCGGACTGCCGGTGAAAGCTGAACCTCCGGAAGCGTCGGGTGACGCGCCGTATAATCTCCCAGGAAAGCCGCAGGAACAGCTGTATCCGACCGCCCTCGGGCACCCATTCGCCCAGGGCTCGAAGACCGGATTCTATGTGGGCGGCCGCACCCGCGAGATCGTCCCTTCGGAACACCAGCTGCCCCAGCTGACCTTCGATCCAGGCGAACTCGAGGCTGTCCCCGGCCAGCTCGCGTGCTCGCTGGAACCGGGCGGCTGCCTCGTCGTAGCATCCGCGCAGCATGAGGATCTGGCCGAGTGCTTCGACGAGGGCGTACCGGACTTCCCTCGGTGCGGCGTCCATTCCCCGTTCCGCTATCCGGTACTGGCGCTCCGCCAGTTCGAAGTCGTGACGCGCCCGGGCGGCCGCGGCGGACTGGACGGCATGGGCGAACGCACGCCGAGGCTCGCCCGCGGCGTCGAAATGGTAGGCGAGATCGAACGCCCGTCCGGGCTCGCGGAGCTCGATCTCCTCGGCTGCACGCCGATGCAGCTCTGTGAGCTCGATCGGGTCGAGACCGGCCAGGAGGCTCGCCCGCAGCCTGTCGTGCGCAAAACAGTACCTCCCTTCGGGGCCGGCCCATACCAGATTGCGGTCAATGGCCTGTCTGATCGCTTCGGCTGCTTCGTCCTGCCGTTGCCCGACGAGCCGGGCGGCAAGCCCCAGGTCGAACTCACGCCCCAGCACGGCTCCCGCGTCGAGTAGCAGGCGCGTCGCCTCCGCCAGGAGCGCAAAGCGCCGCGCGAGAAATGCCGCGGTCTTGCGCGAGGCCTGCCAGCCACCCGGGACCGGATGGAACCGCCACCCGTGCGTGCTCGGTGTCAGGGCATTCACCTCGACCAGCCCGCGAAGCACCGCCGAAATCATCAGCGGGTTTCCACGCGACAGTTCGACCACGACCTCTGTGGCGTCCGCCGGCACCCTGCCGGCCATCGACTCGACGACCTGACCGATCTGGCACGGGTTCAGGGACGGAAGGTGCAGGCACTCGATCCCCGGGACCTCCGTCAGCCGCTGGTGTGCTCCGGGCTCCTCTGGTCTGATCGCCGCCACCACGAGTACGTGCCGCCGCGGGAGCCCGTCTCCCACGTTGTGCTTCGCCCATGCCTCCAGCAGCCGCAGTGTCAGTTCGTCAGCCCACTGGCAGTCGTCGATCACGACGACTGCCGGGCGTGCCGCGGTGCCCAGTGCGTCCAACAGCGAGACGAGCGCTGCCACGAGATGGGCCCGCGCGAGCGATTCCGGTATCCGAGTTCCCACGCCGGTGCCACCGAGGACGTCGCCCAGTTCCGGAAGCGCGTCACACAGCGGACCAGCCGCGTCCGCCAGCCGTTCGGCCAGGTCGGCGCCGAACCCGGGCTCGGCGCCCACCTGCTTGAGCAGGTCACTGACGATACCGGCGAGCATGTGCAGCGGCTGCTGGGCGGAGCGTTCTATTCCCCGCCCACGGAAAACCCGGGCGCCCCCGGCGGCCGCGCGTTGACAGAACTCGTCGAGTACCCGTGTCTTGCCGCCACCTGAGCTGGCCTGAACGACCACTGTGGCGGCGCCGCCGTGACGGGCCTTCGCCAGCCACTGGTGCAGTGTCTCCAGCTCGCTCTCCCGCCCGGTGAGCGCAGGCTCGGTCAGGCTCTCCCGCGCGTCATGAGCCCCGACCGGGATGCCCGGCTCCGCGATTCCCCTGCGCAGGGCGTTGTCCAACTGATCGACATCCGCCAGAGCGGCCCACGCCGAGCGATAGCGATCATCGGGATCCTTGCGCAGGAGCCTGCGCAGAATCTCTTCCAGTGCCTGCGGTATCGAGACGCCCAGCGTGCGCAGCGACGGTACGGCGGTCGACAGCTGCTGACGAAGAACTTCGCGGACGTCGCTCCCGTCGAACGGAGGGTGTCCCACCAGGCATTCAAAGAGGACGATACCGGTCGAATACAGATCCGACCGGCAGTCGACGGGTCTGTCCAGAATGTCAGCCAGTTCGGGCGCCATGTAGCGGGACGAGGACGCGGGATCGTTGAGCGATCCCGGGGTCGGGGAGATGCTCGACACCAGACCGAAGTCGACCAGTGTCGCCACCCGCAGGGGGGAACCGTCGTCGACCACTATGTTGGCGGGCCTGACGTCACGGTGAACCAGGCCATGATCATGGAATCGGGCCAGTGAGCGCAGTACCTGGCGAGCGACGGTAAGGCAGTCGAGGACGCCCATGGTGCCGACGGTCAGTCGCTGTTGTAACGAGATCCCGTCGACGTACGGCCTGACCAGATAGACGTGCCCGGTATCCTCGAGCGTGTTGACCACGGTGGCGATGCCAGGCTCTTCCAGGCGCCTGATCAGTGATATCTCGTGCGTCAGACGACGCCGGTTCTCGACCGGCAGCGACCCGAGTTCGACGGACCTGACAACCACCTGGACGCCCGTGCGGCGGTCGGACGCCAGCAGTGTCTCCGCTCCGGCGCAACGCTTGAGTACCCGCACAACGTCGTACCGGGCCAACAGTCCTGGGCCGGCTGGCGTGTCACCCATGGCAGCTTACCCCGATCCGCGCCGATCCGGACGTCCATGTTGTTTTCTCGCGACTGCGGACTCTGGTTCTCCGTATTTGTTCGAAATGTTTTGCTACTTCGCGTCCTGGTCTTCGCAGGTAGGGTTCAAATATGGTCACAAATGCATAAACAATCGGTTGTTTTTAGCATAGTGGCGTAGGACACACCATGTCAACGGTGCCCGGTCACGGTCTGCCTTCGGAGCGCGGAACGTCGACCGTGTGCACGTACAGCTCCCCTTCCTTGGCAGCCTTCCGCTCGTGCTCGGCAAAGCTCGGCGCGGTGCAGGCCAGCAGGGTCCGGCCGTCTTCGCCGCCCAGGGTGCAGGAGTACAGGCCGAGGCCGCCAGGCGCGTGGACCTCGTCGACGACCTTTCCGCCGGGCGCGACCCGGCAGGCGCGCCCGTTGAGCGCGTCAGCCACCCAGATGTGCCCCTCGGCGTCGAGCACACAACCGTCCGGAGCGAAGTCGGTCCGCACGATGGTCTCGATCGACTCGTAGGAGGGCTCCGTGCCCACCTGGCTCCACACCCGCCGGTCCCGCAGGCTGCCGTCCCGGTCGATGGTGAAGGCGGTGAATCGCCCGCCGAAAGTTTCGGCCACGATCAACGTGTCGTTTTCCGGCGTGACCACCATCCCGTTGGGGAATCGGAGGTCCTGGGCCGCGACGTGCACCGATCCGTCCGGATCGACGCGGAGGATGTCACCAGGCTTCGGCGTCGCCCCGGCGAACAGGTCGAAACCGAAGGTGCCGACATATGCCCGGCCGAACCCGTCCACAACCATGTCGTTGATGTACTGCGCGGACAGTGCGGACAGGTCCGCGTGCTGCGAGACCACGCCGTCCGGCGACAGGCGCAGAATTCGGCGGTCCGTCATCGAAGCGACGAGCAGCGAGCCTTCCGGAAGCCAGCCCAGGCCGGACGGCTGGTTCGGCACGGTCACGACGTGCTCGGCCCGCCCGTCGACGCCGACCCGCAGTACCTCGTGGGCATACAGGTCGGACACGTACCACGAGCCGTCGTGCCAGCGGGGCCCTTCGAAGAACAGACCGCCCTCGAGCAGCTTCTCCATGACAGTCACCTCAGGTCCTTGGATGTGAGTGTTGTTTCCGGGACAGGATCGAGACGCTGATCGTCTTCAGCTCGCTGTAGTGGTCGAGGCCGATCTGGCCGTTGGCACGGCCCACACCGCTCTGCTTCGTCCCGCCGAACGGCACCTCCGGCGACACGAGACCGTGCCGGTTCACCCAGACGGAACCCGCGTCGAGCGACGCCGCGACCCGCTCTCCCCGTTCCGCGTCCGACGTCCACACCGAGCCGCCCAGGCCGAAGTCGGTGTCGTTGGCCGCCGCGACGGCCTCGTCCACCTCGGCGAAGGGCAGCACCGGCAGCACCGGGCCGAACTGCTCCTCGGCGACCAGCGCGGTCTCGGGACCCACCGCGGTCACCACTGTCGGGCGGTAGAAGTAGCCGGGTCCCTCCACCACCCGGCCGCCGGCGGCGACGCGACCACCAGCGGCCACCGCGTCCTCGGTCAGCGCCCGTACCCGGTCGAACTGCGCGCGGTTCGACAGCGGTCCCATCGTCACCTCGGGGTCGAACGGATCACCGGTCACGACGGAGTCCGCGATCGTGGCAAGCGCCTCGACGAACGGCTCGAACACGTCCTGGTGGACGTAGAGCCTCTTGATCGCGGCGCACACCTGTCCAGCCCGGTAGAAGGCGCCCTGGAAGACCCTGGCGGCGACCTTCGGGATGTCGACGTCCGGTAACACGACCGCGGCGTCGTTGCCCCCCAGCTCCAGCGAGAGCCGCTTGAGCCGGGGCGCCGCGGCAGCCATGATCGCTCTGCCGGCCCGGATGCTGCCGGTGAAGGAGATCATTCCGATGGCCGGGTGGGCCACGAGCGACTCGCCCAGCCGGTCGTCGCCGGGGAGCACGCTCAGCACACCCGGGGGGATGTGGTCGGCCAGCAGCGACGCCAGCAACACGGTTGTCAGCGGTGCCAACGGTGAGGGCTTCACGATCACGGTGTTGCCGGCGGCGAACGCTGTGCTGATCTTCTCCGCGCAGATCAGCAGTGGTGCGTTCCACGGGATCACGGCACCGACGATGCCGATCGGCGCGCGGTGGACGCGCACCCGTTGACGCGCGTCGTCGTGTACCAGGTCGACGGCGGGCGGGGTTGCCGCGCGGTAGCTGGCGAACGCGGCGGCGCCGGCTGCCTCGAGCGTGGTGTCCCGGACCGGGACGCCGGTCTCCAAACTGATCGTCCGGGCCAGCAGGTCGCGGTTCTCGGTGATCACCCGGGCGATGGTCTCGAGGGTCTCCCGTCGCAGGGCCGGGTCCCGACTCCAGGTGGTGCCGGCCTTCCGGGCCGCGGCAACGGCCGCCTCGAGCAGGTCGACGGAGCCGGCCGGGCAGTCCGCGGCCCGCTCACCGGTCGCCGGGTTGACCACCGGGATGGTCTCGTCGGCGGGCACCGGTCGGCCGTCCACCCACAGCGTGGGTACGTCCACAGTGGTCACTGATCGGCTCCTTCGGAGTGTGAACGGGGTGCGGGCGCGCCCGCGGCGGGCGGAAACACCGCCTGCCAGGCCTGGCGCCTGCGGGCATGGCCGCCCAGACAGGAGTAGAACCGCCTGAGCAGATATCTCGCCGCCACCCGTCCCGGTTCGGAGGTGCTCGGGTCGGACGCGTAGCGCTGGACGGCGACCAGCCGCGCGGAGCTCAGGGCTCTGGCGTCCCGCCACAGCTCACCGACCTCGGTCAGGTTCAGACTGGCCGACGCGACGACGCGAGCGGCCAGTTCGGTGCACCCGTTGGTGGTGTCCGCGAGCTCCAGCAACCGTCCGATCCGCTCGCAGTACGCGATGAGGTCCCAGGTCTCGGCAATCAGCAGCAGGTGTCGGTCGTTGAGCTCGGTCTCGACCGTCTCAAGCAGTTTCACCGTCGCGCGCAGCTCACCGGCCAGCTCGCCGGGCACCGCGGGAAGGATCTTCGCGGTGAGAAACGCGCGGACACCGGACAGCGTCGAGAGACCGTCGAGCGTCATGATGGTTGCGCCTCGCCCAGGGTGGCCTGGAGCAGCTCCGCGAGCTGCGCCTCGATGTGGTGCAGACCGCGGCCCATCAGCCGTAGCGTGGGGCTGGCCAGCGGTCCGCCGCGCGTGACACCGGTCAGGAAGATGGCCGCCAGCTTGACCAGCGCGAAGATCCGCCAGGGCAGCAGGGCCTCGGGGTCGATCGCGGTGCCGGTCTCCTCCTGGTAGGTGGCCAGGTACTCCTGGACCGACAACAGGCCGCCCACCAGATCCCACCGGGTGGTCCACAGCATCGTCCAGGCGATGTCCTCGAGCGGATCACCGAGGTGTGCCAGTTCCCAGTCCAGCACGGTGACGTTGCCATCGGCGCCGAGCAGGAGGTTGTTCGTCTTGAAATCGCCGTGCACGAGACACCGCCGCGACGTTTTCGGTGGGCGGTCGCGCAGCAGTTCCGTCGCCGCCCGTAGCAGCGGGCCGGGATCGACGCTCGAGGCGTCGATCTCCCGGGCCCACCTCTCGATCTCGTGGAGCGTGCCCCGCGCGGACCTGGCCAGCGGCGGCAGACAGTCCTGCCAGTCCAGCCGGTGCAGCCTCGCCTGCAGGCGCACCAGCTCCACGCCCAGGCGGTGCCGATCGGTCTCGGGGTGGGTCGCCAGGTGCTTGCGGATGTCGGTCCCGTCCACCCGATCGATGATCATGAACGGCTGGGTGAGCGGTGAATCCTCGGTGACGCACCACCGTGGCCGAGGCACCGGTACGGCGAGCCGGTCCAGCGTGGCGAGCAGGTCGAACTCCGCACGCAGGTCGCCGTCCAGCATGCCCCGCTCGATGCTCCTGCGCAGCACGAGCCTGTGGAGCTCCTGGCGCTCACCGTCCCGGAGGTCGAACGCCCAGGTCTCGTGCGCCGTGCCGCCAGCGAGCCTGCGCAGGCCCGTCAGATCGACCTGGCGGTCCAGCTGCGCGCCGAGGAACTCACGCAGTGACACCTCGAGCCCGGCTTCGTAGGACGAGGGACACCGGTTCGACACCGCCGTGCTCACGAGTACAGCCCGTAGCGTGGGAAGTCCCCGTACACCTGGGTCTCGAACGTGCCGTATCCCACCTCGCCGGTGCTCGCCTCCATCCTGCACAGCACGTGTGCCGGGCCGATTCCGATCGTCACCGCGGGGTCGGTGAGGTCGAAGGACACCGAGTCGACCCAGTTCTGGCCCCGGTACGCGCCGTGGCGCCACGGGTCCGGGCCGCCGTAGCCGGTGCCGGCCCGCAGGTAGGCGCCGGGGTGGAGCGGGGTGAGGGCAACCGTGGTCCGCCTCCCGTCCACGTCGCGGAAGGACACGGACCCCCCGCGCAGCTCACGGGTGTCCGGGTCGAACTTCAGCTCGTGCTCCGGCGCACCGAGCTCGAGCGCCTCGCCCCCGTCGGCCAGCGACGGCGCCTGCCGCACGGTCTCGATCTCGCGCCGGCCGTCGGCGTGTTCGGAAAGGCTGAAGTGGACGGTCCGGCTCTCGAACTGCATGGGTGACCAGATCCACAGCGGCGGTCGGTCCCGGCCCAGTCTGCGCGCCTGCGCGAGACCGGCCGGTTCCCGCTCCATGCCCATGGACCGCACACCCCATGACCGGTCCCGGGCACCCCACCAGGTGTCCGGGCCGACCTCGAGACGTGAGCCGTCGACCGTGAGGAACCCGTTCCAGGTGCCTGTCTGGATCAGGCGCGTACCCTGCTCCACGACTCGGCCGAGCAGGCGGCTGAACAGGGGCGGCTCCTCGACAGGGGCCGCCACGGCCTGCCATTCCAGATCAAGTTCGACGGCCTGACCGCGGGGTTCGCCGCGAAACCTCAGGCGACGCAGCCCCTCGACCACCTCAAGGGTGAACGGACCGACCGCCGACGTGTCGAGCCGGTCGGTGCCGAGTTCCCGGGACGCGCGGGTGGTGTACTGGGTGACCCTCGTGGCGACCGAGGCAAAGGCGTCGATCACCCCCAGGTTGGGATACGCACCCATGCCCAGGAGAAAGAATATGCTGCCGTCCCGTGAGTGGCCGGTCAGGAAATGCCGATCGTAGAACCGCCGGTCGCTGGTACCGACGAACCGCACGGGATCCGGAGTCTGGTGGATCAGGAAATCGTCAGCCGGGCCAATCATCGTTGAACTCCTGACCTGCGTCTGGTGGACCGTCGACGCTCGCCGGTGAGCAGCATGCAGTTCGCTGGTATTCCGCCGCCGCAGGTGACGACGGCAACCTCCGCCCCCGCGACCTGACGAAGACCGGCGTCCCCCCGCAGCTGAACCACCGCCTCGTACAGCTGCCCATAGCCATTGCTCCGGCCGGACGAGAGCTGCCCGCCGTGCGGGTTCACCGGCAGGTCGCCGCCCGGCCCGATCCGGGTACCGTCCGACACGAAATCACTCGCCTCTCCCGGACCGCAGAAACCGAGCGCCTCGATCCAGGAGAGGACGTTGAAGGTGAACCCGTCGTAGAGATTCGCCAGGTCGACGTCCTCGCGGGACACGCCGCTGCGGCTCCACAGATGAGCGGCCGGGCCGAAGACGTTCGGCTGGTGTGTCAACGTTCCCTGGTCCCAGGACTGGACCTCGGTGAGCCGGGTTCCGACCGCGTCGACCCGAACCACTGGTTGGCGCAGGTCCGCCACCGTGTCCGCCGCGGAGACAACCACCGCATAGGCGGCGTCACACGGCACATCGCAGTCGAAGATCCCGAACGGCGTCGATATCGCCCGACCGGCGAAATAGGCATCCGCGTCCAGCGGGTCGGAGTACAGCGCGTCCGGGTTGCGCCGCGCGTGCCGACGCGACGCCACCGCCACCCAGCACAGCGCTTCCCGGCCGACCCCGTAGCGGGTGAGGTACTGGGACGCGGCCAGCGCCACCCAGTTGGCCGGGGACACCGCGCCGAACGGCTCCTGCCACTGGGCCTCGCCGTGGATCCGGCCCCCGGCGGCCGCCGGGTACAGGCCGGGGCGCTGCCGGGTCCCGACCGAGGACCAGCACAGCACGTGCCTGCACAGCCCGGCCGCGACCGCGAGCATGGCCTCGATCACCACACCGGTCTGCCCCGGCACCTCGTGCGCGCCGCTGTACCAGGCTGGATCGATCGAAAGAGCCCGCCCGACCGTCACCGTTGCCGTGTCAGCGCTGCCCGGCCCGCCGAAGGCACCCGGATAGGCACACAGCCCGTCGATCTCGGCCGCCGACAGCCCCGCGTCGTCGACCGCGGCGCGGCAGGCGGCCAACACCAGTTCCAGCCCGGACTGCGAAAGGCGCCTTCCGCACGGGGACCGTCCGATCCCCGACAGCACCGCCCGGTGCTCGAAGCGCCGGCTCGGCCGCGACGGCGCGACGAGCCGCTCCGGCTCCGGGACCCGGCCGTCCCGTGTCTCACCACCGGTCGGGGCGAAGACCGGCAGCCACACGTCCTCGACCTGTCGGAACAGCACTCGGACGGGCATTCCGACATGGACGGTGGAATGTCCGCAGCCGACGATGTTCGTCGTGAGCCGCACCCGTGGGTCCTCGACAAGCGCCACGACCGCGATGACATATGGCGGCAGGAGCTCCGGGGTCCACCGCTGATGGTTGACGGTGTAGGCGACCACCGTTGCCTCACCGGACACCGGGACGCTGTCGAGTTCGGTGTCACCGCATGCCGGACACAGCTCGTGGGACGGGTGCAGAAGCCGTGAGCACGTCACGCACCGGCCTGCTCGTAGCCGTCCGTCCGCGCCCGAGGTCCAGAACGGTCACGAGGGCCCGTCGAGCGCGGGTAGCCTGCCGGAGCGCTCGGCCGGGATCGCGTCGGGCAGCGCGTAGGTCACGGCCGGCTCCCGCCGGCCTCGACCCAGAGCTCCCGGAGCCCGCGGGTGAGGAACACCGGCTGCCATGTCAGCTCGCGGTCGGCAAGCCGGAGGCCGGGCAGCGCCCGCACGACGATCGGGAGCGCGGTCGAGGCCTCCAGCCGGGCCAGCGCGGCACCCAGGCAGAAATGAGCGCCGAAACCGAAAGCGACATGCGGTTTCGCCGCCGTGCGGTCGAGGCGCAGCACGTCGGGGCTGTCGAACACGGCCGGGTCGTGGTTCGCCGACGCGAGCAGCATGAACACGCGTTGCCCCTGGCGCATCCGCGCGCCCTCGAACTCGGCGTCCTCGGCGAGAACGCGGACGACCGCCTTGCCGGGGCCGTCGTACCTGAGGAACTCCTCGACGGCGCCCCGGACCGGGACCCGGCCCTCGCGGAACACCCGCATCTGGTCCGGATGCCGTATCAGCGCCAGTATCGAGTTCGCGATGAGGTTCGCGGTGGTCTCGTGGCCGCCGAACAGCAGCAGGGTGCACGTCGCGATCAGCTCGGCCTCGGACAGGCTGTCGTCGGTTTCCCGCGCTCGGATCAGGGCTGTGATGAGGTTTGCCGCGGGATGCTTCGTGTAGTGCCGGAGAAGATCGCGGAAGAACGCGATCAGCTCGTCCATGGCATGGGCGGATCGACGATACCGATCAGGATCGTCGAGACCCGCCGACACCAGCGTCCCGATGTCGTCGGACCATTCCTTGAACCGGTCGCGGTCGGCCACCGGCACACCGAGCATTTCGGCGATGACCATCGCCGGGAGCGGATAGGCGAACTTCTCGATCAGATCGAACCCACCGCTGAGATCGATGTTCTTCAGCAGTTCGTTCGACAGGCTCCGGACACGCTCCGCCATCTGCACAACCGACTTCTGGGTGAACGCCCGGCGCACGAGCGCCCGCAGACGCAGGTGGTTGGGCTCGTCCTGGAACACCATCCAGTTCCGCAGGACCGTGAAGGCCTGCCGAACCAACGGGTCCGTGTCCGGACCACTGAGCTTGTACTCGATGAACGGCGCGATTCGATCCGAGGAGAAACGGGCGTCCCGCAAGCCCTTCGACACCACATCGTGGCTGGTCAGCAGCCACGACCTGTAACGAGGATCCCACAGCACCGGATGTTCGTCCCGGACCCGGGCGAAATACCGGTAGGGGTCGCGGATCGCCTCGGGGCTGAGAATGTTCACTTCATCTGTCACTTCATCTGGTGGGGCGCTCACGCGGTTCTCCTTGTCGGCTGTTCGGGCGCTCGTCGATCACCCGCCGCGACTTCAACGTCGCCCGCTCGAACGTTCCGTGATCGACAAGGGTGACCGGGATCCGAATGAGACAGCTGTGCCTGAGCTCCTCCTCCGTGCGCTTCCTCAGCCGGGCACGGTCCTCTTCTCCGCCGGAGTGGGCTGGAGCGACCTCGGCCTCCACGGCGATCTCGTCCAGGTTGCCCTGCCGGGTGACCCTGATCCGGAACTCCGGGCCGAGCCCGTCGACGCCGCGCAGGGCGTGCTCGATACCCGACGGGAAGATGTTGGCGCCGCGAATCACCAGCATGTCGTCCGCCCTGCCCAGCAGGCCCCGCGGCAGCCGGGGATAGGTCCGGCCACATGGACAGGGCTCCCTGGTCAGATAGCTGCGGTCGTTCGAGGCAAATCTGATCATTGGCTGGGAGACCCGCCACAGATGCGTGTAGACGAGATTGCCGATCTCACCCTCCGGGACCGGGCTCGCCGGGTCGTCGGGGTGAACGATCTCCGTCCAGACCTCGTCGGTGTAGACGTGCATGCCGTTCATCTCGCTGCATTCGGCATTCGTCACGAACGGGAACATCTCGGACGAGGTCCCCGCGTCGCAGACCGTCTCCAGGCCCCAGGTCTCCAGCAGGAGCCGTCGCGTCGAGGGAATCGAACCACCCGGCTCTCCGCCGCTGAGAAACAGCCGCAGTGGTGAGGCGGCGGGGTCGTATCCCATCTCCCGCGCCACCTCGGCCATGTGCAGCATGTACGTCGGAGTGGCCTCGACTACCGTGCAGCCCATCCGGTCGATCATCTCGATGTGCCGGCGCGTGTCGGCGACGCCCATCGGCAGCACGGTGGCTCCCACCGACTCGGCCGCGTACAACATCGCCCAGCCACCGAAGAACATACCGAACGGAAAAGCGAAGTGAACCGTGTCGGTGGGCCGGACGCCCGACGCCCAGTGGGTCAGCGCAAAGATCTCACGGGCATGATCCCAGTCGCTTCGCGCGACGCCGTACATCGTGGGCACACCCGAGGTGCCGCTCGAGCCGTGGATCCGGTAGATGTCGTTGCGCGGTATGCCCAGATAGGAGCCGAACGGTGGATGCTCGGCCTGATCGTCGACCAGCATCTTCTTGGTGATGACAGGACACCGCTTGGTGAAGTCGTCGAAGCTCCGCACCTGGTCGGGGTGAAAACCGTGGGCGTCCCAGCGGCGCCGATAGAACGGAAGCTCGTACGCACGTTCAAGCTGCCGGCGAAGCTGAACCAGGGTCGACGCGTCCCGGTCCGCGGGATCCCGCAGTTCACGTCCGGGGTTCCAATAGGGCGACGACACGTCTCGCACTTTGCTGGCCTCCCTCGTCAGAACTCGGCTGGCGGCCGCCAGCCGCGAACACAGGAAAAACCGTGCTGGCGGCCGCTCGCCGGCGCCGTACCATGAACTTCTGGTCAGGCCCTCGCGGACTCCGCGATTCTGTTGGCCTCGGGAACGACTTCCTCGGCAATCAGCCTGAGACTGGCCTGTACCGTCTCCAGGGGCATTCCACCGAACGAGACGAGCAGCATCTGCTGGAAGTCTCCGATCAGCTCGATCCGACGACGCATCTGCTCGATCATCTGCTCGGGTGTGCCATTCCACTGCAGTCCGTAGAAGTTCTCGAACCCGGCCTCACGGCCGGCCTCCCGCAGCAGGTCCGCACCTTCCTGGTACGACTCGTAGCCCTTGCTCCGCCCAAAGTGCTGACCATCGAACTCGTAGTGGTCGACCATGGCCGAAAAGAATGGTGCGAGATGGTGTCGCATTGTCTTGTCCGCGACGTCCGGGTCCTCGTGGCAGTACGCGAAGTCGAGGAGCACCGGAGGAGGTGGCTCGGTACCCTGCTTCTCCCGGTACCGCGCGCGCCAGGTATTGAACTGGTCAGCCTGCTTCTCGATCTCGTACTGGTAGTTGAAGCACATCATCGTGCCGCCGAAGTCAGCGGCCGCAAGGGTGGACGCCGGCGACATGGCGATGTTGAACAGGTGGTCCCGGAATCCCCTCTCAGGCTTCGGGAAGACATCCGCGCGGGCCTGCCTGAAATATTTTCCGTCGTGTTCGATGTAGCCCTTCTCAAGACCGTCGAGAATCATCGTGGCGGACTCGGTGAACCGCTCGCGGGACTCGTCCATGCTGACGTCGAAGCGCTCGTACTCGTCACGCGCGAGTCCACGTCCGATGCCCAGCAGCAGCCTGCCGTCGGACAGCGCGTCCAGCATGCTGATACGTTCGGCCAGCCGGAGCGGGTCGTTCTGCCCCTGCCACCACGGCAGGATGATGGCCCCGGTCCCCAGTTTGATCCGACTGGTGCGCGCGGCGAGGTATGTCAACGCCTGGAGCGGGTCCGGCGAGACACAGTAGGGCCTGTCGAAATGATGCTCCGGAACCCACACCGAGTCGTAGCCGAGGTCTTCGGCGATCTCGCCGAGCCGCATCTCCTCCTTCCACAGCTCGCTGTCAGACTTTCCAGAGCTGGCATTTGCCAGCAGCAACAACAGTCCGAAATGCATGTCAGCAGTGCCTCTCTCGACGACTAATATAAATATTTTGCGGCCCTGGCCCGCTCACGTCATCCGTGCTACGTACGACTGTTGGGGCCTGGCCAGTCGTAGTTACCGCGGACGCGGCACGCACACGTGACTCCGCCGGAACCATGCCGTTGGTCACCCCGTCGAAGAGCGAGGACGACAACAGGCCACCGACGGCGTCACGGGTGACTCAGTCATTTCCCTTGCTGTTCCAGCCGCCGTCCACCGGCAGGATCCCACCCGTGCAGAACGCCGAGTCGTCGGACAGGAAGAACGCGGTTGCGGCCGCGATTTCGGCCGGATCTCCGAGGCGGTGGATTATGTGCGAGCTCGCGAACTTCCGCCGCAGGTCGTCAGGAATGTTCGCCAGGATCGGTGTGTCGATGGTGCCTGGACAGATACAGTTGCAGCGGATTCCCTGTGCGCCGTACTCCATCGCGACCTGCCTTGTCAGGCTTACCATGCCGCCCTTGGCCGCAGAGTAGGCCGCCAGGTTGGTCAGACCCTTCAGCGCTGCCATCGAAGCGATGTTGACAATGGCACCACCCCCTTGCCCGAGCATCGTTGGAATGACGGCCTGCAGGCCAAGCCACACTCCTCGCAGGTCGGTGTCGATCACATGGTTCCAGCCCTCGTCGGTGAGATCGACGATGTTGTCGGCGCCAAACGTGTTGGTGACTCCGGCCACGTTGGCGAGGAGACCGACCGGTCCGAAGCTCTTCGCCGTCTCGGTGACAAGTCGTTTCCAGTCGTGCCGGTCACGCACATCCATCACGACGTGCAGGGCCTCCCCGCCGTTCGTGATGATTTCCTTGACGGTTGCTTCCGACGCCTGCAGGTCGGCAGTCACCACCTTGGCCCCCTCGGCGGCGCATCGAAGGGCGACGGCCTTCCCGATCCCCTGAGCTCCACCGGTCACGATGGCGACCCTGCCCACCAGACGATTCATCCTGTCCTCCGATTGTTCCGGCCGTCGGCACGGCGAACGAAAACCATGTCACGGCGGTTCTTCATATCGACGGTTCTTCATAGCGACGCACTCGATGCCGTCGCCGTCCCGAGCTTTCAGGAAAAGCATTCCGACTTACAGGAGACGATGATGGCCGTATAGTTCCCCACTACTATGATCGAAGTCATGGCAAAGGCCCATGTCAGGTACAGCAGTCGCCAGGTCGCGGGAGCGTGTTTCGCCTCGATGAAATGCAGAATGATCAGCCTGGCCTTGTAGGCGGTCATGGCGGTGATCAGCGCAGCGGCGATCGAGGTGACCAGACCTCCCTCGATCACGACGAAAGATCCGGTCGTCAGCGCGGTCAGCACCCACCACACCGCCACCGCAGAGTCGGCGCTGTTCATTCGGCACCCCTCATATGAGATACAGCAGCGAGTAGATGAAGATCCACAGAAGATCCACGAAATGCCAGAAGATGCCGACGTTCTCAAGGCCGGTCAGGTACCCGTCGTCGCTGGCGAGCCGGTCGCGGTTCCGCTGGAAAAAATACATGAAGGACATGCCCGCCAGCACGTGCGCGAGATGGATGAAGGTGACGGCAAAATAGAAGGTGAAGAACGAGCTTGTTGCGATCCCGATTCCGGATCCGATCGTGACAGAGTACTCGACGGCCTTGTCGACACAGAATGCCAGGCCCAGGAGCAGGGCCGCGGTCAGACGCGAGGAGACCTGCCTCGCGTCCCCCCGCCGTGCGGCCTGAACCGCCTGTACCACAAAAAGTGAGCTGGTGAGCAGGATCAGCGTGTTGACGAAACCGAACACCACGTTGAGGTGCTGATGTGACTCCCGGTACACCTCGTACTGTCGCACTCGTTCACTGGTGAACACCAGGAATATCAGAGCGAAGACGATCATGTCCATGAGAACGAAGATCCAGATTCCTTCGCTTCCCGTGGCAGGTCTGGTGTTCTTCCTCGCGAGGTCTTCTCGCTCGTCGGTGCTGCCGTCTTCCACGCGGCCTCCGCTCGGTCCAGGCGCTCCCGGTGGTGCTGATCGCGGATATGTGCTCCGTTCTCCTGTCGGCACCAGCACCTCGGGGACAGCAGGCCGTGTCGGACTTCGTCCACACGGCCTGCTGTCCGTCTCCGTCCGGCCAGAGGCGGGTCGCCTGTTTCAGGCCCGTACCGGGATTCCGGGATCCACGGTCGGCGTCAGTTCACCGGTCGGCGCCGCCGCTTCGAACTCCGACTTTCTCCTCGACATTTCCCTGATCAGGAAGAAGCTGTACAGGGCAAAGAAGGCGAACAGCCACGAACCGAAGATCACGAAGAAGTTCCAGGTACCCGCCACGGTGAACGGTCCCTCCTTGATCCATGGGAGAACTACCAGCGTGACGAAGATACTTCCGACCGCAATCGTCGCCCAGCCGGCCCAGGCGGGAAATATTTTCTGCTTCTTGTTGAGAACCGTCCACAGGCCGACGCCGACGCACTGCACCGTGGTGATACCGTAGGTCATGTCGTAGGTGAACCAGCCAAAAACGTGAAACGCCTTGATCGCGCTCGGATCGAGATCGTGTACGAGTATCGCGTTGAGCAGCCAGAGGCCGGGGCAGAAGCCAAGTGACCAGGCCGTCAGCGCTCCACCGGTCAGCTCCATTCTGCTCAGAACGTTGGGCCCGCGTTCGCTGTCGTTGATGACACCACTGAGCAGACAGCACCAGGGTAGGTAGAGAAAGGCAACGCTCATGGACACCGCCATGCCGATGGCGATGGACTGGTGGTGCGGTCCGTAGTACTTGGCAACAAGCTCCTCGCCGCTCAGGCCCATCATGTTGGGTGGCGGGACGTTGTGCCCGAAGATCGCCCAGAAAATGATGTACCCGAGTACGAAGGCAGGACCGCACCATGCGATCACAAGATTCAGTCGATTCTCGGTTCTCCTATTCATCTCGATTCCTCACGGTTGTCGTACGAAGCTACTTGAAGCACTTCCGGCGAACCCGCCCTCTCGTAAACATGGGTGGTATTGTCGCGCGTGGCCAACAGCGCGAACAACCGGAGAAACTACGTATCGCCATGCGGTTCTCCACCGTGGAAAGTACGTATGCCGACCCTGGCGGCGGCAGCGGGTCCGCGCCTGCCTCGTGTGGAGAAACCATGACGGGGCGGTAAATCCCCGGCGCCGGAGACGTCCGTGAGCCGTGGACCGGGTACGACAGGTTGCCGGCCGCGTGCTCGGCGATGCGGCGGTCGGTGAACGTCCGGGGATACCCGGTCCGCTGGCGCCGGCTCTGATCAGTTCCTCGTCCAGGACCGCGTTGTGGACGGATGGCTGTCCGAGACCAGAACCATCGCGGCCCCCGGACCCGCCGCCCCGCTGGAGACAACGGCCGCACGCGCATTCGGTATCTGTCGCTCCTCGGCTTCTCCGCGCAGCTGAAGGACCGCCTCGTAGAGGCCTCCATAGCCGTCGCTGCGACCCGCCGCAAGCTCGCCGCCGTGTGGATTGAGGGGCAGTACACCGCCTGGGCCGATCCGGGTGCCGTCGCGCACAAATTCGGCTGCCTCGCCCGGAGCGCAGAACCCGAGGGCCTCCAGCCAACAAAGGGCGTCGAAGGTAGACGTGTCGTCGAGCGCAACAAAGTCCACGTCCTGCCGAACCACGGATGCGCGGCTCCACAGATGTGCTGCCGGCGCCTCGGCGGCAAGCCGGTAGCCCGCGAGACCGAGATCCGTTTCCTCGGCCGCGAGCCGCCTTGTTCCGACCGCGTCGATCCACACCGGTGGGTGTGGCAGGTGACCGCAGACATCGGTTGCCGAGACCACCAGCGCGACCGCGGCGTCACAGGGCACGGCGCAGTCGAACCGTCCCAGCGGGGAGGCGACCATCCTCGCCGCAAGGTAGCGGTCCATCGCGAGCGGCGTACGGCACAGGGCATCACAGTTGCGGGCGGCGTGACGCCGTGCGGCGACCGCAACCCACCCCAGTGCCTCCCTGCCGTGGCCAAAGGTCGTGAGATATTCCGAAGCTGCCAGCGCGACACGGCGCAGCGAGGACGACGCCTCGGCCGAACGCCCCCGCTGAGAACCGTCGGCCGTCGGAGCGGGCCATGTACCGGCGCGGCTTCCCCCGCCACCCGGTACGGCGAGGCACAGGACATGACGGCACAGACCCGCGGAAACCGCAAGCATCGCGCTCACGATCGGACCCATCCGGCCGGGGACGTCGCGCGCGCCACAGTGCCACACGGGTCGTAACCCCAGTGCCTGCTCCACGCCCCGGACTCCGCCAGCGGACAAACCGGGTAGCCCGGACGAGCCGCCGTACACGCACACTCCATCGATATCGGCTCTCGACAGGCCGGCATCCGAAACCGCCGCACGGCATGCCTCGGCAGCCAGCACCGACCACGGTCGGCGAAGTCGTCGGTCGCGGCGGGAGCGTCCAATACCGGTGAAGGCGACGTCATCCTCGAAACGACGAGAGCCGACAGGCTCCGCGCAGTCGACAGCCACAGTCATCGGACTGTCAGGCCCGGACCTGGACGCGACTTCGTTCGACACATGGAAGTTCGACACAGGGAATCACAGGAAGTTCCACCAGCCTCCGCGTCGAGAGTTCCGCCGCCACTGACGGGCCGGGCGCGACATCGATCGTGCCGAAACCAACCTGCCGCGATCGTCCTCGCACCACAGCCCGCCGACAACCGGGTCAACTACGTGGATCCGTGATCGGGCGGTCGGGCAAACTACTGACCAGCGCCCGGTCGCCCACCGGCCCAGCTCACCGCCCTTCCGGGGCGAGCGACCGCGGGCCCGCACCGGCCGGCGCCGAGGCTTCGTTCCGCTGGTGACCGCTGGTGACCGCTGGTGACCGTTGGCGACCGCGTCTGGTAACCGCGTTCCACCGGTAACCGCGTCTGCGGTACACCCGGAACATGCCGACGATTGGAAAGGCACCCACGCATGACTGACCACGAGGTCCGCGTCCACCGCAGTACCGAGCGCCTCGCGCGCGAGGACCAGCTGGCGTGGAAGATCGCGACGGCCGCAGTCGATCCGGTGGAGGTGCCTGCCGACACCACCGACATGATCGTCAACAGGATCATCGACAACGCCGGGGTGGCGGCGGCCTCGCTGGGCCGCCGGCCGGTGACCGCCGCCCGCGAGCAGGCGCTGCGGCACGCCCCCGCGCCCGGACGGGCCGGAGGGACGGTCTTCGGCCTGCCGCCGGACACCCGCGTCTCCCCGGAGTGGGCGGCATGGGCGAACGGTGTGGCCGTGCGGGAGCTGGACTTCCACGACACCTACCTGGCCGCCGACTACTCTCACCCGGGCGACAACATCCCCCCGATCCTGGCCGTGGCGCAGCATCTCGGCCTCGGCGGCCGGGACCTGGTGCGCGGCGTCGCCACCGGCTACGAGATCCAGGTGGCGCTGGTGACCGGGATCTGCCTGCACGCCCACAGGATCGACCACATCGCACACCTCGGCCCGTCCGCCGCCGCCGGGATCGGCACCCTGCTCGACCTGCCCACCGAGACCGTCTACCAGGCCGTCCAGCAGGCCGTCCAGCAGGCCCTGCACACCACCACGACCACCCGCCAGTCCCGCAAGGGCACGATCTCCAGCTGGAAGGCCTGTGCTCCCGCCTTCGCCGGCAAGATGGCCGTGGAGGCCGTCGATCGCGCCATGCGCGGTGAGGGCGCCCCGTCCCCCGGCTACGAGGGCGAGGACGGGTTCATCGCCCACCTGCTCGACGGACCCGACGCCCGCTACGTGGTGTCGCTGCCCGCGACCGGGGAGCCCAAGCGGGCCATCCTCGACACCTACACCAAGGAGCACTCCGCCGAGTACCAGAGCCAGGCCCTGATCGACCTCGCCCGCCGCCTCGGCCCGCGCGTCGGCGACCTCTCCCGGGTCCGCTCGATCGTCATCCACACCAGCCACCACACCCATCACGTGATCGGCTCCGGCGCCGGCGACCCGCAGAAGTACGACCCGACGGCCACCAGGGAGACCCTCGACCACTCCGTCCCCTACATCTTCGCGGTCGCCCTGCAGGACCGTGACTGGCACCACGAGCGCTCCTACACCCCCGAGCGGGCCGCCCGCCCCGACACCGTCACCCTCTGGCAGAAGATCAGTACGGTCGAGGACAGGGAGTGGACGCGGCGCTACCACTCCACCGACCCGAAGGAAAAGGCGTTCGGGGGACGGGTCGTCGTCGAGCTCGACGACGGCGTCACGCTCACCGACGAGATCGCCGTTGCCGACGCCCACCCGCTCGGCGCCCGGCCGTTCGGGCGGGCGGAGTACATCGCCAAGTTCCGCCGGCTCGCCGAGGGCGTGATCTCCACCGCCGAGCAGGACCGCTTCCTCGACACCGCCATCCGGCTGCCCGACCTGACACCCGACGAGCTCGCCGGACTCACCCCGTCCCCGTCCCCGTCCCCGCCCCTGACCCCTGGCGGGACCGAGGGAATCTTCTGACCAGGGGAACTATCGAGCCCGAGGGGAGCGTCAACCGATGCTGCACGCGAGAACACCTGCCCACGCCCGCCGCGCCGCGCTGCGCGCCGCCCTGCGCTCCGGCCGGTTGCTGCGCTTCCCCGGGGCGTTCAACCCCCTGTCCGCCGTCCTCATCACCGAGCTCGGCTTCGACGGGATCTACGTCTCCGGCGCGGTGCTCTCCGCGGACCTGGCCCTGCCCGACATCGGGCTGACCACCCTCACCGAGGTCGCCGGCCGGGCCGGGCAGATCGCCCGGGTCAGCGACCTGCCCGCCCTGGTCGACGCCGACACCGGTTTCGGCGAGCCCATGAACGTCGCCCGCACCATCCAGACCCTCGAGGACACGGGCCTGGCCGGCTGCCACATCGAGGACCAGGTCAACCCCAAACGCTGCGGCCACCTCGACGGCAAGACCGTCGTCCCCGTCGAGGAGATGGTCCGCCGTATCCGTGCCGCGGTCACCGCCCGCCGCGACGAGAACTTCCTCATCTGCGCGCGCACCGACGCCCGAGCCGTCGAGGGCCTGGGCGGCGCCGCGGACCGGGCCCGCGCCTACGCCGACGCCGGAGCCGACATGATCTTCCCGGAGGCGATGGCCGACGCCGGGGAGTTCGAGACCGTGCGCAGGGCCGTCGACGTGCCGATCCTGGCGAACATGACCGAGTTCGGCAAAAGCGAACTCCTCACCACCGACACGCTGGAATCCGCCGGTGTGAGCGTGGTCATCTATCCCGTCACCCTCCTGCGTCTGGCGATGGGCGCCGTCGAGGACGGGCTGCGCCGCATTCTCGCCGACGGCACCCAGGCCGGCCTCGTCGACCGGATGCAGACGCGCGCGCGCCTCTACGAACTTCTCGACTATCCCGGCTACAACACCTTCGACACGAACATCTTCAACTTCCGGATCTGAGTATCCGGCTCCGGTGAGATAAGGCCACGACCGGCTGCCGACCACAGCCAGTAACGACTCGGCCGGCAGTCGGCACCACCAGCGGTCGGCGGTCGTCCTCACGCTGCGTCGACTGGCCTGGTCCTCGCCCCGTCGCTCGATTCTCCCGGTCGCGGGCAGCCCCCATTGATGATCCGTTCATCGGTGGGAGCTTGGCGTGCCGCGAAGCTTCACGAATCCCGCTCCTGCCCCGGGAGACGTGCGTTCAGTTTGCCCGCACGGCCCGGCGCGGTTGTTCATTTCGGCGGGGGTGCGTCCACACCCGCCGGGTGAACCATGGCCGGGACAAGGTGGGTTTCCCGGCGGCGGCGCGGGACCCGCGTGCGTGGCGGAGGCGCTGGCGTCACGGGTCCCGGAGGCGTCAGCGGCGTATTCCCATTACGCCGCAGGTTGGCGCTGGCCAGCTCAGCGCACGGCTGAGCGCGATCTGCTCGTCGAAACCCCGGGCTGTGTCATCGGGCATGTCGACGGGACGGCGGGTGCTCGTGTCCATGTGCACGACGATCAGCTCCAGCGTGTACGCCAGCCGGTCGCGCTCGCGGTCGAGGAGGAACGACATGATGTGCCCGGCCCGCCGGGACCTGTCCAGGAACCGGCTGTGCACCGACAGCTTGTCGCCGAGGCTGAGTTCGCTGAAATAACGCAGATGGTGCTCGGCGGTGAAGACGCCCATCCGCCGCTGTTCGTGGTAGGTGCTGTCGATGCCGATCCGCTCGGCGTGCAGTCCCACGGCCTCGGCGCCGAGCATGAGGTAGAAGCGGACGTTCATGTGCCCGTAGAAGTCGATGTACTCGGGTTGGACCGTGGTTTCGATCAACGCGGGCAGTTCGAGGACCTGGGCGAACGTCGGCAGCGGAGTCGTGTGCGCGGCCGGTTGGGCGGCCGGTTGGAGTGTCACCACGCGCTCCGGCCGTGCTGGCATGCCTTCTGGGCGACGAACGTCCGCTGGATTTTCACGGCACCGCCGGTGATCAGGTAGGCCGCCACATGGGCCGCCACATGGGCCACCACGTCGTGACGGCGTTGCCGCGGCGGGAGCTCGGCCGCATGTTCGGGGTGGTGCGAATCCGTATCGTCACCTCGACGGCGTTCTTCGCCGCCATCGACGGTCACCGCTTGCTCATGGATGCCTGCGCCGCCGAAGGGGCGTGGTTGTCGAGCGGCGTGCGGCAGGCTTCCCGCTTCTCGGTGAACGTGACGGGTGACAAGGGCTCCTCCTGTCCTGGGCCGGCGGGTCGGACGGGTGTGCCGGCAGCAGGCCGTCTGGCGGTGGATCGGTCGGTTGGTAATCATACGTTTGTCTGTGCAAACCATGCCAATGGTCGGTCCGATCACTGGCGGACTGGCCGCCGGCGCCTCGTTCACGATCACGGGCCGGCTCCCGTCGCAGGCCCGCCGCCGGCCCGCCGCCGGCGCCGGTGTTACGACGCCGACCCGATCGCGGCGTCCGCGGCGGCGATGTCCTTGTGGAACCGCTTGTGAATGTTCAGCTTTTCGCCGGTCGCCTGAGTCTTTCCCCACAGACCGCTGAGCGGCCCCAGCACGGTCTGCCGCGGCAGCCGCGCGAGCGGGGCGTCTCCCTTCGGCTTGCTCGGGACGAGCTTGCCGGCCCTGAGCACCAGAATGCTCTGGTCGGTGACGACCACGATTCTGTAGTCGATCCAGAAGATGATCAGCGTGGTGAGGAGGAAGCTGTGGCTGCCACCGTGGAGGGCGAACTCGCGGGCGCGCGCGTCGCGCACGTCCTCGCCCTGGCCGAGGCAGACCCACCAGGGCTTGCCGAGGTCTCGGACAGGTTCGAGGCCATGGGTGCGTTCCTGCTCGCCGCCGAGGCCGCGGCCGACGCCGCCGTGGCGTGGCGCAGGCTCGGCAAGCCCAGGAAGGCCGACGCCGAGCTGCACCGCGCGGCGATCCGGCTGAGCCGCTGCGAGGGAGCGAGAACTCCTGCCCTGGCCCCGATCAGCGTACGTTCACAGCTCACCCCAGCCGAGCGCGAGACCGCTCTCCTCGCCGCGAACGGGCTCACCAGCAAGGAGATCGCCGAGCAGCTTCGCATCTCCGCCCGGACCGTCGACAACCGGCTCCAACGCATCTTCCGGAAACTTGGCATCTCACGACGGGCGGAGCTGGCCGCTCTGATGCGGTAGGACCAGCGAAGCCTTACTCTGGATCCGTTTGTGCCCTCATGTCATGTTCTCGGTCGTGAGTCGTGAGTCGTGCGGTGAAGGTCGCGATCTCCGCGCGGACCGGTGGTCGTTCAGCCCGGCGTGGGTAGGTCCGTTTCCGTGTGATCAGGCGGCGGTGCCACCGTAGGACGATGCCGGGGTGACCGGAACGCCTTTGCGCTGACACGTAGCGCAGAAGCCCATTAGGGCCTACGGACGAGATCCGGGCACGGACAGGATTCCAGGATCCCGCGGGCGGACGTGAGAACATCGTCGCCGGAGGAGTCTCACGCAACGAGGCAGGGGATGGATCCGATGCATCGTGAACAGCGGGCGGTCGCCGACCGATTATCGCCCGCGCCGGCCGATCTGCCCCCGGACACCTGGCCCCTGATCGGCCGGGACGCCGAACTCGACGCGCTGACCCACGCCCTCACCGGTGCGGCCCCGCACAGCGTCATCATCGTCGGCCCCGCCGGCGTCGGTAAGACTCGCCTGGCCCGCGAGGCAATGCTGATCGCCGCCGCGGCCGGCCACGAGGCGCGCTGGGTGACGGCGACGCGCTCCGTGGCGCGGGCTCCGTTCGGGGCCTTCGCACCCCTGTTGGCCGTGCCCGAGCCAAGGGACGGGATCGGGCCGGTGGACTCGTTCGAGGGACTGCTGCGGCGGACGGCGTACGCCCTCGTCAACCATGGCGGCGTGGGCCGCCTGCTGCTGTTCGTCGACGACGCGCAGTTGCTCGACGAGGCGTCGGCGGGCCTGATCCAGCAGCTCGTGTCGGCGGACGCCGTGCTGGTGGTTGCCACGGTCCGGACGGGAGAGCCGACGCCCGCGGCGGTGACCTCGCTGTGGAAGGACGACCTTGCGATCCGGCTCCGTCTGAGCGATCTGGCTGACAGCGTCATCGACGACCTGTTGACAGTGGTCCTGGGGGATCAGGTCGACCGTGCCACCGTCGCCGAGCTGACCGCTCGTTGCCAGGGCAACGTGCTGTTTCTCCGGGAGCTCGTGCGCGGCGCGCTGGCGGACGGCACCCTGGTCCGCCACGGTGGGGTGTGGCGGATGACCGGGGCGCCGGCGCCCTCGGACCGGATCGTCGAGTTCGTTGACGCCCGCCTGGCCGGACTCTCCTCCGATGCCCGAGCGCTGCTGGAGCTGACGGCCTACGGCGAACCTCTCGGGGGCGCGGAGCTCGACGCGTTGGGCGACGAGCGCCTGGTCGAGGAGCTGGAGCGGGAGGGTCTGCTTGTCAGCGCGTTCCACAGCCGCCGTCTGCAGATTCGTCTTGGCCATCCCATCTACGCAGACGTGCTGCGTGCGCAGACATCGGCCGTGCGGGTCGGCGCGATGGCCCGCGCCCTTGCCACCATCGTCGAGCGGACCGGCTGCCGCCGACGCGACGACCTCCTGCGGATCGGGCTCTGGCGCCTCGATGGCGGCGGTGGGCAACCCGATGTGCTACTCGAGGCCGCGCGCGCGGCCCGGTGGCACTACGACTTCCCGCTCGCCGAGCGTCTGGCACGTGCCGCCGTCGAGGCGGGGGCCGGCTTCGGCGGCCGGTTGCTCGCGGCCCAGACGGCCGCCCTGCCGGGACGGGGGGAGGCGGCCGAGCGTGAGCTCGCGGAGCTCGCGGGCTGCGTGGCGAACGACGAGGAACGTGCGCGCGCGGCGATCGCCCGGATCGACGTCCTGTGGCTCTCGCTCGGCCGGATGCAGGACGGACTGCGCGTCGCCGAGGATGCGCAGGCCACCATCGCCGATGTCGGCCTGCGGACGGAGGTCTCGAGCCACCGCGCCGGGCTGGTGCTGGGGAGTGAGGGTCCGCGGGCCGCGGTGCGCGTCCTGGAGCCGCTGCTGGCCGAGGCGCGGGGGCGGTCGCTCGTGTGGATGGGCGTCGTGGGCGCGTTCAGCCTCGGGCGCCTCGGACGATTACGCGAGGGTCTGGACGTGGCGGACCGTGCGTATGCGGCCGGCGTCGCCCTGACGGAACCTGACGACTGGTACCCGTGGTTCAACCTCCATGCCCGCTGCGAGCTCCTCGTGCAGGCGGGCCGGTTCGCGGATGCCGAGCGGCTGGCCCGCGAGCAGCACCAGCGCGGCCTTGACGAGGGCAGTAGCGAGGCGCGGGCCTGGTTCCTCTGGAACCTCTCGCGCACCGTCCGCGATCGCGGCAACGTCCGGACCGCGGCCCGCGACGCCCGGGAGGCGGCGACCCTGCTGCATCGGCTCGGGCGGCTCGGGGTCCAGCACACGCTGCTCTCGCTCCTGGCCCAGGCGCAGGCGCTCGCGGGTGACGCCGCCGCGGCGCGGCGCTCCCTCGCGGCCATCGACGCCCTCGGGATCGAGCAGCCGCGGTGGAGCTGGACCGACCATCTCGCGGCTCAGGCGTGGACGGCCGTGGCCGAGGGGCGGATCGCTCAGGGGCGCGATCTGCTTGCCCGTGCGACCCAGGTGGGCGAGCAGATCGGCGACCATACCGGCGCAGCAGCCGCGCTCCACGACATCGGCAGGCTCGGGACGCCGCGCCGGGTCGTGGACCGCCTCGTTGCGCTCGCCCGAGAGCTGGAAGGCGACCTTGTCGCGGCGCGGGCCGCGCACGTCGTCGCCCTCGCCGAGGAGGATCCACGCGCGCTCGACGCGGTCGCCACGACCTTTGAACACCTCGACGCCGAGCTGCTGGCCGCCGAGGCCGCCGCCGACGCCGCGGTCGCCTGGCGCCGGGCAGGCGACGTCCACCGCGCGGATGCCGGGCTGCACCGGGCGGCAGCGCTCGCGGCGCGCTGCAAGGGCGCGGTCACCCCGGCGCTCGCGCCGATCGAGTCACGGGTGCGGCTGACCGACGCCGAGCGTGAGACCGCGCTGCTGGCCGCGGCGGGACACACCGACCGCGACATCGCGGCCGAGTTGCAGCTGTCCGTGCGGACCGTCGGCAACCGCCTGCAGCGCGTATACCACAAGCTTGGCGTGTCCCGGCGGACCGACCTGGCGCGCCTTCTCCGCTGACCGCGCCGACGGGTAGCACGCCGCGCGCGTCGTCCCCGCACTCGTCCCCGTGTTCGTTCGTGGACGCCTGCTCGTCTGCGCCCAGACAGAGTATGTTCCTACTCTGTTACGCCCGAAATGGCCGGTGTTAGCTTCCCGGCCATGGTCACCACGGAACACGCGATCACAAGCGTTTCGGAGGGTGTGGAGCGGCGCATCGAGGAACTGCGTCGACGTCATCCCGTCGAACCGACCGTCGACGAGGTCCTCAGCACGAAGCTGCGACGCCGGGGGCACGACGTGCACACCGCCCGCAGCGTGGAGGACATCGGCAAGCGCCTCCACGCCTTCCTCGCCCACCGGCTGGACGGCCCCTTCACCATCAGCGGCCTCGCCCGGCTGCCGGGCGGCGCGTAGAAGGAGCAGTTCAGCTTCGACCTCGAGTGGACGGAGGACGGCGAACCGCGCCGCGACCGAATGGTGCTGCGGATGAACCCGCCCGCGTCCGTCGTGGAGACGCACCGCGTTCGCGAATTCCAGCTCCTGCGGGCCCTCGACGGCATCCTGCCCGTGCCGCGCGCCTACTGGGTGACCCAGGACCGCGCCGAGCTGGGCGAGCCCGCGATGGTCTGCGGCTTCACCCGTGGTGTCGCCGCGCCGACAAAGGGCGAGCACAGGGCGTCCGGGCTCGGCACGGTCTACGGGCCGGAGCTGCGGGCCAAGCTCGCCCCCCAGTTCGTCGCCCACCTGGCCACGCTGCACACCCTGGACCCGTCGACCGTCGTCCTGGACGCCTTCGGGGTGCCGGCGGCCGGCACGACGCAGGGAGTCGACTGGCGGCTCGGGATGTGGGACCGGGCGTGGGAGGAGGACTCCTTCGAGCCGCACCCGACGGTCACGCTGACCCGCCAGTGGCTGTGGGAGAACCGCCCGCCGATCGACCGGATCTCGATCGTGCACGGCGACTACCGCAACGGGAACTTCCTGTTCGACGAGGACACGGGCGAGATCACGGCGATCCTCGACTGGGAGCTCGGCCACCTCGGCGACCGGCACCACGACCTTGCGTACGCGATGCTCGGCGGCTGGGGCCACCTCGACGATGAGGGCCGTTTTCTTTGCAGCGGCCTCGTCGACACGGAGACCTTTGTCGCGGAGTACGAACGCCTCTCGGGCCTGTCCGTCGACCCGGAACGGCTGCGCTACTACACCGTGCTGAACATGTACTGGGCGGTGGTGGCCACCAGCGCATCGGGTGTCCGGATCAGCGCGGACCACATGACGCACCTCGACGTGATGATGAATTTCCTCAGTGGCCTCGGTGCGTCGTTCATGGCCGAGCTCAACCGTGTTCTCGAAGGAGCCTGAACCATGATCCCCACCATCTCGCAGCAGTTACGGGGCATCCGCTCGGCGATGGCCAAGTCGATTGTCCCGGCGCTGCCCGCCGGCGACAGTTTCGTCCAGGAGCAGGCCGGTCTTGTCCTGGCGACCCTGGACTGGGTGCTCGACGTCCAGGAATCCGAGACCCTCTATGAGGCGACCGAACGCGATGAGTACCGCGAGCTGCTTGACCGTCTCTCGGCGCTGTCGTCCGTCCCCGCCACCGACGCGCACGCCGTCCCGGCCCCCGACCCCTCGGCGATCCCCGACCTCGCGCTCCTGCGGGTGGAGACCCAGGCGCTGAAGGTGGCGGTCGACGCGCGTTTCACGGCGATCGCCGCCGACGGCAGCGCCGAGGACCGCGCCGCGGCTCGCGAATTGTTGGTGGGCGTCGCCGCCCGCCAGAGCGTGCGGGAGCAGGCGTGGTTCCGGATGACCGGGTTTCCGAGCGAGGTCCACGGCGACATCCGCTCCGTGCTGACCGGGAACGCCACGACGCCGGGACAGGACGCGGCGTGAGCGGACACGTGCGGGAGGAGACGAGGAGCGGCGAGATCACTCCGGAACGCGGCGTGGCGGACGGCGGCCTGCCGGACCCGATCGACGAGCTCGGGATCTACCTGCTACCGGGCCGGGTGAAGGACCCGGCCCGGGCGATCACGGAGGCGATCGACGCGGAGCGCCTCGGCCTCACCTCGGCGTGGATCGCCGAGCGGCTGGACATGAAGGAGCTCGGGGTGCTCTGCGGCGCGGTCGCCGCGAGCACGCAGCGGATCCGCCTGGGCATGGGCTCGATCGCCGCGGGGAGCAGGCATCCGCTGATGACCGCCGCCGCGGGCTCCACGATGCAGGAGACGTTCGGTGACCGGCTGCTGCTCGGGCTCGCCCGTGGCCTCGGATCGGTCCTCGGCGACCATGGCATGCCGGTCCCGAAGATGGCCGCGTTCGAGGACTACGCGTCGATCCTGCTGCGCCTGTGGGACGGCGAGACCATCGACTACGACGGTCCGCTGGGACGGTTCCCGAACCTGCGCATGGTCGATCCGCCGACGGCGCCCCGGCCGCAGCTCCTCCTGAGCGCGTGGTCCCCGCTGCCGAAGGCGACGGCGCTCGCGGCCCGGTTGTTCGACGGCGTCTTCCTTGGCTCGGAGCTGACAGTCGAGGCCGTCGCCGCTGTGTCACGGCGCCTGGACGAGGCGTGTGAGCGGATCGGGCGCGACCCGCGGTCACTGAAACTCTACGCGATCGTCATCACCGCTCCCGATCTGTCACCGGAGGAAGAGCTGGCAGTCGTCAACGCACGGATGATCACACACCTGGACTTCGACGGCGTCGGCGAGCTCATCATGCGCGAGAACGGGTGGGATCCCGAGCCACTGCACCGCCTGCTGAGTCGGGAGGAGCTGCAGGGTGGCGGCACGGCCGATCAGAAGTTCCACCGGAGCGAACTCCTGGATCTCGGCGCGAAGCTACCGCGGGAGTGGGTGGAGACCGGCTGCGTCGTCGGGTCCGCCGCGCACTGCGCGGCGCGCCTGCGGGAGTACCTCGACGCCGGGGTGGACCACATCGTGCTGCACGGCAGCGGACCGAAACAGCTTGAGGGCCTCGTACGGGCGTGGCACGAGACGTCCGTATCCGGGACTCCGTAACAGAACTCGTTCGTTCTGCCGGAGCACCGGCACGATTACCTCTACCGACCGCGAGAGGACAATCAGCGCCGGTGATCATGCCGGGTGCGGGATGTTGCCGCCGAGGCTGTCAGGGACGGTTCGTCTGACACCGAGTTTGAATTTATGGTCATCATCCATGGTCGTTGTTTTCGACGGTGAGCTGTGGATATGGGCTGCCCGGCGAGCCGACAGCTGGACGTTCGTCAGCCTGCCCGTCGAGGTGTCCGAGGAGATCCGTGACCTGGCCGGCGGGCTGCGTCGTGGCTTCGGGTCGCTGCGGGTGCGGGTCACGATCGGTGGCAGCACCTGGACGACCTCGATCTTCCCTGACCGCACCCGTGGCAGTTACGTACTGCCCGTCAAGCGCGCCGTCCGCAACGCCGAAGCCCTGGCCGCGGGTGACATCGCGACCGTGACCGTCGAACTCCTCGACTTCTGATGACCGGCGCCTTTATCTCGTCACGTCTCGGGGCGTGCCAAGGCAGCGAGCACCGATAGCCGTTGAGCCACAGAAGATTCATCCGCACCGGTGTCGGCAGCCCGGAAAAGACCTCGTGGCGCCAGCCCACTGCGCGACACTCGTCGGCGGTTAATCCGACCTTCAAAAGGAAGTCGGCGGAGCGCCGCTGATCAGGTCGGACGTCCCAGAGCACAACTGACCCGTCGTCGTGGCGGCTAAGAAAGTCAGGCGTGTGAATCACGGGGCGACGCCGCTCGGGGATCGAGAAGTGGAACTGCACGGGCTGGCTGACCAGCCAATGAACGTCGGTCCGAAGATCAAGCCAACGGAGCAAGTCATGCTCGAGCCCGGACTCGACTTCCATGGCTCCTCCCGTCGTCGCTGCATGGGCGCGGCGGGGGATGTGCCGTGAAAAATCGCCGGACGCCGGCCGCCTCGTGGGCAGCAGGTCTCGCGGGTCAGGTGTGCCCAACGTGGTCGCGCAGTCCCACTCCGCACGCAGGCCGGGTCGTTCCATCGAAAGGAACCAGACCGACGACATCACGGTCGTCCGCCGGCTCGCTCCTGTCGCATCAGTGGATGCGGTCTGAGGTCGCTATCGAATTCAGTCTCGACTGACCCTGCCGGTCGACGCTTGACAAGATGGAAGAGGACCTCAGTCAGGAGAGTCCACACGCTGAAATGTTCGCGCCAGTCGACCAGTGCGCCGTCCTCGAAGCGTAGGACGCCGGTCACAGGAAGCGACGCGATCAGGTCCCCGTTCGGTCTGCGGAGGTGGTCGATCCGTCGCGTGTAGACGGTGTCACCGTCGCGCGCGATGCTGACGAGGTCGACGCGAGCGGTGGCGAGGCGCAGCGTCGCGTGCGCAATCTTGAGGAAGATCAAGGCTTGGCGCCGACTCCGGGTGAGGATCATCGGACGCTGGTCCCACCGGCATCGCTGGCCCATCAGGTTCTCAAAGGCGCCAAGCATGGATTCGAAGGACGGCTCCCACGCTTCGAAAAATTCGCGTGTGCGGGCCTCGAGGTCGTATCCGCGGGTCACGGCAGCAGGTCCTGACTCCCGCGCGGGTACAGCAGTGCTGAGCCCAGCGCGCAGACGATCAACACCCCGCCGGCGGCCAGGAAGGCACTGTGCCATCCATGCAGCACAGCGTCGCGAACTATGCCGTCGAGGGATTGTGCACCTGGATCGCTTAGGGCGGTTGCCGGCGACTGGGCGACGATGCTCGAGGCATCGTGCCCACTGAGGAAGTGACGGTAGGCGGTGTTGAACACCGATCCCGTGATGGCGATGCCCAGGGCAGCGCCTAGTTCGCGGGTGAGGTCGTTGAGTGCCGACGCGAGGCCTTGTTGAGAAGGCGGCAGACCGTCAAGGATAGTCATCGTGGGCGCGATGACGCCGAACCCGATCCCCGACCAGATCAACACGGTGCCGGTCGCCATCGCAACGTACGACGGCGTCGCGCCGGCCCACACTGCCGAGAGAACCGCGCCGAGCGCGCACGCAACCAGTGCGATCGTCACGAGCGCTCGCTCGCTCAGCCGTCGTCCCGCGACAAGCGCCAACGGTACGACTGCAAGCATCACGACACTCGGAGGCGCGATACCTAGTGTCCTGAGTCGTTGATTCGCTGGCAGTAGGCGGCGAGGGTCTCGAGGATCTCGTCGGCGGTCTTGGCCCAGACGAACGGCTTCGGGTCCTTGTTCCAGGCGTTGATCCATCGGCGGATGTCGGCTTCGAGTTCGACGACCGAGCGGTGCGTCGATCGGCGCAGCTTGCGGGTGGTCAGCTCCGCGAACCAGCGCTCGACCAGGTTCATCCACGACGCCGAGGTCGGGGTGAAGTGCAGGTGGAAGCGGGGGTGGCGCAGCAGCCAGTTCTTCACCGCCGGGGTCTTGTGGGTGGCGTAGTTGTCCAGGACCAGGTGCAGGTCGTAGCCCTTCGGGACCGAGGAGTCGATCAGCTTGAGGAAGCGCAGGAACTCCTGGTGACGGTGCCGCCGGAAGGTCTGCGCGATCACCGACCCGGACGTCGGGTCGAGCGCGGCGAACAGGCTGGTCGTGCCATGGCGGACGTAGTCGTGGGTCATCCGCTGCGGGGTACCCGGCATCAGGGGCAGCACCGGTGCCGTGCGATCCAAAGCTTGCACCTGCGACTTTTCGTCGACGCAGAGCACGATCGCCTTCTCCGGCGGGTCGAGGTAGACCCCGACCACGTCACGGACCTTGTCCACGAACAGCGGGTCGGTGGACAGCTTCCACGTCTCGACCAGATGCGGCTTCAACCCGAACGCCCGCCACATCCGTGACACCGTCGACTGCGACAGCCCACTGGCCCTCGCCATCGACCGCGATGTCCAATGGGTATCGCCGTTCGGTGGCTTCTCCTCCAACGTCCTCGCGATCACCGCCTCGACCTGGGCGTCGGTGACCTTCCGAGGCGCTCCCGGACGTGCCTCGTCTGACAGGCCCTCCAGCCGGTCGACCGCGAACCGCTCCCGCCATTTCGCGACCGTTCCCCGGGTGATCCCGAGCTCGGCCGCGACCCCCGAGTTCGTCCCACCGTCCGCGCAGGCCAGCACGATCCGCGAGCGCAACGCCAGCGCCTGCGCGGTCTTCCGCCGTCGGGCCCAGCCCTCCAGCACCGCACGCTCAGCAGACGACAACTCGATGGGATCCGCGCTCGGGCCAGGCACCAGCCCATTCTATCTGCACACGAATCAACGACTCAGGACACTAGTGTCCTGAGTCGTTGATTCGTGTGCAGATAGAATGGGCTGGTGCCTGGCCCGAGCGCGGATCCCATCGAGTTGTCGTCTGCTGAGCGTGCGGTGCTGGAGGGCTGGGCCCGACGGCGGAAGACCGCGCAGGCGCTGGCGTTGCGCTCGCGGATCGTGCTGGCCTGCGCGGACGGTGGGACGAACTCGGGGGTCGCGGCCGAGCTCGGGATCACCCGGGGAACGGTCGCGAAATGGCGGGAGCGGTTCGCGGTCGACCGGCTGGAGGGCCTGTCAGACGAGGCACGTCCGGGAGCGCCTCGGAAGGTCACCGACGCCCAGGTCGAGGCGGTGATCGCGAGGACGTTGGAGGAGAAGCCACCGAACGGCGATACCCATTGGACATCGCGGTCGATGGCGAGGGCCAGTGGGCTGTCGCAGTCGACGGTGTCACGGATGTGGCGGGCGTTCGGGTTGAAGCCGCATCTGGTCGAGACGTGGAAGCTGTCCACCGACCCGCTGTTCGTGGACAAGGTCCGTGACGTGGTCGGGGTCTACCTCGACCCGCCGGAGAAGGCGATCGTGCTCTGCGTCGACGAAAAGTCGCAGGTGCAAGCTTTGGATCGCACGGCACCGGTGCTGCCCCTGATGCCGGGTACCCCGCAGCGGATGACCCACGACTACGTCCGCCATGGCACGACCAGCCTGTTCGCCGCGCTCGACCCGACGTCCGGGTCGGTGATCGCGCAGACCTTCCGGCGGCACCGTCACCAGGAGTTCCTGCGCTTCCTCAAGCTGATCGACTCCTCGGTCCCGAAGGGCTACGACCTGCACCTGGTCCTGGACAACTACGCCACCCACAAGACCCCGGCGGTGAAGAACTGGCTGCTGCGCCACCCCCGCTTCCACCTGCACTTCACCCCGACCTCGGCGTCGTGGATGAACCTGGTCGAGCGCTGGTTCGCGGAGCTGACCACCCGCAAGCTGCGCCGATCGACGCACCGCTCGGTCGTCGAACTCGAAGCCGACATCCGCCGATGGATCAACGCCTGGAACAAGGACCCGAAGCCGTTCGTCTGGGCCAAGACCGCCGACGAGATCCTCGAGACCCTCGCCGCCTACTGCCAGCGAATCAACGACTCAGGACACTAGAACCTGTCCAGCCTGCCGGCCCAGCCAATATGTCTCTTGCATCGGCGTCAACGGGAACGTGTCGCCTGCAGCCTCTGGACGAGGGTTTCGATGTTCGCGGTGGGTGACACTCACGATGCCAGGACCTTTCCGAATCGGCTTGTCATGGGGGCGGGGTTGATCCGCGATCGGATCGCGAAGGTCTGAATCTGGAATCCGTTGACGCTTCCGCCCTCCGCTCCGAGGGAGCTGAGGCGAAGGTCAGCAGCACGGGCCCGGGTTGGAACAACCGCGATGGCCCCACAGTGCGTCGCATCAACAGGCAGATTGCGAACGGCGACCGGCGTCCGAACCACCGTGCCCACCGTCGTGGCGGCCGATGGTTGTGGCTCAAGTCGTACCTCCGACATCGGGACTGCCAGCCCCAGGTCGACAGCCTTAAGGCAGGCTTCCTTGCGTACTCACGCCTGAGTCGCCGTTTCCAAGCGTCCTCGGCGGCCTGATCAACGAATACGAACGAGCCGCCTAAAAGACCAGGCCAACGCCGAAGGCCCAGTTCTGGCACCCCACAAGTGCCAGAGGCGCCAGCGCCTGACCGGAGACCTACAGCGGTGTCAGTTCGGAGACGAGCCAGCGGCCGTTGATGTGTTCCATGGTGATGCGGACTCTGCTGCCGGTGAGTACCGGCTGGGGGGTGTCCTGGGCCTGTGAGGTCTGATTGAGGAAGGTCAGGACCTGCACTTTGTCGGTGTCAGCGGAGATCACTGATGCCATGGCCACGCTGGTCTTGGTGACGAGTTTGCGTTGTTTGGCGGCGGGTGTGACGAGGTCGGTGACCAGCCGAGCGTAGTCGTCTTTGAACTGGCCGGTGAGCCGGTCGCCGCGGGTCGGGGTGTCCCGGTCGATGGTTTGGTAGTCGTAGGAGAGCAGGGCGGCCGCGTTCTGTTTGGCTGCCTCGAGTGCGGCGCTGCGGGCGGCTTCTACCTTGTCGGTGTGGGCGTTGGCTCGTGCCAGCAGGATGCTGGAGATCGTCGAAGCGAGTACCACGGCGGCCAGGACCGCCAGCACGGCCACCGGGTGGCGCAGGACGACCCGGCCGGACGCCCGTGGGAGGCGTCCCACGGCGGCCAGCGCCCCTGCCGCCCGGTGGTTACGCTCTCGGCTCCGACGGCGGGTGCCGGTGGCCTCGTCGGCTACCGGCGGTGCGGTGGTCTGCTCGGCCGGGTCCGATACCGGGCTCGGTTCGGTCAGTGCCCCTGCCACGGAGGCCCTTGTCGGGGAGGTTGCTGGTGGGGTCATTGCACGAACTCCACTCGTGACGCGAGCCAGTGTCCGTCCGACTGGCGGTGCACCTCGATGAGCATCCGGTAAAAACGTTCCTCACCGTCGGGGGTCTGGTCGTTCTTGACCGTGCTGGACAGGGCGACGGCGACCTTGGCGGTGTTCCTGTCGAGGCTGACCAGACCGGTTTCCTTCACCTCGCCGGTGGTGATGACCTTTCCCTGTCGGACGAGATCCTTGTAGGAGTCGATGTTGGTGGCGAACTGGTCGGCGAACTCACCGGTGCCGCTGGCGAGGATGCGTTGGATGTCCTGGTCGGCGGTGGCGAAGTTGATGGTTGTCAGGTTCACCGCGCTCTGCCGGGCGGCCTGTAGTGCGGCGGCCCGGTCGTGGGTGCGGGCCTGGTCCGCACGCCAGGTGCCGGCCCACAGGACGGTGAGTACGGTCAGGGTGACGGCGGCCGCGGCGAGCAGCCCACCGGCCACCGTGGTGCGCCGGCCCCACCGGTGGGCAGCCGGCGCCCGCGCACCGGTGTCCGCCGCCGCGGTGTCGGTGCATTCCTCCGCTGATTCCCCTGCCGTGTCTTCTTCGCCTGTCCCCGGGGGTGTGGGCGTGGTGCTGCCGGGTCGTGGCGGGGTATCGCCGGGGCTGCCCGCCGGGTCAGGCGCGGTCGTCCCGACGCTTTCGATCCGGACGAGCCCGTCGATCGTTGGGCTGGCTGGACGGGCGTTCGTGCGGTCCACGTCCGGTTCGTCGGTCACTGGCCGAGTGTTCCCAGTAACAGATGTTGCCATGTCATCTCCCTTGCAGGTGGTGCCGGCGTGGCCGACCCACTGAGGAATCCGAGAATGTCGTTCCCGACCGTCGCGACCGGATTGGTGATATCCAGAATGGATGGCGGGGTGCTGGTGGTCCGGAAACCGGAGCCGCGGCACTGGTAGATGGTCGCGGCCCGTTTCCCCGGCGGGGAGCCGGGCTCGAAGCACTGCAGGTTACGAGCGCCACGCACCACCCGCGGATCGTTCTGCGCCGCTTTGCAGTAGACGTCCGGGGGGAAGGGCACGTCAGTGATGTCGTGTGCGTTGCGCGGCCCTCCCGGCTGGCCGGCACTCGGCCATCCCACGGCACAGCCAGCCGAATAATTGACATTCATCTTTATATCTAGCAGACTGTCGCTGCTTAGTTCTGGTGTGTCTTGTGTCTGGGTGAGAGGGTTGGGTCTGGCAGGTCTCCCCGTCCCTCTGCCGGTCAGGACTGTGTCGTGGGTTCGCAGAAGAAGTGGCCGGTCACCTTGACCGAGGCTGATCGTGACGAGTTGGTTCGGGTGACCTCGACGGGGGTTCATCCGGCGTCGATGATCCGGCGGGCGCGGGTCCTGCTCGCGTTGGACACCTCGGTCGGCCCGGTTGCCTCCCAAGAAGAACTCGTGGTCCGGGTCGGGGTCTCGGGTGAGACGCTGCGGCTGGTCGCGAAGCGGTTCACCGAGACCGGTGGGGATGTGGGGGCCACGATCGGTCGGAAGGCACGGGAGCTTCCCCCGGTGCCTTCCCCGGTGACCGGCGAGGTTGAGGCCAGACTGATCGCGCTGGCATGCTCGCAGCCACCGGCTGGTTATGCACGCTGGTCGCTGCGGCTGTTGGAAAAGCACGTCGCGCTGGTCGCCGACATCCCGGACCTGGACCATTCCACCATCGGCCGGGTCTTAAAAAAACGAGGTTGCGTCCTCATCTGAGGAAGTGCTGGACCATCCCACCGAGGGCGAACGCGCAGTTCGCCGCGCGGATGGAAGACGTTCTGGCGGTCTACGCCCGGCCCCACAACCCGGGCGTGCCCGTGGTGTGCATGGACGAGAAGCCCTACCAGCTGTTGGCCCACGCCCGCGACCCGATCCCCGCCACGCCAGGGCGTGACCGGCGCGAGGACTCCGAGTACGTGCGCCACGGAACCTGCTCGATCTTCTGCTGGGTCGAGCCACTCGCCGGCTGGCGCCGCGTCCAGGCCACCCCACGGCGCACCAGGATCGACTGGGCACACCACGTCAGGCGCCTGCTCACCCTCGACTACCCCGACGCCGAACGGGTCGTGCTGGTCATGGACAACCTCAACACCCACGACATCTCCTCGCTCTACGAGGCCTTCGACCCGGCCGTCGCGTTCGCACTCGCGCAACGACTCGAGATCCACCACACCCCCAAACACGGCTCCTGGCTCAACATCGCCGAAATCGAACTCGCCGCCCTGACCCGCCAATGCCTCGACCGCCGCATCGACACCCTCGACGTCCTGAACACCGAACTCGACGCCTGGCAGACAGCCGTCAACGCCAACCAGCGCCAAGTCAACTGGCACTTCACCACCGATGACGCCCGCACCAAACTCCGCCACCTATACCCCACACATTAGCGGCGACAGTCTACTAGGGCGATATGGCCGTTGCGCTGTGGTGCTGCCGCCGCGGTGGCCCCGGTGAACCACATTGGATACACGACGAGGACCTGCTCGATGGGTGTCCGGTACGCGGCGGCGAGATCGGCCAGCACGTCGGAGGAACCCAGCAGCACCGGCATGGTCGGGGACAGGTCCTTCAGCAGCCCCTCCGCCTGCCCGGCCGCCCCGGGCACGCTGGCGAACACCCCGCGCAGGTCGCTGTCACTGCGGCGTAGCTGTTCGGTGAATGCCGCCAGGTCGGATGTCCACCCCCGGATCGCCGGGCTGGTCGTCAGCTGGCTGTCGAGCACCGGTTCGGCGTCGGTGAGCAGCCGCGCGGTCGCCTCGTAGTTCGCGTCCGCCTGCCCGACCAGGTTCTGGGTGCCCACCAGCAGCCGTTGCAGGTCCGGGCCGATGCCCTCGAAGGCCTGCTCGGCCTCGTCCAGCACCGTGGCCAGGCTGTCCTGCGGCACCGAGGTCAACAACGCGTGCAGATCATCGAGGACGCCGGCGATCTGCTTCGGGGTGCGAGTGCGCTCAGCGGGGATCCGGCTGCTGTCGGTCAGGGTCGGGCCGCTGGTCGTGCGGGGGATGAGGTCGACGTACTGTTCCCCGATCGCGGACACGCTGTGGATCTCCGCGTCGGTGTCCACCGGGATCTTCCGGCCCCGGTCGAGGCGCATCTCGACGTCGACGCCGTCGCTGGCGAGCCGGACGGCGGTGACCGTCCCGGACTGGACACCGCGGTAGGTGACGTTGGCGTGCGGGTAGATCCCCGCTCCCTCGGTGAAGCGGGCGGTGACCGTGTAGGTGCCGATGCCGAGTTCGGCGGGTACCCGCGCGTACCGGAAGAAGATCAGTAGTCCCGCGGTCAGGGACAGCAGGGTGAAGACCACGAGCTGGACGCGGACCATCCGGGAGATCATCGACTGCCTCCCCCGAGTAGGCCGCCTACCAGGCCGCCGAGCAGTGACGGATCGGACGGGGTGGGCGTGGGCGATGCCGGGGCCTGCGGCTGCCCCGCCATCCCTTGGCCCTGCTGGGCCGGGGCCGGCGTGGGCGGCTGCTGGGCGGGTGCGGTGAGCGGGTTGGCCGCCTGGTCCCCGAGCCCGAGCGTCCCGCCGAGTAGCCCGTGCAGGCCGGTGAGAGATCCCTCGAGAGGGGTCCCGCTGAGCAGGGTCCGGTCGATGTTGGGAAGGGTGAGGTCCACGGTGCCCCACAGGTTGATGTAGTCGCCGCGGAACACCTCGCCGAAGGTGTCCAGTGGGAAGAGCAGGGTGCCCACCTGCCAGAGTGACTCGTGCAGTGACGATCCGGCGTCGGCGAGGCCCTTCAGCACGGGGCGCAGCGCGGCCACGTTACGCACGATGTCGTCCCCACCGCGGGTGACAACATCATCGACCTGCCGGCCAAAGTCACCGAGCGCGACCAGAGTGTTCACCAGGTTCTCGCGCTCCTGGTTGAGTACGTCGAGGGCCGGGGGGAAGGCGGCCAGGGCCCGTTCGATGGTCGGGTTCTGCTCGCGGAACCGGCCGGAGATCCGGTCCAGGGAGTCCAGCGCCCGGGTGATGCTGGCCTTCTGCTCGTCCAGCCGCGTCACCGTGGTGTCGACCTGGTGCAGCAGGTCCCGGGTCGTGCCCTCCCGGCCCCCGAGCGCCTTGTTCACCTCGGTGGTGATCGTCTTGAGCTGGCCCAGCCCGCCGCCGTTGAGCAGGGCCGCGGCGGAGGCCAGGACGTCCTCGGTCTCCGGGTAGTGGCCGCTGCGGGTGATCGGAACGACGGAGCCGTCGTGCAGCCGGCCGACGGGCTCGTCCTGGGTGGGTGGGGCGAGTTCGATGTGCTTGGCGCCGAGCAGGCTGGTCTGGCCGATGGTGGCGGTGGCGTTCTCCGGCAGGACCACGTCCTTGTCCAGGCTCACCGTCACGACGGCGGTCCAGTCCTTCAGTTCCACCGACCGGATCGTCCCGACGGTGACGTCGTCGACCATGACCGGGGTGTTCGGGACGACGTTGAGCGCGTTACGCAGCTCGATCCGCACCGTGTAGGAGCCCGGGCCGCTGCCCTTGGTACCGGGCAGGTGGAATGAGTTGAGGCTCTCGAAACCACACCCGGTCAGAACGGCGGTCATCGCCGCCGCCGTGACCAGCGCCACCCAGCGCCGCCGGGGGCATGTCGCCGCACGCATCATCGTCCACTTCCAGTTCCAGGAAGGAGCAGGCCACCAAGACCCGGCAGTGACACCGGCGGGGGCAACTCGGACGTGCCAGTCGGAATCGGAGGGGCAGTGCGGTCCGTGCCGCTGGGCGCGGGACCGGCTACCGGACCGCCGCCTCCGGACTGGTTGAGCGGGCCGTTGATCCCGATCGGCGGCGACTGCACCCGCAACAGGTTCAGCAGCGGGCCCAGATAGCCCAGACACGTCTTGGCGCCCGCTGCCGGGTCGTTTGCCGCCTGGGTGGCCATGACCTCGCAGACCAGCTCGGCGGGGGTGGACAGGTTGTCCAACACGAGCCCACCGGTAACCGCACCGTTGTCACGCATCGACAGGATGTTGAACGCGTTTGTCAGCGTGTTCGGGCCGACGTGCAGGATGGTGGCGAGGTTGTCCCGCTGGGCCGCGAGCGTCCGGGTCAGTTCGGCGAGTTGCCCGGTGGCGTTGGAGATCTCGCCCCGGTTGTCCGCGAGGAACCCCTCGACAAGTGTGGCGGCCCGCTCGACCCCGGCGAGGGCGGCGGCAAGGTCACCGTCGTTGTCGTGCAGCAGGTCGGAGACTCCGGCCAGCCGCCGGTTGAACTCCGCGACCTGACCGTCCATCCCCGCCAACGCCGACACAAACACCTGCAGGTTACGGACCGTACCGAAAATATCCCCGCCGCTGTCCGACAGCGTCTGCACCGCCGACGACAACTCACGCACCATCGTGTTGAAACTCTTCCCCTGCCCCCTGCCCCCTGCCCCCTGCCCCCTGCCCCCTGCCCCCTGCCATTCGCTGCCGCGGTGTCCAGGAAGTCCGACAGGGCACCGTCACGATTCAGCCCGTTCGGCCCCAACGCCGTGGACAACCGCGACAACTGCGCCTTCAGATCGTCGAACTCCAACGGCGCCGCCGTCCGCGTCAACGGAATCGTGCCCCCGTTCGCGAATGTCGGACCACCGGTATACGGCGGGTCGAGCTGGACGAACCGGGTCGCCACCAGCGTCGGCGACACAATCGCCGCACGCACGCACGTCCGCCGGCAGACTGTACCTACCGTCGTAGCTGAACTCGACCCGTACCCTGTCCTTCTCCGGAACAATCGCGTCGATCCTCCCGACCACAACCCCCCGGATCCGGACCTTGTCATGCACATAGACGTTCTTCACCGACCGGAAATAGGCCACACCATGCTTGTCACCGCCACCCAGCAGGAGTACCAGGGCGGTCGCGGCCACCGCCACGACAACAACAGCGGCGATCAGACCGTACGGTCGGCCGGCGAGTCTCTGTGTCATGAACGTGCCTATCTCCCGTTCAGCCCGAGCAGATCCCCCAGCGAGGGCAGCGTCGGAGTCAGTGGCTGCGGCTGCCCGGCCGGCAGTGGGATCTGCGGAACAAGATCATGCGTACCGACAGCCCCGACCGCGGCGTCAAGGGATCCCTGGAACCAGGGGCCGCTGGCGACCCCCTCACCGAAGCCGGTGATGAAGCTGGCGACCTGGCTCACCGCGGAGACGATGTTGCTCTGGTTACGCCGCAGCAGCTCCAACGTCGCGTTCAGCTCGGTCAGCGCCGGCTTCAACTGCTGGTTGTTGTCGGTGACCAGGCCACTGATCTGGTCGGCAACCGCGGTGGTGTTGACCAGCAGTCTGTGCAGGCTCGCCCGCCGGCTCTCCAGCTCCGCCAGAAGGGAGTTACCGTCCAGCATCAGCGTGGTGATCTGCCGGGTGCGCTGCCGGAAGACCTCCGTCACGCTGCCGGTCCTGGCGAACAGCTCACGGATCGCCTGGTCCCGCGAACCAATCGTCTCAGACAGCCTGGTCAGCCCATCCATGGCAGGCCCGATGTCCCCGGCGGTGTCCCGGAAGGCGTCGGAGAACGTGCTCAACGCCTGCGCGAGCTGCTCGGTATCCACCTGCCCGACCTGCCCACTGACATCATCCAGACCCTGCGTGATGCTGTACGGGGCGGTGGTCCGCGCCACCGGAATGTCACCGCCGCCTCCCAGCGGCCTGTCCCCGCGCGGCACCAGACTGAGATACCGTGCGCCGAGCAGCGTATTGGTCTTGATCTGCGCCGTGGTCGCGTCCCCGAGCCGGACATGTTTCGCGGTGAACGTCACCTTCACGTCAGGGCCGTCGAGGCCAACACCGGTCACCTTCCCGATCTGTGTGCCGGCGACCTTCACCGGGTCACCGGGCTGTAGCCCGCCGGCCTCGGTGAAATGCGCGGTATAGGAGTCGCCCGCGATAAACGGCAGCTTCGCGACCTGGAACGTACCGGCGATCGCCAGCAACGTCCCCGCAATACCCACCAGGGCGATCACAGTGAGATTGCGCTCACGGAACTTCTTGGCCATCGCTTCGCCTCACCTGCCGCTTCCGGTCGCGCTCACGGCCTGCGCGGCGGCTTTCTGTTCGCGCTGCGCGGGTGTCTCCAGTGGGGCGGTCCCAGGTTTGCAGCGCTCGACATTGTCACTCGGCCCGATCCACGGCGTGTATATCGGCTGCCCGTCCGGCCCGGTCAGCTTCACCCGCAGGGAACAGATGTACATCCCGTAGGTCGATTCTCGAGATCCCACCCGGGCGACCCGCAGATAGGCACCGGGCAGCAGACCAAGAACGGTATCGATCGTCTCCCGGCCCTCGTTCAGCGTGGTGGCGGTACGACCGAGTTCGTGAACCATGCCGGCGAACGGTTCCCGCAGATCGGTCAGCAGGTCGTTCAACCGTGTCGTCAACGTGCTCGCGGTGTCGAAGGACCCACCGAGGCGGGTACGGTCCTCCGCCAGGCCGGACACCAGATGCTGCAGGCCGTCGATCGTGCCCCCGAGCTGGCCGCTGTGATCGTCCAGGTTTCCCAGCACCGCGTTGAGGTTGTCGACCACCTGCCCGATCACCACGTCCCGGTCCGCCAGGGTGGAGGTCAACGACGCCGTCCTGGTCAGGATCGAATCGATCGTTCCCCCTTCACCCTGCAGGACCGAGATCAGCTCGCCGGAGAACTGGTTGAGTTGATCCGGAGCCAGTCCTTCGAACAGCGGGTGGAAGCCGGCCAGCAGGACGTCGAGGTCGAGCGCCGGCTGGGTCTGCGTCACCGGCAGCACCCCGCCGGGAGGCAACGGTTTCTGTTCTCCCGGGCCCTGGCGCAGCTCCAGGTAGCGGTCACCGGTGAGGTTCTTGTACCGCACCGCCGCCACCGCGCCGGTGAGCAGCGGCCGGCTGGTGTTGACGGTGAACGTCACCTTCGCCCGGGTGTTCTCGAAGGTCTTCACATCGGAGACCTTGCCGACCTCGACACCGGCGACGCGGACCGAGTCCCCGGATTTCAGCCCGGAGACGTCGGTGAACACCGCACCGTACTCGTCGCGGTCCTTAAAACTGAACCCACCGAGCTGAATCGAAATCAACAACAGCACCAGGGATGTGGCGACCGCGAAAACACCGGTCTTGACAGCCTGGCTACGGACCGCGAGAGCCGACCTGGTCACCGCCGACCCCCCGCCGCCGTGGTCGTACCAGCCGGGGTAGCCGGGCTGGTTGTGGCCGGGGTGCTGCCCAGGGTCGCCAGCGGTCCAAAAAGCCGGACCACCAGCGGGGTCTGGGCCAGCCGCGCCCGGTTCGCGTCCGGCCCGGGCGGATTGGGGTCACCACCCTTGTCCACCGGTACCATCAACGAAGCCGGGATGTAGCTGCCGTCGTAGTCGGGCATCCCGTGGCAGTTGGGCCCGTTGTCCGCGGCGATATTGGGCAGGTCGCGAGGATACTGGTATGGCTCGTTACCGGGCTGGATGCTGACGATCGCCATAACGCCGGGTACGACACCGCCGATGGCGGTCTTCAGCAGCTGGTGTGCCTTGTCCGCGCCTTGTAGGAAGCAGGAAAATTCCGGAGAATAATCTTCGAGCAGACTGGTGATGGGAATCAGTGAGTGTGCCAGATCGACCAGTCGGCTGCCGTTGATCGCGAGGAAGTCCTGACCGGTTCCCGACAGTGAACTGAGCTGTTGGAGAAGCCCGTGGAAAGCACCCTGCTGATCGACGAACGTGCGCGCGGTGACCGTGCCGTTCGCCAGCACCCGCATCAGGTCCGGAGTGGCGGCGGCGTAGATGTCGAGCACGGTCGCACCCTTGTCAAGGTCCCGGGTCAACTGCGGAATATCGTTGTTGATTTTACCGAGGTACGAATTAGTCACATCGATGGTCCTGCCGATCTCCTCACCACGGCCGGCCACCGCCTGCGACACCGCACCCAACGCCGCGTTCACCTTGGCCGGCTGCAGGACCCGCAGCACGTCGTCGAGCCTGTCGAAGACTGGAGGGTTCCCACTTTCGTGGACAGTCCTAACTATGCAGCACGAAGTGTTTGTCCGTCAAATTCTTCCTCGAACTCGACAGGCGTGAGATAGCCGATCGAGGAGTGCAACCGCTGCCGGTTGTAGTAGATCTCGACATATTCGAAGATCCCCGCCCGGACGCGGTCTATGGTATCGAACGGGTGGAGGTGGACGAACTCCTTCTTGAGGGTGGCCCAGAAGGACTCCGCCGCGGCGTTGTCGAAACAGATCCCGGTACGGCCGACGGAGTTTCGGACGTTGTTGTCGCGACAGAAGGCGACGAACTCACGGCTGGTGTACTGACCGCCTCGGTCGGCGTGGAATATGACGCCGCCGGGTGGCCGCCGGCGGGTGACGGCCATACGAAGCGCGTCGAGAACGAGTTCGGTGCGCATGTGATCGGCGACCGCCCAGCCGACGATCTTCCGAGAGAACGCGTCGATGACGGAGGCCATGTACACCCAGCCATCCCAGGTGCGAATATATGTTATGTCGCCGTACCACAACTGGTTCGGTGCGGACGCGGCGAAGTCTTGGCCGACAAGATCAGGCAGCGATGAGGAGTCCGCGGCCTGCACCGTCGTCACCGGCCGGCGGGGACGCGGATGCACGCTGACCAGGCCCATCGTCGCCATCAGCCGCTGGACCCGCTTGTAGGCGACGGCGACGCCCTGGCGGCGGATCTCGTGGAAGATCCGCCGCACGCCGTACCGCCCCTCGTGACGGTCGAAAACAGCTCTGATCATGGTCGACAAGGTGGCGTCGTCCTTCTCCCTCCGAGACGGGCCGCGTTTCTTCCACGCATAGTAGCCCTGTCGGGACAGGTCGAGTTTCTTGCACATGTAGTCGACGGGAAAGGTGTTCGCGCCGTCGGCGGACACAGGCCTCTTCGGAGCGTGTATCGAGATGAACTCGAACTTTACTTCTGCTCGCTCGCGAAGAAGCTCGCCGCTTTTTTTAGGAAGGCGATGTCCATCTGCGCCTGCGCGTACTTCTTCCGGAGCTCCTCAAGTTCCGCGCGCTCCGACACCGACAGCGGCCGCTCCTCGGTCTCGCCGTTCTCCTTCGCCTTCTTCACCCAGTTTCCCAACGTGGTCTCGTGGATACCCAGACTCTTCGCGACCTCGGTCACCGACCGGCCCGAGTCGAGCACCAACCTTACTGCCTCGGATTTGTACTCCTGGGTGAACTTCCGGCGAGCTGACCCCATGACGCTCCTTCCCTATGGACAGCGAACCTCAGGTTCGCTGTCCACGGAAGCGGGATCACTCCAGTCGGCGTCGGGCCGCCGGATGGCGGCGGGTGGCGCTGCGCGGCTTTCCGGGTGCCCTTGCGTGATATCTCGGGGGGCGCAGGGTTTCCGGGCGGTTCCTGATCGGCCGTGGCTGAACCGTCGCGGTGTGTCGTGAGTGCGCGCTTGCTCCGGGCCGGTCGCGTCCGGTCCGTAAGTCGGCGGCCCGGTGGCCCGGTGGCCCGGTGGCCCGGTGGCGCCGCAACGGTCGGTGGCAGGGGGCGGGCCGGTGCCGGGCCGTCGGTCGCCCACGGTTGTTCGCGTGCTCCCAGTGTCCGTGTCACCTGTTCGTGCCGGCAGGGCCGTGGGCGGTGACGGTGCGTCCCGATAGCGGGCGCGGTAGGTGGCCGTGGGAGGCATCCGGCGCCGCGTGTCGTGGGCCGGTTCGGTATGGGATCCACCGTGGTGCTGGAATGGTGGCGTAGGTAGGGGTTTTCCCTTGTATCCGGAACGTGGTCAAGGCTTGACCAGGGATGATCGCACGGCTAGGTTGCAAACGATCGTTAGCGGTTTCCGTCGCTCTCCCAGCGGTCGGGCGCCCGTCCAGGCACCAGCAGAGAAAAGGAACAGCCGAAGTCGGGGGCCGGCGGAGGAGGCGCAGGGATGTGACAGTTGCCGCGAAGGCCGAGACGGCGTACGCGGTGACAGAGAGCGATGCCTATCACGGCTGGAAGTGGCCGAGCGGGCGAAATGTCACGATGACCGGTGCCGACACCGGGACACCGGGGCGGCCCGCTGACGCGGGGCCTCGCGACGACGGCCGCCGGTACGATCCCATCCGTGCCAGTCGGCCGCGCCGACGTGTTGATCAATACCCATGTTCCGATCAGCCAGACGGCCCTCTGTCATCGCATCCGTCTGCAGGTCACCGCCGGCCCCCTTGCCACATCGCCGGTGCGGCGGTCGCGGACATGACTGGCCGTGTCCGCGACCGCCGCACCATGCCCAGGGTGGCGGCACGACATCGCGCGCCCGCCCCCCGGCCTGTCGCCGGAGAAGTGACCCACCACGGCCATGACGGCCGCTGGCCCAGTTTGGGGAGACATGTCCCAGGTTCTGCCCTTTGTCGTCACCGGTCTGACGACCGGCGCGGTCTACGGGCTCGCTGGCACCGGCCTGGTGCTGACCTATAAGACGTCGGGCGTCTTCAACTTCGCGCACGGCGCGCTGGCAGCTGTCGCAGCATACCTCTTCTACTCCCTGCACATCGGCCAGGGTTGGTCCTGGCCGATGGCTGCGGCGGTCGCGGTGCTGCTGGCGGGGCCGCTGCTGGGCCTGGTCCTCGAACTTCTCGCGCGGTCGATCCAGGCGGCGAGCCTGGCCCTGCAGGTGGCGAGCACGGTCGGGCTCCTGCTCGTGATCCAGGCCGTCATCGTCCTTTCCTACGGGACGCTGGAGCTACGGACGGTCCCGGTCTTCCTCGCCTCGGGCGACGTGCGGCTGCTCGGGACGAACGTCCGCTGGACCGACATCGTGACCTTCGCCTTCGCGCTGCTCACCACGGCGGGTCTGTCGGTGATGTTCCGCACGACCCGGCTGGGGACGGCGATGCGCGCCGTCGTCGACGACCCCGCCCTGCTGGCCCTCACGGGAAACAGCCCGGCGACGACGCGGCGTTTCGCCTGGTCCATCGGCGCCACCCTGGCCGCGGCCTCCGGCGTGCTGTTCGCGCCGCTGCTGCCGCTGGACCCGGTGCAGCTGACCCTGCTGGTCGTGGCCGCGTTCGGCGCGGCGGCGGTCGGCGGGTTCACGAACCTGCCGCTGACCTTCGCCGGTGGGCTGGCCATCGGCGTGCTGGCCTCCCTGTCGACGAAGTACTTCACCACCGGCCCGCTGGCGGGGCTGCCGCCGGCGCTGCCGTTCACCGTGCTGTTCGTCGTGCTGCTGGTCTTCCCCCGCCGCTACCTCATCGGCCCGTCGCGGGCCGTCGCCCGCCGCCGGCCGTCGTGGACGGTGCCACCCGTCCTCCAGCTCGTCGCGGGCGCGGCGCTGCTGGCCGTGCTGGCGACCGTGCCCTCGTTCGCCGGCATCCACCTCACCGACTGGACCGTGGCGCTGGCGACGAGCATCGTCTTCCTCTCGCTCGGCCTGCTCGTCCGCAACTGCGGGCAGGTCTCGCTCTGCCAGGTCAGCTTCATGGCGATCGGTGCCGCCGGGTTCTCCCACCTGAGCGTCGACCACGGCCTGCCGTGGCTCGTCGCGCTGCTGCTGGCGGGGCTGGTCGCAGTGCCGGTCGGGGCGGTCCTCGCGATCCCGGCGATCCGGCTCACCGGGCTCTACCTGGCCCTGGCGACCTTCGGCTTCGGCATCTTCCTGCAGTACATGTTCTACGCGCAGGACTACATGTTCGGGCCCACCGGCGCCGGCCTGGACCAGCCGCGTCCCCACCTGTCCTGGCTGGAGATCGACGACGACCGGGGCTACTACTTCCTCGTGCTGGCGATGACCGTCATCGCCGCGGGAGTCCTGGCCGTGCTCGACCGCGGCCGGCTCGGCCGGCTGCTACGCGGGCTGGGTGACTCGCCGACCGCGCTGGAGACCAGCGGCGTGACGGTGAGCGTCACCCGCGTGCTCGTCTTCTGCGTCTCGGCGTTCATGGCCGCCGTCGGCGGGGCGCTGGGCGCAGTCGCGCAGAGCACCGTCTCCGCCGACTCGTATCATCCGCTGCTGTCACTGACGTACTTCGCTCTGATCGTCATCGTGCTGGGCGGCAACCCGTGGTATGCGCTGACGGCCGCCGGCGCCCTCGTCCTGATCCCGTCCTACTCCTCGGGCGAGAACACCGCGACGATCCTGCAGCTCGTCTTCGGCCTGGCGGCGATCGCGACGGCGATCGCCGCCCATTCGACGGCACTGGTCCCACCGGCGGTGCGGCAGGCGATCGGCACCGTCCTCGGTGGCCGCCGTCGCGCCGCGCGCGCCACCGCGGCGGCCGCCCCGCAGCCCGCCGCGGACAGCCCGCCGGCTGCCGTCACGGACGGCCAGGCTGCCTCCCCGGCCGGGGAGGCAGCCGCCGCGGCCCCGGTGCCGACGCGGCCGGCGGCCGGCGCCAGCCGGGTGCGGCCGGGCGCGCTCACCGTGCGCGGCCTGCGGGTACGGTACGGCGGCCTGGTCGCGGTGGACGAGCTCAACCTGGTCGCGCCGACCGGACGGGTCACCGGGCTGATCGGCCCGAACGGCGCCGGCAAGACCACGACCTTCAACGCCTGCTCCGGCCTGGTGCGCCCGAGCCGGGGGAGCGTCCTGCTCGACGACCGTGACGTCTCGCGCGCCGGCCCGGCGGCGCGGGCCCGACGCGGCCTGGGGCGCACCTTCCAGCGGATGGAGCTGTTCGACACCCTCAGCGTCCGGGACAACGTCGCGGTCGGCGCGGAGGGGACGCTCGCCGGCGGCAACCCGCTGTCGCACCTGGCCGGGCGGCCGGCGGACCGGTTGGCGGTGCGCGTCGCCACCGACCGCGCGCTTGAGCTCTGCGACCTGGGCGATCTTGCTGGCGTGCCCGCGGCAAACCTCTCGACCGGCCAGCGGCGGCTGGTGGAGCTGGCCCGCTGCCTGGCCGGGCCCTTCCGGATCCTGCTGCTCGACGAGCCCTCCGCCGGCCTCGACCGGGCGGAGACGCGGCGTTTCGGCGCGATCCTGCGGCGCGTCGTCGACGAGCGCGGGGTCGGCATCCTGCTCGTCGAGCACGACATGTCGCTCGTGCTCGACGTCTGCGAGGCGGTCTACGTCCTCGATTTCGGCCGGCTGGTCTTCACCGGGAGCGCGCGCGAGGCCGTCGAGTCGCCGATCGTGCGGGCGGCCTACCTCGGTGACGCGCTGGTCGAGACCGCCGCGGGCAGCACGGCCGTGGGCAGCGCGGCGGCGGACAGGACAGCGGACGAGGCGGCGGACGAGGAGGTGGCCGTATGAACGCCGGGCTGGCCGTGACCGAGCGGGCCGACGCACTCCAGCTACGTTCGGTGACAGCGGGTTATGGGCGTTCGACTGTACTGCGCGAGGTCACCCTGACGGTGCCGGCGGGATCCGTCGTCGCCCTGCTCGGGCCCAACGGCGCCGGCAAGACGACGCTGTTGCGGGCGGCCGCCGGCCTGCTGCGGCCATCCGCCGGGACGGTCACAGTCACAGGCCGTGATGTGACCAGGAGCAGCCCGCATCAGCGGGCCCGGGCCGGGCTGTGTCTGGTCCCGGAGGGCCGCGGGATCTTCCCGAGCCTGACCGTCCGGGAGAACCTCCAGCTCCAGCTGCCGTCCTGGCGCGGGCATGGCGGCCGCGGCCGCGGTGGCGGCATCCGCGGGAGCGGTGGCCGCGGTAGGGACAGCGGCCGCGGGAACGACAGTGACCGGGAGAACAGTGGCCGCGGGAACAGCGCTGTGGATGCGGCGTTGGACGCCTTCCCGGTGCTGCGTGACCGACTGCGCCAGGTGGCGGGCACGATGTCCGGCGGCCAGCAGCAGATGCTCGCGCTGGCGCGCTGCTACCTGTCGGACCCCGCCGTGGTGCTGCTCGACGAGGTCTCCATGGGGCTCGCCCCGCGCGTCATCGACCAGATCTTCGAGTCGCTGCGGGGGCTCGCCGCCAGCGGCGTGTCGCTGCTGCTCGTCGAGCAGTACGTCAGCCGCGCTCTGGAGATGGCCGACGTGGTCTGTCTGCTGGGCCGCGGCCGCGTCGGCTTCACCGGGGCGCCGTCCGAACTGGACGGGGACGAGCTCGTACGTGGATACCTGTCGGCGGGCCACGACCCGGGCACTGCCGCGGTATCGGCGCACGGAGCCGATCCGGCCGGCACCGGACAGTGATGCTTTTTTCGCGATGGTCCGCCGGTATGACGACCGGAACACCAGAAGGAGAAGGATGAACGGGAAAAGACGCGGCGCCGCGTTGTGGGCCTTACTGACCGCCGTGTTGGTGGCGGTAGCTGCCTGTAGCTCCTCGGATTCCAATTCGGGGACGGACGCGGAGGCGCTGTCGGGCAAGCCAGTCGTCCTCGGCGCGATCTGCAGTTGTTCAGGTGCGCAGTCGGCCACCCTCGGCCGGCTCAAGGACGTTTTCGACACCTGGGCCAAATCTGTCAACGCGCGGGGCGGCGCCAACGGCTATCCGGTGAAAGTGATCGTCGAGGACGACGGAGGTGACCCGGCGAGGTCGTTGCGGGCCGTCAGGAAGCTGGTCGAGCAGGACAAGGTCGTGGCCATCGTCGGCGACAGCAGCCTGGTCGACGCGACCTGGGCCGACTACGTGACCGAGAAGGATATTCCGGTCGTCGGCGGGCTCTCCGTCGAGTCGCCCTTCCTGACCCATCCGGACTTCTTCATAACGGGCGCACCGGTCCCGGTGACCACGGTGGGTATCTGGGAGGCGGCGAAGGCGGCCGGCAAGAAGAAAGTCGGCCTGTTGTACTGCTCCGAGACACCCGTCTGCGCCCAGCTCGAGGGCCTGGGCAAGGCGGCTTCCGCCATCGTCGGTGACGTCGGGATCGCCACCGGGAAGATCTCGGCGACCGCGCCCGACTACACCGCGCCATGCCTGGCGCTGAAGGACGAGGGCGTGGACGCGCTGTTCGTGGCGCACAACTCCGAGGTCGTGCCGCGGGTCACGGACTCGTGCGCCCAGCAGGGATTCACCCCGACCGTGATCAGCCAGACCCCGACCCTCGGGCCGTCCTGGCTGGGGCACAACGGTTTCGACGGGGCTCTCCTGTCGTCTCCGACCGTCCTCTACACCGACGAGTCCGTGCCGGCGGTGAAGGAGTTCCTCGACGCGCTGGACACGTACTACCCGGACCTGCGCAAGAGCCGGCAGTTCACCTATGACACGATCTACCCGTGGGCCAGCGGCAAACTGTTCGAAGCGGCGGCCAAAGCGGGTAACCTCGGGCCCGACTCGACATCGGCCGACGTCAAGAAGGGGCTGTACGCGCTGAAGGACGAGACGCTGGGTGGCATCATTCCACCGACGACCTTCACGGAGGGTCAGCCGGCCTTCCCCACCTGCTATTTCCAGGCAGCTATTCAGGGTGACAAGGTAGTTAGCCTCAACAAGGGTGCGACGAAATGTCTGACCGAAACCCAGACCACGCAGCTGGTGCAGGCCCTGAAGGGCTAGCTCCGACGGCCGACGGCGGCGCGACAAGGTCCGCCGCGCGACGACGCTGGTTTCGCGATGACGTCTGTCGCGTGACGACACCGGTTTCGCATCGCCGTCGATACCGCATGGTCTTTCTGTCGGTTGTTTCTACCGAAACGGAACGCCGGAACACGCTTCGGCGGCCCGGGACGGCTGTAGGCCCGCCGGATCGGCCAGTTGGCGGGGCTGGCCGTCCGGCGGGGATCCGCGGCAGGGGACGATCTTTTGATGTCGACGGGCCCCGCGGCGGCCCCGGCCTGCGACGGGGGTCCGAGACGGCTTTCCACCGCCGTCGACGGCAGCGGGTGAGCGGGGCCACGGCCAGGCCGGGCAGGGCTGACGGCTTCGTCAGGCACACGGTGCCAGAGGCCGTCAGGCACACGGTGCCAGAAGCCCTTCCCAGCCGGGGCGAGCACAGCGCCGGCGGCCCGGGCGAGGAGGTGGCCAGCGGTCTTCCTTGCCACCGCCGAGACAGGCCCTGGGACGGGTGTCCCGTCTGTGTCCGGGTGGTTTCTTCTCCCGGCTGCCGGCTTTCGGGCAGGCTGTCGGGAGGCCGCGGGCCGGGAGTTGGCGGCCAGGAGAAAACCGTGACCGCGCGTCCGGCCGGTCGTGCGGTGACAACCGGGACGGATTTTCCCGAACCCGGTTCGCGGTTGTTCTCCCGTCGGCCGGGTGTCGCGTCCCGGTATTCCAATCGACATTGGAATACCGGGGGACGGATGACTACCTACCGTGCACTCCTAGAATGGCCCTGTTTCATCTCGTGCGCACGGAGAGGCGGGTCAACATGACAGTGATCAGAAGACGCCGACGCTTACATTTCATCACCCTGGTTCTCACATTGGGCGCTCTGGGTGGGCTGGTGCTCGGATGCGGTGACAGCGATGGTGTCAGGCAGTCCGCCCGATCATCCTGTAGGACGCCGGGAGTAACCGATACCGAGGTCAAAGCCGGTCTGGTGTTCAGTATGTCTGGGCCGGGGGCGTCCCCGCTGGTCGGGTTCCGGTCCGGTATCAACGCCCGTCTCGGGGTGGCCAATGCCGAGGGCGGTGTCAACGGCCGGAAGATTATCTACTCCTGGCGGGACGACGCCACCGACCCCGCGTTGAACCTGGTCGGTTCCCGCGACCTCGTCGAGGACGAAGGGGTCTTCGGAATCATTCAGGGACCGCACGTGGCGGCCGGTTCCGCGCCCTATCTGAGCGAGCGGGGGATCCCGGTTGTCGGATCCGCCGGCGAGACCGTCTGGGCGCAGTACAAGAACATGTTCTCCTGGCACTACTACACCACCGAACAGGGTTCGTCCACCGTCTGGGGAGACTTCGTCCGCAGCCGGGGCGGCACCCGTGCCGTCATGGTGGACATGGCGTTGAGCGAGGCCACCAAGAAGTTCCACCGGCAGCTCGCCCAGAGCCTGAACGCCGCCGGTGTCAACACCGACATGACCTTCGAGGTGACGGCCAACACGACCAGCTTCGACGCGCTGGCCCGGCAGATGAAGGCGGCGCAGGTCGACACCATCGCCGGGGTCATCTTCCCGGACGTGCTGATCAAGCTTCTCCCGGCGGTGTGGGCCGCCGGGGTCAACCTCAAGACCGTGCTCATCCCGGTCGGCTACGACCCGACGCTGCTGCAACAGGCCGGCCCGGCGCTGCCCGGGGTCATCATCTACACCGACTTCGTCCCGTTCGAGCTGAACACCGAGGCGCACAAGCGGCTGTTCGACGCGATGACCACCTACGCCCCGGAGAACCAGGTTCCGGCGCAGGAGAGCACCGTCTTCGGATGGTTGTCCGCCGACATGTTCATCCGTGGTCTGCAGGAGGCCGGGCCCTGCCCGACCCGCCAGTCGTTCATCGACGGCCTGCGCAAGGTTCACGACTATGACGGCGGCGGTCTGCTGCTGCAGAAGGTCGACTTCGCCACCAACTCCGGACGGCTGGGTGACTGCTACGCCTTCGTCCAGGTCAGCTACGACGGCAGCCGGTTCCTGCCGCTGGCACCCACCCCGCGCTGCGGCCGCCTGCTCCCCTGAGCGGGCGGTTACTGACCGCAACTGGCTGGTCGCGCGGGAACGGCCGATCCCGCGTGAACAGGCCGGGCCGGACCTGCGGCGTCGTGCCGGTGGCGGCCGGACGGAACCACCGTCCGGCCGCCACCGGCACCCGCCGCGGGCCGCGTAAGCCCGCTCGCCTGGCAGGTACAGGTACGGTCACGGCCCGCCTCTCACGCGGCGTCAGACCGGTTCTGGCCGGCTCTGGCCAGCTCTGTGCGACCGCGCCACAACGGGGGGCGGCAGGAGGTTCGTAATCCCTGCCGTACACCGCTTCTGGTCGTCGCTCGGTGACTCTTCACATCAACGGAAGGCCAAAGTCTGGTGGCCGTCCGACTGCGCACCGCATACTCCTACACTGGCCTGTGCTCCATCTCACACTTGGGACAAGAGACGGGTCAACATGTCATTGGTCAGCAGACGTTGGCACTTACGTTTCACCGCTCTGGTCGTCGCGTCGAGCGGCCTGGGCGGTCTGGTAGTCGGATGCGGCAGCGGGGATACCAGCCGATCCGTGCAGGCGGAGAGCTGTACGGCACCGGGAGTGACCAGCGCCGAGGTAAAAGCCGGCCTGTTGTACAGCGATTCCGGGCCCGGAGCCTCCCCCGTGCACGGGTTCCGCTCCGGCGTCCAGGCCCGTTTCGAGCTGGCCAACGCCGAAGGCGGCGTCAACGGCCGGAAGCTCACCTATGCCTGGCGGGACGACGCCACGGATCCCTCGGTGAACCTGATCGGGGCCCGTCAGCTCGTCGAGAACGAAGAGGTTTTCGGCGTCATGGAGGGGCTGCAGGCGGGGAGTGGTTCCGCGCAGTATCTCGACGAGAAGGGGATCCCGGTCACCGGGTTCGCCGGCGAGGCTGCCTGGTCAGAGCACCAGAACATGTTCTCATGGCATTATTATTCGTCCGAGAAGGGCGCGTCCACGGTCTGGGGGGATTTCGTCCGCAGCCGGGGTGGCGCTCGTGCCGCCATGGTGAACATGGCGTTGAGCGACGCAAGCCGGAAATACCGCGAGGAGATCGTCGACAGTCTGCGGGCCTCCGGCATCTCCGTTGACATGGAGTACGAGGTGACCGCCGGTACGACCAGTTTCGACGCGCTGGCCCGGCAGATGAAGGCGGCGCGCATCGACACGATCGCCGGTGTCATCTTCCCGGACGTGCTGGCGAAGTTGATCCCGGCGGTTCGTGCCGCCAACGTCGATCTCAAGGCCGTGATCGCCCCGACCGGCTATGACCCGGCGTTGCTGCTGCAGCTGGGCCCGGCGCTGGCCGGGCTCGTCGTGTACATCAACTTTGTTCCGTTCGAGGCGAACACACCGGCCCACACCCGGCTGCTCAACGCGATGACCGCCTATGCGACGGAGAACCAGACCCCGGCGCAGGAGGGCACCGTCTTCGGGTGGCTGTCCGCCGACATGTTCATCCGTGGGCTGCAGGAGGCCGGGCCCTGCCCGACCCGCCAGGGGTTCATCGACAGCCTGCGCAAGGTCCGCAGCTACGACGGTGGCGGTCTGCTGCTGAAGCCGGTCGACTTCGCCACCAACATCGGACAGCTCAGCGACTGCTACGCGTTCGTCCAGGTCAGCGACGATGGCAGCCAGTTCGTACCGCTGCAGCCCATCCCGTACTGTGGCAAACCTGTCGCCTGAGGTAGCAACAGTTACGAGCTGTCGCTGGCCGGCCGCCCCGGCTTCCTCCCCGGACCGTCGGGTCAGGCCTGGACCGCCGCGCCGGAGGCGAGCAGCGCGTCCACGTCGCGCACACCCCAGTCGGTCAGCGCCTGTCGGGTGTGCGCGCCGGGCCGCGCCGGAGGCTCCGGCCGGCCGGGAGGCGTCCGGCTGAAACGGGGCGCGGGAGCGGGCTGGCGCACCCCGTCCACCTCGATGAACGTGCCGCGGGCCGCCAGGTGCGGGTGGCCCGCGGCCTCTGTCAGGTTCAGCACGGGGGCGACGCAGGCGTCGGTGCCCTCGAAGACCTTCGCCCACTCGTCCCGGGTGCGCCGGGCGAACGCCGCGGCGATCCGCTCCCGCAGCGCGGGCCAGGCGGCGGGGTCGGCACGCTCCGCCTCGTCGGGCTCCAGACCGAGCAGCGTCATGAACTGCGCGTAGAACTTCGGCTCCAGCGGCCCGACGGCGACCCAGTTGTCGTCGGCGGTCCGGTAGACGTCGTACCAGGGACGCCCGGTGTCGAGCAGGTTGACGCCCCGCTCGTCGCGCCACTGCCCGGCGGCGAGCAGGCCGTACACCATGGCGGTCAGCGACGCCGCGCCGTCGACGATGGCGGCGTCGACCACCTGGCCGCGGCCGGACCGGGCCGCCTCGAAGACCGCGGCGAGCACGCCGACGACCAGGTACAGGGAGCCGCCCCCGAAGTCGCCGAGGAAGTTGACCGGCACGGCGGGCTCCTCGCCCTGGCGGCCCAGCGCGTGCAGCGCTCTGGTGATCGCGATGTAGCCGATATCGTGCCCGGCGGTGGGGGCCAGCGGGCCGTCCTGGCCCCAGCCGGTCATCCGGCCGTAGACGAGACGGGGATTGCGGGCCCAGCAGTCCTGCGGGCCGACCCCGAGGCGTTCGGCGACCCCCGGCCGGTAGCCCTCGATCAGCACGTCCGCCCGCTCGGCCAGGTCCAGCACCGCCCGTACGCCGTCGGGGGAGCGCAGGTCGATGGCGACCGAACGACGGCCGCGCCGCAGCACGTCCACCGCGGGCGGCACGATGTCGTTCGCCTCACCCGGGCGGTCCACCCGGATCACGTCCGCGCCCAGGTCGGCGAGCAGCATCGCGGCGAAGGGCCCGGGGCCGATGCCGGCGAGTTCGACGACGCGCAGCCCGCGCAGCGGCCCGGTCGCGCCGTTGGCCGTCTCGTTGGCCGTCCCGCTGTCCGTCATACCGCCTCCGGCCTAGATCGGGTGAGCAGCCGTCATCCTGGCTCGTGCGGCCTCAGCCTAACCAGGTAGGGAACGTCCGCTCATCCAATGGCACATCCCGTCACAGCCGGTGTGGCGCCGGGTCCGCGGCGGCCCGGCGCAGCGAACGTACGTTCACCACGCGGGCCGGATCGTGCCACGGGCCGAATCCTGCCGATCACCCTGCCGGAGGGTCAGACGGTGGCCTTCGCCGAGGAGCTCTGGGACGACCGGGCCCGTCGCTGGGGAGGGGGAAGCGCCCGCGTGGCGGGCATCCCCGCCGCCCGCTCGGCAGCCGTGGCCACGACCGTGTCGACGAGCTGTCCGCACAGCCTGTCGAAGATCTCGTCGGCGGACAGGGAACGCTGTTCGAACGCCTGGTTGAGATACGGCGTCCGCTCGGCGTCGTGATCCACCCCGGCGCGGTCGCCGCCGCGCGCCTCGTGCAGGGCGCTGCCGATCGCGGCAAGCTCGAGCGCCTCCAGCATCGGCGCGATCGCCCCGACCGGCACACCTTCCTCTGCCAGCAGCGCGGCGGTGGCCTCCAACTGCATGAAGCCGATGCTCAGCGGCCGGCGGCGCAGCATCACGGGCACGAGGTCGGGATGTTCGCGCAGTGCCTGCCGCAGCCGGCGGGCACTGCGCAGGATCCACACCCGCCAGGGCTCGTCGTGGGCCTGCGGGGTGCGGACACCTTCGAGCGCCAGTTTTGCCGCGCCGACGACGATCTCGTCCTTGTTCTGGAAGTGGTGGTACAGGGAGGCGCCGTTGACCCTGAGCCGTTCGGCGAGCCGCCGGATGCTCAGTGAGTCGATACCCTCCGTGTCTATGATCTCCAGCGCGACCTCCAGTGCCCGTTGTCTGGAGATCAGCGGAACCTTCGGTCGCGCCATCGCTGTGCCGCCCTCCCGCGACATCGCCGGGGCGTGAGCTCCCGGATCATGGGCAGTGTCGCTTCGCCCGCCGACGATACCAATCGATGGTAATCGATATCAATCGATTCTGATCGACACCAATCGACACCAATCGACACCGACCGGCACCAGTCGGCGACTGTCCCGAAGATCCGTCGCGATCCACGCCGCGCGGGAGCCGCCGCGCCCGGCCGCTCGCCGGCCAGGGCATCCAGGCGGAAGACGGACGGAAGACCTGGCCAGACGGACGATCTGGACGGAGGATTCGGCCGGAGATCTGGGCGGAAACGGTGCAGGGGCTTTCTTTCGGCACCAAGTGCCACTACTGTGACTCGGCACTGAGTGCCACTACTGTGCATTCGCACACGAAACCACCCGACCGACACAGGGAAGCGACAAGGGAGCGGCCATGGGCAACCACGCAGGCGAAACGCTGACCATCCTCGACGAGGACACCGCTGGCGCGGCACAGGTCGTCGACGGCGATGTCGACGTCATCCAGGAGGAGTTCCTCGTCGAGGACGTCTCCATCGACGGGATGTGCGGGGTCTACTAGTGCCGCTCCCAGCGCCGCGTCAGCCATCGTGCACCCCGTCCGCCGCGCCCGGACGGCCAGAGCAGACAGTGGCTGACGCGGCACCGGCCCGCGCGGCCCGGACGAGCGAGCCCACCGCGGCGGCGCGGGCCGTCCCCGACTTCGCCCTCGACGCCCCCTGGCAGCTGCATCCCCAGGTCTCGGTGCGGCCAGAGCCCTTCGGAGCGCTGGTCTACCACTTCGGGACGCGCCGGCTGTCCTTCCTGAAGGACCCGACGCTGCTGCGCCTGGTCCAGGCACTGCCGGAGCACCCCCGCGCGCGGGACGCCGCCACCGCGATCGGCCTCACCGAGGCCGACCTGCCGCGCTACCACCGTGCCCTTGCCACGTTGGCGGCAACGTCCATGATCGTCGAAAGGAGCCTGCCGTGAGTGTCGCCGCGGCACCGGCCCGCCTGGTCGACCACTTCCAGCACGGCCTGGCCGCCCCGATCTGCCTGACCTGGGAGCTCACCTACGCCTGCAACCTGGCCTGCGTGCACTGCCTGTCCAGCTCGGGGCGGCGCGACCCGCGCGAGCTGAGCACCGCGGAGTGCCGGGCGGTCATCGACGAGCTCGAGCGCATGCAGGTCTTCTACGTCAACATCGGCGGTGGGGAACCGACCGTCCGCCCGGACTTCTGGGAGATCGTCGACTACGCCGTCGCCCACCACGTCGGGGTGAAGTTCTCCACCAACGGGGTGCGCATCACCAGGGACGTCGCCGCCCGGCTCGCCGGCAGCGACTACATCGACGTGCAGATCTCCCTGGACGGCGCCACCGCCGAGATCAACGACGCGGTCCGCGGCACGGGCTCCCACGCCACCGCCGTGCGCGCCATGGAGCACCTCGCCGACGCCGGGTTCTCGGGCTTCAAGCTCTCCGTCGTCGTCACCCGGCACAACGCCGGCCAGCTCGACGCGTTCAAGGCCCTCGCCGACCGGTACGGCGCCCAGCTGCGGCTGACCCGGCTGCGCCCGTCCGGCCGCGGCGCCGACGTCTGGGACGAGCTGCACCCCACCGCCGCCCAGCAGCGCGAGCTCTACAACTGGCTGGTGGCCCACGGCGAGCAGGTGCTCACCGGGGACTCCTTCTTCCACCTGTCCGCCTACGGCCAGGCGCTGCCCGGGCTGAACCTGTGCGGCGCCGGCCGGGTGGTCTGCCTGATCGACCCGGTCGGGGACGTCTACGCCTGCCCGTTCGCCATCCACGACTCCTTCCTCGCCGGCAACGTCCGCGAGCCCGGTGGCTTCGAGCGGGTCTGGCGCTCCTCGGAGCTGTTCACCGAGCTGCGGGCGCCGCAGAGCGGGGGCGCGTGCGCGTCCTGCGCGCACTTCGACTCCTGCCGGGGCGGCTGCATGGCCGCGAAGTTCTTCACCGGCCTGCCGCTGGACGGCCCGGATCCCGAGTGCGTCCAGGGCTACGGGGTCGACGCCATGCTCGCCCGCGGCGACGCCGGCGTCCCGAAGCCCTCCGGCGACCACTCCCACGCCCGGGCCGCCGCCGGGAAGCCGCCGCGGCGCGGGGGGTCGGGGCGCGGGCCGGGGCCGGTCCCGGTGGTCATCGGCCGCGCACCGGTGAGTGCCGCACCGGTGAGTGCCGCACCGGTGAGTGCCGCACCGGTGAGTGCCTGTCAGCAGGACCCGCTGGCCGGGTTCGCGCCCACCGCCGTGGGGCACTGACATGCCCGCCCCACAACTGGCCGACCCCCTGTTACTGGGGGCACGGCAGGCGCCCTCCCGAGTGCTGTTCGGGCCGCACGAGACCAACCTCGGCCACCGGCGCTCGTTGAGCCCCCGGCAGGTAGCCTACTACGCCCGGCGGGCCGCCGGCGGTGCCGGGATCATCGTCACCGAGACGGCGTCGGTCACCGCCGACGACTGGCCCTACGAACGGGCACCGCTGGCCGCCGACTGCGCCCCCGGCTGGTCGGCGGTGGCCGACGCCTGCCGGGAACACGGCACCCTGGTGCTCGCCGGGCTCGGCCACGCCGGCGGGCAGGGCTCGAGCGCGTTCTCCCAGTCGGTGCTGTGGGCGCCGTCGCCGGTGGCCGACGCGGCCAGCCGCGAACTGCCCGCGGAGATGGAACAGCCCGAGATCGACGCGGTGATCGAGGGTTTCGCCGCCGCGGCCCGGCTGGCCACGGCGGCCGGCACCGACGGGGTGGAGATCGACGCCGGGGCCGTCTCGCTGCTGCGCCAGTTCCACTCCGGGCTGACCAACCAGCGTCAGGACGACTACGGCAGCGACCGGCTGCGCCTGACCCGCGAGGTGATCGCCGCGGTGCGCGGCGCGCTGGGGGCCGAGGGCATCCTCGCGCTGCGGCTGTCCTGCGACGAGCTCGCGCCCTGGGCCGGGGTGACACCCGAGCAGGCGGCCGCGCAGGTCGCCGCCCTCGCCGGCGACATCGACCTGCTCGTCGTGGTCCGCGGCGGGCCGTTCTCCACCTCCGCCTACCGGCCCACCGCGCACACGCCACCGATGTTCAACCTGGAGCTGTGCCGGCGGATGCGGGCCGCCGCCGGGGGCGTCCCCATGGTGCTGCAGGGCAGCGTCGTGGACGTGGCCGAGGCCGAGGCCGCCCTGGCCGACGGCGTCGCCGACATGGTCGAGATGACCCGGGCGCAGATCGCCGAACCCGACCTGGTGCGTCTCGCACGCGCGGGCGCGGCCGACCAGGTGCGGCCGTGCGTTCTGTGCAACCAGGCCTGCCGGGTGCGTGACAACCGCAACCCGGTCGTCAGCTGTGTCGGTGAGCCGTACAGCGGTCACGAGACCGCCGAGAGGCCGGTCGCGGGCACCGACCCGCGGGCCCGCGGCGTGCTGGTGGTCGGCGGTGGGCCCGCCGGGCTGGAGGCCGCCCGGGTGCTGGTGCTGCGCGGGCACCAGGTCCGGCTGGCCGAACGCACCGGCGCGCTCGGCGGCGCGCTGCGGGCCGCCGCGGTCGGGCCGGGCCGCACCCGGCTGGCTCTGCTCACCGACTGGCTGGCGGCGCAGTGCCACCGGCTGCGGGTGCGGGTCGACCTCGGGGTCGAGGTGACCGTCGACGATCTCGACGCGGCCGTCGCGGACGGCTGGGACGTCCTGCTCGCCACCGGGTCCCGGCCCGTGCCCGGCCGTTACGGACCGGCTGGTGCCGATGATGCCGCCGCCCTCACCGCCGGCTCCAGCGCCGCCGCCGGCGGTGAGGGCGGTGCCGCCGATGACAGCGGCAACAAGAGCAGCGATGCCGGTAACAAGAGCGGTCCCGGTGCGGAGGACAGAGCCGACAGCGAAGCCGTCGCCGGTGCTGGTGTCGTCGCTGGTGCTGGTGCTGATGACGAAGCCGGCGGCGCTGCTGAGGGGGGCGCCGCCGAGGACCGTCCCGGCGCAGGCGGGACGACCGTGCTCGACGTGCTCGACGTGCTGCGCGGCGGCCTGGACGCCGTTCCGGCCGGCCCGGTGTTCGTCCACGACCCGGTCGGGGGGCCGGTGGCGGTCGGGGTCGCCGAATGGCTCGCCGGAGCCGGGCGCGAGGTGACCCTGGGCACCCCCGACACGGTGGCGGGCACGCTGCTCTCCCTCACCGGCGATCTCGCACCGGCCAACACCCGGCTGCAGCAGGCGGGCGTGCGCCGCCAGCCGCGGGTGCTGCTGCGCGAGGCCGGCGGCGGGCGGGTCGTGCTGGAGGACGTCTGGACGGGCGAGCGCCGCACGCTGCCGTGCGCGGTGCTCGTCGACTGCGGTCACCGCCTCCCCGAGGAGGCCCTGTACACGGCCCGGCCGGGCACGCCCCGGGCCGGCGACTGTGTGGCGCCGCGGACGGTTCTCGAAGCGGTCCTGGAGGGCCGCCGCCGCGCTCTCGGGATCGGCGGCCGTACGAGCCCGCCGGCGTCCCGGCCGCTCGCCGGGGCACGCCGCGGTTAGGCCACCTCCGATGGACCTTCATTCAGCGGCTTCCCGCCTGGCGGCTCCTCGTCCACTGGCCGCACGTCCGGCGGTTCCTCGCCCGGCGGCGGCTACGCGGCCGTACGGACCGGTGCCCGGACGGCCGCCCGCACCCAGCCGGCAGCCCGCACCCAGGAAGGCGACATGAGTGCCACCAGCCGTTACCGGTACCTGTTCAGCCCGTTGCGCATCGGGCCGCTCACCGTCGACAACCGGGTGGTCTTCTCGGCGCACCTGACCAACTACGCGCGGGACGGCCTGCCCTCCGAGCAGCACGTGGCCTACTACGCGGCCCGGGCGGCAGGCGGCGCGGGGATGATCATTACCGAGGAGCACTCGACGCATCCCACGGACTGGCCGTACGAGAAGCTCATCCACGGGTTCAACCCGGAGGTGATCCCCGGCTACCGGCGGATCACCGACACGGTGCACGCGCACGGCGTGCCCATCCTCGCCCAGATCAACCACAACGGCGGCCAGGCGTCGTCGATGTACTCGCGGCTGCCGGTGTGGGCGCCCAGCCCGGTGCCCGACCCGCTGTTCCGCGAGGTCCCCAAGGCCGTCGAGCTTCACGAGATCCGGGAAGTGGTCGACGGCTACGGGCTGGTCGCCGAGCACTGCGTCGCCGGCGGCTTCGACGGCGTCGAGCTGCAGTGCTCGCACTCGTCCATCGTGCGCGGCTTCCTCTCCCCGGCGACCAACCGGCGCACCGACGCCTACGGCGGGACGCTGGCGAACCGGGCCCGCCTGCTGCTGGAGATCGTCGACGTGGTCCGGGTGGCCCTCGGCCCGCGGCGCGCCCTCGGCGTGCGGATCTGCGGCGACGAGCTGATCGAGGGTGGTACGACGATCGAGGAGGCCGTCGCCGTGGCCCGGCTGGTGGAGGCCACCGGCAAGGTCGACTACATCAACACCTCGATCGGGGTCGCCACCGCCACCCTCTACATGATCGAGGCGAGCATGCAGGTGCCGCCGGGCTACGCGATGTTCATCCCGAGCGCGATCCGGCAGGCGGTGAGCCTGCCTGTCGTCGGCGTCGGCCGGTTCAAGGACCCGCTGCAGGCCGACCGGGCCCTGGCCGCGGGACACGCCGACCTCATCGGGGTGGTGCGCGGCCAGATCGCCGACCCGGACTTCGTGGCCAAGGCGCGGGCCGGGCACGCCACCGAGATCCGCACCTGCCTGTCCTGCAACCAGGAGTGCGTGGGACGGATGGGGCTCAACCGCTGGCTGGGCTGCATCGAGAACCCGCGCACCGGCCGGGAGTCGGTGCCGCTGCCGCCGCCGCGCCGCCGCGGGCGGCGGGTCCACGTCGTCGGCGGCGGCCCCGGCGGCATGCAGGCCGCTGTCACCGCCGCCCAGCGCGGGCACCACGTCACCCTGTTCGAGCGGTCGTCGCGGCTGGGCGGCCAGGTGCCGGTGGCGGCGGCCGTGCCGAGCCGGGCGGAGTTCCTCGACATCGCGCGCAACCTGATCGCGCACGTGCGGCGGACCGGCGTCGACGTACGGACCTCCGTCGAGGTGGACGCGGACTTCCTGCGCGCGCAGGCCCCGGACGCGGTGGTGCTGGCCACGGGTGCCCGACCGAATCCCCCCTGGTGGGCGGCGGGGCATCCCCGGGTGGTGGACGTGCGCGACGTGCTGGAGGGGCGGGCGGAGCCGAGCGGCACCGTCGTGGTCGTGGACGAACTGGGGTTCCACCAGGCCACCTCCGTCGCGGAGCTGCTGGCCGACCGGGGCTGCCAGGTCGAGGTCGTCACCAACGGCATGGTCGTCGGCCAGGACCTCGGGGTGACACTGGACCTGGAGACCTGGAACGTCCGGGCGGCGGCCAGGGGCATCGTCCAGAGCACCGATCTGGTGCCGATGGGGGTGACGCCCGGCGCGGACGGCGGTGTGCTGCTCGCCCTCCAGCACCATCCCACCGGCACCGACGCCCAGCGCGCCGTGGACTGGGTGGTCTGCGCCGTTCAGCAGCAGGCGGAGGACACGCTCTGGCGCGGCCTGCGCGAGGATCTGCCGGCGCTGCCGTTCTCCGTCCACCGGGTTGGCGACTGCCTCGCCCCCCGCCGTGCACACGCCGCGGTCGTCGAAGGCCAACGCGTGGGGGTTTCGCTGTGAACGCAGACGGACGCGAGTGGAGTGGTCGTCCCCGTCCCGGGGACGGCGGCGGAGGGAGTGGCCGTCGGAGCGAACCGGAAGATGCGAGCGCGGGGGGTGTGGGAGACGGCCGGTTCGTTCCGGGCGGGGTGGTGCTTGCCGTGGTGGTGGCGCGCGGGGGGGTGCTGCCGCTGGGCGCGCAGGAGAGCATCGCCGAGGCCGACGGGCAGGCGTTGATCATCGGTGGCGGGGCCAAGGAGGCGGCGCAGGCGGTCACCGGCGCGTCGGCGCTGTGGTGGAGCGACACCGGCCCCGGGCTGCGCGCCGGCGCGCTCGCCCGGGTGCTCGCCGACGTGCTCGCCGACGTCCCGCTGCTGCTGTTGCCGGCGTCCCCGGACGGCCGTGACCTTGCCCCTCGGCTGGCCGCCGCGCTCGACCGTCCGCTGCTCGCCGGCGCCGTCGCGGTCCGGCGGGACGCCGACGGGGTGGTGCGGGCGGAGCTGCCGAGGCTGGACGACCGGCTGCTGCTCACGGTGGAGTGCGTGCGGCCCGCGGTGGCGACCCTGCTGCCGGGCGTGCGCTCCGTGCCCACAGCCGGGCGGCGTCCGGATCCGCGCGAGCTGCCCCTGCCGCCGCTGTCACCTTCGCGGTCCTCGGCGGTCTGGGCGCGTGATGTCGACGTCATCGAGGTGGTCGAGCCGGATCCGGCCACGATGGATCTTGCCGAGGCCGGCCGGGTCGTCGGCGGCGGCGCCGGGCTGGTGCCCCCCGGGTCCGGCGCGGATCAGGCGCGGGCGCTGTTCGACCTGCTCGCCGCCGTGTCGGCGGCGCTCGACGCCTCGGCGGGGGCGACACGGGTCGCCACCGACGCCGGCTGGATCGGCTACGACCGCCAGATCGGCACGACCGGGGTGACGGTCGACCCCGAGCTCTACGTCGCGTTCGGGATCTCCGGCGCGAGCCAGCACGTCGGCGGGCTGGGCTCGCCCCGGCATGTGGTGAGCGTCAACGTCGACCCGTCCTGCCCGATGACCGCGATGGCCGATCTCGGCCTGGTCACCGACGCCCGTGAACTGCTGATGGAGCTGGCCCGGCGGTTCGGTGTCCCCGTCCCCGAGGAGGTCCGGCCGTGACGGCAACGCCTGCCGCGTCGTCGGCAACGCCCGCGGCGCCCGCACCGTCGGCGTCGGCCTCGTCCCCGCCGTCCCCGCCGTCCCCGCCGTCCCCGCAGCCGGCGTCACCGGCGTCACCGGCGTCATCGGTGTCACCCGGCCGGGCGACGTTGTTCTTCGACGCGGTCGTCGTCGGTGCCGGCCCGGCGGGGTCGGCCGCCGCGCTCGAGCTGGCCCGGGCGGGCCGGTCCGTCGCGCTCGTCGAGCGGGGGCCGTTTCCCGGGTCGAAGAACGTCTACGGTGGCGTGATCTACGGCCGGGTCCTCGACGAGGTCCTCCCCGCCTGGTGGGAGGAGGTGCCGGTGGAGCGCTGGGTGGTGCGTCGGTCAACGATGATCATGACGCCGACGCGGTCGCTGTCCATCGACTACCGCAGCCAGGCCTGGGGCGCCGCCCCCTACAACGGGATGACCACCTACCGGGCGGACTTCGACAGCTGGCTGGCGGGCAGGGCCGTGGCCGCGGGCGCCCGACTGGTCACCTCGACCGTGGCCACCGGGCTGCTGCGCGACGCCGCCGGCCGGGTCGTCGGTGTGCGCACCGACCGGGCGGACGGCGACCTGCGCGCCCAGGTCGTGATCGCCTGTGACGGGGTGAACTCGTTCCTGGCGAAGGAGGCCGGCCTGCTGCCGCGGGCCGACGCCGCGCACCACACCCTCGGCGTCAAGGAGGTGCTGTCGCTGCCGGCGGAGGTGATCGACGAACGTTTCGGGGTGCGCCGCACCGAGGGCGTGGACATCGAGATGCTCGGCTGCACCCGCGGGATCCCCGGCGGCGGCTTCCTCTACACCAACGCGGACACGGTCAGCGTCGGCGTGGTGCTCTCCCTGCCCCACCTGGCGGTGGCGAAGGTACGTCCCGAAGAGATCATCGCCGATGTGAAGGCGCACCCGGCCGTCGCGCCCTACCTGCGCGGGTCGACGGTCAAGGAGTACTCCGCCCATCTGATCCCCGAAGGCGGCTACGACGCGATGCCGCGGCTGCACGCCGACGGGCTGCTCCTCGCCGGCGACGCCGCCGGCATGACGCTTGCCGCCGGCATCTGGCTGGAGGGGGTCAACTTCGCCATCGGCTCGGGGCTGGCCGCGGGCCGGGTCGCCGCCCGGGCGATCACCGTCGGTGACGTCTCCTCGGCCGGGCTCGCCTCCTACCGGTCCGACCTGGAGGGACAGTTCGTGCTGGCCGACCACAGACGGCTGCGCGGCGCGCCCGAGGTGATCCTCTCCGAACGGATCCAGCAGCGGTATCCCGGCCTGATCACCGACATCGCCGAAGGGGTGTTCACCGTGACGAACCCGACGCCCAAGCCCGGGTTCACCCGGCTGCTGCGGCGGGCGGCGAGGCGCAACGGCGTGAGCCTGCGCGAGCTGGCCGCCGACGCAGCCCGGATCGGCCGGGTGTTCCGATGAGCCGCCTGCCGCTCGGCCTCGTCAGGGACCGCAGTCGGGACCGCCGCCGGGCCGGTCGGGCAGCCCCGGCGGCCCCGACGGCCGCACCGGCCAGGACCGGCCCGGCGGCCACGGGTCTGCCGGCAGACCCGGCGGTCACAGCCGGCTCGGGCGATGCGGCCGGGGCCGCCACGGGCGAACGCTGGCACGACATCTCCTTCGACGACCGGATGGCCACCGTCGACTTCCGGGTCGGCGAGCGGGCCCACATCGTGGTCGACTCCGACGTCTGCCGTTCGTGCACCACGAAGGCGTGCGTGACCGCCTGCCCGGCCAACCTGTTCGCCCCGACCTCCGACGGCGGCATCCTGTTCAACTACGAGCAGTGCTTCGAGTGCGGGACCTGCTACATGATCTGTAACGGCGAGAACGCGATCAGATGGACCTACCCGGACGGCGGGCAGGGCGTCGTCTTCCGGCGGGGGTGACGGCGCCGTGACGTCACAGCCGTCCGAACCGGCACTCACGACAGCGGCCGAGACCCGGGCCGAGACCCGGGCCGAGACCCCGGTCGGGGCAGCGGTCGGGGCAGCGGTCGGTACCGGGACGGCGGTCGCGCCGCTTGTCGTCGTGTGCCTGTGCCACACCGACCTGCGGCCGGATGTCGACCCGCTGACCGGGGCCGTCACCCGGGACCTGCGCGGCGCCGGGATCGCCCCGGCCGAGCAGGCCGCCCTCGAGCACGCGCTGCGGATCGCCGATGCCTGGGGTGGGGCGGTGCTGGCCGTGGCCGCCGGCCCACCCGCAGCCGACGAGACCCTGCGCGCCGCGGCCGCGCTCGGCGCGCGAGTGCTGCGGGTCCCATGGCCGGCGCCGGCGTCGGCACCGGGGGCGGCGCCGGCGCCGCACGCCGGCGGCCCGCGCCACGGTGACGATCCCCGGCATGCCGGCGATCCGCTCGGCTCCGCCCGGCACTACCTCGACGATCTCGGCCGGGACGAGCGTGCCCTGGCCCGCAGCCTGCTCGCCGCGGTCCGCACCGTCGGGGAGCCGGCGCTGGTGCTCTGCGGCGACCGCTCCCCGGACCGGGGCACGGGCGCGCTGCCCGCGCTGCTGGCGCACGAGCTCGGCGCCGCCCAGGCGCTCGGGCTGGTCGACCTTCGTGTCGACGGCGGGTCGCTGCTGGCCGAGCGCCGTCTCGACGGCGGCCGGCGGGAACGGTTGCGGGTGCGCCCGCCGGCGGTGTGCTCGGTCGAGGGCGCCGGCGTCCGGCCGCGACGGGCGTCCCTGCCGGCGGTCCTGGCGGCGGAGCGCGCCGAGATAGCCGTGCTGGACGCGGAAACCGTCGCCGGCGACGACCTGGCGGCCGCCGTCACGGTCCGCTCGGCGCGTCCGTTCCGGCCGCGGACCAGGGTCGTCCCGCCGCCGTCAGGCACCCCCCGGCAGCGCCTGATGGAGCTGACCGGCGTGCTGGTCGCGCACGAACCGCCCACCATCGTCGGCCCTGTGAACGCCGCCGGCGCGGCCGACGCGCTGCTGGCCTTCCTGGAACGCAACGGCTACCTCGGCGAGCGGCCCTCCGCCGGGCCGTAGCCGCGCTACCGTCGGCGGTGGCTGCCCGGCGCCCGGCATCCGGCACGCGGCATCCGCCGTATCAGGGCTGTTCCTGCCAGGGCCGCCTCCGCAGGGGCTTCCCTGGCAGGGGCAGCCGCCGTACCAAGCGCCGTTGTCCCGTGGAGGGTGGACCTTGAAGGCCGTCAACCGGCAGATCCGTCTCGCGGCCCGTCCGGTGGGCCTGCCCGCCCCCGGCGACTGGGAGCAGGTCGAGACAGTGGTTCCCACCCCCGGTGAGGGGGAGTTCCTCGTCGAGATCAGCTATGTCTCCCTCGACCCGGCCATGCGGGGCTGGATGAACCAGGCGCGCTCCTATGTCCCGCCGGTGCCGCTGGGGGAGGTCATGCGCGCCTATGCGGCCGGCCGCGTCGTCGCCTCCAGACATCCCGGGTTTGCCGTGGGTGACCATGTCACCGGGCCGTTCGGGGTTCAGGAGTACGCGGTCTGCGACGGCCGGGGCGTCGCCACGGTCGACACCGGCCGGGCGCCGCTGCCGACCTACCTCGGCGCGCTCGGGATGCCGGGCCTGACCGCCTATTTCGGGCTGCTCGACATCGGCCGCCCCCGGCCGGGTGACACCGTGGTGGTCTCGGCGGCCGCCGGTGCCGTCGGCAGCGTGGTCGGCCAGATCGCCAAACGGCTGGGATGCCGTGTCATCGGTATCGCCGGTGGCGCGCGCAAGTGCGGCTGGCTGGTCGACGAGCTCGGTTTCGACGCGGCCATCGACTACAAGGAGCAGAATGTCGAGGACGCGCTGCACAAGCACGCCCCCGACGGCGTCGACATCTATTTCGACAATGTCGGCGGTGACATCCTCGACGGCGTCCTCGTCCACCTGGCCCTCGGCGCGCGGGTGGTCATCTGTGGCGCGATCTCGCGGTACAACGCGACCACGCAGGTCAGCGGACCGCGGAACTACTGGTGGCTGCTGATCCAGCGCGCGTCCATGACGGGGATGCTGGTCTCCGACTACGCCGACCGCTATCCGGAGGCGACGGCGGAGCTGGCCAGCTGGCTGGCGGACGGTTCGCTGCGGGCTCGCGAGGACGTCGTCACCGGCGGGATCGGGGGTTTCCCCGAGGTGCTGCTCCTGCTCTTCTCCGGCGGCAACACCGGCAAGCTTGTACTCGAGATCGCCGGCTCCGCCCGCCTGGGCCGGGACGGCTGAGATGACCTCCGGGATGAACGCGCGGCGGTCCGCACGACGGGGGACGCCGCCTGCGTCGTTCCTGGCCGGATCCAGGGCAGCCGCCCGGAACAATGGTGGAGTCCGATCTTCTTTGAGACGTCGCTGTTGATGCTGACGCCGTGCTTACAGCCACGGCGCGCGCACAAGAGGTGATGCTCGCAGGAGGTGGCGCGCACAGGAGGTGAGAGGTGCCCGGGACGGTGGTGAGAGCATGGTGATCACCCCCTGTTGGGGGACCGCCGGATGAACGCGGAGATGACCGTGCGGCGGGTGCTCGCCTGGGCCGCCGAGGCCGCTGGAGCCGACCGGCCGGCGGGTGGTGACGCGGCGAGAGGGCCGGGGCCGCCACCGGTCGGCCCGCTGCGGGACGTCGGCGGGCTCGGTCGTCCCGGTGCGGCCACCGTGACGGCGCTGCGGGAGCTGATCCGCGGCACGGCCGCCCGGCTCGGGACGGGATCGCCTCCGTTCGCCGACCCGGTGCCGGTCGGCCCGGGGGCGCTGCTGCTGGCCGCCGCGGTCGGCGGGCGGGCCGAGCCCGTGCCGGCGCGGGCCCTCGCCGAGGCGTCTCCCGCGGTGGGGCTGCCCGCCGGTGGCTGGGCCGACGCGCTCGCCCGGCACGCCGTGGTCGCTCCGGCCCTGCTGGCCTGCCGGACGGTACACCGCACGCCAACGCCCGAACGGACGGCAACATCCGAACAGGCAGCGATATCCGAACAGGCAGCAACAGCCGGGCGGGCAGCAGCACCCGAGCGGACGGCGGACTCCGGGCCGGCCGCGGCATCCGGGCCGCCCGGGCCGGCAGGGGTGCCCGGGCTGGCCACACCGGCCACACCGGTCGGGCTGGCCACGCCGGTCGGGTTGGCGGCGGAGCGGACGATCGACGCCGAGCTGGCCGACGCGCTGCTGCGGGCGTCTCCCCTGACCGCGGTGCTGTACCGGCCGCCGCTGGCCCGATTGGCCCGCGGTGCCACCGCGATGCAGGCCGCGGCCGCCGTCGGCCTGCTCGGCCGGCCGCGTGGGTGTGCCGTGCTGACCGCGGCGCTGGCCGCCTGGTCGTCCGACCCGGCGGTGCTCGCCTGGCGCGCGGAGCTGCTGACCCGGCTGTCCAACGATCATCCCGATGTCGTGCTCGACGTCTATCTGCTGGCCCGGCTGCGCCACGGCGCCGACTGGGACGGGCGGCTGGGCGCGGCGGCCCGGGCGCTCGCCGGCACCGGGCCGCCCGACGACCTGCCTGTTGCCACCATCCGGTTCTGGGCGCCGCTGGCCGTGCTGGACCAGCGCGACCCGGAGCTGATCCGCTCCCGGATGTTCCTGGACGGCCACCGCGACGCGCTGACCCTTGTCCGGCGGTACCGGCTCGCCGTGTCGGCGGCAGGTGCGGCATGAGTGCGGGTGTACGCACGTTGCGGCTCGTCCCGCTCGACCCGACGGCGTTTCACGATCGCTACGTGTTGGCCGAGACCGACGAACCGGAGCTCACGCTCGGTGAGCTGTTGGCCGACCTGCCGGCGTTCAGCATCACCCCGCTGGATCCGGCCTACCTGGACGTACCGGTCCGGCGGCTCGTCCTGGAGCTGGCCGAACCCGACCCGTCGACCCCGCTCCATCTCCCTCCCGGCCTGGACCTGACGGCCCTCGCCGCGGCCGGCTCACCGCGCGACGGCGGGCCGGCGGCCGGCACCGACGCCGCGGACAACTCGGCTGCCAACCCCGCTGCCGGCGCTGGCAGCGGCCCCGGCAGCGGGGTTGGCGCGGACGTGGGCACCCACGCCAGCAGCACCGGGCGGAACACCCCCCTGCCCGGGCAGGGCGGTGACACAGCCGGGCGGGACGCCGCCGCGGCCGGCCCGGCCGCGGCCGCGGAGTCCGGGTATCCGGAGACGCTGAGCGAGCGGGAAGCCGTGCTGATCGCGCACGACACGGAGATCAACCGGGCCGCCGCGTACCTGGAGAGCGGCCTGTCGGTCCTGGTGCGCTGCGAGAAGCTGCTCGTCGAGCACCTGGCCCACGAGATCGCCGGCCGCTCCGGACGGCCCCAGCGGACGCCGCGGCCCGCCGGCGGCGCCGCGGCCGCGGTGCCGGGGACGCCGTCCGGGCCGGGGGAGGCGACCCCGCTCGGTGGCGGGCGCCGCGCCGAGCTGCTGGTCGCGTTGCAGGCCGCGGTCACCGACGCCAAGCCCGGTGACGTGGTGGTCGTCCCGCATCTGGACCTGCTCGCCGGCGGCAGCGACGCGGCGCTGACGAGCGAGGCCCGGGAGCTCGCCGACGTCCTCTACGAGCGCAGCGCGTGCGTGCTGCTGGCGTTCACCGACCCGTCCCTGGTGATCCCCGAGGTGCTGGCCAACCGGTTCGCGGTCCGGCTGTCGATCGAAATCCTGCCCCGGGAGGTGACGACCGGCTCCGGCGCGCGGGTGCTGGTCACCCGCGAGGAGGCCGGGCTCTTCGACGGCTTCGACGCGGCCGACCTGTACAAGTACGTGGCCGGGATGAACGCCGTCCGGCTGCGCAACGCCCTGCGGTTCGCCTACCACCAGCACCGCCCGGCGCTCCGCGAGGGCGACCGGCGGCCCACCTTCGCCGACCTGCGTCACGAGCTGCGGGTGTTCAAGGCCCGGACGTCCAGCTCGTTCGAGGTGCCGAACGTGCCGTTCTCGGCGATCGGCGGCTACGCGGAGGTCAAGGCCGAGCTGGCGCGGGCGCTGAGCATCATCGGCGGCGCCGTCGACCTGCCCGCCCATCTCCGCCACGACCTGGTGCCGCGGGGGTTCATCTTCCACGGCCCGCCGGGCACCGGCAAGACGCTGTTCGCCAAGGCCGTGGCCGCCCGGCTGGCCGCGACGATCCTCGTGGTCAGTGGGCCGGAGGTCACCGACATGTACGTCGGGGAGAGCGAACGCAAGATCCGCGATCTTTTCGCCGAGGCGCGGCGCAACGCCCCGGCCGTGGTCGTCTTCGACGAGTTCGACTCGATCGCGGCCAGCCGCACCGGCCGGGGCGACGGCGGCAGCCGGGCGGGCAACGCGATCGTCGCCCAGCTGCTCACCGAGCTGGACGGCTTCCGCCCCGAGGTGCCGGTTCTGATCATCGGTACGACTAACCGGATCGACCTGATCGACGACGCGCTGCTGCGGCCGAGCCGGTTCCGCCCGATCAGGATCGGCCTGCCGGACGAGGACGCCCGCCGGGAGATCGTCCGGGTGCACGCCGAGCATTTCGGCATCCCGGTCGACCCCGCGCTGGTGGACACCATCGCGCGGGCGACCGAGGGGTTCAACGGCGACGAGATCCGCTCGGTGTTCCGCGACGGCCGCGCCGACGAGCTGGTCGGCGACCCGCGGCGGCCCGCTGACGCCCGCCGGCTCGGCGAGCTGATCGGGGCGTTGCGGGCGGCCCGACAGCAGCGGGAGCTGGCGAAGAGCCCGCCGTCGGACCGGCGCACCGAGTGCGCCATACGCCGTGACATCACGGATACGCTCCCGATCGTCACCGATGGGGAAGAATCCACCACGGACACGGACGGGAACTCCCGGGCCGGGACGTCCCGTGCCACCGGTACCAGGCCCGGCCGGGGAGAGAGCACCGCGCCATGACCACACCAGCGCTGGACCAGCCGACCAGGGTGCTGGCGCGCACGTTCGCCACCCGGCTCCGCGACGTCCGGCAGGACTTCGTGGACCGGGACGAAGCGGTCGACCTGCTTGCTCTGGCCGTCCTGTGCCGCGAGCACGTCCTGCTCGTCGGGCCGCCGGGAACCGCCAAGAGCAGCCTGCTGGAACGCTTCCGCCGCACGCTCGACGCCCGCTGCTTCAGCTATCTGCTGACCCGGTTCACCGAACCGGCCGAGCTGTTCGGGCCGATCGACATCCGGCGGCTGCGGACCGAGGGCGTCTACCAGGTGAACACCGCCGGCATGCTGCCCGAGGCCGACATAGCCCTGCTCGACGAGGTGTTCCAGGGCAGCTCGGCGATCCTCAACACCCTGCTCACCCTCATCAACGAACGGACCTTCCACAACGGCACCCGGACGGTCGACGCCAGTCTGATCACGCTGCTCGGCGCGTCCAACGACATTCCGGACGATCCGGTGCTGGCCGCGTTCAGTGACCGGTTCCTGCTGCGCTGCCGGCTCGGCTATGTCCCCGACGACGACATCGAGGACGTCCTCACCCTCGGCTGGCGCGGCGAACAGGAACTGATCAATCCGGCGGCGGCCGGGGCAGGCGGCCCGGCCGGGCGCACCCGGGTCGGGTTCGGCCTCGCCGATCTCGGCCGGCTCCAGCGCGCCGTCGCCGACATCGACCTGACCGCCGTGCGCGGGCCGTTCGCCCGGATCGTGCGCTCCCTGCGCGCCGAAGGCGTCGTCTTCTCCGACCGGCGGGCGGTGAAGGCGCAGAAGACGTTCGCGGCCCGCGCGCTGCTCGCCGGCCGCGCCGCCGCCGAACTCGTCGACCTCGCCCCGCTCGTCCACCTGTGGACCAGCCCGCGGGACGAGCAGACGATACGCCGGATCGTCGCCGACGCCGGCGTGCCCGTCGACCGGCCCGGCCGTACCGTGCGCAGCTTCGGCGAGCTGCGGATCGACCTCGCCGAGCTGGCCGGCCAGCGTGCGCGGGTGACCGGCGCCGAGGAGTTCCGGGAGCTGCTGCGACGCGGCCAGCGGCTCGTCCTGGAGCTGCGCCGCGACCATCCCGACGCCCGCGACCTGCTCGCCAACGTCCAACGCCACCAGCGGGAGACGATCGCCATCTACCGGGAACGGTTCGCCGAGGAGGAACTGGTCGATGTGTAACCCGCGCCGGGTCCGCGTCCGCGCCGCCCGTGACCTCAGCGACGCCTGGGAGCAGGAGGTCCGCCGCCAGGTGACCCGGCGCGGGCAGGCCACCGGCGACGCCCGGATCCGCGAGCCGCTGACCGCCGGCATCGGCGCGCCCACCCTGGCCGCGCTGACCGGAGTCCTCGCCCGCACCGCCGGGTGGGAACGTGACGGCGAGTCGTTCCGGCACGCCCTCGACGGTGGCTGGCTGAGCTACCACCCCGCCACCCGCGAACTGGAGATCGTCGCGGAGGCCGTCGCCGAGGTGACGGCCTCCGGCGAGGCCAGCGCGGTCGTCCGCGGGCAGCTCGCCGAAACCGTCGAGGCCGAGGGCGAGGGCATCTACTACGACGACAACTACGGCGGCCGGACGCAGCGGTACGCCCGCCGGGAGGCCGCGCGCAACGCCGAGCGGGCCGTCGACGCCCAGGTCGAGGCGCTGCTCGCCGCCGCCCGGCAGCAGGCCGACAGCGCCGAGGGCACCGCCGTGGAGGCCGCCGCCGCGGCCCGCGCGGACGCCGCCCTGGCCGAGGCCGCAGCCGCCCGCGCCGAGGCGCTGCGCCGGGAGGCAGCGAAACGGCTGGTCACCGTCGGTATTCAGGGGCGCAACATCTTCCACCAGGCGCTGGCCGGGGCCTACCGGGACGCGATCCTGGCCTACGCCCGGGCCCGGCACGCCGAGGGCATCACCTGGTCGGAGAACAACGGTGTCCTCGACATCGAGTTCGAGCTACGGATCTGATGGCCCGGCCGGATTCCGGCCGCCAGGCCACGGATCGCCGCCTTCGATTCTCGATTTCAGGTTCTGGGCTCCGGACCATGAAGCACGGCCACGACAGACCACGACCGACGAAAAATGATTTCGGGACACGGATTACGGGATTCGGGGGTGGGGCATGCGGGTCCGGGTGAAGTTCCGTTACCGCGCCGACACCGGTGAGGTCGAGGTGTTCCGCGTCGAGGACACCGGCGAAGGTGTGCCCGTGGCCGACCACGACGCCCGCCACGATCGGATCACCGCCGACGTCGCCCGCATCGTCGAGAACAACGCCCTCATCGAGCAGGAGGCCCCCATCGAGCAGGAGGCCCCCGCCGAGCAGGAGGCCCCGCGGCCGGTACCGCTGGTCCAGGAGCGGCAGGCCAGGCAGCGGCCCGGCGAGCGGGAGTCGTCGACCGGACGGGCCGAACGAGGGCAACGGCTCCATGACTGACCGTGTGCTGCTCGAGCGGGCCGCGAGCTGCTACCTGCGGGCGGGGCAGATCGTCGAGGCCGCGCGCTGCTACCGGGACGCCGGCTCCTTCCAGCGGGCGGCGGAGCTGGCCATCCGGATCGGCCGGTACCGGGACGCGGTCGCCGACTGTACCGCGGCCGGTCTCGTCCACGTCGCCGCGTGGCTGCTCGTCCACAACCTGGACGACCCGGCCGCCGCCCGCGCGTCCCTGCCGGCCGCTCCTGGCCCCGACCCTGATCATGATCCGTTCGGGCCGCCGTTCGGGCCGCCGTTCGGATACACGGCCGGTTCGGCCGGCACGGTAGCTGGTTCCGTTGGATCGGTGGCCGGTGCCGTCGAGCCGATGTCCGGTTCCGCCGCCGGACCGGTGCCCGGCGTTGCCGGGACGATGGGGGGACCGGCAGTTCCGCCGGTGCTCAACGTCATGTCGCGACGGCTGGTGCTGGCCCGTTGCGACATCGCCGAGGGGCTGCCCACCCGGCGCATCCTGCCCGTGCTCGCCGATGTCCAGACGATCCTGGCCGAGCCGCTGGCCGGCGAGCCCACCTGGCCCGTGACCGCGGCCGACCTGCGGATCGAACGGTGGGCGGTCGCGCTGGCCGAGGCCGCGCACCGCTACGACCAGGTCGCGCTCGTCTTTGCCGCGGCTGTGCGGGGACGGCGTACCGGCACGGAGCAACGGTGGGCCGAATGGTCGCTGCGGGTCCTGCACACCGAGCTTGTCCTGCCGCCCGTCGTCGCGGGGTCGGTCGCCGCATGGCCCGCGACCAGCCCGTCCGCGAGATAGCCGATGGCTCTGGGACCTGGCAGTCCGGCGCCCGGCCAGGGGCGGCGTCCGCGTCCTTTCGCCGGGCGGGAGATCCCGCCGGCAGCGGTGGCCGGCTTGCCCGGGCCGGCTGGCCCGGGGCCGGCAGCGTCCCTTGCCGGCAGGTTCGGCTCCGCCTCCGCGGCGCTTGTGTTCGCTGGTTCACTCGTGGCGACCGGGCATGGCGAGAGCATCCAGTTCCTCCGGGCCGACGGAGCGGCCCCGCCCAGGACGCCCGCTCCGACCGGGACAGCCGGCCCGCCCGGCGCCGACGGATCTGCCCTGACCAGAGCAGCCGGCCCGGCCAGAGCAGCCGGCCCGGCCGGGCCGGGCGGATCCGCTCCGGCCGCGGCCGGGGCTGGCGGATCCGGTCCGGCCGGGGACTGGTGGGTCGCCGCTGACGTGGCCCTCGACCTGGGCCGGGAGCTGGTGTCGATCGCACATGGCCGGCTGTACGTCCATGCCGGCGAACGTTTCCTGCCCGACCGCGGCTGGGACGCCCCGCCGACCGCGTCACCGCCTGTGTCACCGTCTGTGTCACCGGCCTGGTCGCCAGGCGCGCCACCAGCGGCAACGCCGGCCACGGCGGGCGACGATCGTGGGTCGGTGCCGATGTCCGGGCTCCGTCCGGTGAGCGTCGTCGAGGTCGTGCGGACGGCCGGGCTCCACCCGGTGGCGGCTGGCCCGTCCGCCGAGGCGGTGGTGCTGGTACCGGGCTCGCAGGCCGGTGGGGTCGTCCAACGCGCCCTGGAGCTGGGGCTGGACGTGTGGTACCGGCCTGTCCGGCTCGTCCCGCTGTTCGACGACACCGCGCGGTCCGGCACTGCCACGGGCACGGGGCCCGGCGCCGCCGTCGAGCCGTCATGGTCCGCCGCCGGCGGGCGAATCATCATCGAACTACGACTTTCTGTGACGGATCCCAGGGTCTCCTGGGCATACGGGCGGAGCGCCGGGGCGCCTTCCCCGGCATCGACTGCGAGTTCGACTTCGGCATCGGCGCGGGGGGAGCCGCTGCCCGCGTCGTTGCTGACGGCGCTCGATCACGACCCGTTCGTGCTGGCCTGCCGGGTCACCGGAGGCACTCTGCTGGTCCAGCACGCCATGGCGTCCGCCCTGCCCGATCCGTTGCTCGCCGATCTGGTGGACGCCGGCACGTGGGTGCTGGCCGACGCTTCCTTCGGCTGCTGGCGGCTGGTCGGTCTCGGTGCGCCCGCGGACGCGGCCACGCTCGTCCGGCTCGCCGACGACTACCCGCTGGAGACGCCGGACCCGACCACATCGGCGGTGGACGGCACCTCCCTGGCAGCGGCCGGTGCGTCGCCGCGGCTGGCGGGGCGGCCGGTCGCGATCGTCCCGGGCCGTACCGGCGAGGCCGACACCGACGCGGCGCTGCTCGACGACGACGACCTCGCGGCCGTCCCGCTGCTGCTGGAAGGGCATCCGCTCGCCGAGACCGCGTTCGTCGTCCGCGGCCGGGACCGGCATCTGCTGCTGGCCCCCGGAGGTCTGCTCGAACGGCTGCCGGTCGGTGAGCCGCTGTACTGCCTCGGGCCCGGCCCGCTGTTCCTGCCGGTCGGCTACCGGACGCGCCCGCGGCTGCCCCCGAGCGCCCGCCGGGCCCTGTTCGGCGCCGGGGACGACATCGCCGTGGTGGCGCTGCCGGACCGGGCTGTCGCCTTCGACCTGCGCACCCGCCACCCGGTGTGGACGCTGTGGGCCGGCCCCGGCCCACAGCTGGACCTCCAGCTTCCCCCGGAGATCGAGGCGGCGCTGGCGGACGTCGACGCGCAGGTCGCCCCCCGGCCACCGGAGCCGGGGGGCGACCCGGTGCCGCAGCCGTCCGCCGACGGCCGGCAACGCGCCCGGGGGCTGTGGAAGAGGCTGCGCAACCACGCCCCGGAGGCGCCCTCGGCACCGCGTACCTGGCTGGATGACGCTCTCGACGCCGAATTCGCGGACGACTGGGCCCGCGCCGCGGAGCTCCACGAACGCAACGGCGACCCGCTGCGCGCCGCCCACCTCTACGAACGCGCCGCCCGCCACCCCGGAACCCGCACCTCCCGCGGAGACTCCCCGTGACCAACGGCCGCCTTGCGGCCCTCGTCACCGGAACGAGTGCTCAAGTGGCTGCCAGAGCAACCACTTGAGCACTCGTTATCGTGATCGTCTTTCTTTCCCGAGCACGTGGCTGAGGGTCAGGCTGGGAGGGTTTTCACCTCGTAGGCCGACAGCCGGCCGTCCGCGGTGATCAACGGGACGTTCAGTGCCTGTGCCTGCGCGACCAGGAGCCGGTCGAAGGGATCCCGGTGATGGTCCGGCAGTTCCGCCACCCGCAGCACGTGGTCGTGCTCGACCGCGAGCGGAATCACACCTGTGCGTCGTATCCGGTCCGGCACGTAGCCACGCGGCGGTTCGGGGAGGGCCAGCTTACCCAGCCGGTATTTGATCGAAATCTCCCAGCCGCTGGCGGCCGATAGCAGGATCTCGTTGGCGGTGTCGGCCAGCAGGTCACGGGTGTCCGCGCGCAGGCGCCGCGGCTCGGCGAGCGACCAGAGCCATGCCTGTGTGTCGAGCAGATAACGGCTCACCGGTAGAAGCTGTCCTCGATGTCGTCGGGCAGCGGGGCGTCGAAGTCGTCGGGGACGGTGAACCGCCCCTCGTCGACGCCGATCTCACGCACGCTCCGGGGGGCGAACGGGATGATCTTGGCTATCGGCTCGCCGCTGCGCAGGATGTCGACCTCCTGGCCTGCCGCTACGGCGCGCAGCAGTTCGGACAACCGGGTCTTCGCCTCGTGCACACCGACCTGAATAGCGGACTTAGCCATGAACTTAGTCTATCTCCGGGCTGGGGCAACAGAGCAACCGGCAGAGCGGCACCTCGCAGTGGCGGGTGCGCTGTCGGCCCTTCCGGACGGTGATGTCTTCCACGGTCATGCGGAGGAAGCGCGCTGCCGTCCCGTGGATACCTCCAGTCGTAGGCGAAAAACGTCATGGCAACAGCGTTTTCCACCTACGGCTTCCTGAGTTGTGGGGGCGAGGAGGGCGTGGATGGTGGCGGCGAGGGTGGTCGGGTCGGGGTGGGGCGGGAGGTGGTGGTAGCGACCGTCGGGGTTGTGGCTGTGGTGGGGACGGTGCTGGTGAGGTGCTGCCCATTCTACGGACACGCGATAACTGGACTATATCAGCTTTACGCCGCCTCTGGTATTGATGTCCGACTCGTCAGGTAGAGACGTTCGACGTGTTCCGGGGTGTGGTAGCCGAGGGTGGAGTGGAGTCGCTGCCGGTTGTAGAAGACTTCGATGTACTCGGCGATCGCACTGCGGGCGGCACGACGGGTTAGGTAAATTTCCCGATAGACGAGTTCGTTTTTCAGGGTGCCAAAGAAGGATTCGGCGGCGGAGTTGTCCCAGCACACTCCGGTGGCGCCTACGGAAGGTCGCACGCCGTGTCGTGCCAGCGTGCGATGGTAGGCGTCGGACGTGTATTGCGTACCGCGATCCGAGTGAAAAACCGCGTTCGGTGCAAGGGTGGTGCGGGACGCGGCCATGGTGAATGCGTCGACGACGAGTTCGGTCCGCATGTGACTGGCCATCGACCAGCCGAGAACCTTCCGTGAATAGCAGTCGATGACCGTGGCGAGATACAGCCAGCCTTCGCCGGTACGGACATAGGTGATGTCACCGACGAGCTTGGCCCCGGGGCGGGTGGCGGTGAAGTCGCGGCGGACGTGGTCGGTGGGCACCGGCGCCTGGCCGGGGATCGTGGTGCGGCGGTAGGCCCTGGGCTGGCAGGCCTTCAGCCCTGCTCGGCGCATGATCCGTCGGGCGAGGCGGACCGAGGTGGGCTGGCCCGACGCGGTCAGAGCGGCGGCGATCCGCCGCGCGCCGTAGGTCTGGCGCGAGGCGGCGAACAACGCCCGCACCTGGGTGTCCAGGGTGGTGTGCCGGCGGGTCCGGGACGACACCGGTCGCTGGTACCAGTCGTAGAAACCGGACGTCGACACCACGAGCCACTGGCACATTTTGCGTATCGGGTAGTTGTCCTTCTCCGCGGCGATCAGCTCGAACTTATCGATCACTGATGGCGTTGCGCGAAGAAGGCTGCCGCTTTTGAGAGGAACTCGCGCTCCATCCGGAGTTCCCGGTTCTCCTTCTCCAGCTCCCGTAGCCGGGCACGCTCGGACATCGACAGCGGTTCTTCTTCGCCTTGGTGGGCCCGACGCCAGGTGGCCACCCAGCTCCCCAGGGTTCCCTCGTTGATACCGAGGTCCTTCGCGATCGCCGATACCGGCCGACCCGAATCGATGACGAGTTTCACTGCCTCGTCCTTGTACTCGGGCGTGAACCGCCTCCGGGACTCAGTCATCAATCTCCTCCGCTCACGGATCAATTATCCCACATAGGGATCACTGTCCGAAGAACGGGGACCACCTCACTGGTCGGGGCTGTCGCGACGGGTGCCGCTGGTTCGGTTGCTGGTCTGGTTGGGGCTGATGGGGGTTCGTCGCTGGGGGTGTGGGTGGTCAGCAGGCGCACGACATGGTTGCATGACTGCCGGCAGTGATAGCCGGTCCGATGCGGGGGCTACCGGTGGCAGCGGGTCCGTCGGTGGTGGTGGAGCCGGTGGTGGGCCAGCCGGTGAGGGTGGTCAGGCCCGCGAGCAAGGACAGGGGAGGCCACGCCCGGCGGCACCCAGCAGGACCAGCCCGGCCGCCGCGGTACGCAACGGCGCTCCGGCCGGATCGATCCGCGCGGGCACCCGCGGCCGCGGTGCTGGTACGCCCACCGTCCAGACCCGCACGGTGCCGTCGTAGCTGCCGGTGGCGAGCAGCAGCCGGCCGTCGCCGCCGGTCGCCCACGCCACCGACCGGACCCAGCCGATGTGGCCGGTCAGGACGGTTGGGGGCTCGACGACGGTCACCTCGTCCGGGGTCCATGGGGTGTCCCAGCGAGGAGCCGGTCTGGTTGGCCGCACGCTGTCGGGTGGAGGTGGGACTCCCGCGGAATCGCCCGTGCGGCCCACGGTGCGGGCGTGTGCGGTCGCCCAGGCTCGTAATGCGGCATCCACGGGTGGGACGGCGTCTGCGCGGCCCGCCGGGCCGTTTTCCTGTCGTTCGTCCACGCTGTCCCCCGTTACCCTGCCGGCGTCGTCACCCGTCGGGGCCGTCCCGCGACGATCAGCGTAACCCCGGCGACAACGGCCCATCCGACAACCGGCCCTGATGCCCCGTCCTGGCGGCCGGCCGGTGGATACCCCGAGCTGTAGGTGGAAAGTGTCGTGGCAGCAGCGTTTTCCACCTACGGGCTTCACGGCCGTAGGTGGAAAACGTCGTGCCAGTGACGGCTTTTACCTACGGCATCCCTTACGGCAGGCGGTCGTAGGCGGGCAGGGTCAGGAAGTCGGTGAAGGTGTCGGCGAGGGCGAGCTCGGTGAACAGGGCGCGGGCCTGCTCGAAGCCGGTCGCGTCGTAGCCCTCGCCGAGGGTCTGGCGGAGCGTGGCCAGCTCCTCGGTGACGATGCGTTCGACCAGCTCGCGGGTCACCGGGGTGCCGTCGTCGAGGACGACGCCGCCGCGCAGCCACTGCCACACCTGGGAGCGGGCGATCTCGGCGGTGGCCGCGTCCTCCATCAGGTTGAAGATTGCGACGGCGCCGGTGCCCCGCAGCCAGGCGCGCAGGTACTGGAGGGCGACGCTGACGTTGTTGCGCAGGCCCGCCAGTGTCCGCTCGCCGGGCGCGGAGGCGACGTCGAGGAGATCCGCGGCGCTGACCCGCACGTCCTCGCGGGTGCGGGTGAGCTGGTTGGGGCGCTCGCCGAGCACGCCGTCGAAGACCTCCCGGCACAACGCCACCAGGTCGGGGTGGGCGACCCAGGATCCGTCGAAGCCGGCCTCGGCCTCGCGGGTCTTGTCCGCGCGCACCCTGGCCAGGGCGGTGGCGTTGACCTCGGCGTCCCGGCGGCTGGGGATGAAGGCGGCCATGCCGCCGATCGCGTGGGCGCCGCGCCGGTGGCAGGTGCGCACCAGCAGGTCGGTGTAGGCGCGCATGAAGGGGGCGGTCATCGTCACCGCGTTGCGGTCGGGCAGGGCGAACCGCTCACCCCGGTCGCGGAACTTCTTGATGATGCTGAACAGGTAGTCCCAGCGGCCCGCGTTCAGCCCGGCGGAATGCTCACGCAGCTCGTAGAGGATCTCCTCCATTTCGAAGGCCGCCGGGATCGTCTCGATGAGCACGGTGGCGCGGATCGTGCCCCGGGGAAAACCGAGGGCGTCCTCGGCGTGGACGAAAACGTCGTTCCACAGCCGCGCCTCAAGATGGCTTTCCAGTTTCGGGAGGTAGAAGTACGGGCCCCCGCCGGCGTCGAGCTGCCGTTGCGCGCAGTGGAAGAAGTACAGCCCGAAGTCGAACAGGCCGGCGGAGACGGGCCGGCCGTCGACGAGCAGGTGTTTCTCGGTCAGGTGCCAGCCGCGGGGCCTGGCCACGATCGTGGCCAGGGTGTCGGCGAGGGCGTAGCGCCGGCCGTCCCCGCTGGTGAAGTCGATGGTGCGGTCCAGGGCGTCGCGCAGGTTGAGCTGGCCGGTGACCATGTTCTCCCACAGGGGGGTGTTGGCGTCCTCGAAGTCGGCCAGCCAGACCTTCGCGCCCGAGTTCAGCGCGTTGATCGTCATCTTGCGGTCGGTCGGCCCGGTGATCTCGACCCGGCGGTCGAGAAGGCCCGGCGGGGGCGGGGCGACCTGCCAGTCGCCCTCGCGGACGTCCCTGGTGTGGGGGAGGAAGTCCAGGTTCGCGCCGGCGGACAGCTGGGCCTGCACCTCGTCGCGCCGGGTCAGCAGCTCACCCCGCCGTGGGCCGAAGCGGCGCTCCAGATCGGCGACCAGCGCCAGCGCCGGGAGGGTCAGGATCTCCTCGAAGCGTTCCCCGACAGGGCCAGTGATCTCCACACCGGCGGGAACGTCGGGGAACGGGACGCCAGGCTCGGCCACACGCATCTCCAGGAATTCCAGGAATCTCGGACGACAGAAGAAGGTTTCGCGCGGTGGAACGCTTCGGTGAAGTTCTCGTCAGACCGTCGGTGCTCCCCGTTCCCGATGCTCCCGAGGTGGAGGTGGACGCAGGGGCAGGAATGAAGCGGTCACGAATCTATCGTGATCCGTTCGGCTACGCCGGCTGTGGCTGCTGCGGCTGCGGCTGCTGTGCTGATTGTGACTGGCGCGCCGCCTGTGGGCGGTGGGGGCGGGTGCGGACGGCGGCGCAGAGCAGGGCTGAGAGGGCCGCGACGCCTGCCATCACGTACCAGACGCGCTGGAAGGCGTCGAGCGCGGAGGCGGGGGACGGCGTGCCGAGGACGGCGACGAACACCGACACCCCGAGCACGGCGCCGAGCTGCCGGAACGAGGAGTTGATGGCGCTGCCGATCCCGAACCGGGCCGGTGGCAGCGACGCGGCAGCCGCGCTGCCGAGCGTGGGGAGGGTCAGCCCGATGCCGGCACCGGTGAGCAGGGCCGCCGGCAGCCAGTCGGTGACGTAGTGCGGGGTGGCATCGATCTGGGTGGCGAACAGCAGCATCGCCGCGGTGAAGGACAGCGCGCCGGGGACGAGGACCGCGCGGTGCCCGAAACGGTCGGCCAGCACGCCGGCCAGTGGGGCGGCGACACCGGCGAGCAGCGGGCTCGGGGTCACCGCGAGGGCGCTGCGCAGCACCGACCAGTGCCACACCGTCTGCAGGAAGATGATGTTCGCCAGGGTGACGGCGAAGAAGGCGGTGGCGAACGTCAGCATCCCGGCGTTCGCCACGCTGTAGGTGCGGACCCGGAACAGGCTGAGGTCGACGGCTGGCCGGGCGGCATGCCGGGTCCGGACGACGAACAGCGGCAGGCCGACCGCGGCGACGAGGAACGCGCCGATGACGCGGGGGTCGTCCCAGCCCCAGTCCGGCCCCTCGATGATGCCGAACGCGACGGCGCCGAGCGCCAGCGTCACGAAAAGGATGCCGAACGGGTCGGGGATGCCGGTGGCGCCGGTGTCCCGGCTCTCCCGCAGCACCCGCGCGCCGACCAGCGCAGCCAGCAGACAGATCGGCAGGTTGACCAGGAACACCCAGCGCCAGGACAGATACTGGACGAGCACCGAGCCCAGGACCGGTCCGCTGGCCGCGGCGAGCCCACCCATCGCGCCCCAGATCCCGATCGCGGCCGAGCGCTTGTGGGGCGGGAACTCGGGGAGCAGCAGGGCCAGCGACGACGGCACCAGGATCGCGGCGAACACCGCCTGCAGCGCCCGGGCGGCGATGAGCACGGCGGTGCCGGACGCCAGCCCGCAGGCGGCGGAGGTGACCGCGAAGCCGATCAGCCCGATCTGGAACAGCCGTTTGCGGCCGAACTGGTCGGCCAGCCGCCCGGCGAGGACGAGCAGTGCGGTGAGGACCAGCGCGTAGGCGTTGAGGACCCAGGCCAGGCCCGCGGTCGTGGTGTGGAAGCTCCTGGTGATCGACTCGAACGCGACGTTGACGATCGTCGCGTCCAGGAAGACGACAAACACCCCGATCGAGGAGATGGCGAGAACCGCGCGGGCGCGCCCGCTCCTCGGCGCCCGCCGCTCGTCGGGGGGCACCGGCGCCGCTTTCCCGCCGGGGGCCGCTGACGGCGTGGTCGCTGGCCCGGCCGCCGGCCCGCTCCGTGGCGCGGCCGGTGGCTTGGGGGCTGGCTCGGGTGGCTCGGGTGCTAACGTCACCACCGGTTCGACCACCGGTTCGACCACCGGTTCGACCACCGGTTCGACCACCGGTTCGGCTGACGACCCGCCGGGCGGACTGGGTGGTTCGGCGGGCTCGGCGGGTGACGTCACCGATGGCTCGGCCGCTGCCTTGGCTGGCGAGCCGGCCGCTGCCTCGGCCGGCGGCTCGGCCGGCGATCCGGTTGGTGGCTCGGCCGCTGCCTCGTCGGTAGTGGTCGGTACCGCTGGGTTGCTCACTGTTGCTCCTGCCGGTGGTGGAGACGGTCGACGGTCCTGTCGAGTTCAGTGGTGATGGCCGCGCTGCCGTAGCTGCCGCCGGGAACGGCGACACGACTGATCAGCGCGGTGCCGAGCCCGGCCATGCGCACGGTGTGGTCGACGAAGTCCTCGACCGGCGGCCAGTCCAGCTCGGGTTTGCTCAGCAGCAGCGAGACGCAGCCGTGGATGGCGGCCCACAGGCTCAGCGCGAGCGGGCGCGTCTCCCCGCGGAACACCCCGGCGTCCACGCAGTCCTGGACGGCCCGGCTCATCTGCCTGAGTGCTGCTCGGGCGGCCGTCGTCGCCGCGGCCGCTCCGGCCGCCCCGGCCGCACACCTCTCATCATGGGTGAGGGGTCGGCCCATCATCAGCAGCCGGTACTGGACGGGATGGTCGAGCCCGAACCGGACGTACGCCATGCCGCACCGGCGCAGGGCGTCCAACGGGTCCGTCACGCCGGCGGTGGCGGCGGTCAGCCGCTCATCCAGGTCACCCCAGACCTTCAGGCAGACGGCGTCGAGGAGCGCGGCCTTGTCGGCATAGTGCAGGTAGACCGATGGCGTCGTCACACCGACCCGGCGGGCGACCGCACGCACGGTGACGGCCTGTTCGTCCCCGGTTTCGACCAGCAGGGCCTCGGCCGCGAACAGGATCTCCTCGGCCAGTCGGCCGCCCTCACCCCGGCGCGCCCTCGTCCGCCCGGCTGACACCATGGACGAAGGTTGCCAGCGTCAACTTAACCTTGTCAACTCACGCTGTCGCTGTCGCTGTCGCTGTCGCTGTCGCTGTCGCTGTCGCTGTCGCTGTCGCTGTCGGCGGTGGCGGGAGCCGGTCCGGGGGCCGCTGTCGCGGCGGCCGTGCGCCCGGCCGCCGGGCGCGAGCCGATAAAAACGGGAACATCCCATAAAATCAGGAAGGCCTTGTGGCGAGGATCGGACGGCCGGTGGTGGGTGTTGCCGGTGCGTCGCCGATGACAGGCTTGCCCTTTTGTTCGGAAAAACGACGGAGTTGTTCCCGAACATCCGTCGCGGCGGATATCGACCTGACCGGGGTGTTCCGGCGGAATAGGCCGGTTGGCGCGCCGGGAACAGTGCGCTGATGCGTCTGTTGTCTCGAGTTGACGCTGCACGGTAGCGAAGTAGTTTTATTCCTACAAATAGCTGGCTCGAGCTGGAGGCGATCGTATGGAGCAGCAGCAGGCGCAGGAGCTGGAGCAGCAGCTGCGGGCGGACTGGGACCGGATTCGCCATCAGATTCTCGATCAGTTCGTCCAGGTCAGCACCGCGGATCTGGACGCCGCCGCCAGCGTCAACGATCTCGTACGGCGGATCGCCGACAGGTCACACCACACCGAGCCCTACGTCGAGACGCGGTTGCGTGAACTTGTCGCCGCCACGGTGTCAGCCGGGCAGGCTGGGCAGCCCGAGCAAGCTGGGCCTGAGCAGCCCGGGGAGCAGGCCGGGCAGGCCGAGAGCGGGGGTGAGGGGACGCAGCCGGGCGCCGAGGGCGAGGGCGCCCGGCCGGCCACGGCGGAGGCAGGCGGGCAGCCGGGCGCCGAGGCGGAGCAGGGTGGTGAGACGGGGGATTTCAGCCAGCCCTCCGAACCGCTTGGTGGGCCACGACAACCGTTCGGCGGGTCGGAGGACCCGCAGCAAGAGTCGTAAAACCAGTGGTGGGGCCGGTACTGAGACCAGTGGCAAAACCGGCGTCCGGACTTCTTCGGCTGATTTTCCCGGACTGAGCCCGGACCAGCTGGACCCGGGCTGGTGATTCCGGGTTTTCGTCCCAAGGAGGGTTCCCGGCGGTCCGTTCGCCGGGAACCCTCCTGCCGGGGGCTTCCGGCGGGGATTCCTGCCAGCGGCACAGAGGATTCCCCGGGAGCGGGTGAAGGGTGTCACGCCTCTTCTCAGGCGGCCGGCGCGGGCTACAGCGGGATGTTGTTGTGGCCGCCGCGGCGGCCGGCCGCGGCCGGCCGCTCGTCCGCGGAGGCGAAGGTCCGTACGAGGGTACGGCGGGTGCGGGCCGGGTCGATGACCTCGTCGACGACTCCGATGGACAGGGCGCGGTCGACGCCCCCGGCGACCCGCTGGTGCTCGGCGACGAGCTGGACGCGCAGCTCCTCGCGCCGCTCGTCGTCCGCGGCGGCGGCCAGCTTCCTGCGGTGCAGGATCCCGACGGCGGCCTCCGCCCCCATGACGGCGACCTCGGCCTGCGGCCAGGCGTAGACGGCGGTGGCACCCAGTGAACGGGAGTTCATCGCGATGTACGCCCCGCCGTAGGACTTCCGCGTGATCAGGGTGACGCGGGGCACCACCGCCTCGGCGAAGGCGTGCAGCAGCTTCGCGCCCCGGCGGACCACGCCGTCCCACTCCTGCCCGACGCCGGGCAGGTAGCCGGGCACGTCGACGACGACCAGCAGCGGCACGCCGAACGCGTCGCACATGCGCACGAACCGAGCGGCCTTCTCCGCGCTCAGCGAGTCCAGGCAGCCGCCCTTGCGGATCGGGTTGTTGGCGATGACCCCGACCGTGTGCCCGCCGAGGCGGCCGAGACCGATGACGATGTTGGGCGCCCATCGGGGCTGCAGCTCCTCGAAGGTGTTCCATGGCCCGGCGCTGTCGAGGATCTCCAGCAGTAGCGGGCGGACGTCGTAGGCGCGCCGCGCCGTCGCGGGCAGCAGCTCGCGCAGGTCCCGGCCGTCGTTCACCGTGTCCGGGTCGAAACGGCCGGGCCGGGTGAGCAGCCCGGTGATCCGGCGGGCCCGGGCGAACGCGTCGTCCTCGGTGTCGACGGTGACGTGGACGACGCCGGAGCGGCGGCCATGCGCGTCGACGCCGCCGAGATCTGCCATGTCGATCTGTTCACCGGTCACGCTGCGTACGACGTCGGGCCCGGTCGCGAAGATCCGACCGGACGTCGACATGATCACGATGTCGGTCAGCGCGGGGCCGTAGGCGGCGGCGCCGGCCGCCGGGCCGAGCACCACCGATATCTGCGGCACCTTGCCCGAGGCCCGGGTCATGGCCGCGAACATCCGGCCGGCGCCGTCGAGGGACTCGACCCCGTCCGCGAGCCGGGCGCCGCCCGAGTGCCACAGTCCGATGACCGGCTGGCCGTCGCGCACCGCCGTGTCGATGGCGTCGACGATGTGCCGGGCGCCGCCGAGGCCGAGGGCGCCGCCCATCACCGTCGCGTCGGTGCAGTAGGCGACGACGGGGGCGCCGTCGATCCGGCCGCGCACGGCGAGCACGCCGGTGTCGTCGTCGGGGTGCAGGGCGGTCACGGAGCCGGTGTCCAGCAGGTGGGACAGGCGTGCCGCGGGGGCTCGCCGATCGGCCTGGATGTCGTCGGCGGCGGGCCTGGGAAGAGCGATCCTGGCAACGGCGTCCTCGGGACGAGCCGTCAACCCTGTCATCTCCAGCCTCCTCCTGGCGAACCCCGGCGCATCCGACGGGTTCGACGAACAACGATGAATGACGAACAACGACTAACGACCAACGGCGGGCAGCCAGTGGGTGGCGGACAGCCGATTGATGGCGGGCAACAACGAACGGTGAACGCGACGAAGCACGACGAACGACGAACGACGAAGCACGACGAACGACGAACATGACCAGCACGCCCCGCGGGGCTCGGGTGGCCGCCCCGGCACGGGCCGGACCGGGCGGCTCGCCGCCGGGGCCGGGCCCGGCCGCGCGGAGCGTGCTGGACGGGATCTGCGAAGATCAGTCGACGATCACCGGGAGGCGGTCGGCGGTCGGCCGCCACTCGTCCGTGACCGCCGTCGGCCGGGGGCCGGCCTCAGGCTCGAGGGGGTAGCGCAGCACGCTGCGGAAGTACGCGATCCGCCAGCCCCGCTCGGTGTGTACGACGACGCTCAGGTAGTCGCCGTTGGTGGTCGTCCCGTCCGACCGCAGCGCGATGTAGCGGCTGTGGGTCCGCACGGTCCCGTCCGCGTCGGTCAGGATCAGCGTGTTCACCGTCTGGTGGTCCGCCCCGTCCGGCTGCCGCTGGTCGAACAGCTCCCGGGCGGCGTCGATCCCGCGCAGGTGGACGCCCTCGCCGTAGCCGAGTTCGATCTCGACGTCGTCGGTGAAGATCAGGGGCAGGGCGTCGAGCTCGCGGCTGTCGTACACGTGCGCGATCAGCGCGATGGTCTGGTGGATCTCGGCGACGTCGGCGGCCGACAGTTTGCGGCTCATGCCGGGATCGCGCCGAGCTGCTGGAGGATGGTGAGCCGGTCCGGGGTGACGACGTAGTCGACGACCTTGCCGTCATGGAACGTGATCAGGCTGATGCTGGTGCCGTCGATGGCGTTCCCGGTGCCGGGCACACCCCAGACCTCGCCGGAGTGGACGCCCTGGATGCGCCAGAAGACCACGACCCAGTCACCCTCGGCCACGATGTCGGTGACGGTGGTCTTCAGGTCGGTGACGTTGTGCCGCAGGTCGGTGACGTGGCTGGCGAAGCTGTCGCGGCCGAACGTGCCACTGCCGGTGCTCCGGCTGGCGTCCTCGGCGAGGAAGTCGTCGAGCAGCTCCAGCCGGCCCTCGTTGACGATCTCCTCGTACAGGCGTCGGGCGATCGTCTTGTTCGCCTGGAGCCTGTCCGGGCTGTCCGCCGCGACGGCCGTCGCCGTCCCGGCGTGCTGGTCGGTGGTGGTCATAAATCGTTCCCTTTCATACATGCCGTTTTCTCGCGTGAATGTCGTGCGTCGGGCGCTGCCGCGCCGGTGTCACTGCATCGGCTCGCCGTCGTACGTCGGCGGCAGCAGGAAGCCGTTACTCGCGCTGAGGCCGCCGTCGCTGGGGATCACCGCGCCGGTGATGTAGGAGGACTCGGGGGTCGCGAGGAACCAGATCACCTGGGCCTGCTCGCGCGGGTCGCCCCACCGGCGCAGCGGGATCCGCCGGTTGATGTTCGCGAACAGCCGGGGATCGTGCTTCACCGGCGCCGTGCGCGGGGTGAGGGTGATGCCCGGTGCGATCGCGTTGATCCGGATGCCCTGGTAGCCGTAGTCGAGCGCGGCCGACCGCACCAGGTTGATCGCCGCCGCCTTGGTGGCGTTGTACGCCCAGGTGTAGGGGTCGCCGCGCAGCCCGGCGCCGGAGGCCGTCACGACGATGGCGCCGCCGCCGGCGGCCCGCAGCGCCGGAGCGGCGGCCCGGATGCCGAGCGCCGCGCCGCGCACGTTGACCGCGTGGACCCGGTCGAGCTGTTCGATCGCCCCGGGAGCCTCGATCGGCGGCGCGCCGCCGATGCCGGCGTTGAGGACAGCGGCGTCGAGGCGGTCGAAGTGCTCGAGGGCCAGCCGCACCGCCTCGACGTTCGCTTTCTCGGTGGAGACGTCGCCCTCGAGCGTCACGACGTTCTTGATGCCCTCGAGCTCGGCGAGGCCGGCCGTGTCGGGGTCCACGGCGACGACACCGTAGCCTCGTTCGGCGAACAGCTCCACGGTCGCCCGGCCGATCCCGGCGGCGGCGCCGGTCACGACGACTGCCGGAAGTGTCATGCTTGTCCCCTCTGTTGGTTGTCTACTGGTGACCCGGGGCCGTCGGCGGCGCGAAAAATGATCACGCTGCTTCTGGTCCGCCGGGTGGGCCGTCCGGGGTGTCCGCCGCGAGGCCGGTCCCGATGCCCGGCCGGTGCCGCGCGCTGCCTGGCTGATGCCCGTCCGGTGCCCGGCTGACGCGCGGTGTGGGACGCGCGGGCCGGGCCCCGGCGCGCGGGCTGGATCCGCTCATGGGCCGGTCAGGTCGCCTGGGCAAGCGACGCCAGCCACTTGGCCACCGCGGCGGCGGTCGTCCCGGTGTCCTCCTCAAGGATGGTGAAGTGGTCACCGGGGACGTCGATGATCTCGTAGCGCGGCGGGTGTCGGATGGTCGAAGGTCAGTGTGGGCGTCAGCGGGAGCCCGGTGGTGGCCGCGAGCAGGCCGCGGAACTGCACCGCCGCGATCGAGTCCAGGCCGAGATTCTTGAACGTGCGCCCGGTGCTCACCGCGGCCGGGTCGGTGTGGCCGAGCACGGTGCCCACCGCCGCGCGGACGAGGTCGAGCAAGACGGCGTCGCGTTCCCGTGGGGTGAGCCCGTCGAGCCGGCGGGCCAGCCGCGACGGGCCGGCGGGGGACGACGTTCTTGGCGCTGCGGGTACCGCCACGTCCGTGCCGTGGGTCGCCGTATCATGATCCGGAAAGATCTGCGCCGGTATGGATACATCAGGTAGATCGGTGGCCGGTGTCGCCGTGGGCGGCGCCGGGCGGGCCGCCGCGCCCCCGAGCCAGAACCGCCGCCGCTGGAACGGATAGGTGGGCAGGTCCGTCACGCGCGCCGCCGGGTCGATCGCCGCGGCCCAGTCGACGTCGACCCCGCGCACGTACGCCTCGGCCAGCGACGCCAGCAGCCGGCGGGGGCCCCCGTCGTGGCGGCGCAGCGTGCCCGTGACGAGGGTGTCGGCGTGCCCGGGGCCGGCGTCCGCCGCGATCCGCTGGATCGCGCCGGTGAGGACCGGGTGCGGTGTCATCTCGACGAACGTGCCGTGCCCGGCCGCGAGCGCCGCCCGCACCGCCCGGTCGACGTCCACGGTCTCCCGCAGGTTGCGGTACCAGTAGGCGGGGGTCAGCTCGGTGGTGGGCAGCCTGCCAGCGGTGACGGTCGAGTAGAACGCGACGTCTGCCGCCACCGGGGTGATGCCGTCGAGCAGTTCGAGCAGCCGCTCGCGCACCGGGATGACCTGCGGCGAGTGCGAGGCGTATTCCACCGGGATCCGGCGGACGTCGACACCGGCCGCGGTCAGTGTCGCCACGAACTCGTCGAGGGCGCCGGTCTCGCCGGAGACGACCGTGGCGTCCGGACCGTTGATCACGCCGATGCCCGCGCGGTCGGCCCACGGCGTGAGCAGCGTGGCGACCTCGGCCGCGGGCAGCGGGACCGACACCAGCCCGCCGCGGCCGGTGATATCGACCAGGGCGCGGCTGCGCAGCGCCACCACGGCCGCGGCCTGTTCCAGGGTGAGCGCGCCCGCCACGTGCGCCGCGGCGATCTCACCCTGGGAGCTGCCGATCACCGCGTCGGGCTCGACACCGAAGGCCCGCCACACCGCGGCGAGGGAGACCATCACCGCGAACAGCGCCGGCTGCACCACGTCGACCCGCTCCAGCGACGGGGCGCCCGGGGCGTCACGCAGGACGTCCGGCAGCGACCAGTCGACATGGGGTGTGAGAGCCGCCGCGCACGCCTCGATCGAGCGGGCGAACACCGGGGAGGTGTCCAGCAGCTCCGCGGCCATGCCGGCCCACTGGGAGCCCTGGCCGGGGAAGACGAAGACGGTCCTGCCGCGCTCACCCACCGACCCGCGCACCACGCCCGCGGCCGGTTCGACGGCGACGAGCGCGCGCAGCCCGACGGACAGCTCGGCCCGGTCGGCGCCGATCACCACCGCCCGGTCCTCGAAACGTGCCCGGGTCGTCGCCAGCGACAGCGCGATGTCCGCGGGATCGCCCCCGCCGCCGGTGCTGTTACCGTCGGCGCCGCCGTCTCCGCTTTCAGCGTTCTCAACGCTGCTGCCGGTGCCGCCGGCGGGGGGGTCGGTGAGCAGCGCCAGCAGACGGCCGGCCTGGGTGTCCACCGCGTCCACGCCACGCCCGGACAGCACCCACGGCACGACGCCGCGTACCGCGGGCTCACGGCCACCGTCGGCGTGTGCCGCGGGCTCACGATCGCCGCCGGCGCGCGCCGGCGGGACCGACGAGGCTTCGGCCGCCCCGGATCCTCCGGCCGCTCCAGCTGCCCCAGCTGCCCCGGCCGCCCCGGCCGCCGTGGGCCGTGCGCTGGGCGCCTCGCCCAGCACGACGTGGCAGTTCGTCCCGCCGACTCCCCACGAGCTCACCCCGGCCAGCAGCGGCCGGTCGTCGTGCGGCCAGGGCCGCCGGGCGGTCACCACGCGCAGCCGCAGTTCCTCGAACGGGATCCGGGGGTTGGGCGTGACGAAGTTCAGGCTCGGCGGGAGCACCCGGTGCGTGATCGCGAGGACCGTCTTGACCAGGCCGATGATCCCCCCGGCGCCCTCGAGATGGCCGATGTTCGTCTTCACCGACCCGACCAGCAGGGGGTCGTCGGCGGGCCGGCCGACACCGTAGGCGGCGCCCAGCGCGGACGCCTCGATCGGGTCCCCGACCGCGGTGGCGGTGCCGTGCAGCTCGACGTAGCGCACGTCGCGCGGGTCGACGCCGGCGCGGCTGGCCGCCGCGCGCACCACGTCCCGCTGGGCCTGTGCGCTCGGGACGGTCAGGCCCGCCGTGGCGCCGCCGCTGTTGACCGCGCTGCCGCGGATCACCGCGTGGATCCGGTCGCCGTCGGCGAGCGCGGCCGCGAGCGGCTTGAGCACGACGACCGCGCCGCCCTCGCCGTGCACGAAGCCGTTCGCCCGCGCGTCGAAGGTGAAGCACTGCCCGTCCGGGGACAGCCCGCCGAAGCGCTGCGCGCTGACAGCCGTCTCGGCGGTGAGATTGAGGTGGACGCCGGCGGCCAGCGCCAGCTCCGACTCGCCCGAGCGCAGGCTCTCGCAGGCCAGGTGCACCGCCACCAGCGACGACGACTGGGCGGTGTCCACCGTCAGGCTCGGGCCGCGCAGGCCCAGCAGGTAGGACAGCCGGTTGGCGATGATGCCGCGGGCCAGCCCGGTCAGAGTGTGCCGGGTGACGGCGTTCAGACCGTAACGGTGGACCAGCCCGGCGTAGTCGCTGGCGATGGCGCCCACGAAGACGCCGGTGCGGGTGTCCGCCAGCGCGGCCGGGACGACGCGGGCGTCCTCCAGCGCCTCCCAGCCGAGCTCGAGCACGAGACGCTGCTGCGGATCCATCGCGTCCGCCTCGCGCGGCGAGATGCCGAAGAACTCCGGGTCGAAGTCCGCGACGCCGTCGAGAAAACCGCCGCGCAGCGGGCGGATATCGTCCGGGATTCCCTCCCAGCGGCCGGCGGGAACATCCGTGACGGCGCTGCGCGCATTCTCCAGCAGTTGCCAGAACTCCCCGGGCCCGACCGCCTGGGGCAGTCGGGCGGCCAGCCCGACGACGGCGATGTCGGACGGCGTCTCGGCATGCGACATCTTGGGTGTCCATTTCCTCTCGTAAACGGCCGGCGCGGCCGGATGCCGGGGTGGCGGCTGGCCGCGCTGGCCGAAGGCGGCGCGATCGCGTTCGTTGTTTCGCGCGGTGCCGGGACCCGGATTTCGGGAAGATCTGGTGTGGCTGCCGGGGACCGCGGAGGGGCTCGGGGACGAGCCGCATGGTGTGGATCTCGATGAACGGGTGACGGCGGGGGGCCGTTCGAGCGGCGGGCGGGCCGGCCGCGCGGTCAGCCGGCCCTGCCCCGCCGCGCGGTCAGGCCGGCCCCGGGCACCGGGACTGTCAGCGCGGTTGCGGGTTCCCGAGGCGACAACAACGCTCGGCGCAGGGGAGACCGTGGTGGGGACAGCGTGCGGCGCGGGGGCGGCTGGAGCGGTGCGGTAGCACGCTGTATCACACCCTTTCGTCTTCGTCCGCGCCTACGTGTTCCGCGTTCGTCCCGTCCACGCACACCTGACCGGGGCGTCCGGACACGGCCTGCTGCCGGCCGCGCCCGCCCTACGGGCGTGCGACGAACCGTACTTGGGTACCCACCGGTCCGTCAGGAGGGCCAGTATGTAGATGGTCCGCAGAAAAGCGCGCGGCGATAACCCCTATCGATACCCCTAGTCGACCCTTACCGTCATTGTGGTACAGCTCACACGGGATGTGCGGCCCATATTATGTGCCAGCTGCCCCGGAGAATAAAACGTTGGCCTCTGTGAGGCTTTTCCTCGGATGCCGGTCTTGCTTCCCGATGGCAGCCCTGATAGGGATGACGGAAACCAGGCCGGGTATTTTCGGGCGTCATCCGCCGGCCCGGCTGGCCGCCGGCAGGAAAGGACACCAGCCGTCATGACGCGACCCGGGGTGAGCGCAGGCGACGGTACTGGCAGCGGTACCGGTGCCGATCTGTGGATACGGCGGTTTCATCCGGTGGCGGATCCCGCCAGGCGGCTGGTCTGCTTCCCGCACGCGGGCGGCTCGGCGCCCTTTTTCTTCCCGCTGTCCCAGGAGCTGTCCGCGCCGGCCGGCCCGGGCCGGCGCGGCGTCGACGTGCTCGCCGTCCAGTACCCCGGCCGCCAGGATCGCCTCGGCGAGCCGGCGGTCACCAGCATCGCCGGGCTCGCCGAGGGGATCGCCACGGCCCTGCGGCCGTGGGCCGGCGAGCCGCTGACGTTCTTCGGGCACAGCATGGGCGCCGTCGTGGCCTTCGAGGTCGCCCTGCGTCTGCGGGCCCGCGGGCAGGACGGCCCGGTGCGCCTGATCGCCTCCGGCCGCCGCGCGCCGTCGAGGTACCGCCAGAGGCAGGATGTCCACGGCCGGGACGACGCCGGCATCGTCGCCGAGCTGCGCCAGCTCGCCGGCACCGACCCCCGGCTGCTCGGCGACGAGGAGATCCTGCGGATGATCCTGCCGGCGATCCGCGCCGACTACACCGCGGTCGAGACCTACCGGTCGGAGCCGGGCGCGGTGCTCCCCTGCCCGGTCACGGTGTTCACCGGCGACGCCGACCCACAGGTCACCCTCGACGAGGCACAGGCCTGGCGGGAGCACACCATCGCCGGGTTCGACCTGCGGGTCTTCCCCGGCGGGCATTTCTATCTGGCCGAGGACCCCGGGCCGGTCATCGCGGCCATCCGCGCCGAGCTGGCGGCGCGGGCCCCCGCGGTACCGGCGTCCGCCGTGCCGGCTCCCGCTGTGCCGGAGCCCCCCAGCCAGGCGGCGAGCTCGCGCACCTCGGCGCGGTAGAGCGTCGCCGGGTCCGCCACGTGGGGCCGCAGGTGCCCGTTGATCTCGAGTGCCAGTAGCCCGTGCAGCCGGCCCCAGATCCGTAGCGACAGCGCGACGGCCGCCGGTGGCAGGCCCGGGACCGCCGCGCGGGCCAGCGCGGCGAACGGCGGGGTGAAGTCGGACCAGTCGTAGTCGTCCGTGCCAGCGCCCGTGCCGTCCAGGTCCGCCCCGGGCGCGGACATCCGCTCCCGCAGGCCCGGCCAGGCGGTCTCCACCAGGCGCAGCAGCACGCCGCACGCCTGCTGCTCCGCCGAGGACGCGTCGCCCTCGGTCGGGAAGCGGTAGCCCGGGATGGGGCTGCCGTAGAGGAGCTGGTACTCCTGCGGGTTGGTGACGGCCCACTCGCGGTAGGCCATCGCCACCGCGACCAGGGCGGCGCCGGGATCGTCGGCGGGCGCCGCGGCCCGGACGGCCTCCAGGCGCCGCGCCACCGAGGTGTAGATGTCGGTCACCAGCGCGGTGATCATGTCGTCGCGGGTGTCGTAGTAGCTGTACAGCGCGCCCGCGGTCATGCCCATCTCGCGGGCGATCGCCCGCAGCGACAGCGCTGCCGCGCCACCGTCGGCCATATGGCGCAGTGCGATCGCCTTGATCTCGAGGACCGTCTCGGCGCGTAGCCGGTCACGGCGCCGAAGCATGCGATCTTCCACCGTTGGCAGTTTACAGCGCTTGTCTCCTACGCTGCGGCCAAACATTGATAGCCGTGTAGTCTTTGAACATCGTACTGTCGCGTCAGTTGGCCCGGACGGTCATCGCCCCACGTCGCCGTACCTCGCGCCGTCCCACGTCACGCCGTCCGTCCGGGCTGGTCCCCCGTGTCAGCCGTCGCCTCGAGGAACCCGAAGAACCGAAGAACCCGAAGAAGAGGAAGGGGCTCGCCCCATGACTGTCCCCGCAGCCCCCGGGCTGCCCTATCAGCGCGCCCGGCTCACCCTCGCGCTGCTGGCGTTCGCGCAGTTCATCGTCGCCGTCGACTACAACATCGTTTATGTCGCGCTGCCCGACATCGGCGTCGAGCTCGGCTTCACCTCGCAGTCGATCCAGTGGGTGGTCAGCGCCTACGCCGTCGCCTTCGGCGGCCTGCTGCTGCTCGGCGGACGCGCCTCCGACCGGCTCGGGGCGCGCCGCGTCTTCACCGTCGCGCTCTTCGTATACGGCCTGTCGTCCCTGGCCGGCGGGCTGGCGTCGACACCCGGCGTGCTCGTCACCGCGCGGACGGTGCAGGGAATCGGCGGCGCGCTGCTGTTCCCGGCGATCCTCAAGCTCATCAACACCATCTACGAGGAGGGCACCGAACGCACCCAGGCCCTGGCGGTGTGGAGCGTGGCGGCCAGCGGCGGGCTCGCCGCCGGGGCCCTGCTCGGCGGGCTGCTCACCGACTGGTTCGGCTGGGAGTCGGTCTTCTTCGTCAACGTCCCGCTCACGGCCGTGGCCCTGCTGGGCGTCTCGCGCCTGCTGCCCGCGGACCCGCCGCGGGCGCACGGCCTGAAGGGCTTCGACCTGCCCGGCGCGCTGATCGCCACCGCCGGTGTGGCGCTTGTCGTCTTCGGCCTGGCCTCCGGCTCGGAGGTCGGCTGGACGGCCACCCGCACCACCTCCTCGATCATCGTCGGGGCGGTCCTGCTGGCCGGGTTCGTCCTGGTCGAGCTGCGTACCCGGGATCCGCTGGCCCCGCCGCGACTGTTCCGGCAGCGCACACTGGTGATCGCGATGCTCGCGGTGCTGCTGCTCGTCGGCAGCCTCGCCGGCGAGTACTACCTGTTCACGACATACCTGCAGAACGTGCTTGACTTCAGCCCGCTCCAGGCCGGGCTGGCGTTCCTCCCGCTCACCGTGATCTCGATGGTGGGCGGCGCGGCGGCCGTCACCCTGCTCACCCGCTACGGGCTGCGCACCACGATGGCCGCGGGCCTGTTCGTCGGCGGCGTCGGTATCGCGGTCGTCACCGCCGGGGTGTCGGTGGACGGCTCGTACCCGGCCCTGCTGCCCGGCCTGCTGCTGTGGGGCATCGGCGGTGGGGTCGCCTTCACCGCGGTGTTCGTCGCCGCGTCCGCCGGGGTGGCACCGGCCGAGCAGGGCGTCGCCAACGCCCTGGCCTCGACCTTCCAGCAGATCGGCACCGCGCTGGGGCTGGCCGTGATCGTCGCGGTCGTGACGGCCCGTCCGCACGGGCCGGCATCGCTGGACGCCACCGCGACCGGGGTCGTGGACGCGCTGCGGGTGGGTGGCTGGGTGTCGGCTGCCATCTGCGCCGCCGGGACTGTGGTGGCTCTCGCGTTGGCCCGCACGCCCCGGCCGGCCGGGCAGCCGGCCGCGCAACCGGCCGGGCAGCCGGCATCCGCCCCGGGCGAGCCGGCCGACCCCCAGCACCAGCCCGTGTGACACCAACCCGCACAAGGTGACGGGGCCGCGACCGGACCTGTCCCAGCTGCCGTCCCCGCGGGTCCTCCTGGGCTGGCCCGCGGGGACGGCTTCGTTTTTCCGCCCGGTTCTCCGGCCCCGGCCCTGGCCGCTGGCCGGCCCGCCGGTGGCGCCGCTCGGCGGTCGGCGGTTGATGGTCGGCGGTCGCTGCCTGGCAGTCGGAACGGTGTGGCAGTCGGGACGGTGTGTTCACCGGCCCCGTGCCCCTTCCTCCGCCTGGCCGGGCTGTCGCCGAGATGACGGGACAGCGGGTACCGAGATACCGGTATGGCCGCCGATATCCCCGGTACGGTTTCCTGGAGCCTCGTTCTTTCCGTGGTCTTGTTCTTCCCGGAGCGCCGTTCTTTTCCGGGACAGCCCCGGCCTGTCCGGTACGGCCGCCCGGACCGCCGCGTGAGCGGTGTTCCGTGGGCGGGAGGGCCACCTGGGCGGGAGCGTCACTTGTGGTACTCCCGCCACCGGTACCCGGCGCGCCCGGCACGCCGCGTATCTGTGCGGCCACGGGGCAGTCCGGCCGGTGGGCATTCCGGTACCGGTATTCCGGCAGCGGTCATCGGGCCGGCGTCACCAGGGCCGGTAACACCGGGTCAGCATCCGTGTTCTGCCGGACGCGGCTAACACGCGCCGGATTTGAAGTCAACCCGAGCCGACCCCTACTGGCACCCCGATATTCATCCGAATACCAACTATCGAAACCGCTGTCTGCCAGGACGGCGGATGTTGGACACGCCTATATGGCGAGCATCACATCGACCTTTTTCGCCGGTCGGGTTTGGGCTCGGCTAATGTCCCCGGCATGAGGTCGCGGGGGCATCGTCACGGCAGTCGGGGCATGGCTGTTCTGACGTCGCGTCTGACGTCGCGGCGTCACATCGACCTGTTGCGCGTCTCCAGCGCCACCTGTTCACACTGACCCGTACGCGGTCGTCTTTTTTCGTTCGGCCACGCGGCTCGGTGCCGCCGCCGGCCCGGTGGCCACCTCGTTTTCCGGCGAAGTCGTCGTCCCAGCACGAGGTCATCGTCCCGGTAAATGCCCCGCGTGCGCCGTAACCGGCCCGCCGCGCGGAATGCCAGCCGTCCCGCCGCATTCTCTCCCGCCCAGAACATCGGAGTGGCTCCATGCGTTTTGTCAGGCCCACGTACGCCCTCACCGGCGTCACCGTCACCGTCGCCGCGGCGCTCGTGCTGGGCGCCTGCGGGTCGTCCGGCGGGGGATCGTCCAGTCCCGGTGAGGCCGCGCCCAGCGCCGGCGGTTCGGTGACCTACGCCATCGACACCGAGCCGGTCTGCTACAACGTCCACGTCAGCCAGCAGGACATCACCGCCGAGGTCCAGCGCAACGTCGTCGACTCGCTGCTCTTCTTCGACGCCAACCAGAAGATCCACCCCTGGCTGGCCACCTCCTGGGAGACCTCCAACGACTTCAGGACCTTCACCTTCAAGCTCCGCGACGACGTGACGTTCACCGACGGCACACCCTTCGACGCGAACGCGGTGAAGGCCAACTTCGACCACATAGCCGACCCGAAGACGAAGTCGCGGTACGCCTCGACGCTCATCAAGACCTACACCGGCACCGAGGTCGTCGACCCGCACACCGTAAGGATCAGCTTCTCCGCCCCGTCGGCGCCGTTCCTGCAGGCGGCGAGTACCCCCTACCTCGGTTTCTATTCACCGAAGACGTTGCAGGAAAATGCGGACAAACTATGCACGGAAGGTCCGGCCCAGGTCGGTACCGGGCCGTTCACCGTGGCCGAGTACACCAAGGGGCAGAGCGTCAAGTTCGTCCGCAACCCGAACTACAGGTGGGCACCCGACGGCGCCGCGAACAAGGGGGCGGCCTACCTGGACGCGCTGACCATCCGCGTCCTGCCGGAGGACTCCACCAGGGTGGGTGTGCTCACCAGCGGACAGGTCGACGGCGCCCGCGCGATCCCGCCGGCCAACGTCGCCACCGTCGAGGCGAACAAGGAGTTGGGCACGGTGCGCCTGCAGGCCGCCGGCGGCACTACCAGATCTACCTCAACGTGACCCGGGAGCCCCTGACCGACCAGCGGGTGCGCACCGCGATCCAGCGCGGCATCGACCTCGGCAAGGACGTTCAGGCCGTGTACTTCGGCCAGTACCAGCGGGCCTGGAGCCCGTTGGCGCCCAGCACCCCGTCCTACGACAAGTCGCTGGAGAACACCTGGCCGTTCGACCAGGCACTGTCCAACCGGCTGCTCGACGAGGCGGGCTGGACCGGGCGGGACGCCGGTGGCTACCGCACCAAGGACGGCAAGCGGCTGGCCGTCGTCTGGCCGCTCATGCCCGCCGAGTACATCAAGGACCAGCGGGTGGTTCTCGGCCAGGCGATCCAGGCCGACCTGAAGAAGATCGGTATCGATCTCCAGCGCCCGACCTTCGACATCGGCACCTTCGTCACCAAGGGCTACGCCGGTGAGTTCGACATTCTGGACTCCAGCTGGGCGCGGCCCGAGCCCGACATCCTGCGGCTGTTCTTCAACAGCACCAGCTCGGCGGCCACCGGTGGCCAGAACGCCTCGTTCATCAGCGACCCGCAGCTGGACGAGTGGACCAACGCCGGTGCCGCCACGCTCGACACCAAGATTCGTGACGATGTCTACGGCAAGACCCAGAAGCGGGTCATCGACCTTGCCGCGTCGGTCCCGGTCTACGTCCCCACCACGGTTGTCGGGGTCTCCAGGCAGCTGCACGGGGTGGCCTTCGACGCGAGCTCGTGGCCGCTGTTCCACGGCGTCTGGACCGACAAGAAGTGACGGACGAGAAGTGACGGACGCGGGGCCGGTCGGGTCACTCCCGGCCAGCGCGGGTCCGGCCGGAGGTGACCTGCCCGGCCAGAGGGCGCCTGGTCAAGGGGAGCCTGGTCAGAGGGATAGCGGTACGGCTCGCGGCGGCGCTGGCGGTGCTGTTCGGGGCGGCGACGCTCGCCTTCGCGGCGCTGCAGCTCGTCCCGGGCGACCCGGTGGCGGTGCTGCTCGGGCCGTCCACCACCGCCTCCGCCGAGGTGCGGGCGCAGATCCGCGAGGACTTCGGGTTCGACCGACCCGTCGTGGTGCAGTACGCCTCCTACCTCGGCCATCTGCTGCGCGGGGACCTCGGTGAGTCCTACCAGCTCCAGCGTCCCGTGGCCGAGCTGATCGACAGTCAGCTCTGGCCGACCGTCCAGCTCGCCCTGGCAGCGGCCGTGCTGGCCGTCGCCGTCGCGGTGTTCTCCGCGGTGACGACGGCCGGGCGGCCGCTGCCGCGCGCGCTGGCCTCCGCCTGGGAACTACTGGCGGTGTCCACGCCGTCGTACTGGCTCGGCATCGTTCTGCTCACGTTCTTCTCGTTCCGGCTGACGATCTTCCCGGTCGCCGGGGCGGAGGGCTTCGCCTCCCTGGTCCTGCCCGCGATCACCCTGGCGCTGCCGGTCGCCGGAGTGCTCGCGCAGGTGCTGCGCGAGGGCCTGGAGACGGCGCTGGCCCAGCCGTTCGTGGTCACCGCCCGGGCCCGCGGGCTGACCCGCACGGCGGTGCGCTTCCGGCACGCGCTGCGCCACGCGGCGGTGTCGCTGGTGACGCTGACCGGCTGGCTGACCGGCACGCTGCTCGGCGGCGCGGTGCTGGTCGAGGTCGTCTTCGCCCGCCCCGGCATCGGGACGCTGACCCTGCAGGCGGTGTCGAACAAGGACATGCCGGTAGTGATCGGTGTCGTGTTGATCTCTGCCTTCGTCTTCGTACTGATCTCGACCGTGGTGGATCTCGCCTACCTCGCCATCGACCCGCGACTGAGGAAGGGGTGAACCGACGGTGACCACGACCCAGCCTGGCCTGCTCACCGGCCCGGCCCCGGCCCTGACCGCGGCCGGTCGGGCCGCCAACCGGTCGCGGCGGCGCAGACGGCTCTCGCGCGTCGGCGTCGCCCTGGCCGGGGCGCTGCTCGTCCTGCTCGCGCTGGTCGCGATCGCCCCGGGCCTGTTCACCGGCCGGGCCCCGAACGAGACCGACCTCGCCCAGACGATGGCCTCACCCAGCGGCGCGCACTGGTTCGGCACCGACCAGCTCGGCCGGGACGTCTTCGCCCGGGTGCTGCACGGCGCCCGCACCTCGCTGCTGGTCGGCGTCGGCTCCACGGCGTTCGCGCTGCTCGGAGGCACGGTGCTGGGGCTGGCCGCGGCACTGTCCGGCCGGGTGGGCGACCAGGTGCTGATGCGGTTCGCCGACGTCCTGCTGTCGCTGCCGTCCCTGCTGCTGGCCCTGCTGCTGGCCCTGCTGCTGGCCCTGCTGCTGGCCCTGCTGGCGGTGACGGTGCTCGGCACGGGGACGGTGAACGTCATGCTCGCGGTCGCGATCGCCTTCGTGCCCGGCTACGCCCGGATCGTGCGGGCGGAAGCGCTGGTGGTCCGCCGCTCCGGGTATGTCGAGGCGGCGGTCGGGCTCGGGTTGCCCCGGCCGGTGCTCGTCGCCCGCCACGTTCTACCGAACACCCTCGGCCCGCTGCTGGTCCTCGGTGCCGTCGGCTTCGGCACATCGGTGATCTACGCGTCCGGGCTGAGCTTCCTCGGCCTGGGCGCCGGGCCGCCGTCACCGGAATGGGGAGCGATGCTCTCCGAAGGCCGTTCCTTCCTGGCGACCGCGTGGTGGATCGGGGTGTTCCCCGGCCTCGCGATCACCGTGACGGTGGTCGCGGTCAACATCGTCGGCCGGTTCGCCCAGCGGCGCTTCGCGGGGAGGACGTCGTGACCGGCCCGGCGGGCAACATCAGCCCGGCGGGCAGTACCAGCCTGGCAGGCAAGGAGGGCAAAGAGGGTAAGAAGCGCAAAACAGACAAGGCGGGCAGGGTGGGCAGGGTGGGCAGGGTGGGCAGGGTGGATTCGGCGCTGGCGGAGTCCCTGCTGGTCGTGGACGGGCTCGACGTCACCTTCACCACCGGCGGCGCGGCGGTGCACGCCGTCCGCGACGTCTCGTTCACCCTGGACGCGGGCCGCTGCCTGGCGCTGGTGGGGGAGTCCGGCTCGGGCAAGAGCGTCACCGCGCGCACCCTCGTCGGCCTCACCGGTGAGAACGCCGTCCTCGGCGCGCGCCGGCTGCGCTTCGCCGGGGAGGACCTGGCCGCGTTCACCGAGGCGCGGTGGCGGGCCGTGCGCGGCCGGCGGATCGGCCTGGTGCTCCAGGACGCGCTGGTGTCGCTGGACCCGCTGCGCACGGTCGGCGCCGAGATCGCGGAGGTGCTGCGCACCCACCGGGTCGTCCCCCGTGCCGAGATCGACGCCCGGATGCTGAAGCTGCTCGACGACGTCGGCGTGCCCGAGCCGGCCCGGCGCGCCCGGCAGTACCCCCACGAGCTCTCCGGCGGGCTGCGCCAGCGGGCGCTCATCGCCTCGGCGATAGCCGCCGGCCCCGCCCTGGTGCTGGCCGACGAGCCGACCACGGCACTGGACGTGACGGTGCAGGCGCAGGTGCTCGACCTGCTGCGGCAACACAAGATCGACGGCGCCGCACTGCTGCTGATCAGTCACGACCTCGCCGTCGTCGGCGGGCTCGCCGACGACATCGCGGTGATGTACGCCGGCCACATCGTCGAACACGGCCCGGCCGAACAGATCCTCGGTGACCCCCGCCACCCCTACACCCGGGCGCTGCTCGACGCCGTGCCCGTCACCCACACCAAGGGCACCCGGCTCGCTCCCGCCGCCTCCCGCGGCCCGCTGCCGGGGCCGGCGGGATGCCCGTACGCGGACCGCTGCCCGCGGGCGGACGACCGCTGCCGCGAACGCCTGCCGGCCCGTGCCGTGCCCGCGGGCGCGCACCACCGGCACGACGTGCTGTGCTGGCACCCGTTCGAGGCGCTGTCCGTCGAGGTGCTGTCCGTCGAGGTGCTGGCTGCCGAGGTGCTGGCTGCCGAGGTGCTGGCTGCCGAGGTGCCGCCCGCCAGGGCCCTGTCCGCCGGGGCGCCGTCGTTCGGCGCACCGTCCCCGGGGCCGGCAACGGACACCACGGCAACGGCGGAGGACTGGGCGAACACTTCTGGTACGGAGGGCGCCGCTGCCACTTCCGGTACGGCCGGTGCCGCCGGCGTCGTCCCCACTGCCGCTCTTGGTGCCGCGGTCGCGTCACCCCGGCCGGCGGCCCCGGGTGACGCGACCGGGGTGGGCATCCCGCCCAGGCCGCGGGTGGGCGCGGCAGCCACCGGCGAGGCGCTGCTGGAGGTCGAGGGTGTCTCCAGGCGTTTCCGCTCCCCGGACGGCACCTGGCGGGACGCTGTACGGGACGTGTCGTTGCGGCTGCATGCCGGCGAGACGCTGGGTGTCGTCGGCGAGTCCGGCTCGGGGAAGACGACCGTGGCCCGTATCGTCCTCGGCCAGCTTGAGCCGGACACCGGGACGGTCCACTTCGCCGGGCAGCCGTGGAGCGGGCTGCGAGAGCGTGCCCGCCGAGCCCGCCGCCGCCGCATTCAGGCGATCTATCAGGATCCGCTGGGCTCGTTCGATCCCCGCTACCGCGTCGAGCGCATCATCGGCGAGGCGGTAGCCATTGGTGGCGTCCCAGGGGACGCCGATCCGGCCAGAGCCAGCGCCCCGAGGGGCGCGGCCCGCCGGGCCCGGGTCGTGGAACTGCTCGACCAGGTCGGGCTGCCCGCGGACGTGCTGCGCCGCCGCCCGCTGGAGCTCTCGGGCGGGCAGCGGCAGCGGGTGGCGATCGCTCGCGCGCTGGCCCCCGGGCCCGACCTGATCGTCTGCGACGAGCCGGTGTCCGCCCTCGACGTGTCGATCCAGGCGCAGATCCTCGACCTGCTCGCCGGGCTGCAGCACGACCTGGGGGTCGCGCTGCTGTTCATCTCCCACGACCTGGGGGTCATCCACCACGCCAGCGACCGCATCATCGTGATGAAGGACGGCCAGGTGGTGGAGACCGGTGACGTCACCACGGTGTTCGCCCGGCCCGCGCACGCCTACACCAGGCAGCTGCTGGCCGCCGTGCCACGACCGGTCGGCGGGCGCGCCGCGCCGCCCGGCCCAGCGGACGCCGGACCCGCCCCGGGCGCGGCACCGGCCGCGGGCAGCCTGAGCGTGGTGTCACGATGACGGCCGTCCGGCGGTACCCGGCGCGGCGATGTCCGGCCTGTCGATGTCCGGACCGGCGCTGTCGAGGGCGTTGTCGGCCCTGGCGCCCGTGCTCTCCGCAGAGATGTCCCGACAGGTGTATCTCGAGGTAGGGGAGCAAAACCACTATCTTGGTGATAATAGTTGGAAAGTTTGAGGACCAAGTTTGAGGACCATCGGACGACATCAGCAACGGTGATCAGTGGTCAGCGACGAGCGCAGTCGCTCGCGTGCCAAGTCGGCGCAGCCGGAGGAAACGCAGCACCATGGGTACCGCAGCTCTGTCCGCCATCATGCCGCGATGGCCGGACGCGCACTCCACCGAGTTCGTTCCCGCCCTGGTGGAACGCGACGACGCCCTGCGATGCCTGGATGCGCTGTTCGCGGAGTGTGCCGCCTCCCGGGGCGCGACGGTCGTCATCGCCGGGGGAGCGGGTAGCGGGAAGACGGCGCTGCTGCACACCTTCATGGCGCGGGCCGCGCGGGCGGGCGCGACCGTGCTGGTGCGTGGAGCGTGATCTCCCGCTCGGGGTCCTGCGCCAGCTCTCCCGCGGCGGCCTACGGGCCGGCCCGCCGGACGGCACCGGCACGCCCGCCGAGCCCGCTGAGCCCGCCGGCCCCGCCGCACGCGGCCTGCTGCCCGACACGGCCTTTGCCATGCCACCCGGCCTGCCCGACGGCCCGGCCGGGGACGCCACCCCCGCCAACCACCCGTCCCCCCACCTGTTGCAGGACCTGTGGGCCGCGTTGCAAACGCTCTCCGAGCGCGCCCCGGTGGTGCTCGCCGTCGACGACACCCACCTCGTCGACACGGCCTCGCTGCGCGGGCTGATCTACCTGGGCCGGCGGCTGGGCTCCCAGCGGGTGCTGCTGATCGCCACCGAGCTGGCGGACCCGGCCGGGGACCGGCTGCGCAACGCCTGGCAGACCGACCTGCTGCGCCAGCCGCGGTGCCACCGGCTGCGGGTCGGCGCGCTGTCGGTGCGCGGGGTGGCCGAGGTGCTCACCCCGCGGCTGGGTGCCACCGCCGCGGGTGCGGCTGCGCCGGGCTGGTGGGAGCTCACCGGCGGCAACCCGCTCCTGCTGCGGGCGCTGCTCGAGGATCTGCCGGCCACCTCCGCCCCGACGCGGGTGCCGGCGGGGCAGCCGGCCCGACCGGCCCCCGGTGAGGCGTTCGGCAAGGCGGTGCTGACCTGCCTGCGCCGCGGCGGCGAGCCATTGCTGCGGGTGGCCCGGGGGCTTGCGGTGCTGGAGGAGGCCGGTTCGGCGGACCTGCTCCCACGGCTGCTCGACGCCGACCCGGCCGGCACCGGCCCGACCGGCGCCCGTCCGACCGGTACCCGTCCGACCGGCACCGACCCGACCGGCACCTATCCGACTGGCGCCCGTCCGACCGGCACCGACCCGACGGTGGCCGGCCCGATTCCCACCCGCGTCCTCGACACCCTTGAGGACGCCGGTGTGCTGCGCGCCGGCCGTTTCCGGCATGCCGCGGCGCGCGCCGCCGTCCTGGCCGACCTGGACGGCCCGGCCCGCACAACGCTGCACCGCCGTGCCGCCGCGCTGCTGTACAGCAGCGGTGCCCCGGCGGAGGATGTCGCGGTCCACCTCGTCGCGGCGGAGCACGCCGGTGAGTCCTGGGGGCTCGACGTCCTGTGCCGGGCGGCCGTGACCGCCCTCGGTCGCGACGAGGCAGGGCGCGCCTTGGAGTGCCTGCGGCTGGCCGGCCTGGCCTGCCAGGACGACGACCAGCGCGCGACGGTCGCGTTGCTGCGGGCCCGCGTCGAGTGGCGGATCAACCCCGGGGCGGCGTTGCGGCACGTGGAGCCGCTGGTCCCGGCACTGCTCACCGGGGAACTGCCGGACCAGCACGCCATCCCACTGGTCAGGCTCCTGCTGTGGCACGGCCGTGAGGACGACGCGACCGCGGGCCTGCGTCAGATGGAGGCACGGCGCGACCGGCTCGACGCGCAGTCACTGGCCGGCCTCGACCTCATCCGCGAGTACCTGCAGGCGAACCATCCACCGCTGTCCGCCAGGGTCGCTTCGTTCGACGGCGCGGACGGCTGGTGCCCGAAGACGGCCGAGCCGAGCGTGGCCACAACCGTCACCGACGGCCCCCAGTTGCCGTCCGTGACGACGCTGACCGACGTCCTGCGCGCCGGCTCCAACCAGGACACGGTCCGTACCGCCGAGTGGGTGCTGCAGGCCACCCCTCTCGACGACATGACCCTGGGCTCGCTGGAGTGGGCGCTGCTCGTGCTGGTCTACGCCGAACGCGCCGACATCGCCGCGCCCTGGTGTGACCAGCTCCTGCGCGATGCCGCGCTGCGGCGGGCGCCGACGTGGCAGGCGATGCTCTCGGGCATCCGCGCGGAGATCGCGGTGCACCAGGGCGACGCGCCGGCGGCGCAGCGTCACGCCCGGGAGGCGCTGACGCTCATCCCCGCGTGGACGTGGGGGGTCGGCGTCGGCCGGCCGCTGTCGGCGTTGATCATGGCCTTGACGGTCACCGGCTGCAACCTCGCCGACCAGGCTCGCGACCAGTCCTGCGATCACTCCCATGATCAGGCCGGCGACCACACCGCCGACCAGGTCGCCGCGCCGATCCCGGACGCGATGTTCCAGACCCGTTTCGGCCTGCAGTACCTCTACGCGCGTGGCCAGCAACGGCTGGCGTCCGGACGGCTGCACGCCGCGCTCGACGACCTGCTGACCTGCGGGCGTCTGATGACCGCCTGGGAGATCGACCTGCCGTCGTTCGTGCCGTGGCGGGTCGAGGCGGCGCTCACCCTGGCGCGCCTGGGCCGGGCCGCCGAGGGCCGGGTGCTCGCCGAGAAGCATCTGACCCGTCCCGGCGGCGCCCGGATGCGCGGGATGGGGCTGCGCGCGCTGGCCGCCACCCTGGAGCCCCGGGAACGCCCCGCGGTGCTGCTGACAGCCGTTGACATCCTCCAGGAACGCGGTGACCGGCTGCAACTGGCCTATGCGCTGGCGGATCTCAGTGACGCCCACCGGCGCGCCGGTGAGCTGACCAAGGCCCGAATGATCACCCGTCGGGCCGTGCAGCTCGCGCAGGAGTGCGGCGCCGAGCCGCTGCGGCTGCGGCTGACCGACCGCGGCGGGGAGGACACCTCCGGTTACGGCGGGGCCGTCGCGACGCTGTCGGCCGCCGAACTGCAGGTCGCGATGCTCGCGGCCTCCGGCCGGACGAACCGTGAGATTGCCAAGAAGCTCTACATCACGGTCAGCACCGTCGAGCAGCACCTCATCCGCGCCTACCGCAAGCTGCGGGTCAGCGGGCGCGCGGACCTCCCGGTGATCCTGCACGTCTGAGCCGGGTAAACCGAGCTGGCCGGGCGCGGAGCGGGCCCGGAGCGGGTTTATCCGGCCGGGCGGGGGCAGAGCCAGGCACAGGACGACCCGTTACGACGCCGGATTCACCCCGACGCTCCGCGCCCACCGCCGGGAGAGGGCTACCAGGAGGCGAGCACGACCAGGCCGATCGTGCCACCGGCCCCGCCTCGACAGCCGGGAACCAGATCCCCAGGACGAACCGGCCGAAGCCGGCGAAAGCGTGAACGGACCGCACCGCCCTGGTAGCCGGCTGGTGGCCGTCCGATGGCCGGCAGCCCGGAGCGGGGGCCGGATGGACCGCTGGAGACGGGCCGGGACGCACCGCCAGGGCCGGAAGAAGGAACTGCCGATGGCCAGAAGAAGGAGTAGCCTCGGCAACACGCCCTGATTTTCAGGCGAAGAGCCTAGCCAAGCACACACGCTTGCGCCATGTCGATGTTCCCGTCACTACCCTCGGCCGGGAATGGTGGCTGGCGCCCCGGTCGGGTTCTTCGATGGACCCACTACGGCCGGCTCGCGGGTGCCGCAGCAGGCAGACGCCCCGCGGTGTCCGTAGTTTCGACACAAAGGACACTATGACTATCGGTAGCATATTTGTTACTTATTGTAGTTCAGGCGTGTCTGTGCCGGCCCGCGACGCCGCAAGCCCGGCAGTCCCATCCGCGCCAGCCGCGCGGCGGGGGGAGGTTCAGGAGCCTCGAATCCACCATATTCCGTTAATACCGGAGGCGTCACGGTGACCGCGCGGCCACACCTCGGCCGGGGCCGGGGCCCGGCCCCGGGCGCCACGGTTCCGGTGGATGCCACGGTTCCGGTGGATGCCACGGTTCCGATGGACGCCGTGGCTCCGATGGACACGGTGCTCTCGGCAGACACCATGGACACGGTGGATGCTGCCAGGGACAACCCAGACGGTGCCAACCTGGACGGCGTCGGCCCGCACACCGCCGGCTCGGACGGTCTCTGCCCGAGCAGCGCCGCTCTGGCCGGCGTTCGCCAGAGCAGCGCAGGGCTGGACGGCACCGCTCTGGACACCGGTCTGGGCGCTGGCCTGGACACCGGCCTGAACGGCATCGGCGTGGACGGTACCGGCGGCGCGGACGGCCAGATGTTCGCCACCCGGGGCGTGATGGGACGGCTGGCAGCGGCCATGGACTGGGCCGGCACCGCGCTCGGCCCGGCCGAGGAGTGGAACTCCACCCTGCGGATGGCAGTGGGCATCTGCCTGGACTCGGCCTTCCCCAAGGCGATCCTGTGGGGTCCCGAGCTCATCATGATCTACAATGACGCCTACCTGCCGATCCTCGGCCACAAACATCCACGCTCCCTGGGCCGGCCGTTTCGGCAGGTCTGGCCGGAGACCTGGGAGATCATGGGCCCGGCGCTCGAACGGGTGTTCGCCGGCGGCGCCGCCGTCAGCACGGACGACCAGCTCCTCCTGCTCGACCGCCGCGGATATCTGGAAGAATGCCATTTCACCCTCTCCCTGAGCCCGGTCCGGGACATCATGGGCGACGGCGGCGTGGCCGGTGTCATGGCGACGGGGCGGGAGACGACCCGCCAGGTGTTCGCCACCCGGCGGCTTGCCTGCCTGCGCGAGCTCGCCACCGCCACCGCGGACTCGTACGACCCGTGGGAGGTGTGCACCCGCGTCATCGAGGTGCTCGGCCGGTATCCCGCGGACGTCTCCTACGGCGTCCTGCTGATGCGCGACCCGGACGCGCAGCGGCCGGTGCTGCGGCCGGCGGCATCCTGCGGCCTGGTCGGTGACCCGCGGGACATCGACCGTCTCGGCGCGCTCGGTGCCGAGGCCCCCCTCCCCGAGCTGGCCGAAGCGCTGTTCTCCGGCCAGGCGCGTCCTGTCCGAGGGCTGCCCGACCGGTTCCCGATCCGGCTGGCCAGCGGCTGCGGGCCACCGGCCTCGGCGATCGCCGCGCCGCTCGCCGAGGGCTGCGACGGGCTGGCCATCGGCCTGCTGCTCGTCGGGGTCAACGACCGGCTCGCCCCCGACGACGACTACCGTGACTTCATCGAGCTGCTGGCCGGTCAGATCTCGACCGCGGTGGTGGTCGCGCGGGCCGGTGAGGTGGAGCGGGCCCGCGCCGCCGACGCCCGCTACCGGGCCCTGCACGACGGGCTGACCGGGCTGCCCAACCGCACCGCCCTGCTCGACCGGCTCCACCAGGCGCTCACCGGCGCCCGGGGCGACCGGCCGCGTCGGGTCGCCGTCCTGTTCGTCGACCTCGACGGCTTCAAGACGGTGAACGACTCGCTGGGCCATCATGCCGGTGACGACCTGCTCCGCGAAGTGGCGGGACGGTGTCGCCGGGCCGCCCGCCCCGGCGACACCGTCGCCCGGTTCTCCGGCGACGAGTTCGCCATCCTGTGTGAGGACATCACGTCCGCGTCCTGCGTCGAGGCGGTCGCCAAACGCCTCGTCAGCACGCTGGCCATCCCCAGGACGGCGTGTGAGCGGACCATCACTGTGACCGCCAGCGTCGGCATCGCCGTCTCCGGCCCGGAGCTGTCCGACCCCGAGGACATCCTGCACGCCGCGGACATCGCCATGTACGCCGCCAAACGGCAGGGCCGTAGCTGCCACATGGTTTTCGACGAGACCATGCGAGCCCAGGTCCGGCGCCGCACGCGGACCGGCAACGACCTGCGCCGTGCGCTCGTCACCGACGAGCTGCGGCTGTTCTACCAGCCGGTGATGAACATGGCCGGCGAGCTCACCGGCGTGGAGGCCCTGCTGAGGTGGCAGCATCCCGAACGCGGCCTGCTCGAGCCCGACGCGTTCCTGGCCGTCGCGGAGGAGACCGGGCTGATCGTTCCGCTCGGCCGCCGCGTCCTGGAGATGGCCTGCCGAACGGCCGGCAGGTGGGCGTCGAAGCTGCCGGCCGGCGTGGCGCCGCGGATCGCCGTCGACGTCTCGGCCTGTCAGCTCGCCGATCCCCGCTTCCTGTCCGAGGTCATCGCGCTGCTGGAGGCCACCAACGCCGACGACCGCTACGAACTCGGCCTGGAGATCACCGAGAGCGCCTTCGTCGACGACGTCCCCGCCGTCACCGCCGCTCTGCGCGACCTGGGCGCCCGCGGGGTCAGCCTGTACGTCGACGACTTCGGTGCCGGCTACTCGTCGCTGAGCTGCCTGCACCGCGCACCCCTCGACGGCCTCAAGATCGACAAAAGGTGTGTCGCGCGGATGACCGAGGACCCTGCCGAGCACGCCGTCGTCGCCGCCGTCATCGGCCTCGCGCACACCCTCGGCCTCACCGCCGTCGCCAACGGCGTGGAAACACCCGAACAGCTCGCCGCGCTCCAGACGCTGCGCTGCGACCTCGTCCAGGGCCGTCTCCTCGCCAGCCCGCAACCCGACCTGCCGAACCTCCCCGACTGGCGGCCCACCGCCATCGAACGCTGCTGACCCGAAATCCCGCCGCTGAACAGACAACACACCGTCGTGTGAATGCTGCTGCCAATCGGTGAAACCCGGTTGGCACGCCTGTCTGATTCGTGCCGCCGCGCGACCCCACGCGTGTCCCGAACACCGTCGGGAGGTGGGCGAACGCGGACGTGAACGGTGCGGTGGCATGGTTTTTCGCCCTCCTGCGGCCTGCGTTCGCCATATTACGGCTCCAGCCGTGGCAACAGCCATCGGGAGCGGTGGGTACGGTGTCGGCATCCTTGACACCGCCGCCGGTCGGGCGGCGTTCAGAAATACGGTGACGGGTCGAAGGGCGGCGTCGGCCCGAGGATTTGTCTGCCCGAGGATTCAGGCACCGGGGCTGGTCGGGTGCGGCAGTCGGGCCTTCGCCGGCGGCACCGCGCCGGGAGGCTGCCGGGACGGCTGGGAGCACGCTGGCCCGGAGTGGCCGTCCCGCGTCCACACGCCCCGGATCATTCGACCATCAACTCGCCGGGCCGGCCTTTTTCCCGAGTTGCAGACAACACTATGGAAAAGAAGCCGCCGTCGTGGCCTGCGCCGGCAACAGGCACCACCCCGAACCGAGGCATCACCCCAAACCGGGATCCTCGTTGTGAGGGATCATATCACCCGATGTCATCACTTGTAGCGTCTGTCCCGCCGGGTTCGAGCCCGGCGTATCGGGCCGGAAGCGCTGTTCGAGGGGCGCCCCCGGCACGAAGCCGGGCCGGCTGTGCCCCGGGCGTTCGTGTGTGTTGTCGTCTCGCTAATTCCATCATGATCATATCAGGGTGAAGATGGCACTGAAAATACGCTGAAGGAGAGAGCGGCCGGCGAGGAATCAGGGGTCGGTCGAAAATTCCTCTCCTGATCATGGATGGCGCACGTCGTCGCAGGTTACAGCATTGATCATATTTTCTTTCGGGATTTCTTGTCGGTCGTCCGCGTGATCTGTGTCGGATAGCCGACTGACGGGTTGTCACACTCCGTCGAAGTATTAATAATCGGTGCACCAATGGTAGTAGTTTCGATAATGGTGGTTCCGTTGCGGGTCGGCGCCGCCGTCCGTCGTCCATGCCGTTTGGCCGGTGTCCTTCTGGCCCGGCGTCCTCGGCGGGGCGAGAGCGAACCCCGGCTCCCACCGCATACGCGCGAGCGTCCGGACGGGAAAGGAGAACGATCATGACGGCAGGACTGGTGCGCCCCGTGACCACGACCAGCCTGCGCTCGATGGTCGGAACACCTGCCGGGCTGACCGGCGCGGCCGGGTACGCCAGGGCCGGCAGCTGGGCGGTCGAATTCTCCGGGCCGTTCCACGGGGCCGGTGCCGGAGAACGGGATGCCGTCACCGCCGCGAACAGCCGGGACTGAACATACGTGATCAACCTGCCCGTCCTCTCCTGGCAGAGGCCCTTTTATCATTTCGGGTCCGGTGTTACCGAGCTCATGGCAGCCACGTGTCATGTGCCGTCCGGGGAAAAGAAGTTCGAGCTGATGGCGTTGGTCCAGGAAGCTGTTCCGGGAACCGGTCGAGGGCGCCGGGCCGGGCTGACCGGGCCCACCGTTGGGGAAATGGCATGCCGGCATGTGCGGCGGCCGAGCAACCAGGTGTTCCGCGGCCGACCGTGTTCCGGTGGCCGGTACCTTACGGTGTACCCGGGGTCACGCCCGGAGCGGCGCGGCAAACCCCTTTGCCACGCTGGGAGCCGAACGGGGGAGGTTGTTGGTGGTGCTTGCTCCGGCATCGCACGGAGATGCCATGATGTTCATTGACGAGATCGCTGTCCGGTGCGCCGGCCAGCAGCCTTGCAGCGGCCTGGGTAGTTTGCCCACCCGCGGCGCTCAGGACATGGAGAAATGGCTGGTAAGATATCCGACCGTCACCTCCAATTTCACTCTGTCCGGTAGTTTCCTGGCAGGTTTGGTCGAGCGCTGCCCCGCCGTCACCGCTAAACAGGAAGCCCCGAACCGCTCTCAGCCACGTACGCTGCTCCGGCGATATGAAAAACGGCTGTGCAAGGATTTTCGGAACTCTTGGCCAGGTGATACGGAACATGTTTCGTCGTGGGCCGAAACGCTATCGCGAGCCTTGTTGGGACGATGCTGAAAAATGTTCGCCCTACGTGTGTCGGAGCCGGGGTCGCGAGTCACTGACGTGAGCTGTCCGGACGGGACTTCCATGACGGTGGAGGTGTCGTACCAGGATTTCAGGAAGCGGCTCACCGGAGACCCGAAATAGCGGACCGGAAATTATGTGACGCCAGGAGAGGGATGGACATGGGCAGGCCCGAGAGGCCGTTGGACGCGGCCAACGGCCCGATTGCCGAATTCGCTCGCGATCTGCGCATGCTACGGAAGCGCGCAGGCAGTCCAAGTTACCGGCAACTCGCCCGTACCGTATTGTTCGCGCCGTCCGTGCTGTCCAGCGCGGCCAGCGGCCACCGGCTGCCCACCCTCGCGGTGACGCTGGCGTTCGTGTCCACCTGCGGGGGAGACCCCGTGGCCTGGGAGCGGCGCTGGCGGGAGATCGCCGGACAGCCAGGCCAGCCACCGGGCCAGGCAGGTCAACCACCAGGCCAGGCGGGCCAGTTAGCTCAGGTGGGCCAGGTGGGCCAGTCAGGCCCGGTAGGTGTGGCGGCCAGCTCCCAGGACGACCGGGAGCTGGCCGTTCTGTCGGCCGACAGCCTGTTCGGCCTGGCCGGGGCGCAGACCGTCACGCATGTGGCGACCAGCACGGTGACCAGTCTCGTCCGTCCCGCCCAACTGCCCATGGGGTCGAGCACGTTCGTCGGCCGCGCGCGGGAACTGGCCACCGCAGCCCGGCTGATCGGCCTTGCCGGGCCGGTCAGGATGCCGCTGCTGGTCAGCGGGCCGATCGGGATCGGCAAGACGGCATTCGCGCTCCGGCTGGCCCACGAGGTGTCCGCCGACTTCCCGGACGGCCGTCTCTACGCGGATCTCGGCGGCTGCGGTACGGCCAGCCGCCCCGTGAACAGCATTGTGCGCGGTTTCCTGCACGCGCTGGGGGTGCCCACCCATCTCGTGCCGGACGATCCGGTGCAGCAGATCGGTCTGTACCGCTCGCTGCTCGCTCAGCGCAGGTTGTTCGTGCTGCTGGCGAACGTCCGTGACGAACAGCGGGTCCGGCCGCTGCTGGGGCAGACCGCGCGCAGCCAGGTCGTGATGACCAGCCGGGCGCGGCTGCTCGGGCTGGACGGCACGCACCGGATCGATCTGGACGCGTTCACCCGCGAGGAGTCGATGACACTGATCGGCCGGCTGGCCGGCGCGGAGCGGGTACGGGCGGAACACGAAGCCGCCGCCGCCATCGCCGAGCTGTGCGAGGACCTGCCACTCGCCGTCAGCATCGTCGCCAGGAAGATAGCGGCCCGGCCGGAGCTGACGATCGCGTACACCGCCAGCCAGCTCGCTGATCATGACATCCATCTGGACATCCTCAGTGTCGGCGACGTGAACGTGCGGGACCGGTTCGCCCTGGCATACCAGCTGCTGTCGCCGGCCGGGCAGGCGCTCGTCCACCAGCTCGGCCGGAACAGGGCGGGATGGACGACCGCGATCGGTGTCGCCGCTGACATGGGCGTACCGATCGAGTCGGCGGACGAGCTGCTGGAGTCGATGGTGGACGCCGGCCTGCTGCGGCGGGCCAGTGTCGCCGGCCGTTACAGTGTGTCGAGGCTGTTCAGCGCGTTCGCCGGGAACGTGCAACGGGACGCCGAGCCGCTGTCGGTCTCGCTGGTGGAGGGCGGGGCGCGGCGGGTGTCGCTCGAACCGCTTCGCCGCGACGTCGGGCCGGCGCTGCTAGCCCTGCCGGCTACCAGGTCCGACGTTGATTGTTCGGATTCGGCGGTCCTTCCGGTCAACGTCACGTGTGGTTTGAATGGTGCACGAACCAGTCGAACGGTTATCGCCGACGCGTAATGGTCCGGCAGGAAGCACGGACCGGCCTCGCCGGCGACGGAGGTCGCCGGGTGTCGGCACACGCGCGTCACCGAATATCGGAAGTTCGTGTTGTGTACAACATGCTGTATTCACCCGCAAGAGGTGCGCCATGTGGATCGCGACAGATGGCCGGCGGTGGCGGCGGCGCGCCGCTGGCTGGCGTCAGGGTGCTGCTGGCCGACGGGCCGGGGCCCGTCGCGTCATACGGATGCCACACCTGGGACAGCCCGGCCACGGCCACCATACGCGCGCGGCATCGACGGATCGGGCCCACGCATCCTGCTGCCCGCGAGGCCACGAGACGCCCGCCATGACCCGAACGCCCGGTTCCAGGCGGTCTGGACAAAGCCCCCACAGGACACCGGTCCCATTTTTGCGGCCAGCCGTGCCATCCGGTGTGGCACGGTGACAGAACAGCGCTCACAGGCGGTATGGAGGACGGCGTGCGACGTACAGCCACCAGGCGGCACTATCTCATGGTCAGGCCGACGTATTTCGACGTCGAGTACTCGATCAACCCGTGGATGGATCCCAAGAAACCCACCTTCACCGAGGTCGCCGTCGCCCAGTGGGAATGGCTTCGCAATCTCTATCTCGAGCTGGGTCACCGGGTGGAACAGCTTCAGCCGCGGTCCGGTCTGCCGGACATGGTGTTCGCGGCCAACGGCGCGACCGTGGTGAACGGCCAGGCGCTTGTCGCGCGCTTCCGGCACACGCACCGCTGCCCGGAGTCCGCCGCCTACCTGCGCTGGTTCCGGGAACACGGTTACCGCAACGTCCGGCAGGCACGGTGGATCAACGAGGGCGAGGGCGACTATCTTCTCGCCGGGCCGCGGCTGCTGGCCGGATCGGGTTTCCGGACCAACACCGAGGCGCACCTGGAATCCCAGGAGTTCTTCGGTATGCCGGTGGTCGGGCTGACCCTCGTCGACCCGCGCTATTACCACCTGGACACGGCGCTCACCGTACTGGACCACGACACGGTCATGTACTATCCGAAGGCCTTTTCCGCGAGCAGCCGCCGGCTGCTCGAGGAGCTCTACCCCGACGCCATCACGGCGTCCGACGACGACGCCGCGGCGTTCGGCCTCAACGCCGTGTCCGACGGACGGCATGTCGTGCTGCCGCAGGCCGCCACCGGGCTGGTCGGCCAGCTGCGCGAGCGCGGCTTCGAGCCGATCGGCGCGGACCTGTCGGAACTGCTCAAGGCCGGCGGCAGCGTCAAGTGCTGCACCCTGGAGCTGCGCGCCGGACAAACCGAAGGACCGCGGCACGGCCGGTGAGCCGGCCGGATCCACCGGTTGTCAGGATCTGTTTGCCTGTTGGCATTCACGGGTTGGCGCGACCGTCGACAGCACGACCCGATCGGTCGCGGCCCACCCGGCCGGGTATATGCTCGAAACGCTGGCCAGTTGTTACCCGGTGCGCTCGGCACCGAGATCGAACGGCTGTACCGAACGATGGCTATACCGGGCGATGGCTATACCGGGCGACTGTATCGGACGGCTCCGTCGAACCGCTCTGTCGTGTTGTCCCGCCGTGTCGATATGTCGTGTCGATTCTGCCCGCGGGCCCGCCGGGACACATTCGTCTATATGAACGGTCGGGTAGCTCGATACGGCTGACCAGAAAAGGCGGCGGCGGGCGCGGACGGACGGAGCGCTGACGTACTTTCTGTCCTCTTTTCGGCCCACCGCTGCCACGCCGCGACCCCGTTCGCGGGAATGGCTGTCGGGGGAGGAGCGCGGGGCCGGGGCTGTCGGATAGTTGTTGCCGGACAGTTACCGAAGAGTGTCCGAAAGTCGGGGTGGCCGGCCGGTAACACGGTGGGACGGGATCATGGTTATCGCCTGGTAGCTGACGTTCTCAGTGGTATCTGTCAGATACTCGTAGTCCTTGGACGGCTGCCGGTACTTTCCCGGCCGGGCGGATGGTTACCGCGATCTGGCCGGCCGCCACGAAGGCAACGGCCCAACTTCCCGAGCCTCCCCTCTTTCACTGCCGCGCTCATTGCTACCACTGGCTGACCGTCCGTCACGAACGCAACGGTCGCAACTCCCCTGGTTTTCTCTTTTCGTTGCCGTGTTCACTTTCCGAAGGCGGCTCCTCGCGTGAGACGTGGGCCTAAGGCGTACTTAATTCAACTTTCGTACCATTTCTCCCATGGGGCTTCTCTCAGACAAAGTGATCATCGTTACGGGCGCCAGCCGGGGGATCGGTGCCGCGGCGGCCCGGCTGTTCGCTGAGGAGGGCGCCCGGGTCGTCCTGGGCGCACGCGGCAGCGGTGAGCTTGAGAAACTGGCTGGTCAGCTGACCGCTGACGGCTTCGACGCAGTCGCCGTGACCGCCGACGCCAGCACGACGGCCGGGGTGGAGTCACTCGTCCAGACGGCGCTGGAACGGTATGGAAAGCTGAACGGGGCGTATCTCAACGCGGCCGTCGGAGACGAACTCGGTAGGAGACTGGCCGATATCACCGAGGAGACCTGGGACGCCATACAGGCCCTGACGCTTCGTGGCATCTGGCTGAACATCCGTGCCCAGATACCCGAGCTGATAAAGGCTGGCGGCGGTTCGATCGTGATCGCTGGCAGCGTGTCCGGACTGGTCGCCGGAATCGGGGACGCGGCCCATCAGGCGGCGAAGATCGGTGTCACCGGTCTTGCGCGAGCGGCGGCCCAGGAATATGCGGCACAGGGAATTCGGGTGAACGTCGTCGCCCCCGGCGCCATTCTGACCGACGGCGTGGCAGCCACGTTCGAGCAGTATCCGCAGGTGCGTGAACGCTTTGAGACCCACACCCCGCTCGGCCGCGTAGGCACGCCGCGCGAGGTCGCCGAAACGGTTGCCTGGTTGCTCAGCGACCGGTCCTCCTACATCACCGGAGTCACGCTCCCCGTCGACGGCGGCCTGCTGGCGACGAGGTTTTGACGGCAGATTCTGGATCAGGGCTGGATGGGCAGGTCCGTACTGTCGGTTGTTTCCGGGGCAGAGGGGCTGGCCTGACGGCGACCAGGCGTAGAAAGTAGAAAGTCGTGAACGCTCGGGACGTCACGAAACTCGCCGCCGGCAGCTCCTCGGCACGGCGGGCGATACGGATCGCCTCCCGTCTCGGGAACGGACCGACTCCGTCCCAGCCTCGCTGCACGCGTCGGCCAGGTATCACTGATCGTTTGCAGTGATCAGTGATACCTGGCCGACGAGAGCCTGCTGGCCGCTGTCCGCGGCAGCGACAAGCGGACAGCGGCCAGACCGGTCTCGTGGCCACCCAGCGCAGGGAAACGGATCATCGCCGCGGACTGTGCGAGGTCGGTCAGCGTAGTCGGCGCAGTATCGGATCAGGGGTCCGTGACACCCGCGCTACCCGGATCTTCACGTCGACCGCGACCGCCCCGTGCTCATGGACGATGAGCGGACTGACGTCCATCTCGGCGATTTCGGGCAGGTCGTCGGCAAGCTGGGCGACGCGCAGCAGGACGTCCTCGAGCGCGGCCACGTCCGCCGGTGGACTTCCCCGGTACCCGAACAGCAGCGCCGAACCGCGGAGGGAACGGACCAGTTCCGCCGCGTCCCGGTCGGTGAGCGGTAGCAGCCGGTAGGACCGGTCGGCGAGCAGGTCGGTGAGGACGCCACCGAGCCCGAATCCGATGAGCGGGCCGAAGGCGGGATCCTGCACGATCCCGACCAGGGTCTCGACGCCGGGGGCGATCATGGACTGTACGGCTGCTCCTCCCATCGCCTCGCCCAGCGCGGCCCGCATGGACCGGTAGGCCGGCGTGGCCAGATCCAGCCGGACGCCGCCCCGGTCGCTCTTGTGCACCAGATCGGGGTTGGCGGCCTTGAGGGCGACCGGTCCACCGATGCGCCCGGCGATGTCGGCGGCCATCTGGGCCGAGGCCGCCTGTTCGGGCCGGGCGACCGGAATGCCACCGGCGGCCAGGAGGTCCGCCGCCACCGTCGGTGGCAACCAGCATCCTTCGGGCTGGTCGGTCAGTGCCACCTCGATGATGTCGCGGGCAGCCGCGGGGGTGACGTCGTCGAAGGCGGGCACGGCGCCCCGGGGACGCCGTAGCCACTGTGCGTGCTCGGCCGCGAGCGACAGTGCACGGACGGCATCCTCGGGGACGGCGAACGCGGGGACGGCGCCCGGCGCGGGTTCGCCCGGTTGCGCGGGCGCGGTGAGGGTCCGCACCCGGGGGGCCTGCCCGAGCACGACCGCGGCCAGCGGGGTCGTGCTCACCGCCGTGACCGTCGCGGCCGCGGCGGCGTCGGCGGCGAGGATGAGCGGGCCGCCCGCGTTCCCGACGATCGCGAGCCGCCGGCCCGCGGGCAGGCGTTGGTGGGCGAGCAGGGTCACTACGTCGAACAGCTCCCCGAGACCGTCGACGGCGATGATCCCGGCCTGCCGGAAAAGGGCGCTGACCCGCACAGCAGGGCTGGCCGCGGCTGCCGTATGGGAGGCGGCGGCGCGTGCCCCGGCCGCTGACGCGCCCCCTTTCACCGCGACGATCGGGGTGCGGCAGCCGACCCGTCGCGCGATCCGGGAGAACTTGCGCGGGTTGCCGAAGGACTCCAGGTACAGCGCGATCACGCCCGTGTCAGGGTCCTGCTCCCACCACGTCAGCAGGTCGTTTCCGCTGGGTTGACCACGGCGAGACGCCCACCGAAGCCGCCCGCGACCATGTTGCGGACGACCTCGTGGCCCACGGTCCTGCGGCGGCGGGAGGCTCCGACGACCACCATCGACGCCGGCCGCAACAACGCCGTGAGGCTGCTGACGTCGGCCGCGCTCTCCCGACTGTCCTGCGCGGCGAGGAGGGACTCCTCGGGCCGGAGCGGAAAGGAGATGTCGATGATCCAGCGGTCCCGGTGCCGCTGGAGGGGGAACCCGGCGTCGGTGAGGACCCTCAGCATGAGATCGTTCTCGTCCAGGGTGTCGGCGACGAACCGGCGGATCCCCCGTCCGCGGGCGTAGGCCGCGAGATGTTCCAGCAGCAGTGTGCCCACCCCCCGGCCCTGCTGGGCGTCCTCGACGGCCAGGGCGACCTCGGCGTCGGCCGGGTCGTCGAGCCGCTCGTAGCCGGCGACCCCGACGATCCGCCCACCGGCCACGGCGGCCAGCGCGCCGTGATCCAGCGCCGGCGCACGGACAAGGTGATCGACATACCAGGTGGCGGCCACCCGAGCGGCGGTGAAGAACCGCAGGTAGGCGGAGCGCGGCGACAGTCCCTCGTGCAGCGACCGCAGGGCGGCCTCGTCATCGTCGGTGACGAGACGCAGATGCACAATTCCGCCGTCGCGCAGCAGGGCGTCACATTCGCTCCACACCCGCGGACACATCCCTCCGTGTTTTCTCGATGTTCCTCTCGGCGTTCTCTCGCGGTGTTCTCTCCCGGCATTCCCTCCCAACGTTCCTCCCAGTGCTCCGGGGCGCAGGCGCCGGTGCGCGGCCGGAGCGGCGTCCGACGGTCGTCGGGGTGGACGGCTCGCCGGGGTGGACGGCTCGCCGGGGTGGACGGCTTGCCGGGGTCGCGGGTGCCAGCCGGCGGCGGGTGACGGATTTTCCGGACGAATATGTGACCAGCGCCGACCGTCCGAGCGGAACGGGAACGTCGCGGCAAGCCGGGCAATTGCAACACCATCGTCGCACCGCTACATTGACAGACCCGGTTGTGAAACTATAGTGGACATTGACAGCCGAGTGGCGAGAGCCACACGCCTGAGTCATATTGCTTGAGTCAGAGCCATTGCCTGAGCCACATTCCTGAGTCATACGGCCTGCGGCCGTGGACTCCTGGGAGGCGCCGTGAAAGCACTGGTGTATCTGGGTTCCGGCTCCGTCGAGATACGAGAGCGTCAGTTTCCGGACATTGCCCGGCGCGACGACGTCCTGGTCAGAGTCACCGGGACGGGAGTCTGCGGTACCGATCGCAAGATTCTGCTCGGCCGCTTTCCGGCACGGCCTGGTGTGGTTCTCGGGCACGAGGCCGTGGGTGTGGTGGAGGCAACGGGGCCGGATGTCACAACGGTGCGGCCCGCCGACCGGGTGGTGGTCAACCCCACCCTGTTCTGCGGCGGCTGCCCGCCCTGCCGGCGTGGGGCGACCAATTTCTGCCAGCACAAGCGAGGAACGGAGGTCGGCGTCGACCGCGACGGCACGTACGCCGACTACGTCGTGCTGCCGGAACGCTTCACCGAACGGCTTCCGGAAGGCATGAGGTTTCGTCAGGCCGTGCTGGTGGAGCCGCTGGCCTGTGTGCTCAACAACGTCCTCGCGGCGGACGTCTCCTTCGGCGACACCGTGGCCGTGCTCGGCGCGGGGCCGATCGGCGTGCTGACGGGCCTGGTCGCGGCGCGACGGGCACGGCGGGTGGTGGTCGTCGAGTCCGACCCGTACCGGCTGGCGACGGCCAAGGCGGCCTTCACCCATGTCGTGGACGGCGGGGGAGCGGATCCGACGGACACCGTGGTGGCGGCGGGCGACGGACGGCGGCCCGAGGTCGTGTTCGACACGACGGGCACGGCCGTGGAGCGGGCGTTGCGCCTGGTGGCCGACGGGGGGCGGGTCGTGGGGATGGGCTTCGACGCCACCTACTCGACGCTGATGACACCGATGTACCTGACCAGCCACGGCATCAGCCTGATCGGGGCGGGGGACTACCGAGCCGATGTCTTCCCCGTCGCTGTCGACCTGGCCCGTGAACTGCCGCTGGAGTCCCTGGTGACGCACGAGTTCCCGCTCGAGCGCCACCAGGACGCCTTCGGTCTGCTGGCCTTGGGGGGATGCGGGATACGGCGCGATGAAGGTCGTCATCCGGTCCGATCCGGCGCCCGTGGGGGCGGACGGCTGGCCTGCGAGCGACCGATGAGCACGCGCGGCCCGCTGTACGGCTCGGTGGAGTCAGGCGGAACAAAGATGGTGTGCCTGCTGGGGACGGGCCCCGACGACGTCGCCGCCCACATTCGCTTCCCCACCGGGGAGCCGGGGCCGACACTTGCCCGGGTGGTCGCGTTCTTCCGGGAGGCCGCGGCCGATCACGGGCCGCCGGCCGCGGTGGGCGTCGCGTCCTTCGGCCCGCTGGAGCTGCGCCGCTCCCACCCCCGGTACGGGTTTGTTACGAACACGCCCAAACCCGGCTGGAGCAACGTGGACGTCCAGGGCAGGCTCGCGCGTGAGCTGGGTGTTCCCGTGACGATCGACACCGATGTCAACGGGGCCGCGCTGGGCGAGGGCCGGTGGGGCGCGGCACGTGGGCTGGAGACCTTCGTGTACATCACGGTCGGTACCGGGGTCGGCGGTGCGGCGGTTGTCGGCGGCCGGCCGGTGCGCGGGCTGGTGCACACCGAGATCGGCCATGTGGCGGTGGCACGGCAGCCGGGGGACGGGTTCGCGGGCAACTGCCCCTTCCACGGGGACTGTCTGGAGGGCATGGCGAGCGGACGGGCGGCCGCCGCCCGCTGGGGGCGGCCGGCGGAAGAACTCGCCGGTCAGGAGCTTCGCAGGGCGGTCGAACTGGAGGCGGCCTATCTGGCCGAGGGGCTGCGCAACGTCGTCTACTGCACCGCGCCCGAGCGGATCGTGATCGGGGGCGGGATGTCGGTGCTGCCGGGACTGTTCCCCCTGGTACGGGCCGAGTTGGCGAAGCGGCTCGCCGGGTATCCGGGCCTGCCGGAACAGGCGGCGGACGACTTCGTCGTGTCAGCCGCGCTCGGTTCGATGGCAGGCCCGGCGGGCGGTCTCGTCCTGGCTGCCCGGGCCGCGACCATCGCACGCCAGGACGGAGCGTCGCCGGACGACACGTCGCCGAACGCCGCCGCGGCAGACGCTGCCCAGAACCGCGCGAATGTCGCCCAGAACCGCGTGTACGTGGACCGGCCTCGTCACGAGGAGAACCGGACGCACGGCAGGAGAACGGGTGAGACGGCGATCAGCGATTCCGTCCGTCTCGAGACCGATGTCCGTGCCTGGCTGCTCCACGACGCGCTGCCGGGTGACAGCGTGCGGCACGCGCGTCCGCTTCCCGGCGGGTACACCAACGAGTCGATCCTGCTGACAACCCGTAGAAACGAGCGCTATGTCCTGCGCCGTTACGGTTCGGGCGGAGGCGGGACGGCGGTGCGGCGCAACCCCTGCGAGGTGGAGGCCGCCCTGCTGACGCGGCTGCACGGCCGGGTCCCGGTGCCCGAACTCGTGGCCGCGGACTCGGACGGCCGGGCGACGGGCCGTCCGGCCCTCGTCTACCGTTTCGTCCAGGGCGTCACGTTGTCCGGACCGCTGGCGGATGCCTCTGCGGAGGGTGCGGATTCCCTGGGCCGGGAGGTCGGCGCGGCACTGGCCCGCATCGGCATGTTCGCTCTGCCCGGGCCGGGATACTTCGAGGAAGCCTCGCTCGTGCCCCGGCCGGTGAGGCGGGATGTCACGAGCGATCTGCCGGAATTCGTGGAGAGGCTCCTCTCGGCGGCGCGGCACCCGGACGGACGGCCCGGCGGCACCGGTCGCGCCGCGCAACGCCTCAGCTCCTCCGACGTGGCGACGCTGCGGTGGCTGGCCGAGAGGAGCGCGCGGCCGTGCGCCGCCGTGTGCGGCCAGCGCAGCCTCGTCCACAACGACTTCAACCCGAAGAACGTGCTGGTCGAGCGGCGGAGTGACGACCGCTGGCAGGTGGCCGCGGTGCTCGACTGGGAACTGGCCTTCAGCGGTTCGCCGCTGGTGGACATCGGCAACATGCTGCGCTTCGCCGACGACTACCCGACGGCCTTCTCCCGGGGGTTGACGGACGCCTTCCAGGCCGGCGGCGGTCTGCTGCCACCGGACTGGCCGCGGATCAGTCGTGCCCTCGATCTCTTCGCGTTGACGGACATCCTGACCCGTCCCCCGGACGACGACCTGTTCGCCCGGGCCCGGGCCGTCATGCTGCGCCACGCGGCCCACGAGAGAGAGCTCCGCCGTTCCCCTTCCAACCAGATCTCGCCGTTCATCTGACCCGTTCACGCGTCGCACGCACCTCGATCGAGACCGAACGGCGGGCGGCGGACGGCTTCCTGTATCGCTCCGCGAAAACTCCGTGAGGCGTTTCTCGCGTCGATCACCGAAGGAGTTCCAAGATGACGGAAACAGCGCGGGGACAGGAGCTCCTGACCCCGACACCCGAATGCAGGTGCAACGGCACACCGCCGACTCCCGAACAGACCGAGGGGCCGTACTACAAGCCCTGCACCCCGTACAAGACAAACTTCCGCAACGATGTCGGGGCTGGTACGCCCATGGTACTGTCCGGCCGTGTCGTGGGGCTGGACGGAAAACCGGTCGGCGGTACGCTGCTGGACTTCTGGCAGGTCGGCGACGAGGGTGTGTACGACGAGGAGGGCTTCACCCTGCGCGGACACCAGTTCGCCGACACCGCGGGGAACTGGCGGCTGGAAACCGTCCTGCCGGCCGTCTACCCGGGCCGTACCCGCCACGTCCACGTGAAGGTGCAGCCGCCCGGCGGCGCGGTGCTGACGACGATGCTGTACTTCCCGGGAGAGCGCAGAAACCGTCTGGACAGGCATTTCCGGCCGGAATGCCTCATGAACGTCCGCGAGGCGGCGGAGGGCTGGGAAGGGAGTTTCACCTTCGTTCTTCCCGTCTGAGCGCGGCCACGAGGCCGGCGGAATCGCGCCGGATGAACTCCGGCATTCGACGGCCGTCGCCCACACCAAGGGGGCGGTAAGCTTGTACGACACGCGGCGAATCCAGGACCTGCTCCACCACCAGGTCAGCGACTACATGATGCACCACGGTGACGGCATCTACCTGTACGACACCGAGGGCAGGGCGTACATCGACTGTGCCTCCGCCACCTTCAATCTCAGCCTCGGCTACAGCCACCCCGAAATCATCAAGGCCATCCGTGAGCAGGCCGATCTACTGATCCACGCCACTTCGACGTTCCAGACCAGGCCCGTCGACGAACTCGTCCGCAGGCTTGTCGCGGTGTCACCGCCGAACCTCACGCGGGTGCACCTGAAGGTGTCGGGGGGTTCCACCGCGAACGAGGGCGCGGTGAAGATGGCACAGGTCCACACTGGCCGCCGTGACGTGATCACCCTGTTTCGCAGCCACCACGGCCAGACCCTGCTGACGACGGCGATGTCCGGGGAGGCGTTCCGCAGGGAGCCGTTCCCGCTGCTCGTCCCCGGGGTCGTCCATGTCCCCGACCCGTACTGCCGGCGCTGCTTCTACCGGCAGCGGCCGGACACCTGCGGTCTGCTGTGCGCGGAACGGATCAACGACTTCATCGATCACGCGTCCTCGGGGAGTGTCGCCTGCGTCGTCGTCGAACCGGTGTCCGGCTCCGGCGGCAACATCGTGCCACCGGACGGATACCTGGCGGCGCTGCGCCGCATCTGCGACGAGCGGGGCATCGTCCTGGTCTTCGACGAGGTCCAGACCGGTATCGGCCGCACCGGGCACATGTTCGCCGCGGACCACTTCGATGTGCGGCCCGACATCATCACCACGTCCAAGGGGCTGGGCGGTTCCGGAGCCCAGGTCGCGGCGATCCTCACCAGCGGGGAGTTCTCCGGGCTCGGTGGCGAGTTCCACTCGTTCACGTACGGCGGCAACCTCCTGGCTGCGGCGGCCGCCGCCCGGACCCTCGAGATCGTCTCCCGGCCTGCCTTCCTGGCGAACGTCCGCGCGGTCGGGGCGCACATCATGCGGCGGCTGCGCGGCATGGCCCAGCGGTACCCCTGCGTCGACGACGTGCGGGGACTGGGCCTGATGATCGGAATCGAACTCACCGATCGTGATGGCCAGCCCGCCACCTCGCTGACACGGCATCTCGCGCGCAGCGGCATGGAGCACGGCCTGATCCTGCGCACCTCCCGCTACGGACGCGGAAACGTGCTGAAGATACGGCCGCCTCTGATCATCACAATCGAGGAGGCGGACCTGCTCTGCGACCGCCTGGAGACCCTCGTCGCCCAGGAGGCGCAGTGACCCTCGTCGCCTGGAGGGGCGCGGGGCGACGGACGTCACCTGGAGAGGTGCAGTAACGAACGGCAGGAGGGCCCGGATGGACGATCACGGGTGGCAGGGCTGGCGGGAGTACCTGCTCGGCCTCGCCCGGCTGGTGCGCGGCGAGATCACCGCGGGCCGAGCCCTGACGGAGAACCGCGGCGTACGCGGTCACTCGCCCGGTGGTGACGCCCAGTTCGGGATCGACGACGTGGCCGAGCGCGCCGTGTGGAAGTACGTCGTCGAGCGGGACCTGCCTATGGCCGTGTTCTCCGAGGACCGCGGCCTGCGCGAGCACGGCCGCGCCCCACGGCACCTGCTGGTTGTCGACCCCATCGACGGCACCCGCTCCGCCGTGGCCGGGCTGGAGTCCGCCACCGTCGCCGTCGCCGTCGCCCGCCTCACCGCGCGTCCCCGGATCGCGGACGTGCGGCACGCGCTGCTGATGGAGTGGAAGACCGGTGCCTGCCTGTACGCCGAGAGGGACACCCCCGGGGTGGTCGCGCACGGGTACGACCACCCCGTGCCCGCCCCGACCCGCACCACGGACCCGTCACGGATGTTCTGGTCGCTGGAGTTCAACGGGCACCCGGCCCGGCTGATGACCGAGGCATACGGACATCTCATCGACCTGTCGGCCAACACGGGGGGCGTGTTCGTCTTCAGCAGTGCCACCTACTCCATCTCCCGCCTGATCACCGGGCAGCTCGACGCGTACGTCGACATCGGCAACCGCCTGCTGCGGGACGACCCCGCGCTGCTCGGCGAGTTCCAGCGCGTGGGCAACGGACGCGTGCTGCACCTGTTCCCCTATGACATCGCCGCCGCCGTCCTGCTGGCCGAGAAGGCCGGCATCGTCATCACCGACGCCTACGGGCAGCCGCTGGGCGACACGGCCCTGACCGACCTGGACGTCACCAACCAGCGGTCCTGCGTGGCCGCCTCCACCCCGCAACTGCACAGGAAACTGCTCGACAGCATCGCCTGGCCCGTCCGGAAGGAGCCGGCATGACCTCGAACATTTCAGATACATCGAACATTTCGAATACCTCGAATATTTCGGGCACCTTGTGTGCCGCGGATATCACGGATGCCGGGTTCCAGCGGCTTCTCGACCGCCTCTCGGCCAGGGCCAGCAGCGACTACTACAACCCGTACACCACGTTCGACTGGCCACCGAGCCTGCCCGCGGACGAATTCTGGTTCTCGCCCGAACTGCTGTCCGTGCACGGGACGCAGTACGCCGAGAATCTCACCCCCGCCCAGCTGCGCGCCCTCAGCCGCTGGGAGAGCGTCAACTTCTACAGCCTGAACGTCCACGGAATCAGGGAACTGCTCATCGAGGTCATGCACCGGGTCCACACGCCCGGCTTCGAGACGCCGTCCGAGTTCTTCCACCACTTCATGGGTGAGGAGAACGAGCACATGTGGTTCTTCGCCACCTTCTGCCTGAAGTACGGCGGGCGAATTTACCCCAGCAAAAAACTGGGGCCGGCCGCTCCCGCCCAGGACCCGCGGCGGGAGAACTTCCTGGTGTTCGCCCGCATCCTGCTGTTCGAGCAGATCGTCGACCACTACAACGTGCACCTGGCCGCCGACGACCGGCTGCATCCCACCATCCGGCAGCTGAACCGGATTCACCACCAGGACGAGAGCCGCCACATCGCCTTCGGAGCACGGCTGGTCCAGCTGCTGTGGGAGCGGCTGCTGGCGGCCGGGCTGGACGCCGAGGACCGTGCGGCCGTCAGCCGCTACCTCGCCGACTATCTCAGCGCCAGCATGGCCTCGTTCTACAACCCCGCCGCCTACCGCGACACCGGGATCCCCGACGGATTCGCGCTCCGCGGGCGGCTGCTGAACCATCCCGCCCGTCGCGCCGCCCACGAGCGCGTACTGCGCAAGAGCACGGACTTCCTCACCAGGATCGGCATCCCCCTCGCGGTGTGAGCAGGCCACCACTGCCGGGCCGCCGGCCACCACCGTCGGCGCGCCACGCGCCCGGCCTCCTTCCCGCCATCCACCAGACAGGCCCTAGGGAGGACGATGTCCCGCACCGAGTCCCACACCGGCGGGTCCCACACCGGCGGGTCCCACACCGGCGGGTCCCGTACCGAGCACACCACTGTGCCCGCCGGCTCTCCCACGGCCTGGTCCGCGTGCGACGGTCTGGCCTGCCTGGGCGGGGCGGCGACCTCGCTGCTGCGCACCCTCGACGACGTCTTCGCGGGCTGGGGCACCGCCCGCGGTGCCGAGCCGATGACGCTCCCGCCGTTGCTGCCGGCCGCGGCCCTCAGAGAACTGGACTACTTCCACAACTTCCCGCACCTCGGCAGCGTCGTCAGCGGCATCAGACCGGACCGCCTCGACCACTACGGTGCGGGGAAGGCGGTCGTCCCGATCCCCGCCCAGGATCTCAGCGATGCCACGTACCTGCTGCCGTCGGCCACCTGCTACGCGGGGTTCCTGCACTTCACCGGCACCGAGCTCGCCGGACCGGCGACCCTGGTGACCATGGTGTCCCGCTGTTTCCGCAACGAGGAGCACTACGACGGCCTGCGCCGCCTGTGGGGCTTCACCATGCGGGAGATCGTCTGTCTCGGCTCCCGTGAGGCGGTCCAGGCGCACCTCGACAACCACCACCAGGAGATCGCCGCCTTCGCCGCGTGCCTCGGGATCGAGCTGCGCCGCGTCCCCGCGACCGATCCCTTCTTCCAGAAGGACGGATCGCGTGCGGTGATGCAACTCCTCGCGCCGGTCAAGGAGGAGTACGCAAGCCGGGACGGCACGGCGGTGGCCTCGTTCAACCACCACCGGAACTTCTTCGGGGAACGCTGCGCCATCCGATACGCGGGACGGCCCGCGTTCACCGGGTGCGTCGCCTTCGGCCTGGAACGCTGGCTGCACGTCCTGGACGAACGCTTCGACGGGGACCTCGTCGCGGCCCGGGACGCGGTCCTGAAGGCGGGAGCCGTCCAGTGACCGCGCCGAGCGTGCCCGTGCTCCCCGGCCGGCTGGGACGGGCCCTCGGACTCACCCTGCCTCTGCTCCAGGCCGGGATGGGTGGCATCGCGGGACCCAGGCTGTGCGCCGAGGTGTCCCGCGCGGGCGCCGGCGGCGTACTCGCCCTCTACAGGGAACCGCCAGCCCAGGTGAGCCGTCTTGTCACCGCCACCGCCCGGACGACCACACGTCCGTTCGGCGTCAACCTCATCCCGGAGGTGGCGGGCCCGGCCACCGCCCGCGCCCAGCTCGACGCCGCACTGGACAGCCTGCCCGGGCACGCCTTCGTGACCTTCTACGGGCTCCCCGACCCGGACCTGCTGACCACGTCCGCCGGAGCGGGGCACCCGACGGTGGTTCAGGTCGGCACCGAGGCCACCGCCGAGCGGGCGCTGGAACGCGGCGCCACCATCGTCGTCCTACAGGGCAGCGAAGCGGGCGGTCACCTGCTCGGTGACCTGCCCGCCCTGCCCCTGCTGCGCGCGGTACGCAAACGCCACCCGGACGCCGTCCTCGCCGTGGCCGGCGCAGTGGCGACCGGGGCCGACCTTGCCCATGCCATCGCGGAGGGCGCGGACGGTGCCATGGCCGGCACCGTCTTCGCCGCCACCCACGAATCGGAGGCCCATCCGCTCTTCAGACGCCGGATCGTCGCGGCCGCGGCCACGGACACCGTGGTGACGACGCGTTATGACATCGGATGGCCACACCGGCCCCACCGGGTGCTGCGCAATGCCCTGACCGATTCCGAACAACGGCTTCCCGCCCGATTCGTCGCGACCGTCACGACGGCGGACGGCAGGCGCCTGCCCGTCCCCCGGTACAGCGCGACCGCGCCGTCGGTGCGCGCCGAGGGCCGGGTCGAGGACATGGCCATGTACTGCGGCCGCTCCTGCGAGCGGGTCACGGCCGTCGAACCGGTCGCTGCCCTGCTGGCCCGCTTCCGTACCGAATACGCCCTTGCCGTCCGTGACGCGCGAGGAATGACAGCCCATGCATGACACACTCAAGCCGATCGTCGACTGGCTGCGTGAACGCAACCCGGAGCTCGACGAGATCCCCACCGATCTCGATCTCATCGAGAACCGCCTTGTCGACTCGCTCGGCTTCATGGAGTTCATCCTGCTGCTGGAGGACGTCGTGGGCCACGAACTACCCGTCGCCGAACTGAGCGTCGACCAGTTCCGCACGCTCGACACCATCGAGGAGAACTTCCTCGGTGGGGAACGGAGCCATTGAACACGAGCAGGCGCCATCGAACGTGGGAAGGTGCCGCTGAATGTGGGAAGGCAGCGTGGTCTCGCTTCACGTCGCGCCCGCTCACGGCGTGCCCATGACAGAGGTCGGCGAGGTCCTCGCGGTGGCCGGCCGCGGCCTGGTAGGTGACCGCTACTTCCGCTACTTCCACGACGGAGCTGCCGGCGGGCCGTCCCGGCACGTCATCGGCCGCTCCTCCGGCGTCTGCGAGATCTCCTTCATCGACGTCGACGCCCTCACGGCCCTGAAGCACGACCACGGTGTCTTTCTCACCTCGGGAGAAGCCCGCCGCAACGTGGTCTGCCGCGGTGTTCCCCTCGACCAGTTGGTGGGCCAGGAATTCACCGTCGGCGCCGACGTCCGTGTGCGCGGCACGGCTCTCAGCGAGCCGTGCGCCCGCCTGGAACGGCTCACCCGACCGGGTGTGCTGCGCGGACTCCTCCACCGCGGCGGCCTTCGCGCGATGATTGTCAGCGGGGGAGTCCTACGAACCGGGGACCCCGTACGGCTGGGCCGCCTCTGACGGAACCGTGCCTGTCGCGTGCGCCGGCTCCCCGACCGGTGCCGATTCCTTTGTGTCTTCTGTGTCTTCCTCTGCGCCCTCCTCACTCGGCCGGTACATGCCGGGTACACACTGCCGCGTTCGATAGGCTCGTGCGGTGTCCAGCCGAGGGGTGTCGGCGGGTGCCGCGCACCGCGCGGGGGAACTGGTTGCCGTCGCCCGTGACGACCCGGCGCTGCGTCTCCGGCTCGCCGCGCAGTTCTACGACCGACGTGTCGCGGCCCGGAGCATCCGACCGTATCGGCGTGCCGAAATAGCCTTCATGCGTTGGCAGATCCAGCGCGGACTGCTGGCACCCGCCAGCGCCGCGACGCCCGGCAGCCCGTGGTGGCGGGCCGTGAACGAGTCCCTGCTCCGCGACACGGTCGAGGCAGATCTGCTGTCCAACGGCGCGTCCGGCGAGCCCAGCACGACCGCGGTGCGGCACTGGCTGGCGTTTCTGCGGCGTCCCGCTCCGGAAGCCTGGTACCGCGCGCACAACGCCAGCATCGTGGCCGGCTACCTGAACAACCGCGGGCTCGTCGCGCTCGAGACGCCGCTCGAACGGTTCTTCATGGACGTCGCGCTCCTGCGCGTCCTCTACGCGCACAGCCTGCTCAGGCGCCCCAAACTGGCACTCGGCAGGCTCGCCGTGCTCGGCGCCCTCCTGGGCGATCCGCGTCGCCGGGCGGCCGATCTCTTTCTGTCCCTCCAGAACGTCCTCCCCGACAGGTACCCCTTGGCGGACCTGACGATCGAGACGGTACTCGCCCAGGAGAACCGCCTTGCCCGCGTTTTCGACTACGGCGTTATCTCCACCCGCATCGAACTGCTGTACCGCTACGCCGCCGCCGATCTCGACGAGCCGCGGGTATCCACACTCTGCAACGGGCAGTGCCCGGTATACGCCTGGCCGTACGAGTACTGCCACGTCTGGCGGACCAACCGATCCCAGCTCGGCATCGCGTTCATACGCGCGCTGCTCGGCCCGCCGCACTGACCCGGCCCGTGCATGTTCTCGCCCGTCCCCATCGCCGGCGCTGTTCGGCTGCCCCAGATCGGCGGGCCCGGAGCGTTGAGGGTGAGACTCGGACTTTCGTTCCCGGCCAACCTCCGGCGGCGGGGACCGGGGCAGCGGACTTATAAGATCTGAAGGGCCGTAGGGGTGCGACCAGCGGGAGAAGCGAGTGGCGGACCGCTCCACACGACTGACCGAGGTCGAGGTCGCCGAGCTGGCACACGTGCTGCACAGCCTGACCGCGGCGATCCAGGTACTCGACGAGGCGGGGATGGAGCGGTCCCGCATGCCGTACTGGCAGGGGCGCAACGCCTTGGAGTTCTGGCACGAGGTCAACGTCATGCTCGACGCGGGCGTCCTGATCGACGGTCGTCGGCGGGTCCTGGCCGCCGCAGCTCGGTGGTTTCCCGCGAATGATGTCTTCCGCCGGGTCGATGAGGACCCGCACCCGCGGCCCGCTTTCGATGTCGCTACCGCGGTCCCGCCAGCGGCCCCGGGCGAGATGCCGGCGGCCGGCATCCGCAGCTTCGTCACCGCGAAGCTTCCGCCGGTCCAACGCTGGATGGACATGGACGGCCTGGTTGAGGTCGTGGCCCGTCTGCTGGCGCCGGGCGAGATACCGCTCGACGTCGCCAATGGTGCCTTCGGCCGCTCCGTCCCCGGTTCTGGCATCATGCTGCTGACTGATCATGGATTCGCGATCGCTGATCGTGTGCAGGGCAGCGGCCTCGGGCAGGTGATCCGGGTCAGTTGGCCGCTGGTGACCGAGGTCAGACTCTCCCATCGGCGGCGGGTGGTCGTCGCGGTCAGCGATGTCGAGCTGATGGCCGAGGGCAACCGGATCATATTTCGCGGAGTACTGCGGGAGCCGGCGATCCGGATAGCGGACAGGATCCGGACGAGGCTCTCCGCAGAGAGCGCGGACGCCGGTGGGTCAGCGGGCAGGTATTCGTCGAATACGGGTGGGGCCAAAGGCGTACAGGTCGGTGACGGCAACGCCCAGACAAACACCTTCCAGTGATCCGGGGGCTGTGAGCGGTCGCGGCCGCTGGGGTGGTGTACGGAGAGTGATTTTACGCGATTCGGGTTCAGGTTGTGCGGTGGCCGTGATGCGCACCGTGCGTACCCGACCACATTCGACGGACGTTCCCATAAAAGACTCGTTGATCCCTGGGAATCGCCGTGTTCGTCAACGTGATCTCCCTTGAGTGCCTCCCATATGGTAACCTGTAAAAAGGCTGGTGATTTTGCGAATATCGACATAATGTCGATATGGTTGTCGGTCGTTGTCATCCGGCGGGGTATCGTCGGGGTGAGGTGGCCGTCGTGACGGCGCACCAGACCTTCTCTGTTCTCGACTGCGTCCGGCTCGACGACAACGACGGCGTGGCCACCGACCGGCTGTCCTGCACCCCATCCGTGCCAGGTACCCGGCCGGTGGCCGTGGATCCGGTGTCCTCGGCGGAGGGTGTCGAACCGCGCCTGTCCCTGGCTCCGGGCACGGATTCTCGGCCGCCTGACGGAAGCTGGTGGCCGCGATCACTTAGCCTGGCTGCCGAACTTCCCGGCCTCGTCACGGACGAGATCCTGTGCACTGCCGGGGTGGCGTCCCCTACGTGACCGATGTGCAGTCGGCAAGTGACCGACCGTCCGCGCATCCCGGCGGGGCGACCGAGCGAGTGGTCAGTTGCGACCTCACCTTCGATGTCGGGGAACCTGCGGACGTCGCCCTCCACATCGCCGCGGCCAACGGTCGGGTGGTCCGTGCCGAGCGGCTCGACGTGACGATCGACAGGAGGGTGCTCCCGGCCGCGATCGAGCTGGCCACACCGCACGGTGGTCGACTGCATCTTCTGCGCACACCCCCGGGAATCCTGTCCGTGTCCTACCGGGCTGAACTCGCCGCTCCACCTGCCACCGCCGGACAACCGGCCACAGCCATCCGCGGTGGCCTGCCCGGCCTGCCTGGCCTGGAGCAGTTGACCTACCTGCGGGCGAGCCGCTACTGCCCGTCGGACCACGATGTCGGGTTCGCGGTCGCCGAGTTCGGCGGCCTGCCACCCGGACGGCCCCAGGCGGAGGCGATCACACAGTGGATTCACAGCCGGGTGGGCTATGTTCCGGGTTCCACCAACGTCCACAGCTCCGCCGATGACGCGCTGCTCACTGGGCAGGGAGTATGCCGCGATTTCGCCCATCTCGGGATCACCTTGTGCAGGGCTCTCCAGATACCGGCGCGCTTCGTCGCTGTGTACGCACCCGGCCTGACTCCGATGGATTTCCACGCCGTCTTCGAGGCATGGTTCGACGGCGCGTGGTGGACCTACGACGCCACCTGCCGAGCCCCCCGGGAGGGCATGGTCCGCATCGCAACCGGTCGCGATGCGGCTGACACGGCCTTCGTCAACGTCCTGCGAGGCATCGTCGCCCTCCAGTCGACGGAGGTGACCGCGACAGTCACCGGCCTGCTCCCCATCGACGACAACCTCGCCCCCCACCGGCTCTGCTGATCGCGGGCCAGGACCTGCCTGGGGGAGCAGGCCCAGCCGATCACTGCCGTTGGCGGTCAGGGGCACCGGCTGCCTGGGCGGTCCGAACGGTCTGCGATCGCTGTCAGGGGCAGACCACTGACGACGGGCGGGCCTATCCACACAGGAAGCAAAGATTGCTATGAATGATCCAAATCGACTTGACGCAATCGCCGCACGAATGCTCACCGCGCAGCGGGCCACCCGTGGCGCTCGCCACCTCGCCAATGCGGCGGTCGAACTCGGGGAACCGGTGGAGACCGCCGGTATGGCGATCATCATCAACGAGTACCGCCAAGCGTACCGCGAGGTCCACAGTGTGCTCACCAGCGGCGATCCAGCCGACATCCTCTACCTGGTAGCGCGCATGGACCCCACCCTGGCCAGCGGCTCCAGCGCCTGACGTCGGACGAGGCTCCGGTGAAGCGTTCCAGTCCGGATTCACCGGGAACGGTCTCGTCCTGGTGCAGGCAGGTGAAGAGGACCGGCCGCGCCTGTCCCCGCGCGCGGACAGCAGGCCGACGGTGAGCGCACCGTATGGCGTCGCGGGGGCTCCCGGGCTGGCTTTACCAGGCGACCGGCAGCGCGAGCGGGTAACGCCAGATGGACACCGTGTTCCACCGCACGTCCTGCGCGGGTACAGCCAGCCGCAGTCCGGGGAAACGGGTGAGCAGTGTGCCAATGGAGACCTGGAGCGTCATGCGCGCCAGATGGGATCCGAGGCAGTGGTGGCTGCCGTATCCGAAGGTCATGTGCGGGACGGGATCCTTCCGTCCGAAGTCGAGTTCGTCGGCGCGGTCGTAGACCATTTCGTCGCGGTTGGCGGTCAGATACGACACGTGCACGGTGTCACCGGCCCTGATGGTGACACCGTCGAAGTCGACGTCCTCCAGGGCCACCCGCGGAATGCCGACGCCCTGACGGAACGGGATGTACCGGAGCAACTCCTCGATGGCCTGCGGCAGTATCTCGGGATGGGCACGCAGCTGGCCAAGCTGCACGGGGTGCGTCAGCAGCGTGTAGACAATATTGCTGATGTTGTACGTGGTGGTGTCGTGACCGGTGACCAACAGGAGCATGGCCAGCACGGCCAGTTCCTCCTCATTGAGCATCTCGCCACCGATCTGTGCGGTGGCGAGCGCGCTGACCAGGTCGTCGCCGGGGACACGGCGGCGTTTTGCGGTCAGCTCGGCGAAGTAGGCCCGCAGCTCCGCCTTTGCTTTCACGGCCGAAGCCTGGTCGACGGCGCTCATGGACATCATGGCCGAGGCACACCGGCGAAGTTGGGGCCGGTCCGCTTCGGGGATGTCCATCAGCGCGCAGATCGTCATGAGCGGCAGCCGACCCGCCAGATGATCGGCGAGATCGGCCGGCGCGCCGTTCCTGGCCATTCGGGTCAGCAGTTCGTCCGTGCTCCGCTGGGTCCAGGGCCGCAGTTTCTCGACCTGGCGCGTGGTGAACGCCTTGAGAATCAGAGCACGCACTCTGTTCAGCGCGGGCGGATCCATGAGATTGATCGACTCGGACTGCGCGATGGGGGCAGGCGTGATCCGTGGGAAGTCCCGCCCGATCAGCGAGGCCCGGCTGAAACGCCGGTCCGTGGTGACTGTCCGCACGTCCGCATCGCGGGTGACCAGCCAGCAGTCGCCGTCCCCGTACGGCATCCGGACGCGGGTGACGGGGGCCTCGGCCCGCATCCGGGTCATGAAGGGGTCCGGTTCCAGAGCGTCGTCGTGCCGGAACGGGCACGTCGGCGCGGAGTTCGAGACGGACATTCCACAACCACCTTTCGGTAGGAAACTGTGATCGACATGTCCGGCGTCGACCAGGCTGCCCGGGGAACGCGAGACAGTCGATGAAAAGTCCGCGGTGGCGTCCGGTCCGGATCGGAGCGGCCGGTCCAAACTCAGGCCCGCTTTCCGACCCGGTCCGCTCTCTTTACCGTGAGGGGGTCTGCCTGCCAGCGCCCGACCGACATCTCAGCCGTGATCCCGGGGCCGAAACCCGCCAGAATACCGCATCCACCGTTCGGAACCGCGCCTTCGGTGAAGATTCGCCGAAGGGCGTCGAGTACGACGGCGCTCGCGATGTTCCCGTACTCGGTGAGCGTCGCCCTGCTGTGGCGAAACTCGTTGGGTGCGACATCGAGAAAACGGCTCAGGTCGTCCAGAATCCGGGGTCCGCCAGCGTGGACCACGTAGAAGTCCAGCAGTGACGCGTTCCAGCCGTTCTCTTCTGCCAGGTTGCGCAGGACCGGCGCCAGCGGTTCCATGGTCTTCGGGACGCGTCGGTCGAGCTGGAAATGAAAGCCGGTGGCCTTCACAGCGTAGGAAATCCATTGTTCGGTGTTCGGTATCAGGTAGGAACCGGTCCTTTCCAGGCGCATGCCCGTCCCTCCGGAGGCGCGCACCACGGCAGCCGCCACGGCGTCACCGAACAGGCCGTTCGACAGCAGGTTGCCGATCTCGACATCGGTGGGCTGGTAGCAGAGCGAGCAGAACTCGCAGGCCACGATCAGAGCGTTTGATCCGGGATGGGCGGTACAGAAGTCAAATGCGCGGTTTATCCCTGCTCCGCCAGCCGCACAGCCCAGCTGGGCAATGGGGAGCTGGCGTGTCTCCGGTCTGAATCCGAGCTTGTTGATGAGCCAGGCCGTCAGTGACGGCATCATGAACCCGGTACAGGACAGGTACACTATCATGTCGATATCGGCAGGCGACATCTCCGCATTTCGAAGCGCGCGGTGCACGACGTCCGGAACCCGCGCCCTGGCCTCTTCCGCATAGATGTGGTTTCTGGTCTCAAAACCTGGATGCTTCAGTGTCTCGTCAATCGGACGAACAATGTGACGCTTGACGACGCCGGTGTTACTTATGAGGCGCAGGGCGAGCGGGAGGGCAGGGTGATCTCTGTGCAGACGCTGAGCCAGTTCAAGAGTCTCACCCATGGTCAGGATATTTTCTGGAACCGCGACAGCCGGTTCACACAGAACAGGCATCAGCAGATTCTCCTTCAGCGCACAGGAGCCGTGGGAGGCTGTATCGTGGACGAAGCCGAGTGGTCTCCGCCCACGGTTCGACCGGTTGTGCTACTACTGCTGTCGGGCGGCGACTGAATGTGGCTGGCGCGGGCCGTGGCCGTCCGGTCAGGGGCGACAGGTCAGTGCCCGAAGGCCGCGGAGAACGCACCGATCGGACCGGGTTTCACCGGGAAACAGGACTCATCAGGACATTTCGTGTCGCGCATGGGGACGGCGGACGCCCGAGCGGGCCCCGCGTGGAGAACGCCCAGTCCCGATGGCCTCCCAGCAGCCGCCTGCGGGCAACAGGGACAGGGCCACGGAAAATACCGACTGTTCTCAGGCGTTCGGACTGCTGTTTTTCCCGTCGCGCCGGCGGCCACCGGGTGTGGTGGGCATGTTCAGGTGCCGGGGTGACAGGTTGGAGCCTTCGTGACCGACTCGGCCCCCGTGCCAATGAACAAGCTCACCAAAACCTGGAACACCGCGAGGATCAACATGGTTACTCTTCTCATACCCATCACCTCTTTTCATGGCAATGAGACCGTGGTGTTCCTTCTCGCTGTGCCGGCAAAAACTACCGGACGGGTCGCCTGTTCCTGGCAGGGGCGAAAAGAAAAACCGGACCCTGTTGTGAGGATACCCTGAACCAGTAGCCACCAAACAATAACGGCCTCGCCGCCGAGGCTGAACTGGCGGAATCGCATACTTGGCGTCGTGATGTCCCTGACGGTGGGCTTTGCGTTCAGCATTCGGTACCGATCATTTCCTGCGGCTCTCGCGCACCTCCGTCGTCTGGTGTCCCCCCGTCCCGGCGGTGGGATGTCGCCATCTCCGGCCGCCCGCGATCAGCGGTGGAAGTCCTGCTTTGCGGCCGCGGCGGACCGGGCGTGGGTGTTGTTGAACCGGCTGGTCAGACGGTTACCCGGCGCATCGTGGTGAACCCCCGGCGAACAGCGCGACCGTGAGGGCCGCGAGAACGCCGGTCAGCCCGGTGGCGCTGAGAGCGGTGAAGAAGCCGCCGATGCTCGCCCAGGCGTCGGCCCAGGTGGTGAGGAGCGTGGCGGCGAGGAGAACGATGACCTGGCCGGCGATGAAGACGGCCATGCCGATGACGTTCCAACGGCGGTAGACGATGCCGAACCACATGCCGTAGACGAACAGCAGCGCCAGGCCCACGAACGAGGTCAGCCAGGTGAGGTACCACGCTCCCCCGAGGATGTGGGCCACCCGGAAGAAGTGCATGTTCCTGCCCCATCCGCCGGTGGCCCGCTCGATGGCCTGCAGACCGGCGAGGGCGAGCCCGTAGACGGCGGCAAGGACGACAGCCAGACCGGCGGTGCCAAGATAGCAAGATAGTAGGAGCTCCGGCTGGCCCCCAGTGCTAGCCCGAACGGCAACGACCGGTAGGTGCTGAACAGCCCGCCGATGAACACCCAGACGTAGATCGTGACCAGCCCGCCGGTGTGGATGACCGGAGTCTGGGTGGCGACGATCAGGTTGACGGCGAAGCTGAACGCCATGACGCCCCAGGGCAGCCCCGCGTAGAGGGGCCACTGGACGAGATGATAACGGGCGGTGTTGCTGACAGTGCGCCAGGTGGTCATGCGCTTGTCCTCTCGTGCTGCTCCTCGCGGGCCCGGCCCGAGGCGTGGACCATCACCTGCTGCAGCGACAGGGGCTCCAGGCGCAGGTGCAGGTCGCGGGCGCAGCGCAGGTCACCCTCCTCGAGGGCCCCGGCGACGACGACGGTCTCCTGGGCGCCGACCCTGCGGCGATCCCAGACAGGGCGGCCGGCGACAAGCTCTCCACCGCGGCGACCGGGCCGCTCACGGTCACGAACGCGCCACGGAGGTCGTCGGTGTCGGCGTCGAGAACGACCCGTCCGCGGTCGATCACCACGACTCGCTCCAGCAGTCCGGCGACCTCGTCGATCAGATGGGTGGACAGCACCATCGCACGGGGGTGCTCGGCGTACTCGGCGAGCAGACGGTCGTAGAACAGCTGGCGGGCGACCGCGTCGAGACCGGCGTAGGGCTCGTCGAACAGCGTCACCTCGGCTCGTGCCGCCAGGCCGAAATCGCCGATCAGCGTCTCGGCCAGTTCGGCACTCCAGTTCGGACAGGACCACGAGGCCGCCTTCAGGACGTGGCGGACCCTGATGTCGGGGAAGGTCTGGTCCTCGCGGACGAACACCATGCGGCGAAGGACCGCGTCATTCTCGATCGGGCTGGCACCGAGCACCAGAACCTGCCCGGCCGAGGGGAACTCCTGGGCGCGACGATGCGCAGCAGGGTGGTCTTGCCAGCGCCGTTGCGGCCCAGCAGCCCGGTGATGGACGGCCCTTCGACGGTGAGCGTGACGTCGTCGAGGGCGAGGTGGTCGCGGTAGCGGCGGGTCAGACCGGCCACCGAGATCGTCGCGGTCATGGTCTGATCCCTTCCTCGGTGTGGCTGGCTTCCCGGATCAGCGTCACCAGTTCGTCGGCGTCGAACCCGAGCCGGTGCGCTTCGGCAACCAGCGGCTGCACGTAGCGTTCGGCGAACCGCTTGCGGCGTTCCGCGAGCAGTCGCTCACGGGCGCCGGCCGCCACGAACATGCCGATCCCTCGGCGCTTCTCCAACAGCCCGTCGTCGGTCAGCACGTTGATGCCCTTGGCCGCGGTGGCGGGATTGATCCGGTGGTAGGCGGCCAGCTCGTTGGTCGACGGCACCCGTTCGCCCTCCGCGAGGGCGCCATCGGCGATCTGGTCAGCCAGCCGTTCGGCGATCTGGGTGAACAGCGGTGCTCCGTCATCGAGCACATCGACCCTCCAGCTCTCGACAGTGGGACGGTTCATTGGCTAGTTGGTTCATTGGTTAGTTACTTTACTATGGCACCGACGAAGCTGATCCCGTCAAGGGCAGGTGAGATGACGGAGCAGAGCCGCTGCGAGGCGCCGCGCAGCCGCCTGCAACGCGGTTCCGCCTGGGGGTTGTGAAGATCGGAGAGGGGACGGTTTATAGTCCGTCGGTGCCGATCACTGAGGTTGACGTTTCATGATGGGGCGGACGCACGTGCTGAGCGGGGCGGTGGTCTGGTTGGCGGCCGCGCCCGCGCTGTCCCGGGGGGAGTGGCTGGGCTCGCAGCGATTGCTGGGCTTACACACCGGGTCCCTGTCCACCGCCCAGCTGGCCGCCGGCGCGGTGGTGTCCGCGGGCGCGGCGCTGCTGCCCGACATCGACCATCCCAGCGGCCGGATCGCCAACACCTTCGGGCCGGTCACCCACACGATGTGCAAGCTGATCGGCCGGGCCAGCGGCGGCCACCGGCACGCCACCCACTCGATCCTGTTCGCGCTCGCCATGGGCGCGCTCATGAGCACGCTGGCCGTCCACGCCGAGTACGCCTGGTGGGCCGCGCTGTTCGTCCTCGTCGGCTTCGGGCTGCGCGGTCTCGGACTGGACTTCGAACGGCAGGGGCGCCTGTCCTCCGTCATCGACTGCGTGGTCGCCGGGCTCGCGGTCTTCCTCATGCACGATCTCGACATGAGCTTCGCCGGTTACGCGGTGGCACTGGGATGCCTCGCCCATCTGGCCGGGGACTGCCTGACCCCGCGCGGCTGCCCCCTGCTCTGGCCGGTCGGCCGGCGGATGGAGATCCCTCTGATCCCCCGGACGGGCGGCAGGGCCGAGGAACGGGTGGTCATACCGCTGCTGGCCGTCGCCGCCATCGCCCTGACCGCGTGGACCGTGTCGGACGGGATCCCGTTCTCCCCGCTCACCGGCTGACCAGCGGTAGGTCGCCTGTTCGTCCACCTGACATGCCGTGGCACGTAGGTCGATCTGATGCGTCGTGATACCGCCGGTTGGCACGGGTGGGCCGGGTTACTGCGTTGGGTCGAACGCGGTGACGGTGCGGTCGTGGTGAGCGGCCGTCCCGCGAACGTCACGAGAGTCCATGAGGGCCAGGACCATCCGCGCCGAACCAGCCGACTTCTGAATTTTTGATTCTATCACTTTTTGATCAATAGGATTTCTGGTTATATCGTTCTATGATCAACCAGCGGGTGGCCGGCGGGTCACCCCTGTGTGCGGCTCTGCCACATCTCGGACGTATCGCCGCGGATGCTGGCCGGACGGGTCGACAGCCACAGGCTCCCCGAGCGGCGCGAGCTGGTTGACGAGCCACCCATGACAGCCCCCGGCAAGAGACAGACAGCCATCGGCAAGAGACAGAGGTTCCGGCCGCGCGCGCTCGCGCGCCGCGAGGAGGCAACGGCATGACCAGCCCTGGCACGATCACCACCCTCGCGGGCAGCCACGGCGCGCTCGCGCTGCACCGCTGGAGCGCGCAGCAGCCGTCGTTCGTCGCGCTGCTGGCCCACGGGTACGGCGAGCACGCGGGCCGCTACGACCACGTGGCGCGCAGGCTCAGCGATGCCGGCGGCGCGGTGTACGCGCCCGACCACATCGGGCACGGCCGTTCCGAGGGCGAGCGGGCACACGTCGAGCTGCTCGAGGACATCGTCACCGACCTGGGCACGGTCGCGAAGCACGCCACGGCGGAACACCCCGGTCTGCCGGTGGTCCTCATCGGCCATTCGCTGGGCGGCATCGTCTCGGTGCGGTACGTGCAGCGCGCCGTCGGCCCGGTGGACGCGCTGGTGCTCTCCGGCCCGGTGATCGGCGGCAACCCGGCGATCACCGCCCTGCTCGACCTGGACCCGATTCCGGACGTTCCGCTCGACCCGGCCGCGCTCTCACGCGATCCCGCGGTCGGCGCGGCCTACGCGGCGGACCCGCTGGTCTACCACGGCCCGTTCCACCGTGAGTCGCTGCAGACCCTCAAGGACGTCGTCGCCACGATCGCGGCCGGCCCGGGCCTCGGGGACCTGCCCACGCTGTGGATACACGGCGAGCTCGACCCGCTGGCCCCGCTCGCCGAGACCCGCGCGGCGTTCGAGCGCATCGGCGGTTCGAACCTGCGGCAGAAGGTGTACCCGGGAGCCCTGCACGAGATCTTCAACGAGACGAACTCGGACGAGGTTCTCGACGACGTCGTCGCCTTTGTGCGGGAGGCCGTGCCCGCGCGGTGACGCGGCGGATGCCGCCGACACCGGACGGGGTCGGCGGCATCCTGCGGGTCACAGCTCGCGGGCCGTCACAGCCCGCGAGCCAGATCCAGCACCTCGTCGAAGCCGTCGCGCAGATAGGCCGCGAAGACCTTCTCGTCGTCGATCACGTCGGGGTTGGCGTTGATCCCCACGCAGCACGTGCCCTCGTAGGACAGCATGGTCACCATCGCGGCCACTCCCGGCCGTGGGCCCATCGGGTAGACCCGCAGCACGCGGGAGCCTGCCAGGTAGAGGCTGCGCCCGATGCCGGCGAGGTTGGAGGCCTGCAGGTCCGACACGGTGGTCATGCTGCCCGCGATCTCGATCAGCAGGGCGCGGGGGAGCCGGCCGAGCACCGGCGCGATGAGGTCGAGGAACCCGATCGCGGGCTCGGTGCGGGCCGTCGCCACGGCGGCGCGGATCGCGGCGATCCGTACCCGGGGGTCGGGATCGCCTACCGGGACGGCGAACCGGGCCCCGGCGAACCGGTTGCCGCCCATCGGGTCGTTGTCGGTGCGCAGGCTCACCGGCATGCCGATCGGTATCTGGTCGACGAAGACGTCGTGGTGCTCGTGGAACCGGCGGAACGCGCCCAGCAGCGCGGCCAGGAACGCGTCGTTGACGGTGCCGCCCGCGGCCCGTCCCGCCGCTTTGAGCTGTTCGAGTGGCACGTCGTGGGCGATCAGCCGGTAGCCGGTGCCGTCGTTGTTCAACACGGGTGACCGCGCGACGTCGGGCGGGGTCAGCACGCGGCGCAGCGACGCCCCGAAGCGGACGGTGTCGACAGCCGTGCCGACCGGGTCGGCAACCACCCGCCCGAGCGTCCGCACGGCACCCCGGGCCGCCGAGCCCGCCGCTCCGGCCAGGACGCCCGGCAGCCGCCCGGCCAGCAGCGAGATGGGTGTCTCCACCGGCCGAGGTGGCGGGAGCGGGCTTGAGTCGGGTTCCTCCCGTTCGGGGCCGCGCCCGTGGGTGAGGTTGAGCAGCTGGACCAGTCCGAGCCCGTCGGTCAGGCTGTGGTGCAGCTTCAGGAGGTAACCGGCGCGGCCGTCACGCAGGCCGGTGACGAGCGTGGCCTCCCACGGCGGCCGGTTCGAGTCGAACGGCCGGGCCGCCGCGGCGGCGGCGATCTCGAACAGCTCGCTGTTGGAGCCGTCGCCGGGCACCCGGATCCGCTGGAGGTGGTAGTCGAGGTCGAAGTGCGGGTCCGGCGACCACGCCGGAGGAACGAGCGGCAGCAGCGGCTCGATCACCCGCTCGCGTAAGCGGGGCACCCGCAGCGTGAGCCGATCGTGGGCCGCGCGCAGGCGTTCCCACTCCGGGGCCCTGTCGAGGATCTCGACCAGGACCCCGGAGGAGCGGGTGCGCAGGTCGCCCTCCGCGCGCCACATCAGGGCTTCCCACCAGCTCATGTCCGCCGGGCCGCCCCAGCTCAAGCGGGCGGCGCCGATGGCCGGGGGGCTGTGGTCGGTCATAGGGCTGCTCCCTTGGGCTCGGCTTGCGGCCGCGTCTGGTCCACGGAAGCGGTTTCCGGTCTCGTCTGGTCCACGGAGGCGGCGATCTCGAGGATCTGCCGGGCGACCGTGGCAGGCTCGTCGTACATCGGGACGTGACCGATACCCGGCTGCTGGATCAGCTCGGCCCCCGGCAGCCGCTCCAGCATCGGCACGCCGAAGTGCTCGAAGGGGATGACCCGGTCCGGCCGCGCCCACACGACCCGTATCGGGTAGTCATGGTCGGCGGGCAGCGGCTGGAGGTGGGCGTGCGGCAGGGTGCGCAGGAGCGGGTCGACGGCGGGGGCGTGGGCGCTGGCCCGGATGGTCAGGGCCACCGCCTGCGGGTCGACCCGCTCGGGGTGCGCCACCTGTGTCGCCAGGAGCAGACGGCGCAGCCACGGGGTGTCCGCGATCAGGTCGGCGTGCGCCGAGTACCGCGCCAGCGTGGCCACGGACAGGCGGATACCCAGTGCCACCGCGGCGATCCGGCATTGTGAGGTCCACGCCCCGGCCGGGCTGAACAGCACCAGTGAGCGGGCGCGGCCGCGGCGGGCCAACTCGATGGCGATCCAGCCGCCGAGGGAGTTGCCGACGACGTGCACGCGGTCCCAGCCGGCCCGGTCGAGCTCGGCCTCCACCCCGTCGACGAGCACGTCGAGCGTGACCGGGACCCCCGGCGGGAGCGGCTCCCCGCCGCCGTGGCCCAGCAGGGTCGGAGCGAGGACGTCGTGGTGCGGCTCCAGCAGCGGCAACACCGGGTCCCAGGCGGGCCACGTACCGCCGACACCGTGCAGCAACAGCAGGGGCGAGCCTGATCCGGCGCGGTACCGGGGTGCGGGGAGCTGCGGTGGCTCCTGGTCACGCACCGCCGCCTGGGACAGCCGGCGCCGTAGCACCGCCGCGGAGACGGCACCGCCCGTGACCGCCACGATTCCCCACTTCGCATTTACCATGACTCACCCTTCAGCTTCACCAACTTGTCCCCCGCACCTCGTGGCCGGGAGCCTGTTTCAGCAGACCGCGGTAGGCGTCGCGGGCGGTCGAGCCGTGGTTGACCACGGCGTCGACCTCGCGTGCGATCGGCAGCTCGACGCCCGCCCTGGCCGCAAGCCGCATGACGACGCTGGCGCTGCGCACCCCCTCGGCCACCTGTTTCATCCCAGCCATAGCCTGACTGATCGTCTGCCCCCGGCCGAGCGCCTCGCCGACACACCGGTTACGGCTGAGCGGACTCGTGCAGGTCACGATGAGGTCTCCGGTGCCCGCCAGGCCATAGAACGTGACGGGTTCGCCGCCCAGCGCCTCGCCAAGCAGCGTCATCTCCCGCACCGCCCGGGTGATCACCATCGCCTTGGTGTTGTGGCCGGCTCCGGCGCCGTCGCCCATGCCCGCGGCGATGGCGAAGACGTTCTTCAGCGGCCCGCACAGTTCGACCCCGATGACATCGGTGGTGGAGTAGATCCGGAAGCGGGGCGTGCGGAACAGGTCGGCCAGCTGAGCGGCGGTGCTCACGTCCGGCATCGCGAGCGTCGCCGCGGCCGCGTAGCCGTCGAGGATCTCCTTCGCGATGTTCGGCCCGGCGAGCACACCCGCGGGATGCCCGGGCAGGACGTCGGCGACGATCTCGGTCATCCGCCGGTCGGTCTCCTGCTCAAGCCCCTTGACCAGGCTGACCACCGGCACCCACGGCCGCGCGTACGGCGCGGCCTGCTCCAGGATCGCGCTGAACCCGTGGGAGGGCACCCCCATCACGATCGTGTCCGCGTCGGACACCGCCTCTTCCAGCGAGCTCGTCGCGCGCAGCTCGTCGGGGAGGACGGCGTCGCCGGTGTAGCGGCTGTTGCGCCGGTTCTTCTCGATGTCGTTCACCACGTCGGACGACCGGGCCCAGATCGTGGTCGTCGCGCTCCGGGACAGGATCGCGGCCACCGTGGTACCCCAGGAACCGGCGCCGACGACGGCGATCCGCGGCGCTCTGCGGCGCACGTATCCCACGTCAGCCTCCGACCCCGTCGGAAACGACCCCGTCGGGAACGCTCCGCAGCGATGCCTGCGGCCCGGGCGGCACCACCGCGGACGTCGCGCCCAACGTCGCGATCTCCTGCACGGCGTGCAGGACGCGGTCGAGCTGGACCGCGAGCGCGCGCCGTCGGGCCACCAGCTCGTGTGGGTCCGCGCCGGGCTCGAGCAGGCCGCGGTGGCGGGCCATCTTCAGCGCGGTGCGGAACATCTCCGCGGACACCGACTCCTCGCTCGCCACCCGGCGCTGCATCGCCCACTGCCTGCCAAGGTCCAGACAGTCGGCGAAGAACCGGTCCTCGTCGAGATCGGCATCGTCGTCGGCGAGCACCAGTTGCTCGGCGACCACCCGGTAGGCGTCGATGAACGGCCGCAGGACCAGATGCGCCACCAGCGGCGCCGCGTCGCGCAGCCACCGCTCGGCGTCGGCCGGGCTGACCTCGCTCGGGCGCGTCCCGCCCGCCATGATCTCTACTTCGCTCCACAGCTCCTCGGCGAACTCCGCGCGCGCGGCGAAGAAGAAGTCGAACTTGAGCAGCTCCCGCAGCTCCAGCGCCTCCTCCCAGGCCCCCCGCAGCGTGCCGCCGCCGTGCCGGGCGATGGAGAGCAGCGCCAGCTCGGCGATGGCCCGCACGAGCAGCACGTGCACGGCGCTGTTGCGGTACACCGCGGCCACCAGATGCTGGTCGGCGGCCATGCCCCACACCGTCTCCGGCCCGCCGGCGAAGCAGGTCAGCACGCCCGAGTTGACGAGGTCCTGCAGCGTGCGCCGTACCGTCGAGCGGTCGGTCAGGTCGGACGCGGCGGCAACCGGCCATCCTCGCCTGCTCAGGTACCGGGCGAGCGGAGCCACCGTCGCGCAGACCTCGTCGAGCGTCAGCGCCCGGTCGGCACCCAGCATGGCGACGCAGACGGCCGCGGTCGCGGTCACCGGCGTGGTGCGGTTGATGCGGTGGCAGACCTCCAGCGCGACCCGCTCGACGAGCTGCCCGTCCTCCACCCCGTCGGCGCGGTAGGCCTGGAGCCGTTCACGCAGCGGGATCGGCGTGCCGAAGTCGATGTGGATGCCGCCGAGCCGTGTCTTCAGACCGCGCGCATACCCGATCAGCCAGCGCAGGTCCTCCGGCTGCTTGGCAGTGCCGCGTGCTTCCTGGGCCATCCGTGCCACCTCGTGGAACGGCAGCTGGTCGTAGAGGATGGAGACCGGCACGATGAGCGCGTCCGCCAGCTCGGACGACTCCAGGGCGTCGCTGACGTAGCGCAGGAGGCCGTGGCGTGGGGGACGCAGCTTTCCGGTCCGTGTCCGTCCACCCTCGATCGACCACATCAGGTTGACCCCCGCGCCCACCATGTGCCCGACGTAGGAGCGCAGGGCGAGCCGGTAGACGGGGATGTCCGTCGTGGCTCGCCGGACGTGGACCATGCCGATCCGGCGGGCGATCGTGCCGAGCGGGAAGAAGTTCAGGTTGGCGCCCGCCAGGCCGTAGGGGGGGGTCGAGGCGGGCGCGCACTAACAGCGGAGGCAGGGCGAACTCGTCCAGGTACGACCGGTGCGAGATGAGGAAGATCAACGAGTGGCGCCGGTCCAGCCTGCGCAGTTCGGCGAGCGCGTTGTCGTCGGCGAGGATGTCGTACCCACGTACCATCCAGCGCGCGAAACGCTCCCACGTACCGGCGACCACCGGGTCGTGCACCGCGGACATCTCGCGCAGGTAGCCGGCCGCCTCCGCGCGCACGGCCTGCTCGTCCTTGCCGAGCCGCTTGGCCAGGCCGTCGAGCGCGCTGAGGAACCCCGGGCTGGTGAGCAGCGCGGTGACCACGGGCGGGTCGCCCGCCCGTGGGTCGCTGAGGCTCGCCCGGCCGGGCCGGGCGACCAGGTCACGGGCCGTCTCGATGGCGTGGATCATCGCGGGCTCCCGGTTATGTCCTCGGCAGGCTCCGCGTTGGCGGTGCCCGGCCAGTGATCCAACGTGTCGACGTAGAGGTCATGCACATGGGTGGCCGCCGCGTCGATGTCGGTACGGGTCCAGCCCTCGGTGGGGATCGGGGGCAGGACAGCCACCTCGATCCGGCCCTCCCGAGCCGTCCGGGCGTTACGCCACATGATCTCTCCTGCGTTGCGGATGACGATCGGCACGATCGGCACCCCGGCGGCGGTGGCCAGGTGGAAGGCGCCTTTCTTGAACGGGCCCACCCGCGGGGTGAACGACCGGGTGCCCTCCGGGGCGATGACCACCGACGTGCCGGAGCGCAGCATCTCGACCGCCGGTTCCAGCGCCGAGATCGCCTTCGTCGAGCTCCCCCGGTCCACGAACGCGACCCCGGCCAGGCCGAACAGGGTGCCCACCACCGGCATCCGCCGCACCTCCGCCTTCGCCACCGCGGTGAACCCCCGTCGCAGCACACGGGAGGTGACCACGAAGTCGACCAGCGTGCTCTGGTGGTTGATGAGGAACACCGCCGGACGGTGCGACCACGCGTTGTGCTCGCCGACGACATCGACGCGGATGTTCCCCACCGCGGACGCGACATCCCCGAACAGCGACGTCATCAGGTCGACGCCGTAGCGCCGGTCACGGGTGAGCACCCCCGCGACGATCCCGGCCCCCGCCGTGGCGAACAGGGTGCCGAACATGGCCGCGGTCCGTACGGCGGGCAGCGGGTCGAGCTGGTTGTGCCTGCGGGTGAACTCCAGTGCGGGCCATTCCCGCCGTCGCGCCTCGGTGGCCAGCACCGGCTGCGGGTTCACCGGGTGCGGATATCCGACCGCGCCGAGAAAGGGCACGTCCTCGTCGCCGTTGGCGTACGCGTGGCTGACCGTGAGGTCGATGCCGTGCCCGGCGGCGAACGCGGTCACCGCGGCGAGCTTCCCGTCGCCCCACAGGGCGCGGCCGGCGACATGCCCGGTGACGACGCCGCCCTCCTGCTCCAGTTCGGTGCACAGGACGTGCTCGACTCCCAGCTCGTCAGCCATCGGCTGGACCTGCAGACGGGTCGCCGACGTGGCAATCACCACGGTGTGGCCCTGGTTGACATGTGTCCGGACCAGTCGCCAGGCGCTGTGGAACAGCGAACCGGCGATCTCGCTCGCGAACAGTTCCCGGCCGAGGGCGAGCAGTTCCTCCTCGGTGCGTCCGGCCCAGCCGCGCAGACCGGTCTCCAACAGCGAGGTGAAGCCTGCCTCGTCCAGTGGCCCGCGCACGGCGGCCAGTGCGATCCGCAGCAGCTCGTCCGGCCCGACTTCGAAGCTGCGCAACCGCCGGGCGTAGAGCGCCCGCGCGGAATAGCCCTCGATGAGGGTCCCGTCGAAGTCGAAGAACGCACCTACGTGCGGGCCCTTCGGACCGCGACGGATCGCCTCCGTCAGCTCGTCGACCGCGGCGGTCATCGCCCGTAGCCGAGCGCCGGGCCGGGGCGGCCGTCGTCGGGGTGTGAACTCTTGCGGATGACATAATGAATCATCGATGCCGTCCTGGATTGGGCGCGGTTCAACGTCTGCGTGGCCCGGTCGCGGAGTGGATCGCGCACACGCACTTCGTTCATGTCTTACAACGGTTCTTACAGCGGTCAGAACGAAATGGCAATGCTGTGTCCAGTTTTAGTGGCAGACGCCCCAGGGCTTTGTTTGTCAAGTGATTCGTTGTTGATCTTTGGTGTGGTGTGGCCGGGTGGTGTGTTCGTCATGGGGTGCACAAATTTGATCCGTTTGGTCCGTGTTCTGATGCTTTGGAGTGGTTATCTCGGGAGGGAGTTCGGATGTCGGGATCACAGCCATCACACATGGATCACAATCGACGCACACGTCCGAATTCCGCCGGCGGATGGCGGGCCTACCCGGACCGGCTGCGCCGTCGCCCGACGACCACCGCGACACGCGTCACGCCTCGGACGGCCCACGGCACGCCCCGGACGGCCCGCTTGCGGCCGCAAGCGACTGCAAGCAGGCCACTCTGCGGACGAGGAGGGTTGGGCCGTAGGGGTCCACCGGCACCGATGGGCCGGCCCCGCTCCGGGCCCGTGGCGCTTGTCCGCTGCCTGGTCTGGTCGGCCGTGATCGCGCCGGTTCGGCACCGAACCGGGTCCGAGCTGGGTCCGGGCCGCGGACGTCTTCTACGTCCCCGCCACCGAGCGGAAGAGTCACCTGGTCACTGGCCGCCGGGTATGGCCCCGCGGCCCGTCCCGTGCGGGTTCGTATACCACTCCGACCGGGGCTGCCAGCATCTTTGGGAATTCGTTGCGCTGTGTGCGGCGCATGGTGTGCGCCGTTCCGTCGGAACGGTTGGGGCCGCTACGACAATGCGGTCACCGGCCGTTCTTCATCACTCTGGAATGCGAGCTTCCCGATCGCATCCGTTTCGCCACCCACACGGAGACCCGTACCGCCCTGTTCGACATCGTCGAGGAGTGTTGCAACCGGTGGCGTCGCCATTCGGCCAATGGATACCCCAGTCCTCACGAGCCCTCACGAGCCCTCACGACCATGAAAACCGCTACCGCAGGCACACTGAGATCAGACAGTCGCCAAAGCCCGGCGGCGGGAACCGGGCGGGGTGGCTTCGGCCGGGGTGGTGGCTCCCGACCTGGTGGTCGGGAGCCACCGGGCGCAGCGCTGGTTCCCTGTCGGCGCACCGGCCGCGGGCGTGCGAGCGGCGGTGGACGGCCAGCTTCTCGGCGACGGAACGGTGGGGTCCAGGACGGTGGGGGTCCAGCAGCGACGTCGAATCCTGGAAGATCATCTGTATTCGGGAGTGGATCCGACCCGGCCGCCGGGTCGGATCCACTCCGTCGAATGGCTGTCCGTCGCCTCGTGGGGAAATTGGACATGTCGGCAGAAAATCCGGAAAGTGACGGCGTCAATAGCGAAGGGTTGCGAATCGTCGTCCGAATGTGGCGGCCATCACATTTGATACGCCGCTGATCGGACGCGACCGGGCTTCCCGCCCATGGCCGTGCCGACAACTGTCCGATGGCCCGATGGCCCGATGGCCCGATGGCTGTCCGACGGCTGGGGGAGTCCTCCGCCGTGTCGTGTGGCGGGACTCCCTCGTCGCTAACATGTTTTCTATCTGTACAATAATTTGTACTTATTAGTACATTTTTCGATACGAAATCGAGGTGTTCGTGGCTCAGGAACAGGCGACCGTCTGGATCCCGCGCCGCCGCGGCTGATCGGCGTGCTTCCGCTTCCGGGTGAGCCAGGGCTTCGGGGACGGCGGGCAGCCGGGCTCCGTCATCCACCGGTTGGCGGCTGGAATGATCGCCAGCGGACCGCTGGCAGGTCTGGCCGGCCTGGCTGGTCTGGCTGGCCTGGCCGACTTTTTCTGGCCGGCCGGTGACCCGTACCCGCACCGGCACATCACCCGAGTCGGCCGGGACGAAGCGGTCGGTGATGTCCAGCCCGTCGACCTGGGGTCGCGTGCCGTAGGTACCCCCGGGGGGTTCCTGTCGGTCAGGTGCCACGCGCGTGAACGTCGTCATACCGACGCTGAATTCACGGGCGGTCTTTTTCGGGATATCCATCGTACGTGTCCCGCTTCATGTTTTTGGTGCAGAAATCCTGACCTACCGTCCTGTCGCGGTTGTACCGGCGGACGGGCAACAGGATTCGGACCCGATCACGGCCGGTGGAAGGCGTCGCGACCGTCGGAATCCCCTTCGATCGAGGCCGTGGGCCTGTCAGCCGGAAACGGACCGGAAGCGGGAGCGCCCCTGGTGGCCGCGTAGCATGGTGTCGTGTCCGTGCCGGAAGTGCGCCTCACGGGTGAGAAGGCCACGCTGCTCGCGACGTTGTACGGCAGGGCGCTCGACGCCGAGTCGCCCCGCTCCATTCTGCACGACACGATGGCGCTGGAAATCGTCAGACGGATCGATTTCGACTTCACCAGGACCGGGCTGCGGCGCGGTGAGCAGGCCGCCGTTGCGCTCCGGGCCAGGCACTTCGACAGGTGGACCCGCGAGTTCCTCGCCGCGCATCCGAAGAGCACCGTGCTGCACCTGGGCTGCGGCCTGGACACGCGTGTCCACCGCGTCGACCCCGGCCCCGGCGTGCGGTGGTTCGACGTGGACTATCCCGATGTGATTGACCTTCGCCGGCAGATATATCCGTCGCGTGAGGGTTACGAGACGATTGGCGCGTCCGTCGCCGATCCGTCCTGGCTGACGCGGGTAGCGGGTGATCTTCCTGTGTTGGTGGTCGCCGAGGGCCTGACGATGTATCTGAGGAAGAACGAGGGCGAGGCGCTTTTCCGGCGGATCGTGAACCATTTTCCCGGTGGCCAGTTCGTCTTCGACGGGTTCAGTAGACGTGGCATTCGGATGCAGCGGTTCAACCGGGCGATCCGGGTTGCGGGGGCGACCGTCTCGTGGGGCATGGACGGTTGCGCGGAGCTTGAGGCGATTGATCGTCAGCTGCGGTGCGTGACAGCCACGGGCGCTTTCGACATCGACGGCTATGAGAAGCTGCCGACGGGCTACCGCCTGCTGGCCAGGGTGGCGAAGCTGTTCCCCGCGCTGAGAAGGATGGCGGTCTTCTACCGGCTGGAGTTCTGACGGGTGCCGCCGCCCGGATCACACCGCGCTTCGGGCACCGGTACTCGCCTGACCCAGGAGCCAGCCCGCTCGTAGCCGCCCTCGCTGTACCCACGGTTCGGCGGACGGTCGCCTGCTGGTGCTCGGCGCCGCCGGCACAGTCGCGAGGTGCTGGCCGGCAGCACGGATGTGGGGGCGGTCTCGTTCCACGTCCCTGCGGACGGACGAGGTCATGCCGGTCGGGATGCTGTCAGGACTTCGACGAGCCGGCTGGTGAACGCGTCGGGGTGGCTGACGAAACCGGTGTGGCCGCCGGGAAAGTCGACGAGTTCGACGCCGAGTACTGGCTGGACAACGACGAGGCCGTGCTCACCGACATCCTCCAGGTCGCGGTCCGTCAGGCCACCGGGATCACGGACAGCGGGGCCGCGGACCGCGGAACCACAGACGACGGAAGTGCGGACGGCGGGGCACGGACGGTGGGAGCGCAGCCGGCGGAACGGCCCTGACCGGCCATGTCGGCCGCCACCACATCACAGGTCGAGCCTGAAGGCGGCGTTGCAACAGGCGGCACGTTGCAACAGGCGGCTTTGCGACAAACAGCGTCAGGCGGGGTAGGCGCAGTCCGTTCCCACGCTTCGTTCCTGCGATTTGGCTGTTTTCGCGGTCCGTTTTTCCGCCGGGAGCTCTCTTCTCTTTTCTCGCCAGGAGGCTCCCAACGCGTTGTCGATGAAGTCGAAGATCTCGTCGTCGGAGGCATCGGGCGCGGGCGCAGGGAGGCCGGCTCGGCGTGCTCCGGCTCGAGGCCGTCCGGACGGGCTTCGTTCCCGCTCCTGTCGGCGTCGTTCAGCGTGTCGAGCAGGGCGCGCAGGCAGGTGGCGACGGCCGTGCGCCCGTCATCGCCCGCGGTGGGGGCGGGCAGGTACCAGTAGGTTCCCTCACCGTTGAAGCGCTCTTTGTCTGTACAGTAATTTGTACTGTCCAGTACATTTTTCGGTACGAGATCGAGGTGCTCATGGTTCAGGAACAGGGCGACCGTCTGGATTCCGCGCTGCTGCGGCTGATCGGGGTACTGCTGTTGGGCGGCCTGATGGGGCTGCTCGACGGCACGATCGTCAACGTCGGGGTCGACACCCTCGGGCGGCACTTCGACACCTCGTTGAGCACGGTCGGATGGGTCGCCACCGGCTATCTGCTCGCGGTGACCGTGGCCATCCCGCTCAGCGCCTGGGCCACGGACCGGTTCGGCAGCCGGCGGATGTGGCTTGCGGGGCTGTCGGTCTTCCTCGTCGGCTCGCTCGCGAGCGGGCTGGCCCCCTCGATCGAAACTCTGATCATCTTCCGGGTGATCCAGGGCTTCGGGGGCGGCATGCTGGATCCGATCATGCTCACGCTGCTGGCGCGCACGGCGGGCCCCTCCCGGGTGGGGCGGGTGATGGGGCTGATGGGTGTCGTCATCCCGCTGGGTCCCGTCCTCGGCCCGATTGTCGGCGGTGTGATCATTCAGAGTCTGGACTGGCGGTGGATGTTCCTGGTGAACCTGCCGATCGGGCTGGTGGCGCTGGTGTTGTCGCTGCGGGTGGTGCCGGCCGATCCGCCGCGGGCCGGGCGCGCTGCCAGCCGGCTCGACGTCGTCGGGGTGGCGCTGCTGTGCCCGGCGTTCGCCATCCTCGTCTACGCGTTGTCGCAGGCAGGGGAGGATGCCGGCTTCGGCGCCACCCGGGTGCTGGTGACGCTGGCGATCGGCGGTGGGCTGCTTGTCGGCTACGTCGTGTACGCGCTACGGGTCCGCGGCGCGGCACTGATCGATCTGCGGTTGTTCACCAACCGTGGTTTCAGCGCGAGCGTCACGGTGATGGCGGTCACCGGGGTGATGCTGTTCTCGATGCTGTTCCTGGTGCCGTTGTACTACCAGCAGGTTCGTGATCACGGGGTGTTGGCAGCCGGGTTGTTGCTCTCGCCGCTGGGTGTGGGTTCCTTCATCGCGATGCCGATCGCGGGACGGCTCAGTGACCGGGTCGGTACCCGGGCGCTGGTACCGGCCGGCGCGTTCGCGATCGCGCTGAGCGTGCTGGTGTTCACACAGGCCGGGCTGCACACCAGCGAGGCTGGTCTTGCGGTGTCCGTGTTCGGGACGGGGCTGGGGCTCGGTTTCGTGGGTGCTCCGACCATGGGGGCGCTGTACCGGACGTTGCCCGCGGAGTCGGTGGCGCAGGGGACGTCCGCGCTGTACGTGCTCAACCAGTTGGGTGCTTCGCTCGGTATCGCGGTCGTGGCGCTCATCCTGCAGAGTCGGGCGGCGGACGGGGCATCCGTCGAGACCGCGTTCCACCCGGCTTTCTGGTGGGTGTTCGCCGGCTCGCTTGCGGTGCTGGCGGCGGGCTGGTTCCTGCCGGGCCGACCCGCGCGGCTGCCCGCCGCCGTCGTCGAGCCGAACATCAGCCAGCCCGTCCAGACTTCGTGACCTGCGGGTGGGCGGCGAGACGCCGGGCCCCACCGCCTACCAGCCAGCGGTCGAGGTGATCACCAGTGGCCGGCCCGGGCGGCCTTTTCGGTGGCTTTTCCCGGTACCCGCGTCCCGCGTGCGCGTGCTGGTCAGCCGGTGGCCAGTTTGTCTTCGACGGGTTCAGCGGACGTGGCATTCGGATGCGGCGGTTCAACCGGGCGATCCGGGTTGCGGGGGCGACCGCGGCGCGGCCGTCTGCTCCGAGGGCCGTACCGCGTGACTGCCCGGTCGCTACGCTCACTTCAGACAGACGCTGCGAGCAGATGTCACGATCCTGTTCGGGGCCTCGGGCGGCACAGCCATGAGGCGCTGACCGAGAACACGGATACGGAGGCGGTCGAGGCGATGGTGGCCGCCGGCGCTGTCTCGCGCCGGGGCGCCGCGTTCCGTGACCGACGTCGGGTATCGCTGATCAGTGTCCGTACCGTCTGAAGCCTTACCGCCGAAGGGAGTCCGTGAGCATGGAATTAGGTGATCTCGCTGAGCGTCCGGGGACGCCGGCGCGTCGGGTCGCCGTCCTCGAGGACGAGAAGAACATCCTCGAGCCACTGGCCCGGTCTGGCTACTACGCCGAGGCCTGCCGCGGTGAGCGGTACTTCAGCCTGTTGGCCGGCGGCCGCGTGGCGGAGGCGTCGTCATCAGGGCGTGGCGCCGGGCGCTACGAGGTGGCCCGGTGAGCGCGACGGAGCCTCTGCTCGGCCTGCGGTGGGGGATCAAGGCGACCTTCCTCACCTACATCGCCCGGATGCCCGACGGTCAGGGCAGCGTCAGCGGCGGCGCGCAGCCCGCCGAGAACGACGAGTTCGTCTTCGAGCCGGATCCGTCGGCCGCGGTACCCGAGGGCGTCGACGGTTTCTGGGCGTTCCGCGGCGATGTCCGCTTCCAGGGCCATTTCGGGCTGCTGTACGTGCGGATCGCCGACCCGCACGTGGTGCTGCGCGGCACGGAGGCCGAGCTGAACGTCGTCGAGCCGTTCGAGTCCGAAACGAAGCCGAGGATTCCCCTGGTGCGCTTCACCCCCCGGCCCGGCGCGGCGCCGCCCGGCCTGCAGACCTGGGAGGCCGCGGACGTGCGGCTGCTGGCCGAGGGCGCTGGGCTGTTCAACAACGTGTACTCCGTGGGGGAGCCGTTCGAGCCGCTGAGCATCACCCTGCCGGCCACCTCCCAGACGGGATGATCTCATCTGGTCGGGGTGAACTCGTGTAGCCAGTCCCGTCGGGGAGAACCCGCCAGCCAGTCCCGCGCGGGCGGGTGGTGCGGCGTGCGGACGTGCAGGCGCCCGCCGCGTTCCTCGACCGCGCGGGTGCGCCGCATCTGAGCGAGCAGGTCGGCCGCCAGCGTCTCGGCATCCGTGTCGAACACCTTGCTCGCATGGTCGACGAGCCACGGCTGCCGCGTCAGGTAGGTGTCGACGTCGTCCAGCGGGATGCCGTCACGGATCATCAGGGCGAACGCGAAGATGCGTTTGCAGGCGTGCCATCCGGCGCGCTGCGGGTCCGCGCGCATGCGTTCGTACCGTGTGTGCGCCGCCGCGAAGACCGCGGGCGGGTCGAGGATGGGGCCGCCGTGGCCGGGCAGGGCCGTGCGCACGGCGAGCCGGCTGAGCTTCGCCACGGTGTCGAGCGCGACATCGATCGCGGCCGGGCCGTCCAGGGCGAGGTTGAGCCAGCCGACGTCGTCGGCGTGGATGGCGTCCCCGAGGACGAGCAGCCGCTCCTGCGGCTCGTAGAAACTGAGGTGGTGGGTGTGTGCCCGGGAGTGGGCACCACCTCCCACTCCGACGGCCCGGCCCGCAGCGTCTGCCCGGCCTCGAGAGCGTGGTCGACGTGGTATCGCTCGACCGGCTGGTCGAGCCATGCGGACAGGCACGCGTCCGCCTGCCGGCTGTTGATCACCTGGGCGTCCTCGCGGGCGGCGGCGACCGCGATCCCGTGGACGTCCCGCAGGCGCGCGTTCCCGCCGACGTGGTCGCTGTGCCAGTGGGTGTTCACGACCAGTTCGACGTCCGTGATGCCGATGCCGGCCGTGGCCAGCGCGTCCTCGATGCGCGAGGTGTCGCTGCCGAACCCGGAGTCGAAGATCACGCGAGATCCGTCACTGGTCGCGATCACGTTGGCGCTGGGGAAACCCACCGCCAGGAAGTGCAGCCAACCAGGTATGCGCAGGGAATCTGACGGCACGGCGTTCCCCCTTCGGTGGCGACGTCGCCTTCGGCCGGCACGCGCCCTTCGTCCCCGTGGCATCCAGGCCCAGACGCCTCTACCGGGACGCCTCTACTGGGACGCCCGATAGTTGGACATCAAAATAATAGTAAACACCCACGCCCCATGGAAGATCCTCAGAACCCGCCTCGGCTCCACCAAGCCCCGTCGATCGTGGACGGGTTGTGGAGTGGCCGGGTTGACGGTGGGGGGAGTCACTCCTGGTGGGAGTTCTGTCCAATGGAGGGTTCCCACTTTCGTGGACAGTCCTAACTATGCAGCACGAAGTGTTTGTCCGTCAAATTCTTCCTCGAACTCGACAGGCGTGAGATAGCCGATCGAGGAGTGCAACCGCTGCCGGTTGTAGTAGATCTCGACATATTCGAAGATCCCCGCCCGGACGCGGTCTATGGTATCGAACGGGTGGAGGTGGACGAACTCCTTCTTGAGGGTGGCCCAGAAGGACTCCGCCGCGGCGTTGTCGAAACAGATCCCGGTACGGCCGACGGAGTTTCGGACGTTGTTGTCGCGACAGAAGGCGACGAACTCACGGCTGGTGTACTGACCGCCTCGGTCGGCGTGGAATATGACGCCGCCGGGTGGCCGCCGGCGGGTGACGGCCATACGAAGCGCGTCGAGAACGAGTTCGGTGCGTATGTGATCGGCGACCGCCCAGCCGACGATCTTCCGAGAGAACGCGTCGATGACGGAGGCCATGTACACCCAGCCATCCCAGGTGCGAATATATGTTATGTCGCCGTACCACAACTGGTTCGGTGCGGACGCGGCGAAGTCTTGGCCGACAAGATCAGGCAGCGATGAGGAGTCCGCGGCCTGCACCGTCGTCACCGGCCGGCGGGGACGCGGATGCACGCTGACCAGGCCCATCGTCGCCATCAGCCGCTGGACCCGCTTGTAGGCGACGGCGACGCCCTGGCGGCGGATCTCGTGGAAGATCCGCCGCACGCCGTACCGCCCCTCGTGACGGTCGAAAACAGCTCTGATCATGGTCGACAAGGTGGCGTCGTCCTTCTCCCTCCGAGACGGGCCGCGTTTCTTCCACGCATAGTAGCCCTGTCGGGACACGTCGAGTTTCTTGCACATGTAGTCGACGGGAAAGGTGTTCGCGCCGTCGGCGGACACAGGCTTCTTCGGAGCGTGTATCGAGATGAACTCGAACTTTACTTCTGCTCGCTCGCGAAGAAGCTCGCCGCTTTTTTTAGGAAGGCGATGTCCATCTGCGCCTGCGCGTACTTCTTCCGGAGCTCCTCAAGTTCCGCGCGCTCCGACACCGACAGCGGCCGCTCCTCGGTCTCGCCGTTCTCCTTCGCCTTCTTCACCCAGTTTCCCAACGTGGTCTCGTGGATACCCAGACTCTTCGCGACCTCGGTCACCGACCGGCCCGAGTCGAGCACCAACCTTACTGCCTCGGATTTGTACTCCTGGGTGAACTTCCGGCGAGCTGACCCCATGACGCTCCTTCCCTATGGACAGCGAACCTCAGGTTCGCTGTCCACGGAAGCGGGATCACTCCACACCAGCGAATTCTGGAGGCTGGCTGGGAGGAGGGCGGGTTCCGCTACTTCCTGGAGACCTTCGACGACATCTTCGTCAACCCGGAGTCCAACGCGCTGGCCTCGGAGTTCGTCCGCAACAAGATCCGCACGATCGTCAGGGATCCGGCCACCGCCGAACTGCTGTGCCCGAAGCCCGACCATCCGCTCGGCGCCAAGCGGCCGCCGTTGGGGCACTTCTACTACGAGACGTTCAACCGGGACAACGTCGAGCTGGTGGACGTCAGCGGCAACGCCGTGGACGACATCACGCCCACCGGTGTGCGGCTGGCCGACGGCACCGAGTACGAGGCCGACGTCATCGTGTTCGCCATGGGCTTCGACGCGATGACCGGATCGCTGACCAGCGTCGACGTCCGCGGCAGGGGCGGGGTGACGATCGCGGAGAAGTGGCGGGGTGGGCCTCGCACCCATCTGGCGCTCACCGTCGACGAGTTCCCGAACTTCTTCATGATCGCAGGCCCGCAGATCCCGTTCGCGAACGCGCCGGTCATGATCGAGCCGGCCGCCGGGTGGATCGGGGAGGCCATCTCCTACATGCGCGAGCACGGCCACACCCGCATCGAGCCCACCGCGCAGGCCGTCGCGGCCTACAACGAGCAGTGCGAGACGTTCTTCAACGCGACCGTGTTCCCCGCCGGGGAGAAGATCCGCTCCTGGTTCGTCGGCGCGAACATCCCGGGCAAGCCGCACGGCGTGGCGCTGTACTTCGGCGGCTACCCGAACTACATCCAGGAGGTGCGGCGGGAGGCCGAGGGGGGCTTTACGCACTACCGGTTCTCGGCCGTCCGGGACGCGCGGCCGTCCGTGGGCGTGGCGGGCAGCTGAGGGGGACGGAGATGACCACAACACCCACAGGTGTCGGAATCTGGAACATGGGGCTCCGGTTCGGCGGGGAGGAGCAGGCCGTCGAGGCCGCGGTGGCCGCCGAGGAACTCGGGTACACGGCCGTCTGGCTGCCGGACCTGGGCGGTGGCGGCCTGTTCGAGCGGCTCACCGCGCTGCTGGCGGCCACCAGCCGGATCACGGTGGCCACCGGGATCCTCAACATCTGGATGCACGAGCCCGCGACCGTCGCCGAGCGGTACGCCAAGCTGACGGGGACGTACGGCGACCGGCTGCTGATCGGCCTCGGGGTCAGCCACGCGCCGATCGTCGACCAGGCCGAGGCCGGCCGCTACCGCCGGCCGCTGGCCAGGATGACCGAGTTCCTGGACGGTCTCGACGCCGCGTCCCCCGCGGTGCCGGCGCGCTCCCGGGTGCTCGCGGCGCTGGGGCCCAGGATGCTGCGGCTGGCGGGCGAGCGTGCGCACGGCGCCCACCCGTATCTCGTGCCGCTGGAGCACGTGGCGACCGCGCGTGCGGCGCTCGGCCCGGAGAAGTTCCTCGCCCCCGAACTCGCCGTGGTGCTGGAGACCGACCCGGACCGGGCCCGGCAGATCGCCCGTACCGGACTGGGCATGTACTTCGACCTGCCGAACTACCTGAACAACCTGCGGCGGTACGGGTTCACCGACGACGATCTCGCCGCGCCGGGCAGCGACCGGCTCATCGACGCCCTGGTGGCCTGGGGCGACGAGGAGACGATCGCCGCCCGGGTGGCCGCATACCGCGACGCCGGCGCCGACCACGTCGCGATCCAGGTCCTGATCGGCGAGCACACCGCCGCCGCGACCTTCCCGACCGAACAGTGGCGCCGCCTGGCACCGGTGCTGACCGGATAGCCGAGCGCCCGGGCCGTCGGCTCCCGTCGCCCCGAGGCGGTAGGGAGCGCGTCATGCCCAGGTGGAAAAGCGTCATGCCCGCCGTGCAGGAAGGAGGTCCTGCTGGTCGGCCCGGCCGGGGAGATCGTCCTGGCCGTGCGCGATCTCGTCGCTGGGCACGGCGGGCGGCGAATCCTGGACCGGCTCTCAGTCGAGGTCGCCCGCGACGAGTGCCTGTCGGTCATCGGCCCGTCCGGGATCGGCAAGACCCTCCCGTTGCGCCGCCTCGCCGGACCGCACCGTCGAACCGGGGGAGAGGCCGTCCTGGACGGCGCGCCGCTCGCGCCCACCGTCCGTGAACGGCACACAGAGCAGTTACGGCGCGTGCAACTGGTGCCGCAGAACCCGTACGACTCGCTCAATCCCCGCCACACCGTCGCGCAGATCCTCGGCCGGCCGCTCCAGCTCGCCTGTATCACCGACCGCGCGGCCCACATCGCCGACCTGCTGGCGCAGGTCGGGCTCTTCGCCGAGCACGCCACCCGTCACCCCCATGAGCTCTCCGGCGGGCAACGGCAACGCGTCGCGCTCGCCCCCCGTCCTGGCCGCGCGGCCCGACGTGCTGCTCTGCGACGAGATCACCAGCGCCCCCACCCCGTCGTCGCGGCCACCATCGGCGGCCTCCTCACCGATCTCCGCACCAGCACCGGAGTGGCCTTCATCGTCGTCACCCACGACCGCAACGTCGTACGCCGCCTCGGCGGCCACGTCACCACCCTCGAGAACAGCAGATTCACCGAACCCCACACCCCAACACCAGGCAAAGGAAGCGCATGACAACCACCCCCACCCACACGGCCAGGAAGACCTCGCCGGTTCACCCTCACGGGCGTGGGGACGTCTGCGGCCTTGCGGACCATCACCTTGTGGCCGCTTGCCATTTTCACCCATTTTCCCGGGTTGTTACAGTAATGCATTTCGTCGGCCAATTGATGCAAAGACGAAAAATATTTCATTATACTACACATTGGTGTATAGTGAATGAAATGGATGACGTTGAGATCGACATGAGCCGCTGGGCCGCGTTCGACGCGCCGCTCGGCAACGCCGGGCTCCGCGCACTCTACGACGCCGCGGACCCGCACACCTGGCTTGGTATCGCCCGGGACTACCGGGCGATACCCGTGGCCGAGGCCGCAGCCCGGAACGGGCGCGACGCCGCCCGGCAGATGATCGGCATGGAGAGCATGACCAGCGTTGATCGGCTGATCCGCGCCGCCCGGGAGGTCAAGGATGACCCGCGACGGCACGCGCTGGCGCTGGCGATGCGGCCGGCGATCCAGCGCGCGGCACTGCTGGACGCCGCACCTGGCTGGCGGGTCGAGCCAGAGACCGGCATGGTCTACCGGCTGTACGACGCGGACGGCCAGGACGTCACTGGCAACCCGCGCGCGACCGGCCGGTACCGGCGCCACGTCCGGGTGGACCTGGGTGTGTACATGTATGGCGTGGCGGACCTGGAGCTGCAGGCGGAGCAGGGGTTCGTCGTCCATGGGGAGACGGATAGCCCGGCGGAGGCGGTACACCTGGTGCTGGCGGAGCCACTGCCACTCGCCCTCGGAAAATCTTGAAAACTACTTCGGATCATCCCACGGGCGTGGAGACAGCAGGACCGGCACGGGTGGCATCCGCCATATCCGCAGATCACCCCTGCGGGCGTGGGGACGGCTGCACCGGTACGTCCGGTGCTACGCCGCCGTCTGCCGTGACTGCCCGCTCGACCACGAGTCCCGGCACCTCGTCGACGACGAGGGTCGTGGCCGTGGCGGCGGCCGTTGACGCCGGTAGGCACTACGTGGTGCCGAGGGTCATTCCCCCGGTGCCACTTGCTGCGAGATCAACATGTCGATCAGCCAAGAAGCATCCGATAGTGAGAAGCGCACCGCGATCAGCCCTGAACTGGCCCCTACATCCCGCTCCCAATGAGCGGGCTGGAGGGGCACCAAGGCATCGAACCGGGCCAGCGCCTCCGGCGTGAACGCCACGTAGGCCAGCGGATCCGCATCCGCCGGTGGCGGCCCACCCTGGCACGAGTAAACGGTGTCCACCTCGGCCCACAGCGCGCGGATCAGGTCGGCCATGCCTTCGTCGACCTGCACCGGCTGACCGTAGCGGCACACGGTGACCTGCGGATGGTCGGTCACGCTCCACATCTCCCGGACATGGAAGTGTCCCGGCAGGACCCCTCCCGCGTGGGAGGTTGATCGCATGCCGGGCCGAGAACCCTGGTCCACGGTCCCCACCGCCAGTGGTGCCAGCAGGCCTCGTTTACGGCCTCGCAGCCAGTCGGTGGCGGCCAGCCTGCTGAGGCTGTCACCGGACTCCTCACCGGTGAGCGGTGTGCTGTCGGTCGGTTCGGGAATATAGGTGCTGTTCAGCCAGGACATCGAATGCAGCAGGATCAGGGCCGCCGGGGTCTCCGCCCGTTTCGCCGCGTAGGCGCGGACCCGCTGGTACATCTGGTCCGCCGTCGCCATCGTCGGAAGCGTGACGAACAATCCCGGTGTACCTGCTGCGGCACCGATCAGCCGGGCTGCATGGAATGCGGTCTCGGTCTTCCCCTCACCCATGGGAGCCATGACCAGAAATAATGTCGGCCCACTGCCGAGAAGAGTCGGCAGTGTTTCGGAGACCGACGCCTGCAGTGGATTCGGATCAAAGGGGAACTCGTCGCAAAAACTGCCCTGGCGTAGCCGTAGCCTGGTCAGGCCGGCTGCGTCCAGCAGCGCGGGTACAAGTTTCTCGGTGCGTTCGTGATGTGCACGCAGAAGATCGGGAAGAGAACTATCGGGGATGTGTGGCAGGCGTTCCAGCAGGAAACTTTCCTGGCTGACGATCCAGTCCGCGAGGATCACGATCCCGCAGATGATGGCCGCAGCGTCGATGCTCATCCGTTGCGGCGGGGCAGGTGGCTCGAAAATTCCCCGGATCACTTCGAGGGTCGCCTGGCGCTGCTCCTCCCAGGCTCCCGCACCCAGCTCCGGGCGGCCCGGCCGGCGGATCTCGTTCTCCTTGAGTGGGTAAAAACAGCCGTGATGGCCACCCAGCATCTGGGCGATCCGGAATCCCGGGCCGCGCGCCGAGCGGCCCGGGTAGCCCAGCCGAGCCAGTGCTGGGCCGAGCCAGAGATGTATCGCGTGGTCGTGGCGAATCGAACCGTTCACCCTACCGTATTCGGCGATGGTGTGGGCGCTCTGTGCTCGCTGTGACTGAAAACTGGCAGTAATTTTCCCTATGTCGTGCAACGCCGTTCAAAAGGCGATGAGCCGGCCGACGGTCGAGATATCGGTTTCCATGCCGCGCGCGACCGCTGAGCGAAGCGACTCCGGCACGTAGTCCCGCCACAGGACCGTCGCCGCGGCTCCGCTGTCCATGAGATGGCATATCAGTGGATAGGGCCCGGGTAATCCTTTCGACTTTCCCCACAGATTCAGATCGACCGATATCTGGTCATCGATGGAACCATCCATCATTTCCCCCGTTACAAAAAAGTAGCTCTCGGTCGGCCCGACTTCCGGGCGGCCTTTTGATGTGGGTCTATTCGGAAGCCGGTGTGAAACAGCTGATGAATTGTCGGGTTACTGGGTGCGGACGAGGAGGCTGACGGGGAAGTCGCGCAGCAGACGTAGGACGTAGGCGACGCCGCCGTCGTGGCGGCGGCCGGTGAACAGGTCCGTCCAGCGACCGTCGGGCAGCGGGAGGGTGGTGTCGCGCCAGCCGCCGCCGCGGCGCAGCCCCAGGACCAGGCGCGGTGCCACGGCCACCACCGACCCCGAGCGGCTGAAGGCGACCACGTGGTCGGCGGCCGAGCCGGACGCCCACAGCGGCCGGTAGGTGGCCTGGGCGCCGAACCACGCCGGGTGTTCCCGGCGCAGCCGTAACGCGCGGGCGACGACGAGCAGTTTCGCCGCCCCGGTGTCGTCGAGCGGCGGTGGCTTGCGGCTGCCGGGTTCGGGGCCGAGTTCGGTCAGCAGCTTCGCGCGTTCGCCGAAGGCGACCGGGCGCCGGTTGTCCGGGTCGACCAGGGAGGCGTCCCACAGCTCCTGGCCCTGGTAGACGTCGGGCACGCCGGGGGAGACGAGCTGGAGCAGCTTCTGGGCCAGGGAGTTCTGGCGCCCGAGCTCCACCAGGGACGCGACGTAGGTTTCCAGCGTCGCGAGGTAGTCCCGGTCGTCGAGGACCGCGTCGACGTAGTTCGTCAGCGCCGACTCGTACCCGGGGTTCGGGTCGGTCCACGACGTGTGGGTCTTTGCCTCGCGGATGGCCTTGAGCATATACTGCCGGACCCGGTCGGCCGGCAGCGGCCAGGCTCCGACGAGGGTCTGGGCGAGCAGGTAGCTCGTCGGACGGTCCGGCCAGCCGTGTTCGATGTCGGTGTGCCGTTCGCCGAGGGCGAGCAGGCGGCGGACGGCCTCGCCCCAGCCGTCGGGGTCCTCGGTCAGCACGGCGAGCCTGGCGCGGACGTCCTCGGAGCGTTTGGTGTCGTGCGTGGACAGGGTGGTCATCGTCAGTGGCCAGGCCCGCTGCGTGGTGGTGTTGGCCTCGTGGAACTCGTGCACCGCGCTGTGCGGGTGCCCGGCGGGGAAGCCGGGGAAGTCGCCGGGGGAGCCGCCGACCTCGTTCAGCGCGATCATCCGGCCGTATCGGTAGAAGGCGGTGTCCTCGACGCCCTTGGCCATGACCGGCCCGGCGGTCTGCTGGAAGCGGACGACGAACTCCGGCGGGCCGGCCAGGGCCAGCTCCTCGACGAGGCCGATCTCGCTTGCGCGCAGGGGCAGCGACTCCCGGGCGTGTGCGCAGGCCCGCACGATGTGCCCGCGGGCCTCCAGGGTCGCCGCCGCGCCCGGGCGGACGTAGGCGCGGTAGACGGGGAAGGCGGCCAGCACCTCGGCCAGTGCCTCGTGCAGGCCGACGCGGGTGAGGTCCGCGCGCCGCCGCCGGGCCTCGGTCAGCGCGAGGGTGGTGAGCCTGTCCAGTTCGGGGCGCAGGGCGCCTGCGAGTACGTCGATCTTGGCCTGGCGGCTGATCGTGGCGAAGTCGGACCTGACGTCGGTAACCTCGGTGTAGAGGGTGCTGAACGCCCTGGCCGAGGCCGGGTCGATGAACAGCCGGGTGAGCCGGTTCAGCGCGTCGTAGCCGGTGGTGCCGGCGCACGCCCAGGTGTCGGGCAGCGCCTCACCGGGCTCCAGGATCTTTTCGACGACCGTCCACGCGCCGCCGGTGGCCTCGGACAGCCGGCGCAGGTACTCCTCGGGGTCGGCGAGGCCGTCGGGGTGGTCGATCCGCAGGCCGTCGATCGCGCCGGCCCGGATCTGGTCGAGGATCAGGCGGTGGGTGGCGGCGAAGACGTCCGGATCCTCCTGACGCAGGCCGGCGAGGGTGGTGATGTCGAAGAAGCGCCGGTAGTTCAGCTCGGTGCCGGCGACCCGCCAGAAGCACAGCCGGTAGTGTTGACGCTCGAGGGTGGCGGCGACATCGTCAGGGTCGACGGTCCCGTCCGCGACGGGTAGCACATGATCGTGGTAGACGACCACCCAGGCGCCGTCCTCGTCGGTGGCCAGCCGGATCTCGCCGCGGGCGAGGCAGGTGCCCAGCGCGTCCCCGAGAACCGGGATCACGATCTTCCCGGGGTTCTCCGGGGAGTTCCAGTCGATGTCGAACCAGGACGCGTACGGCGACTCGGCGCCCTCGCGCAGCACCGACCACCAGGCCGTGTTGGCCGACTCGGGCGCGGCCATCGCCATGTGGTTGGGCACCAGGTCCACCACCAGGCCGAGGCCTGCCTTGCGGCACGCGGTCACCAGCCGCCGGAACCCGGCCTGCCCGCCGAGCTCCGGGCTGATCTGGCCGTGGTCGACCACGTCGTAGCCGTGGGTCGAGCCGTCGACCGCCTCCAGGACGGGCGAGCAGTACAGATGGGTGATACCGAGCGTGGCCAGGTACGGCACGACGACGGCCGCGTCGGTGAAGGAGAACTCCATGCTCAGCTGCAGCCGGTAGGTCGCGGTGGGGACGGCCCGGCCGGGCTCGCCGCCGGCACCAGGCCCACCGAGCCCACCAGGGTTACCGAGCCCACCCGGGCCACCGGCAGGGGCGGCGCCGACGCCGGAGCCGCCCCGCGGATCAGTCGGCACAGCGCAGCACAAGCGTCGAACGGGCCTCGGCTTCGATCGGGTCGTCGGCCTTCACGACCCGACCGGTCAGGCGTGGGCCGAGCCCGGCGGCGCTCCCACCGCCTCCGCTCACCGCTCCGGCTCCAGCCGCCGCGCCGGTGCCGGACGCCGCGCCGGTGCCGGACGCCGCGCCGGTGCCGGACGCCGCGCCGGCTCCGGCTCCGGCCGTCGTGGCGTCGACGATCGCCGGCTGGGCCGGGGCGGGCGGGCGGGTGTCGACGACGACCTCCCAGCTGGTGCCGAAGTTCTCCGGCGGGATGCGGAAGCCCAACGGCTCGAAGTGGGCGTTGAAGAACAGCAGGAAGGACTGGTCGGCGACCTTCTCACCACGCTGGTCGGGGTCGGGGATGCCGTGCCCGTTGAGGAACACCCCGAAGGAGCGGGCCGGGGTGAACCCCCAGTCGGCGTCCGACATCTCGGTGCCGTCCGGCCGCAGCCAGACGATGTCCTTGAGGGCTTCCCCGCCGTCGTGGCCGCTGACGGGTGCGCCGTCCGGGCCGCTGCCTGTCCCGGCGTCCAGGCGGTGGATCGGGTCGCCCCGGAAGAACCGGCGGCGGCGGAACACCGGATGCTCCCGGCGCAGGGCGCAGACGGTGGCGGTGAACTCCACCAGGTCCGTGTTGCGTTCCGCCAGGGACCAGTCCAGCCAGGAGATCTCGTTGTCCTGGCAGTATCCGTTGTTGTTGCCCTGTTGGGTGCGTCCCATCTCGTCGCCGGCCAGGAGCATGGGGACGCCCTGGGACAGGAAGAGCGTGGTGAGGAAGTTCCTGACCTGGCTGCCGCGCAGCGCGAGCACCGCGGGGTCGTCCGTCGGCCCTTCCGCGCCGCAGTTCCACGACCGGTTGTCGTCGGATCCGTCCCGGTTGTCCTCGCCGTTGTCCTCGTTGTGCTTGTTGTTGTAGGAGACCAGGTCGTCGAGGGTGAACCCGTCGTGGGCGGTGACGAAGTTGATGGACGCCGAGGGCCGGCGTCCGTCGGACTCGTAAAGGTCGCTCGAGCCGGTCAGCCGGGAGGCGAACTCGGCGATGCCCTGGTCCTGGCCGCGCCAGAAATCCCGCACGGTGTCACGGTACTTGCCGTTCCACTCGGTCCACAGCGGGGGGAAGTTGCCGACCTGGTAGCCGCCGGCGCCGAGGTCCCACGGTTCGGCGATCAGCTTGACCTGCGAGACCACCGGATCCTGCTGGACGAGATCGAAGAAGGACGACAGCCGGTCGACCTCGTAGAACTCCCGGGCCAGGGTCGCGGCCAGGTCGAACCGGAACCCGTCGACGTGCATCTCGGTCACCCAGTAGCGCAGCGAGTCCATGATGAGCTGCAGGACGTGTGGGTGACGCACCCGCATGCTGTTGCCGGTGCCGGTGTAGTCCATGTAGTAGCGCGGGTCGTCCTCGATGAGCCGGTAGTAGGCGGCGTTGTCGATGCCGCGGAAACACAGCACCGGGCCCATGTGGTTGCCCTCGGCCGTGTGGTTGTACACGACGTCGAGGATCACCTCGATGCCGGCGTCGTGAAGGTTCTTCACCATGAGTTTGAACTCCTGGACCTGCTGGCCCGCGCGGGCGTTGGCCGCATAGGCGTTGTGCGGGGCCAGGAAGGCCAGTGAGTTGTACCCCCAGTAGTTGCGCAGCCCCCGGCGGACCAGGTGCTCGTCCTGCACGAACTGGTGGACGGGCATGAGTTCCACAGCGGTCACACCGAGTTTGTGATAATGGTCGATCATCGTCGGATGTGCCACGCCGGCGTAGGTGCCGCGGTACTCCGGTGGGAGCCCGGGATGGGCGATCGTCAGGCCGCGTATGTGCGCCTCGTAGATGACCGTCTCGTTGTACGGGGTGCGCGGCGGGCGGTCCCCGTTCCAGTCGAAGAACGGGCTGATGACCACCGACTTCATCACCCGGGGCGCGGAAGCCCCGGTGTTCATGCTGTCGGGGTCGCCGAAGTTGTAGCCGAAGACCGACTGGTCCCAGTCGATCTCGCCGTCGACCGCCTTCGCGTACGGGTCCAGAAGAAGCTTGGACGGATTACACCGCAGCCCCTTGGCGGGTTCGTGAGGGCCGTGGATCCGATACCCGTATCGCTGGCCGGGGCCGATGCTCGGCAGGAAACCGTGGTAGACGAAGGCGTCGGCTTCCTTCAGTTCGACCCGGGTCTCGGTGTTGTCCTCGTCGAACAGGCACAGCTCGACCTTCTCGGCAACCTCGGAGAAGATCGCGAAATTGGTGCCGGTGCCATCGTAGGTGGCACCGAGCGGATAGGGGCTGCCCGGCCAGACTTGCAACATACGCACGGAGCCTACGGGGTTGGGGAACCGCCGACGACTGGTGCTGGTGTGGATGGGCACCGACGGCTCGGGCGACTTCCCGGCCGGTGGATTCCGGGCCGGTGGATTCCGGTTCGGCCGGCGGGGTGGCGGGCGCGGCCGGGCCGGTTTGAGTACACCTTCGGGCCGCGCTGTGCGCAACTCGTCACCCGCGTTGTCGATCACAAACCGTTGATCACGGTATCCGCCGTGGACGAGGTTCGCGGGGTGGCCGCGCACGCTCCGTCCCTCCGCGACGGAACCCCGTCGGCCGGCCCGAGGCGGCCGGCCCGGCTCGGTGTGCCCGATACGGCCACGGCCCGACAGCCCCACGGCCCGACAGCCCCGCAGCCCGGAGTCCTGCCGGCCCATCCCGGCGCGGAGTTCGGCACGGGCCCGTGCGGGCCCGGTACGACGGGTCCCCGGCTGGAGACTCCTCCGGGACCCGTCCAGACGCACTCCGGACGTCATCCGGACGTCATCCAGACGCACTCCGGACGCTCTGGCGTGGCTGCCGCGCCGGGCCCTGCCGCGGTGGCGGGCGGGACAGTTGCTGCCTGTCATGAATCGTCCAGGTATCAAATGATGAATCGGATCTGTCAGACGGGGGTAGGTATGGCAGCCGCAGGCGGCTCATGGCACCATCGTTACCGCACAGCACGGCCGATCGTGAGACGAGCTCGCAGGGGAAGGCGTAACTCGTTGACGGAGGTCCTGCGTGGTTGCAATGTCATCAACACGTGATCTTGTTTCGGGTTCGGTGTCCGTCGGCGTCCCCGGCATGCTCGCCGTGCTGGCCTGCCCGCCGCCGCTGTGTCCGCACCTGGAGTTTGCCGTGTCCGCCGTGCTCTCCTCGCCGGTGTCCCTGACCTGGACCGGGCAGCCCAACTCCCCGGGGTCGTTCTACGCGGCCCTCCAGTGGCGCGCCCCCTGTGGGACGGCCGGCCGGCTGGCGGGGCAGTTGCGCCGTCTCGGCCCGCTCTCCTTCGACGTGGTCGAGGGGCCCTCACCGGGGTGTGACTCGGAGCGCTACTCCCACACCCCCGAACTCGGCCTGCACCGCGCGTCGATCGCCGCGAACGGGGACGTGGTCGTCGGTGAGGCGGCCCTGCGCGCGCTCATCGATCGGGGCGAGGGCCGCGAGACCCTGGCCAGGGGCCTGCACCGTCTGCTCGGCACCGCCTGGGACGACGTCCTGGAACCGTTGCGCCAGGGCGCCCACGGAGCGCCCGTGACCTGGCTGCGCCGGACCGGCTAGGCCCCGCCTCCGGGCCCGGGCGCGTGTGGAGGCTGACCCGGAAGCCGCCGCCGCATCTGGCCGGCAGCCTGTCGCCGGGTGCGGGGTGGCAGGGAAAGGGTGACAGGGGAGAGGCAGGACAGCCGGCCCTCACCACTGATCCCGTGTTCGGGCGCGTGTCGGGCGGGGTATGCCGGGCCGGGTCACCCGTTCCCGGTGAGCCGCCTTCCGCGCGTTCCCGGAGGATTTCCCAGGCGTTGTCAGGGGAGACTTCCTCCGCGTTGCCGGGGGAGCCGCCGGGGGTGGTGGTGACCTCGGCGGGCGCCCCCGGCCCGATGCCCGCCGCCGATGTCCGGTGACACCTGGGACGTGGGAGCGCAACGGGTGTGGTGAAGGCCACATCCGTTCGGGATCGTCCGGGCGGGCACATACCCCACCGGCCGTGCGTTGTGGGTGGGGCACGAGAGAGCAGCGCACTTATATTCACGGGAGTATTTCAGTGGCCACCGATTACGACACCCCCCGGACCAGCGATGCCGAGGAGGTCGCCGAGCAGAGTCTGGAGGCGCTCAAGGCACGACGGGCGGACGCGGCGGCCGACCTCGGGGACGATGTCGACCCGTTCGAGTCCGAGCTCGACCTGCCCGGCGCGGACCTGTCCGGGGAGGAACTGACCGTCCGCGTACTGCCCCGGCAGGCAGACGAGTTCACCTGCACGAGCTGTTTCCTGGTCCATCACCGCAGCCAGCTCGCCGACAGCCGGCGGATGATCTGCGCGGACTGCGCCGCGTAGGCGGTACGGGCCGCGCGGACCGCGGGACCGCGCCACGCGGACCGCGCGGGACGCCGAGCGCGCCGGGCCGAGCGGCCGACGGCTCGTCGGCGGCACCACGGCCAGGGCAGGTACCGCGCGCCGGGGCCGGCTGCCGGTGCCCGCCGCGGCGACAAGCCCGACAGCCTGTCCGTGCTGCCCGTCCTCGCCCCTGCCCCTGTCCACACGAGCCTGCCTGATGGCGACGACCGACTGTGACCGTATTACCACGGCCATCGGGCAGGCTCAGGTGATCATTTAGATGGTCGGGTAAGCACCCGGACCCCGGCTTCCCGCATCTGCGAGACGGCCTGCTTCTCGTCCCCGGGCCGCAGCCCGACGAAGCGGGTCAGGGCCAGCGGGACCACCACGTCGAAACCCAGCGCCCGGCCGTCCAGGGCCGTCGCCTTCACACAGTGGTCCCCGGCGAGGCCGACCACGACGATCCTGCGGACCTCCCGGGCGGTGAGGACGTCGACCAGTTCGGTCGCCTGATCGGCGTCGGTGAGCGGGTTGCGTACGGTAAATCCGGAATAACCGTCCTCGCCGCCCGTTCCCTTGCGCACGATCGTCCCGTCGACCCGCAGGGCCGGATGCAGCTGCGCGCCCTCGGTCTCCCGTACGCAGTGCGGCGGCCAGATGCCGCCGCCGGTGACGAAGTGCGGGGTGGTCGGCGGATGCCAGTCCTGCGTGTAGACGACCGGTGAGCCCGCGGCCACGGCCCGTTCGATCTCGTCGTTGACAGGTGGGATGATCTCCTCGCCGCCGGCCACGTACAGGCTGCCGGTCGGCGCGGCGAAGTCGTTCTGGACGTCGATCACCAGGAGCGCGACGCCCGGCCCGTATTCGTCGGTCATGAGCCGATTCTGCCCACTGCCGGCCCGCCGCGGTATTCCGGGCCCCACCGAGGAGGGCAGGCCCTGCCGCACACGGATGCCCGACGTTTGTCGGATATTGTTTGTCCGACATTCGGGACCCGGCTCAGCCGGGCCTCAACCGGGCCTCACCTGGGCCCTTGGTCGGGTCGATGCCGAATTGACGTAGTACGTGTCACAGGCATCGGTGATGACCGTATCTGTACCGGATTCGTACGGATTCAAAGCTGATGCGAAGTCGTCATACCCCCCCGTTACAGTGGTCGGGTGCGCAGCAGAGACTACGGGCCCGACGTGCTGGCGCGGAGCGGACGCGTACGGCCCGCCGCGCCGCCATCTGTCGAGGCCGTCCCCGGTCTTGTCGTCGAGGACGCCGCGACCGGTTTCTGCGGGGCGGTGATCGAGGTTGAGGCGGGTGGGGTCGTGCTGGAGGACAGGCACGGCCGCCGCCGCGCCTTCCCGCTCGCCGCCGGAGCGTTCCTGCTGGACGGGCGGACGGTGACGCTGACCCGGCCGGTGCGGTCGGCGCCGGCGGCCCCGGCCCGCACGGCGTCCGGCTCCGTCGCCGTGCCCGGCCAGCCGGCCCGGGTCGCGCGGGCGAGCCGGATCTACGTGGAGGGGCTGCACGACGCCGCACTCGTCGAACGCGTCTGGGGCGACGACCTGCGGGTGGAGGGCGTCGTCGTGGAAAGCCTGGACGGCGTCGACGATCTGCCCGCGCTGGTCGCGGCCTTCCAGCCCGGACCACGGCGCCGTCTCGGCGTGCTCGTCGACCATCTGGTCGCCGGTTCCAAGGAGAGCCGCATCGCCGCGTCCGTGACGTCACCGTACGTGCTCGTCACCGGGCATCCCTACGTGGACATCTGGCAGGCGGTCAAGCCGTCGTCCGTGGGTATCGCGGCCTGGCCCCAGGTACCCCGGGGCCAGCCGTGGAAGGAGGGCGTGTGCCGCGCGCTGGGCGTCGCCGAACCCGCTGACATGTGGCGCCGGGTGCTCGGCAGCGTGCGTTCCTACACGGACGTCGAAGCCGGTCTGCTCGGGGCGGTCGAACGTCTCATCGACTTCGTCACGGTACCGGCGGGTGACGTCGACGACGAGCACGGTGCCAAACACGGGGCCGAGTACGGCGAGGGACACGACAGGGGACACGAAAGCGGCCGGGCATGAGGCCCGGTTCCGCCGTCGGCGTCCCCTCACCCGAGGCGGGGCGACGGTAGATGCCGCCGCGGTGGAGAGCGCTCAGGCCAGGCCTTGTCGTCGCGCTCGTCGCGGTGGTCGCGATCGTGGCCTTCGCGGTTCACGCGGTGCGCTCCGACCCACCCCCGCCGCCGCTCGGGATGTCCGGGGCGGCGGCGTCGCCGTCCGAGCCGACCACCGCCGGGGCCGGGGCGGCGGCCAGGCCGGACCTGATGCGCGGGCGCACCGTCCTGCTCGACCCCGGCCACAACGGGGGCAACGCGAAGGCGCCCGCGGCGATCAACCGGAAGGTGCTCGCCGGTGGCATCGCGAAGGAGTGCGACACCGTCGGCTCGCAGACCACAGCCGGCTATCCCGAACACGCGTTCACCTTCGACGTGGTCACCCGGGTGGCCGCGCTGCTGCGCGACCGGGGTGCCACCGTCGTCCTGACCAGGGCGGACGGCAACGGGGTCGGCCCGTGCATCGACGAGCGAGCCCGCATCAGCAATGACGCGCACGCGGACGCGGCCGTGTCCGTGCACGCCGACGGCGGCCCGGCGAGCGGTACCGGATTCCATGTCATCGCCCCGAGCCTGAGCCCGGACGGCGGCAACGCCGCGATTCTCGCCCCGTCGGCCCGGCTGGCGGACGCGGTGGGCGCCGCCTTCGAGCGGAACACCGGCGAAACCCGGGCGGACTACATCGCGCACGACGGCCTGTCGTTCCGTACGGATCTGGGTGGGCTGAACCTCTCTCGGGTGCCCAAGGTGTTCATCGAATGCGCCAACATGCGCAATCCCGCCGACGCCGCACGGGTCTCCGACCCCGCGTGGCGTGGGCGCGCCGCGCAGGGCATCACGGACGGGATAATCGCCTTTCTGACCGCGCCGCCTTCCTGACCGCACGTCCACCGTGCGGTTACCGGACGGCGTGATGTTCCGGTTGGGCGTGGGCCGCGTTCTCGGGCTTCGTGCACGTGCATTTGCCGAGTCATATCAGCCGAGCCGCGTCAACGGTACGGGTCCGCGCCGCCGGACCAGCGGGTGACACGTCGACGCCGCTGATATTTCGTAAATGTAACATACCGTGTCAAAGATTGACATACCTGTAAGCCGGCCATGTCGCTCCGCCTGACGCGATTTGTGGTAGGACTTCGCCTACTCGACTGTCGCTCTGACGACAGCATATTGACGGAAAGCATCAAGCAGTAAAATCGTCCGCCATGGCGGGATTTGCGACCGCATTGGGGGCAGCCATGAACATGTCGTCGACCCTGCTCCGCCATGCGCCGGACCAAGGAGGAGCGTCATCGACGAGGGGACGGCAGCGACGACGCGGCGGGACGCCGCACTTGGCCGGCGGGCGGCCCGTACCCGCGACGCCATCCTCGAGGGGGCGCGCCGGCTGTTCCTCGACCGCGGCTACGCGGGCACCCGGATCGGCAACATCACCGACGCGTGCGGGATCTCACGGGCCGGCTTCTACACCTACTTCCATGACAAGCGCGAGGTCTTCAACGCCCTCGGGGAGAACGCCTACCGGGACATTCTTAAGATTGTTTCCTGCTGGGAGGCGATGCCGCGGCCGTGCGGCCTGCCCGACGTGATCGGATGGGTACATGCCTACTTCGCGTTTATGGATGCGCACGGTGCGTTCATTTTTGCCTCCGGGCACTCCGCGCCAGCGGACGAACAGTTCCGTAACAGCAGCAGACGGATGCAGATGCGGGTCGCGTCCCTGCTGGGAACGAACCTGCGCGGCCGGCAGACCGAGCCGACCAGCGCGCCGGAAGCCCTGGGATTATCGATCATGGGGATGCTCGAACGCGCCTGGTACTACTGCCGAGCCCAGGAGCTCCCCGTCGGTGACGACGACATCATCCGAACCGTCGCCCGCCTGATCCTTGGCGACCTCAACCCGATCCACTGACTGACCCGCCGCTCCAACCGGCCCCACCGCTCCAAACCAGCCCTGCCGCTCCAAACGGTCCTGCCGGCCCTGCCGGCCGCGTGTGGGTGGAACGCCGTGCCACCCCTGACCGGCCCCGATGTTCGCCGACCTGCCGGCCACGAGCGGGCGGATACCGTCTTCAAGCGCCCCGAGGGCCAGCCGCGGCGACGGGCATCGAGATGTTCACACGCCCTGGCCCGCACAGCGGCCTCGCTGGATATCACAGATCTCTGTACCTTCACCATGCGTGATCGCCAACTGCCCGTTCCCGGCCGCGGAGATCTCCCGCGGTTCCCGTTCGCTCTCCCGGCGCAATATCCGCCCGCGCAGCACCAGATCCCACGCCTGAACGCATCCCCCGCCGGCCATGAAGAGCACCCGGCCATCGAACGAGGAGACGAGGGCGCTGCCTGCTCCTCCCGCTATCTTGCGCGGCGGCGCGAATATCTCGGCTCACACCGTACGCGATTCCTGGAGACCCGTCCGTGCCGGCGGTTCGCTCCGAGCATGATTTGGCGGAAGATGTAGGTAACTTCCGTCGCCACAGCAACGGTTTCTACCTACGACTTCCGCGTCCGTAGGTAGAAACCGTCGTCACAGCAGCGGTTTTCACCGACGGCTGGAGGCTTCCGGAGGCCGGCGCACCAGTCCCCCTGAGCACCCGAAGCCGGCACATGGACGGGCCAGGAAAGCGCTAGGACGAGCTCCGCGCTCGGTCATTCTGCGATCGTCTCCGCCGCGGGACCCCGGGGGCTCCATGCCTCGACCCTGGGCAGATATCGCGGCCCTCGGTGAAGCCGCCCCAAGAGGTGGCGGGCGGGGAGGTTGGCATAAACGGTGACGACTGGGCCGGGTCCCCTCCTGAGGACCCCATGGCCACCCCCACCGTAGGATCATGGGGGTCCAGGGGTCCAGGGGTCCAGGGGTCCAGGGGTCCAGGCCCCGGGCAGGCATCGCGACCCTCGGCGAAGCCGCCCAACGAGCGGCAAGCGACCAGAACCGACACCCCGAAGCCGTCCAAAGGACGGCGAGCCCCAGAAAGCCGGATCGACCAAGCCCGCCAACCGGGGCCCCATGGCCACCCCCACCGTAGAACCGTGGGGGCTCCGGGGGCTCGGCCCCCGGGCAGGCATCGCGGCCCCTGGCGAAGCCGCCCAAAGGGCGGCAAGCAAGGAAGGCCGGCGCGTGGGCGATACTGGGATTGAACCAGTGGCCTCTACCGTGTCAAGGTAGCGCTCTCCCACTGAGCTAATCGCCCGAGTTTGTTCCGGTTTGGTGCCTTGTTGCCGAGGCGGAGGCGGGAATCGAACCCGCGTACAGGGCTTTGCAGGCCCTTGCCTAAACCACTCGGCCACTCCGCCAGGGAGGCCGGGACGGGCTTGACCTCTGACCTCACACACTCTCGAGCGGACGACGGGATTCGAACCCGCGACCCTCACCTTGGCAAGGTGATGCTCTACCAGCTGAGCCACGTCCGCGTGCCCCTCGCCTCTCGGCGGGTGCAGGTAGCACTCTAGCGGACGATGTGGGGGAGCGTCGAATGACTCGCCGTCTGCTGTGTCTGTGATGTGAAGTCTCTGTGTCGTTGCCCGTCTGCTGGTGTCGGTTGTGCTTGCCGGTTGTCAAAACGTGCTGGTCGGGCCACGTGCCACGGGCCCGGACGCCGGTAGCGTGATTCGGATGGACGGCGCGACTCGGGACAGCCCGGACCGTGGCCGGCAGGCCAGGCCGGGGGGCGTCTTCATCGGTGCTGGCAGACCGGTGACGCAGGCCTCGGGCGGGCGGATGGAGGTTCGGCGCCGCCCGCCGTGGCGGACGGGATCCTTCATGGTCGCCGGTGGTCGGCTCGCGACCGGCGTGATCGACATCACCGATGACCTGGCCGCCCTCGACCGTGGCGGCTTCTGGGCGGTCGTGGTCGACTTCGAGGGCGCGGCGCGGTGTGTGCGTTTCGCGGACGTCCGTGCCGCGCCCTCGCTGACGGCGATCGCGGGCCGGCCGTGGCACGGCCCGCTCCGCGACGTGTGGACGAGCAGCCTGGATCGGGACGGCTATGTCGCCGGCGTGCGGCGTATCCGCGCCGAGATCGCCGCCGGTGAGGTCTATCAGGTCAATCTGTGCCGAGTGTTGTCCGTGCCGATGGCCGCCGTGAGCGGTGAGGCGATCGCGGCTCTCGGGGGGGCGTTGGCGCGCGGCAACCCGGCGCCGTACGCGGCCGTGATGTATGTCCCGGAGGCGGACATTCGGGTGATCAGCGCGTCTCCGGAGCTGTTCCTGTCACGCCGGGGCGACGTGGTGCGCTCGGGGCCCATCAAGGGAACGGGCCGGGTCGCGGCGGACCTGTTGGAGAAGGACATCGCCGAGAACATCATGATCGTCGATCTGGTGCGTAACGATCTCGGCCGGGTTGCCTGCCCGGGCGGGGTGAGTGTCCCGGCGTTGTGCGCGCTCGAGGCCCATCCGGGCCTGGTGCATCTGGTGTCCACCGTCGAGGCGCGGCTGCGGCCGCATGTCGGCTGGCCCGAGCTGTTCGCCGCGAGCTTCCCGCCCGGGTCGGTGTCGGGCGCTCCGAAACTGAGCGCGTTGCGGGTCATCCGGGATCTGGAGCCGGCGGCGCGCGGGCCGTACTGCGGCGCTGTCGGCTGGGTCGACGCCGACCGGGGGCTGGGTGAACTCGCGGTCGGTATCCGGACGTTCTGGTTCGCGGCCGGCCGGCTGTGTTTCGGTTCCGGCGCCGGAATCACCTGGGGTAGTGACCCGGAAGGAGAATGGCGTGAAACGGAGCTCAAGGCCGAACGGCTGCTGAGGATCTGTTCGTCCGTCCCGACCTGACAGAGCCCGTGGACGCCACGTGGAATTGCCAGCGGAATTACTTGAACGACCTACGGCTATGACCTTCTGTGACTGACGGCGTCCGGTGTGGACGCCGTCCGGTCCGATGCGGTCATGTTCGGGCGGCTTCCGCTCGGTGACCGGTTACGGGACTGGTCCGGGCGGTCTGCCGCCGGGCGGGTCCACCTGGCCGGCAGGGTGCATCGACCACTTGGAGGATCTGCGAAGATCGGTAGGATTCGCGTCGGCGGGATCCGTGGGATCTGCGCTGTCAGGCGTCCTGGTGTGGTCGTCAGGCGCGATGGTCAGGCCGGGACGACACCGGGTGCCCCGGCCTGGGCGATGTCAGGTCTGCGGGCCACCCCAGATGAGCAGCGCGAGCTCCGCGTCCAGATCGACGACTTCGCTTTCCCCACCGAGAGGTACCACCGAGTAGGTGCGGCGCAGGAACGACAGCACCTCGGACCGCGGCATCTCGAACAGCGCGTGGCCGGAGGGACTGGACAGCGACAGGCAGACGATCCGCCCGCCGGACTGGGCCGCCGGCCACACCTGCACGTCGCCGTCCCCGGCCGGTCGCCGGACGCCGTCGCTGAGCAGTTGGCGAGCGAACGTCCACTCGACAACCTCGTCCGCGCCGGTACGGAACCCGATGCTGACCGCGTAGGGATCCGCCGGTTCGTAGCGCATCGTCGCCGCCACCGGGACGGGCGCTCCACCAGGAACGACGAGCCGAAGTGCGAGTTCTGCTGTGATGGAATCGTGACGAATTGTCATCGGGCGGCCTCTCAGTGCTGCGGTGGTTCGGGCGAGCACCCGTGTAACGAGATGGTTCCCTCTTTGAGGCTCGTTGGAAACAAGGTTATGCGACTTGAACATCCGTTACGCCGGTTCGGGAGAGTTGCCCGGCATGGCGCAGGTACACGGACCGCGGCCGTCCGTCGGAGACGGCCGCGCAGCCCATCCGTGGCCGCCTGGGTCAATGAGCGTCATGTGGCGGAACCCCCGTAGGTCGATTACCCTTCGTATTCGCATTGCAAGTGCTGTCGTGCCTGATGAGATGGGGTCTACCCCTCCCTCGCTCGTCCCAATCGGGGCGAGTTGTGTTCGGATCGTGACCGACGAAACCTCGCTCCGCAAGCCCTGATGTGACCGACATCATGGGTCACAGCGGACAGGTCGCATCGGGCGCCCCGCACCTCTCCGCCGCCCCACCAGCCCCCGTCTTGTTGGGACGGCGTTGACGGCCACCCAGCCCGACCCACCGCAACGACGTAGTAAGCTTCATGCGTCTCCAGGGCGTATAGCTCAGTGGTAGAGCGCTGCCTTCACACGGCAGAGGTCCGTGGTTCGAAACCACGTACGCCCACGCGCTGGTCCTCCTTGCTTGCCGCCCTTTGGGCGGCTTCGCCGGGGCCGCGATGCCTGCCCGGGGGCCGAGCCCCCGGAGCCCCCACGGCTCTACGGCGGGGGCGGCCATGGGACCCCCGGTTGGCGGGCCTGGTCGATCGGGCTTTTTGGGGCTCGCCGCCCTTGGGGCGGCTTCGGGGTGCCGGTTCTGGTTGCTCGCCGCCCTTGGGGCGGCTTCGCTGCTGCGGAGGCGGACGCGGTGCTCGGGCAGCCCGGGTTGGGGGCTCGCCGCCCTTTGGGCGGCTTCGGGAGGCTGGTTTTGGTTGCTTGCTGCCATTTGGGTGGTTTTGTACCTGTTCGAGTGTGGGCCCCTGAGGGGCGGTTTGGCATGTTTGCGCCCTTTGGATGATTTTTGGTGGGGGCGTGTGCCGGGGCGAGATGGCCGGCGCACGCCTGTGGTTTGTGGGTGTGGTTTGTGGCTCAGGGGTTGCGGCGGTGGGCGATTACGGGGACGCCGGAGCGGGGGCGCAGGGTGACGCGGGGGAGCGGGGTCACGGAATGGCCGGGGGTCGGCTCCAGGTGCCAGCGTCGGCAGACTGTGGCCAGGACGATTGCGGCCTCGAGTTCGGCGAATGTGTTGCCGATGCACTGACGGCTACCGCCACCGAACGGGAAGAACGCGTACTTCGGACGGGTGGCCGTTGAGCGTGGCTCGCTGGCTGGCCCTGTCGCGGACGGTTGCGTTTCGTCTGTGGGGGATGACGTCGGGGACGGTTCCAGCCAGCGTTGTGGCACGAAACCGTCGGGGTCGGGCCAGTAGTCGGGGTCGCGGTGCATGACCCACTGGCTGACCAGCACCGTCGAACCCGCGGGAATGTCGTAGCCGCCGAGAGAGTGGTCCGCCACCGTACGGCGGAACATGATCCAGACTGGTGGGTACAGCCGGATCGACTCGGTGAACACCGCGCGGGTGTAGGGGAGGCGGGGCAGGTCGTCCAGGGTGGGCAGCCGGTCGCCGAGAACCTCGTCGAGTTCGGCGTGCAGGGCCTCACGCGCCTGTGGGGCGTTGCCGAGCAGGTGGAAGGCCCAACTGAGCGCGTTCGCGGTGGTCTCGTGGCCGGCGAGCAGGATCGTCAGAGCTTCGTCACGTACAGCGTCGTCATCCAGCGGCGCGCCGGTTTCGGCGTCGCGGGTTGTCAGCAGCAGCGACAGCAGGTCGTTGCCGTCGGCCCCCTCACGCCGGCGGTCGGCGATTATTTCCCGGATCAGCCGGTCGAGGTCGGCGCGGGAGTTACGGGCCCGCAACGTCGTGGGCAGCGGTATTTTCTCCAGATACCGGCTACCGGGGAGGATCGCTCGACGTGACACGCCCATGTTCGCCGCGATCGCCCGCCGTATCGTCAGCACGAGATCGCTGTTCATGGGCAGGTCGAAAACGGTTCTGGTGACGATTCCGAGGGTCAGCTCGGTCATCTCCTCATGGATGTTCAACCGTTGCCCGTCGGACCATCCGGAAATGGTTTCCTCGGCCAGCCTGGCGAATGTTCCGCCATACGTGGCGATACGCTGGCGGTGGAACAGCGGCTGAATGAGCCGCCGGCGGGCCCGGTGCAGTTCGCCGCTGCTGGTGAGCAGGCCGGAACCCAGCAGAAGAGCCAGCGGCTGTATTCCCTCGTCGAGCGGCATTCGTTTTCTGCGGAAGCCCTTGGCGAAGACCCGCTGGGAGCTCACCAGGATCTCCTGCACCGCGGCCGGGTCGTTGACCAGGTAGACGGTGCCACGGCCCAGGGATCCGCGCACGATCGGGCCGTGTTCGTGGCGCAGCCTGATGAGCAGGTCGAGCGGGTTGGTCAGGAACGAGTACGCCGTACGCAGCGACTGCCCGCTCGGGCCCGGCGGATGCGGGCCAGGCCTGATGGCCGCGCCGCCCACCGCGCCGCCGGGAGCGTCGGCCGGCTGCGCCCCACTTGCGCTCCCGGCCCCACCCGCGCTCTCTGCCCTGTTCGCGCTGTCGGCGTTCGTGCTGTGGGCCTTGCCCGTATGCCCGGCATCACCCGCGTTCTCGGCCTCGTCCGTGCTCTCCGCCGGGTCGTCGACGGCTCTGGCCTGCGATGATGTCATCGTCTACTCCCGGTTCGGCGGGTCGGGGCACGGCATCCGTCAGGCCCAGGTCGCGGTCCGCATCCGGCGCTGGGACGCGGGGGCGGCGCGTGCCCGGCGGGCCGAAGGTAACGCGATCATGTGCCTTTCGTGGCCGGGGCGCCTCCGGAAGCCGACCCGGTCGGCCCACCGGGATCGGGGCCGGGGTCCCTGGTCACTGTGGGGACAACTCCTATCCACCCTGCCGTGGTTCCACGGTCGGCAACGGGCATGTTGCGCAAGCAGAAGTGACGGTGTGTCCTGGCTGCGACACGCTGAATGATTCTGGTCATAGTGCGGGCGCCGTGGTTTGAAACGGCTTACGCTACCGGGGAGAGGTTGACGGCGACCCCCCCACGTCGTCAACCTCTCCTGTGGTTGACGAGAAGGTCAGCGATCATAATGTGGGATCGCGGGGTGGCCAGCCTAGGCGGTGACCTGTGGTTGGCCTCTGTGCGCATCCCGTGGCTGGTGGCGCGGCGTCCAACCGGGCATCCTGGGGCGTAGCGGTGTTTTGACGCGGTGCCCGGGTCGGAGTAGGTAGATGTACATCAGTGCGCGGGCCGTGGCGAGGCTGGCGGAAGCGCCGTCTTCAGCCTGTCCGGCCGGCGTGCGTGCCCAGCCAGCTTCCGGACGCATCGGGAGGCCCCGCCAGTGACACACCACCAGGGTGGTCCCAGGTCCGTGACCGCGCCGTCTGCGAGGCCACCTGTGAGCATGCCGCCCGTGAGCGTCGCTTTGCCCGCGGGCAACGCGGGAACGGGCAGTTCGTGGACGTGATTCCGACCGCCCCGGAGGGTGTTTCTCTGGAGGCGCAGGCCGGCGTCGGCAGCCCGGACGCGTTCCGCCGGCTCTACACACCGCACCGGATGGCGTACATCAAGGGGGAACGGCCTGCCGGCCAGCAGTGCCCGTTCTGCGAGATCCCGTCCCTGTCGGACGAGGACGGGCTGGTCGTCGCCCGGGGCGAGACCGTGTACGCCGTCCTCAATCTCTACCCGTACAATTCCGGGCATCTCATGATTGTGCCGTACCGGCATATTCCGGACTATGCCGCCCTGGTGGACGCCGAAACCATCGAGATGGCCCTGTTCACCCAGCACGCGCTGCGGGCGTTGCGGCGGGCGAGCGGCGCGCACGGCTTCAACATCGGGATGAATCTCGGTGTCGTCGCGGGCGCCGGTATCGCCGAACACGTCCACCAGCACGTCGTGCCGCGCTGGGGCGGTGACACCAACTTCATGCCGGTCGTGGGCGGCACGAAAGTCCTGCCCGCGTTGCTGGGCCAGACCCGCGAGCTCACCGCCGCCGCGTGGAAGGAAACCGAATAGGCACCGGCCCCGCGGCTGTGCACGGCACGGTTCTCCCGTGCCGTGCACAGCTGCCCAGGTGCCGTTCTTCCGACGCGGTGTTTCGGGGGACCGCGTTTCCCCATGTCATGTTCCGGTGTTATGTTCCGATGCCGTGTTCCGATGCCGTGTCGGAAGTGGACCGCTTTTCCGTGCCCGCCAAGGGATGGTCGGGGGCGGCACGGCGGTGGGGCCCGAACCGGTGCTGATCCGGGCCTACCACGGATGCGGGCCCCGTGCTATCCGGTTTCGCCGGGTCTGTCGCCGAGGTGGTCGGCGGCGAGGTGGTCGGGTACCGGTTCGTAACGCAGATTGTCACGGGTGAACGTGCCGGTGCCCTGGGTCAGTGAACGGATGTCCACCGCGTACCGCAGCATCTCCTTCTCGGGCACCTCGGCCCGCACCAGGGTCCGGCCCGTGGTGCTCCCGTGCACCGCCTGCCCGTTGGACTGCCCACCGCCGACCGGCTCGATGCCGACGACCCGGCTGCGCCGCGCCGCGAGATCGCTGGTCACCGGGCCGACGTGCTCGTCGGGGGTGAGCACGCAGACGGCGAGCACCGGCTCGAGCAGGACGATCCCGGCGGCCCGGGCGGCGTTCTTCACCGCCAGCGCCCCGGCGGCCTGAAAGGCGATGTCGGAGGAGTCCACCGAGTGGGCCTTGCCGTCCACCAGCCGCACCCGGATGTCGACGAGCGGATAGCCGGCCGCCACCCCGAGGTCGAGCTGGCGCAGCACGCCCTTCTCCACCGAGGGGATGAACTGCCGGGGGACCGCGCCGCCGACCACCTCGTCGACGAACTCCCGGCCACTGCCGGCCGGCAGCGGCTCCACCTCGACGTGGCAGATCGCGTACTGACCGTGGCCGCCGGACTGTTTGACGTGCCGGCCGGTGCCCCGCGCCGGTCCGCGCAGCGTCTCCCGCAGCGGCACCCGCGGCGCCACCCGGTCGACGTCCACGCCGTAGCGGGTCCGCAGCCGTTCGATGACGACGTCGCTGTGCGCCTCGCCCATGCACCACAGCACGAGCTGGCCGCTCTCGGTGCCGTACTCCACCGTCAGGCTCGGGTCCTCCGCGGCGAGGCGGGCCAGCGCGGTCGACAGCTTGTCCTCCGAGCTCTTCGTGCGCGCGCGGATCGCCACGGGCAGCTGCGGCCGCGGTATCGACCACGCCTGCAGCAGGATGGGGTCGTCCGGGCTGGACAGGGTGTCACCGGTCTCCGCGGTGGCCAGTTTCGCCACGACACACAGGTCACCGGCCCGCACGACCTGCGCCGGCCGCTGCCCGGAGCGGCCGGCCGGCCGGGAGATCCCCGCGATCCGCCCGTCGTCGTCGTGGTCGGGATGGCCGCGTTCGGCCCGGCCGTGCCCACAGACGTGGACGGTCGTGTCCGTGCGCAGCGTCCCGGAGAACACCCTGACCAGTGAGATGCGTCCGACGTAGGGATCGGTCGTGGTCCGGATGACCTCGGCGGCCAGCGGGCCGTCCGGGTCGGCCGACAGCGACGGCCCCGACGACCCGTCAGGGCGGGTGCTCACCGGCAGGCGGTGTTCGGCGGGGGACGGGAACGCCCGGGTGAACAGGTCCAGCAGTTCGGCGGCGCCGAGCATGTCGCCGCTCCCGCCGACGGCACCGGCCGGGCCGAGAACGGGCAGGACCGGGTGGAAGCGGCCGCGGGCGACCGCGGTCTCCAGGTCGCGAAGCAGCAGCTCCGGCGCCAGCGGCTCCCCGGCGAGGTACTGCTCGAGCAGGGACTCGTCCTCACTCTCGGCGATGATCCCCTCGATCAGGGCGTTGCGGGCGGCGGCGACTGTCGGCCGGGTGGTGCCGTTCCCGGCGGCGGAAACGGCACCGGGAATGGCGCTGCCCGCGGACAACAGATCGATCAGCTGGTAGCCGCCGTGCCCCGGCGCGGGCCCGTCCGCCGCTGGCAGGCGTACCGGCAGGTACAGCGGCAGCACGCCCGGGCCGAACAGCTTCTGGCAGGTGGCGACGGTCGCGGCGAAGTCGGCGCGGGGATGTTCCAGCTTCGTGAGCACGATTGCCCGGGGTGTGCCGGCGGCGGCGCACTCGTCCCACAGCAGCCGGGTGAAGCCGTCGACGCCGTCGAGGGCGCTGACCACGAACAGGGCCGCGTCCCCGCCGCGCAGCCCGGCGCGCAGGTCGCCGATGAAGTCGGCGAGCCCGGGGGTGTCCAGCAGGTTGATCCGCATGCCCCGGTGGGTGGTGGACAGGACGGTCAGGTTGATCGTGCGCTGGCGGTGCTCGGCATCGTCGTGATCGGTGTGCCGCGGCGGGGCGGGACGGCCCTGCGCCGCCTCGCCCTCGTCGGCCGCGGCCAGCAGGCTCTCGGCAAGAGTCGTCTTACCCGCGCCGGTGTGGCCGACAAGGATGACGTTGCGTACGTCGGCCAGGTGCTCGAGGTCGGGACGATCATTGCATGCGGTTGTTTTCACCTACGCCTCCCCGGTGTGACACGGCCACCCGGTGGCCCTGGTGACGGCCACTGGGCGGCTGGGAGGGCTGAACCAGTGGACCCCACCTGGGTGACAGGACGAACGCGATGGGCCGATCCGCTCCGGGCGGCCGGTGGCGGATCGCGTGATCGCGTCGTCATGAGTGGTTGTGTCAGTGGTGACGGTTGTGTGGGTGGAGGAAACGGTCCGGCTGTTGTCAGGTCGACGATTGTGACGTCGACGGTTGTGGTGTCGACACTTGCCATGTCGACGGTTGTTGGCGGTTGTCGTGCCGGCGGTCAGCGGTGAGCTGCTGTGAAAAACTCGTGGGAACAGGTTCCCCCTCCGCCGGCATGTGAACAACCCATGTCGGTCTGGCAAGGAACGGGTTGCCGATGGTCACAGCGGTACTGTGAGGGACAGCACCGGACGTACACGACGGGACGTACATGCTCGCTAGCAAGGCGCGACCGCAGATTCAACGGGTGCTCGATCCCCTGGGCGAGCGGTTGGCCCGGTCGTCGGTGTCGCCGGACGCGGTGACGATCGTCGGCACCATCGGTGTCAGCGGTGCCGCGCTGGGCTTCTTCACCCGCGGGGTCTTCTTCGTCGGCACCCTCGTGATCACGCTGTTCGTCTTCTCCGATCTGCTCGACGGCCTGATCGCCCGGGCCCGCGGGATCTCCTCGCCGTGGGGCGCGTTCCTGGACTCGGCCTCCGACCGGGTCGGGGACGGCGCCATCTTCAGCTCGCTGATCCTGTGGTACGCCGGTGACGGTGACTCGCTGCCACTGTGCGTGGCTGCCCTGATCAGCCTGGTGGCCGGTTCGATCACCTCCTACGTCAAGGCGCGGGCCGAAGGCCTCGGGCTGCGGTGTGACGTGGGGTTCGCCGAACGCGGCGAACGCCTGCTGATCGTCCTGGTCGCGGCCGGTCTCTACGGCCTGGGCGTGCCGTACCTGCTGCCGGCTGCGCTGTGGTTCCTTGCCGGCGCCACCGTCCTGACGGTGACACAGCGTGTCGTTCATGTGCGTCGGCAGTATCTGCGGGGGGCCGGGGCGGCCGGCGCCGCCGGTGCGTCCGCGGCTGCCGGTGCCCCACCGGCCGAACCGACCGCCGGTCCGCGGGCCCGCTGAGGCACGTACCGGGTGTCCCGCGCGCGAATGACCATGATTGGTTGGTGACGTGGTTGGGAGCCGAGCCCTGGGTGTCCCGCGCGCGGATGACCGACCTGGCGTACGCGGCGGGCTGGCGGGTGGTCCGCCTGCTGCCCGAGCGGGTGGCGGCCGCGGCGTTCACGGCGGCGGCCGACGTCGCCGTACGGCGGGACGGTCGTGGTGTGCGCCGGCTGCGCTCCAACCTCGCCCGTGTCACCCCGCCCGGCACCGATCTCGACCGGCTGACCCGGGCGGCCGTGCGGTCCTACGCGCGTTACTGGCTGGAGGTCTTCCGCCTCCAGGACATCTCCCGTGAGCGGATCATCGGGGGAATGCACATGCTGGACGAGCCACGTCTGCGCGACGCCCTCGCCAGCGGCCGCGGGACCGTTGTCGCGTTACCGCACATGGGCAACTGGGAGCATGCCGGCGCCTGGCTGGTCGCCACCGGCGAACCGTTCACGACCGTGGCTGAACGTCTCCAGCCGGCGTCGCTGTTCGACCGGTTCGTCCGGTTCCGTTCGGCGCTCGGCATGGAGGTCATCCCGCTGACCGGGGGCGAGCGTCCCCCCTTCGACCTGCTGGCCGGCCGTCTCGGCGGGGGCGGCACGATCTGCCTGCTGGCCGACCGCGACCTGTCCGAGGACGGCGTGCCGGTGGAGTTCTTCGGCGCGACGGCCACGATGCCGCCGGGGCCGGCCACCCTGGCGTTGCGGACCGGCGCGACCCTGCTGCCGGCCACGCTCTGGTTCGACCGGGACGGCTGGGGCGTGCGGATCCACCCGGCGGTGCCGCACACCGACGTGGCGCGGATGACCCAGGCACTGGCCGACGCCTTCGCCGAGGGCATCGCCGCCCGTCCCGCGGACTGGCACATGCTCCAGCGCATCTGGCGGAACGAGCCACCGGCCGTGCCACCGCAGACGCCGACGCGGACACCGGCACCGACGGAGACGGCGAGGCCGACGGAGACGCCGACAGCTACGGAGACGGAGCTACCACAGCCGCGGTCGGAGCCGGCGCCGCGGTCGGAGCCAGAGCCAGGGCCGAGAACATGAAGATCGGCCTTGCCTGCCCCTACACCTGGGACGTTCCCGGCGGAGTCCAGGTCCACGTGCGTGATCTCGCCGAGGCCCTGGTCGCCCTCGGGCACGAGGTATCGGTGATCACGCCGGTGGGCGACGACAGCGCGCTCCCGCCGTACGGGGTGGACGCCGGCCACGCCGTGCCGGTGCCCTACAACGGCTCGGTCGCCCGGCTGCTGATGGGGCCGGTGTCCGCGGCGCGGGTACGCCGGTGGCTGCGCGAGCACGACTTCGACGTCCTGCACGTGCACGAACCGACGGCGCCGAGTGTCAGCCTGCTCGCCTGCATGCTCGCCGACGGCCCGATCGTCGCCACGTTCCACACGTCCAACCCGCGCTCGAAGATCCTGACAGCCGCGCACGGGGCGCTGCAGCCGTCCATGGAGAAGGTCCGGGCCCGCATCGCGGTGTCCGAAGCGGCCCGTCGCACGCTCGTCGAACATCTCGGCGTGGACGCGATCCTCATCCCCAACGGCGTGTCGATACTCACCTTCGAACGGGCGGCCCCGTTGCCCGAACCGGTCTCGAACGGCTCCACGGTCGTCTTCCTCGGACGTATCGACGAGCCGCGCAAGGGCCTGGACGTGCTGCTCGCGGCCCTGCCGGCGCTGGTGGAACGCCGTCCCGAGGCCAGGCTGCTGGTCGCCGGCCCCGGCGACGGGGAGGCGGTGCTCGAGCGGGTCGAGCCGGGTCTGCGCGACCGCGTCCACCTGCTCGGGCTCGTCTCCGACGCGGACAAGCCCCGGGTGTTCCACTCGGGGGAGGTCTACTGCGCGCCCAACACGGGGCAGGAGAGCTTCGGCATCGTCCTGCTGGAGGCGATGGCCGCGGGCGTGCCGGTGGTGGCCAGCGACATCGACGCCTTCCGCCGGGTCCTGGACGACGGTCAGGCCGGCCGGCTGTTCCCGGTCGCCGACGCGACCGCCCTCGCCCACACCCTCGCCGATCTGCTGGCCGATCCCGCACGGCGCGGGCGGCTGGCCGAGCGGGGCCGGGCGGTGGTGGCCGCCTACGACTGGACGGTGATCGCGAAACGGATCGTCGGGGTGTACGAGATGGTCGCCGGGGACAGGCCGGTGTCACTGGCAGCGAACAGCGTCTGACGGGCCAGTGTCTGACGGGCCAGCGTCCGAGGGCCAACATCGGCCGCGGCCGGCGGTCCGCCATCCGGTGTGAGGAGATTCATGCCAGCTGGCGCGCTCCCACCCCACGTTCACTACGCTGCGCGAGGTGACCCTCGTCGTTGTTACGGTCGTGATCGTGGTGGCGATCGCCACCTATCTGACCTGGCTGGCCAGCCGGCTGGACCGCCTGGCGGTCCGGGTGGACGACGCCCGGACAGGACTGATCAGCCAGCTGGCGCTGCGTGTGGAGGTGGCCGGGGAGCTGGCCCGGCGGTGCGAGCTGACGGAGCTGGGCGAGGCGGTGGAGCGGGCCCGGGCCGCGCAGGTGGGGCCCGCGGGGGGCGGCCCGCTGGACAGCGACACCGAGGCGGCGGAGAACAGCCTCAGCCGGGCCCTGCGCTCGCCGGGGGTCACGGCGACGGCGGACCGGGCGCCGGACACCCTGCACGCGGTGGATGTTGCCGCCGCCCGGGTCGCGCTCGCCCGTCAACTACACAACGACGCCGTACGCGACGTGCGGGCACTGCGGGCCAGACGGATCGTGCGGGTACTGCGACTGTCCGGGCGCAGGCCGCTGCCCACCTACTTCGAGATCGACGACGCGCTTCCGATGCGTGGTGACACCGGGGGCAGGAACGATCATGCCGGCGCCGACGGCCGTGACGGGGACGGCAGGCGCGGCAGTACCACGCGTGACGGCCCTGCGCGCGACGGCATCGCGCGCGACAGCGGCAGGCGTGACGGCAGTACGTATGGTAGAGATATGTCCAGGTTTGCACCGTAAACTCTTCTGTATTGTCGATCGTAATCGCCATCCCGTCCGGTAGGTGCTTCCGGTCGTAGGATGGGATGTCTTCCGTCCGGGCTGACTGTCGCGTGTCCGACGTGCTCCGCTCGTGGAAGCCGCGGTTTGTCGGTGTCCGGCCCAGCTGGGATGTTCGCCGTGGACCGAATTCCTGCACCGGTCCCGTCTGTGTACAGAGAGGCATGCCATGTCCGAGGGTCTGACCGCTGCCGAGCCCGCTTCGCGGGGCCACGGACCGGACCACGGATCCGTGCCCACGGCCACGCTGCCCGGCGCGGCCGGCGCAGGAGACGGCGCCCACGTGGGCACGGCCCGGGTCAAGCGGGGCATGGCGGAGATGCTCAAGGGCGGTGTGATCATGGACGTGGTCACGGCCGAGCAGGCCCGGATCGCCGAGGAGGCCGGCGCCGTCGCCGTGATGGCCCTGGAGCGGGTTCCCGCCGATATCCGTGCCCAGGGCGGAGTCTCCCGGATGAGCGACCCGGAGATGATCGAGTCGATCATCGAGGCGGTGTCGATCCCGGTGATGGCCAAGGCGCGCATCGGCCACTTCGTCGAGGCCCAGGTGCTCCAGGAGCTGGGGGTCGACTACGTCGACGAGTCCGAGGTCCTCACCCCGGCCGACCCGCACCACCACATCGACAAGTGGCGGTTCACCGTCCCGTTCGTGTGCGGCGCGACCAACCTGGGGGAGGCGCTGCGCCGGATCGGCGAGGGCGCGGCCATGATCCGTTCGAAGGGCGAGGCGGGCACCGGCGAGGTGTCCAACGCGGTCGTGCACATGCGCACGATCCGGGCGGAGATCGCGCGGCTGTCCGCGCTGCCCGGCGACGAGCTCTTCGCCGCGGCCAAGGAACTGCGCGCCCCCTACGAACTGGTCGCCGAGGTCGCGCGGCTCGGTGCGCTGCCGGTCGTGCTGTTCACCGCCGGTGGTATCGCGACGCCCGCGGACGCCGCCCTGATGATGCAGCTGGGGGCGGACGGCGTGTTCGTCGGCTCGGGCATCTTCAAGTCCGGCGACCCGGCACGGCGCGCCCGGGCGATCGTCGAGGCCACCACCATGTACGCCCACCCCGACGTCATCGCGAAGGTCTCCCGCGGCCTCGGCGAGGCGATGGTCGGCATCAACGTCAGCGATCTTGCGCCCGCGGACCGCTTCGCCGACCGCGGATGGTGAGCGGCCCCTGGACGCCTCCGGCACAGGCGAGGACCGGCGCGGCGCGGCTGGGCGTGCTGGCTCTGCAGGGTGACGTCCGCGAGCATTCCCGGGCGCTGGCCGCGCTCGGCGTCCAGGTTGTCGAGGTGCGCCGGCCGTCCGATCTGGGCGCCCTCGACGGGCTGGTGCTGCCCGGCGGCGAGTCCACCACGATCGGTCGGCTGCTGCGGGTGTTCGAGCTGCTGGAGCCGCTGCGGGACGCGATCGCGGCCGGGCTGCCGGTGTTCGGGTCGTGCGCGGGCATGATCCTGCTGGCCAGGGACGTCCTGGACGGCAGGCCCGGCCAGCCACTGCTGGGCGGGCTGGACGTGGTTGTGCGGCGCAACGCGTTCGGCCGCCAGGTCGATTCGTTCGAGGCGGAGATCGACATCACCGGTGTTGCCGGCGGCCCGGTCCGGGCGGTCTTCATCCGGGCACCCTGGGTGGAGAAGATCGGGGACGAGGTCGAGGTGCTCGGTAGGGTTAGTGACAGGATTGTCGCGGTCCGTCAGGCGGGCGTACTGGCGACCGCGTTCCATCCGGAGCTCACCGGCGACGGGCGGATACACGAGCTGTTCGTCGGCATGGTGGAGGATGTGCGAGGCATGCGGGCCGTACGGGGCACACAGGGTGTGCAGGGCGTACGGGGCATATCGGCCAGGGCGTATCTATGCAGGGCACAGGTGGCAGACGGGAGCGGGGACAGGTGAGGGGCACGGCATGAGCGGTCACTCCAAGTGGGCGACCACCAAGCACAAGAAGGCCGTCATCGACGCGCGCCGCGGCAAGCTGTTCGCGAAGCTGATCAAGACGGTCGAGGTGGCGGCCAAGACCGGTGGCGGGGACCCTGCCGGGAACCCGACGCTCGCGGACGCCATTGCCAAGGCGAAGTCGCAGTCGGTACCGAACGACAACATCGACCGCGCCGTGAAGCGGGGGTCGGGCGAGCTCGCCGGCGGGGCCAGCTACGAGGAGATCACCTACGAGGCGTACGCGCCGAACGGGGTGGCCGTGCTGGTCGAGTGCCTGACCGACAACCGCAACCGGGCCGCCTCGGATGTCCGGGTGGCCATCACCCGCAACGGCGGCAGCGTCGCCGATCCGGGGTCGGTGTCCTACCTGTTCAACCGCAAGGGCGTCGTCCTCGTCACGAAGACCCCCGAGCTCGGTGAGGACGACGTCCTGACCGCGGTGCTCGACGTCGGCGCGGAGGAGGTCAACGACCTCGGCGACGCGTTCGAGGTCGTCTCGGAGGCCACGGACCTCAACGCGGTGCGCGTCGCGGCCACCGACGCGGGGCTCACGGTGGCCTCGGCGGACCTGTCCTGGCTGCCCAGCGTCAGCGTGCCGCTGGACGAGGAGGCCGCTCGCAAGGTCCTCAAGCTCGTCGAGGCGCTCGAGGATCTCGACGACGTCCAGAACGTCTGGTTCAACGCCGACATCTCCGACGAGATCATGGAGCTGGTCTCGGCCTGACCGGCTCCTCGGCCTGACCGGCTCCTGACCGGCTCCCTGGCGCCGTCGGCGTTACCGTGACTTCTGGTGCCGCCGTACGGACCGGTGTTGTTCGCGTGGTGGGTATGTGCCCCGTTTCGAGGCGTGTGTCTCGTTCTGAGGCGTCCGTCGTTTCGGAGCGGGGGTCAACCCGGGGTGGGAGTCAGCCCGTGTTCCGGTCGCGGATGCACTCCTCGGCAAAGGACAGCGCCCGCAGGTGGTAGGAGCGGGCCGCCCACCCCAGGCTGATGTTGTGGCCCGCGCCGCGCTGCCAGACCAGTTCGAAGCGCGGCGCGGCGCTGAAAGCGGCCCGCAGTTCGGTCTCCGTCGCCTCGTCAAGGTGCCACCAGGACTCGTGGTCGGCAAGCGTCCAACGGACCGGCACCCGCACCCGCGGACCCAGCAGGGGCAGCTTCTGCGGCCACTTCGCGGCATCGGATGCCTCGCCGGCCGGCACGCCGGCTGTCGGTACCGTCCCCAGGACGAACGTGCCGGGCGGGTACAGGGACTCCGGCCCCCAGAACAGCTTGCGGGCCGCGAGGGCGTGCTCCCGGTGGATCTCGGCGACGCTGCTGTCAGCGGGGAGCCGTGGCGGCCACAGACCGTCACGGTACCGGGCTCCCACCCCGGAGACGTCGAGACCGAGCAGGCGCTCGCCGCGTTCGTCCGCGGCGAGCGACACCGACAGCATCGTGCCGAACGAGTGGCCGATCAGGAACAGGCCCGCCCCCACGGCGTGGGATGCCGTGAACGTCTCCAGCGCCCGCCAGGTGGCGGCGGTCTGCGCGGCCAGCGTCTGATGGGTGGCCTTCAGCCCCGCCGACGCGCCGTAGCCGGGCCGGTCCAGCGCCAGCACGCTGAACCCGAGGGCCGTGCCGAGGGTCAGCAGGGACAGGTCCGGATGCGCCCGGCCGTGGAAGTAGGACGCGCGCAGCCCCCACCGGGCAGGCCGACGATGACGGCCCGCGGCGGGCCGTCGGGCTCGGCCAGCAGCCCGGACAGCTCCACGTCACCGGCATCGAGGCGGACGTGGCGCGTCTGGTCCGACCGGCGCGCACGCGGCACCTGTCCGTCGCCGTGTTCGGCCGCCGGCCCGGCGGTCAGCCCGGTCGGCCCGGTCGGCTCGGTACCGGCGGCGGCATCGGAGCCCATTGTGGACCTCATTTCCCGCATTTCCGGTGCTTTTCGGTGGCATCTCCCGCTTGCCCGGCGGGGCACTGACGATCTTCGCGGGGCATTGCCGGTCATCTCACCATATGCTGATCTGTGCCCGGCCGACGGCCGCGGGTGGCGTTGCGGACAGCCAGTTGACGCTGGCCGCCGGCGGTAGGTGCCTGCCGGGCTGCTGCCCGACCGGCAGGGATGGTTGCCGGGCTGCTGCCCGGCCGGCAGGCGATGTTTGCCGGGCCGGCGCCCGGGTAGGCGTGTCGCTGCACTCGAACAGGCGTTCAGACGTGCCACAATCGTGGCGAACCGCCGGTGGCCGGCGGTCCCGGGTAATCCGGCGGTTGCGATGCCCGGCGGACGGTCGGGACGACAGTCGACGAGCTAGCTGGTCGTGGAGGGTGCCGGTGCTAGTGCTGGGGGTCGATCCGGGGCTTACCCGCTGCGGTCTCGGGGTTGTCGACGGCGGGCCGGGTCAGCAGACGTCGCTGGTCGAGGTCGGCGTGCTGCGTACGCCCGCCGCCGATGACGTCGCCGCCCGGCTGTGGGCGCTCGAACGCGGCGTCGGTGAGTGGCTGGACCGTCACCACCCCGACGCGGTCGCGGTCGAGCGGGTGTTCAGCCAGGCCAACGTCCGGACGGTCATGGGTACCGCGCAGGCCGGGGCGGTGGCGATCGTCAGCGCGGCCCGCCGTGGCCTGCCGGTCGCGCTGTACACCCCCAGTGAGGTGAAGGCCTCGGTCAGCGGAAGCGGCCGGGCGGACAAGACCCAGGTCACCTTCATGGTCAGCCGTCTGCTGGGGCTGTCCGACCCGCCACGTCCGGCCGATGCCGCCGACGCCCTGGCCCTTGCGCTGTGCCACCTGTCGCGGGGGCCGGCGCTCGCCCGGATGCGGGCGGCCAGGCAGGCTGCCGCGGCCGCCGGCAGGAGCCTCAGGTGATCGCGTCCGTGGCCGGGACGGTTGCCGCCCTGTCGCCCGATGCCGCCGTCGTCGAGGTGGGCGGGGTCGGGCTGCTCGTCCAGTGCGCCCCCGCGACCCTGGCCGGGCTGCGGGTCGGGCAGCAGGCACGGCTGGTCACCACGCTGGTCGTCCGGGAGACCGAGCTGACTCTCTACGGTTTCGCCGACGCCGACGAGCGCGACGTCTTCGAAACCCTGCAGAGCGCCTCCGGGGTCGGCCCCCGGCTCGCCCAGGCCGTGCTCGGTGTCCACAGTCCGGACAGCGTGCGCCGCGCGGTCGCGGCGGAGGATCTTGCGGCTCTGACGAAGGTGCCCGGCATCGGCCGCAAGGGCGCGCAGCGCATCGTCCTCGACCTCAGGGACAGGCTCGGCCCGCCCGTACCGGCGCCGGCCGCGGGGGATGACGGTGTGGGTGTGGGCGGGGCCGGCGGTGACGGTGCCGCGCCGGCCGCGGGCACGGGTGTCACCGCCGGCGAGCAGGTCCGCCTCGCGCTGCTCGGGCTCGGCTACACCGCGCGGGAGGCCGACGACGCGCTGGCCGCCGCGCTGGCCGATTCCCTGGCCATCACCGGGGCGGATGCCCTGGCCGCGGTCCCGGCCGGCAACGGCCACGGCAATGCCGGGCCGGGCAGCCGCGCGGGCCGTGCCGGCCCCGGTGACCCACGGGCCACCGCCACCGGCACCGGCCGGGCGGGCAGCGGCCGTGCCGAGACACCGGATCCCGTAGGCGTGCTGCTGCGTCGGGCGCTGGCCGCCCTGCGGCCTCGGTAAGGGCGGCTGGATGGACGTCGAGGGTCTGGTCTCGCCGGTGGCCGAACCGCAGGAGCGTGCCTTTGAGGCGGGCCTGCGGCCGGGGACGCTGGCGGAGTTCATCGGCCAGCAGAAGGTCCGCGAACAGCTTATGATCATGCTTGAGGGGGCGCGGGCCCGGGCGCGTCCGCCCGACCACGTCCTGCTGTCCGGGCCGCCGGGGCTCGGCAAGACCAGCCTGGCCATGATCATTGCTCGGGAGATGGCGGTCCCGCTGCGGATGACCAGCGGGCCGGCGGTCGAACGGGCGGGGGACCTCGTGGCGATCCTCACCGCGCTGGCCCCGGGCGAGGTGCTCTTCCTCGACGAGATCCACCGCATCGCGCGCCCGGCCGAGGAGCTGCTCTACGCCGCGATGGAGGACTTCCGGGTCGACGTCGTGCTGGGCAAGGGCCCCGGCGCCACCGCGATCCCGCTGGAGATCGCCCCGTTCACCCTCGTCGGCGCGACCACCCGCTCCGGTCTGCTCACCGGGCCGCTGCGCGACCGGTTCGGTTTCACCGCCCACATGGACTTCTACGACACCAACGAGCTGATCGATGTGCTGGTCCGCTCGGCGGCGCTGCTCGGTGTGCACATCACCGGCGACGGCGCGGCAGAGGTCGCCGGCAGGTCGCGCGGAACCCCCCGGATCGCCAACCGGCTGCTGCGACGGGTGCGTGACTACGCCGAGGTGCGGGCGGACGGAGTCGTCACTCATGAGGTCGCCCAGGCCGCCCTGCGCGTCTACGACGTGGACGCACTCGGCCTGGACAGGCTGGACCGGGCGGTGCTGGAGGCGCTGGTACGTCGCTTCAACGGCGGCCCGGTGGGTCTGGCGACCCTGGCGGTGGCGGTGGGGGAGGAGCCGGACACGGTCGAGGAGGTGGCCGAGCCGTTCCTGGTCCGGGCCGGTCTGCTCGCCCGGACCCCCCGGGGGCGCATCGCGACCCCGGCCGCCTTCACCCACCTCGGCCTCGACCCGGTCGAGGGCCTGCTGGGCCGTTCCCAGGTTCCGCTTCCCCTCATCGACAGCGACGACTGAGCCCCTGGCCGACGGCGGCTGAGAGCGGCGGCTGCCCGCCGGTTCTCCCGGCGCCGCGGCCCCTTCGCCGCTCTTCGTCGGCGTCGGCTGGGCGCGCTCCGGCGGGGCCTGGCGTCGGCAGCCTCGCGGCCGGTACGTACCATCGGCCGCACAACATGGGAGGACGTGGACGTGCAGGTGATCGTGGTCGCACAGGATGTGGCCCAGGGCGGCGGTGGTGGTGGGTTCGGCGGGTTGTTTCCCCTGATCCTGCTGCTGGCGCTCGTCGTTTTCTTTGTCGTCAGCCAGCGGCGTCGGCAGCGGACCCAGCAGCAGGTCCTGACCTCGCTCGTGCCGGGGGCGCTGGTCGTGACCACCGCGGGGCTGTACGCCACGGTGGTCGAGGTCGAGGGCAGTGACGTGCTGTTGGAGGTGGCACCGGATGTGGTCTGCCGCTTCACCCGTTCCGCGGTCGTGCGGGTCGTCTCCCCGGTGGGGGATGACGTGGCGCACCACGACGATCATGATATTGATCATGACGGTGGCCCTGACGGTGGCCACGACAGCGACGAGGAAGGCGGCCACCGGGACGAGGACGCCGGGGCGGCTGACGACCACGGCACGGGCCGGGGGCCCATCGACACGACCAAGAAGGTCGACACGACCGGCAGCGAGGAGGCAACCGGTGGCCAGCGGCGGCCGGACGCCAGCGGTTCCGAGGATCCCGGGGAAGGGACACCAGAGCGGTGAACGGCAGGCCGACCGGCACCGGCCCCCCACCGGAGCCGGTCGGCGTCCGCTTCGACGAACATGCGGATATCGGCGTTACAAATGTGGTATCGGAACGCCTCCGGCATGACAGTCGTTCCGATACCTTGGGTCGATACCTTGGGTGCGGTCGGCACCCGGCCGTGGGCGTGGTCGGCGCCGTCCCACCGTGACGGTAGGTCCACACTGTGACGATCAGTTTCAGTCCACGCCGGTTCCACCGGTCATGGCCGGATCGGCCATCCACCGGGCAGGTCCAGCAGGAAGTGGCATGAGCGCGACGGCGCGTGACGAAGGGATATCCGTTGGCACGAGGGTCAGGGCGACGGCGTAAGGCCTTGAGCCCCGCCTGGTCCCGGATCGGGCTCCTCTTCGGCATCGTGGTGTTGCTCTACGGCTCCATGGCGCTGACGTCCACGTGGACGCCGAAGCTGGGCCTGGACCTCCAGGGCGGGACGAGCGTGATCCTCACGCCCCGGTCGACCGAGCCCGGTAAGGGCGTCGACGGTGGCGCGGTCAACAAGGCCGTCGACATCATCCGGGAGCGGGTCAACGGGCTCGGGGTCGCCGAGGCCGAAGTCAAACGCAACAACACCCAGATCGAGATCTCGGTTCCCGGCCGCGGCCGCAACGATGTCGTCGAACTGGTCGGGCAGACCGCCGAGCTGCGCTTCCGAGAGGTCTACACCTCCGGGGCCGCCGTACCGGCCGCTCCGACCACCCCGCCGGCCGCTCCTGAGGCTCCGACGGCCACCCCGACGGTTCCGGTGCCCGGCGCCACGCCCAGGGCACCGGGCACCGTGTCCGCTCCGCCCGCCGCCACCGCTGCGTCCCCGTCCACCACCACCCGGCCGGACGTGGTCGGCTCCGGTCTGCTCGCCCAGGCCGCGCCGACGGCCCCGGCCGGCTCGGCCGCGCCAGCACCGGCCGCCTCGGCGTCACCGGCCCTCGGGACGCCCCCTGCCGCGGTACCCCCGGCGGCCTCTGGCCAGCCCGCGCAGCCCGCCGCCGACACGCCACCGGCCGACGTCGTCGCCCGGTTCGAAAGCCTGACCTGCGCCCCATCGGACGTGCGCAGCCAGGCAGCCGCCACCGACCGGCCGACGGACTGGGTGGCCGCCTGTGACCGTTCCGGCGCCGTCAAGTACCTGCTGATGCCCGCCACAGTGATCGGCACCGACGTGAAGTCGGCAACGGCCGGGCTCGCCAGCTCCGGCGGCGCCGCCTCGGTGAGCACCGGCGAGTGGGTCGTCAACGTCAGCTTCACCGGCACCGGGCAGGCGAAGTTCACCAGCCTGACCGAGAAGACACTCGGCAAGCAGGTGGCGATCGTGCTCGACGGGGTGGTGCAGTCCGCCCCGACCACCAACGACCGGATCGCCGGTGACGCGCAGATCTCGGGCTCGTTCACCCAGTCCAGCGCCCAGGATCTCGCCAACGTGCTGCGCTACGGCGCCCTGCCATTGGCCTTCGAGCAGTCCAGCGCCGAGTCGATCTCCCCGACCCTGGGGCAGGACTCGCTCAACGCCGGCCTGCTCGCCGGTGTCATCGGTCTCGCGCTGGTGACGCTCTACTCGTTCGTCTACTACCGGACGCTCGGAATAGTCGTGCTCAGCTCGCTGGCGGTGAGCGGGGTGCTGGTGTATGCCTCGGTCGTGCTCCTCGGCGAATGGATCGGGTTCACTCTCACCCTGGCCGGGATCGCCGGTCTGATCCTGTCCATCGGTGTCACCGCGGACTCCTTCGTCGTCTACTTCGAACGCATCAAGGACGAGGTCCGCGAGAACCGCACCGCGCGGGTGGCGACCGAACGGGCCTGGCCGTCGGCCCGACGGACCATGCTCTCCGCGGACACGGTCTCCTTCCTCGCCGCCGCGGTGCTCTACGTCCTGTCGGTCGGCTCCGTCCGGGGATTCGCCTTCACCCTCGGGCTGTCCACTCTGATAGACGTCCTGATCATGTTCATCTTCACCAGGCCGGTGGTCACCCTGCTCGTGCGCAGGCCGTTCTTTGCCACCAGCCGTTTCTCCGGTCTCACCGTCGCGGCGGTCCGTGGCCAGCCGGCCGCGGCCGGCCCCGCGCCGGCCCGCCTGGCCAAGCGGGAGCGGGCCCCGGCCACCCCCGCCCAGGCCGCCGCCGGCAGGGGAACGGCGAGGGCGGACGCCGCCGGTGGCCCCGAGCAGGGATCACGCGATCTTCGTTCGGCACGCGGTTCGCGGCCGTCACGGCCGGGCTCGTCCGGCACGGCGCAGGGGGAGTAGGCGATGTCCTGGGCCAGCCGGCTCTACCGCAACCAGTCCCATGTCGACTTCGTCGGCCGCCGCCGGATCTGGTATGCCTTCTCCGCGCTCCTGCTGATCGTCTGCGTCGCCAGCATGCTGATCCGGGGCTTCTCCCTGGGCATCGACTTCAAGGGCGGGGCGCTGTTCCAGTTCCCGTCCGGCGGCAGGTCGGTCGCCGTGGCCGAGGAGGCCCTGTCCTCGGCCGGCGTCAACCCGGCCGACTCGGTCATCCAGGAGCTCGACACCTCCCAGCAACTGCGGGTGCAGACCCCGACCCTCTCCGCCGAGCAGGCCAGTGCGCTGCAGAACACCATCGAGAAGCGTTTCGAGGTCGCCCCGACCGACATCGACATCTCGACGGTGGGCGCGTCGTGGGGGTCGACCATCACCAGCAAGGCGCTGCAGGGGCTCGCGGTCTTCCTGGTGCTGGTGGTGGTCTACCTGTCGGTCCGGTTCGAGTGGAAGATGGCGGTCGCCGCCATGACCGCGCTCGTCCATGACCTTGTCATCACGATGGGTGTCTACTCGCTGGTGGGTTTCCAGGTCACCCCGTCCACGGTCATCGCGTTGCTGGCCATTCTCGGGTTCTCCCTCTACGACACCGTCGTCGTCTTCGACCGGGTCCGGGAGAACACCGCCGGCATGAGCACGACCAACCGGCGCACCTACGCGGAGGCCACCAACGACGCGTTGAACGAGACCCTGGTGCGTTCGCTCAACACCTCGTTCATCGCGCTCGTGCCGGTCGCCTCGCTGCTGTTCGTCGGTGCCGGTCTGCTCGGCGCCGGCACCCTGGAGGATCTCGCCCTCGCCCAGTTCGTGGGTATCGCCTCGGGCGCCTACTCGTCGCTGTTCTTCGCCACTCCGCTGCTGGTCGACCTGAAGAAGAACGAGCCGGCGGTCAGGGCACTCGACCAGCGGGTGGCCCGGGCGCGGGCGGCGGCCGCCCGGGAGCCCGCCAGGCAGCCGAAGGCCGCGGCGGCGGCCGCCGTCGGTGGTCGCGCATCCGACAGCGGGGCCGCGGCGGCCGGTCAGGGGTCGGGAAGCGGATTTTCCGATACCGCGACCACCCCCTCGGACGCTGACGAGCGTGAACGTGGAGAGCCCGCCAGCGGCCGTGAACCGGCCGTTGCCGGCGTCCGGCCGCCACGGCCCGCCGCGGGCCGCCGTCCGACACCAGCCCGGCGTTCTGGCCGCAAAGGCCGTCCCAGCGGTAAAAAACGGCGGTGACGACCATCGAACCAGCCGAAACGACCATCGGACCGGCCGGCACCGGCACCACCACCAGCGGCCTGTCCGCGGCCGGCACCACCGCCGCGGACGTGCTGCGGGCCCACATCCGGGATGTCGCCGACTTCCCCCAGCCCGGGGTGGTCTTCAAGGACATCACACCGTTGCTGGGGACACCGGCCGCCTTCACGGTGGTCATCAACGAGTTGGCCACGACCGCGGGCGGTTACGGCGCCACCGTCGTGGCGGCCATCGAGGCGCGTGGCTTCCTGCTGGCGGCCCCGGTCGCCTACCGCACAGGGGTGGGTGTCGTGCCCATCCGCAAACAGGGCAAGCTACCGGGGGAGACGGTCAGCCGTACCTACGACCTGGAGTACGGCACCGCCACCCTCGAGGTACAGGCCGACGCCTTCCAGCCGGGTGACCGGGTGCTGCTCGTCGACGACGTGCTGGCCACGGGCGGTACGGCGGCCGCCGCGACCGAACTGGTCCGCGCGTCGGGCGCGGAGGTCGTCGGGCTCGCCGTGCTCATGGAGCTGACCTTCCTGGCCGGGCGTGACCGGCTTGCGCCGCTCGCGATATCGTCGATCATGGAAGTCTGATCGTCGGGGCCTGTTCCTCGCCGGTTCGGAGCCTCGGCCGTGGTGCTCCTGCGCGGCACTCCCGACCGTAATGATCATGATTGCGACAACCCCGGCCTGTGACCTTTGTGTGATCCACGGGCATTGGCCGGGGTTGCGGGAGGAGGTCAACCCGCGGAAGCGTTAGCCTTCAGGGGTCCGACATGAAGCAGGAGCGGCTTGTGCCCGAGGCAGCCCCGGTGACGGCTGGAGCGTCCGAGCCTGGCGCGACGACCGTTCGGGAGTCGTCCGCGGCAGGCGAATACGCTGTGCTCGCCCGCGAGGACAGCCATGGCTGCCCGCCCACCGGCGCGCCGTCGGCGGTCGGGGCGGAACGTCCACCGCAGGCCACGTCGGCGGGACGCGCCAGGGCGGCCGACGGCGCGCCACGGCCGGCCGACATCCCGCCGGCCGATACCTGGCCGGCCGATACCAGGCCGGCTGATGCCGGGTCGAGCGACGCCAGGCCAACCGACACCAGGCCAACCGATGCCGGGCCAACCGAAACCAGGTCGCCAGGCGACGCCCAGCCGACCAGCGTCCAGCCGGATGTGGTGCGATCACCTGACGGGCAGCCGGTTTCCGCACCGCCGGCTGTTCTCCCGGCCTCACCGGTTCCGCCCGCGGCCCCGGCCTCATCAGCCCCGGCTCCGCCCGCTGCCGCTCCACCCGCCGCACCGGCCCCGGCCACCTCGGCTCCATCCGCCTGGCCCGGCACATCGGCCCCGCCGACGCGCCAGTCCGGGCTTCTTGTCGACCACGGTGAGTTCGGTCCTGGTGACGGTTCGCCGGTGGTCCCACGCCTCGGACACGAGTCGCCGCCGTTGCCACGCCGGGTCCGCGGGCGCTTCCCCAGGCTCGCGTCGCATCGAGCGACCCCGCCGTCACTGCTGGATCCGGTGCTGCGCGGCCTGCTCGCGAACCATCCGCGGGCCGACGTCGGCCCGGTCTACCACGCCTTCGAGACCGCGGCGGGGGTGCACGCCGGCCAGGTCCGCCTCTCCGGCCACCCCTACATCACCCATCCCGTCGCGGTCGCGAGCATCCTCGCCGATCTCGGGATGGACACGCCGACCCTGTGCGCCGCGCTCCTGCACGGCACCGTCGGCCAGGGCGGCATGACGCTCGAGCGGATCCGGGACGAGTTCGGCGACCACGTCGCGCTGGTGCTCGACGCGGTGATGAAGCTGCACCGGGTGAAGGTCGGCGAGGCCGCGCAGGCCGAGACGATCCGGCGGATGGTGGTCGCGATGGCCCGCGACCCCCGGGCCCTTGTGATCAAGCTTGCCGCCCGCCTGCACAACATGCGCACGCTGCGCTTCCTGCCCGAGCACAAGCAGGAGCGCAAGGCCCGGGAGACCCTGGAGATCTACGCTCCGCTGGCCCACCGGCTCGGGATGAACTCGCTGAAGTGGGAGCTGGAGGATCTCGCCTTCGCGACGCTCTACCCGAAGCGTTACGACGAGATCGTCCGGCTGGTGGCCGACCGCGCGCCCAGCCGGGACACCTACATCACCGCGGTGGTGATGCAGGTGCAGGCGCACCTGGCCGAGGCCAGGATCAAGGCTGTCGTCACCGGCCGGCCCAAGCACTACTACTCGATCTATCAGAAGATGGTGGTCCGCGGCCGGTCCTTCGACGACATCCACGACCTGGTCGGGATCCGGGTGCTGGTCGACTCCCTGCGGGACTGCTACGCCTCCCTGGGCACCATCCACGCGAACTGGAAGCCGATCCCGGGCCGGTTCAAGGACTACATCGCGATGCCCAAGTTCAACATGTACCAGTCGCTGCACACGACGGTGATCGGCCCCGAGGGCAAGCCCGTCGAGCTGCAGATCCGCACGCACGCGATGCACAACCGGGCCGAGTACGGGATCGCGGCGCACTGGAAGTACAAGGAGGACGGCGTCGGCGCCCGGCCCTCCGGGGAGACCAGGGCAGGCGCGTTCGGACTCGCCGACGGCGGCTCCAGGGCCGGTGCGTCCCGGGACGGCGGCCGTTCCCGGCGGGGCTCCGCCGGGGCCGACCAGACCGCCTGGCTGCGCCAGATCCTCGACTGGCAGCGGGAGAGCGCCGAACCCGGCGAGTTCCTCGACAGCCTGCGCTTCGACCTGCACACCGACGAGGTCTTCGTGTTCACCCCCAAAGGGGACGTGATCGCGCTGCCGGAGGGGGCGACCCCGGTCGACTTCGCCTACGCCGTCCACACCGATGTGGGCAACCAGTGCGTGGGCGCGCGGGTCAACGGCCGGCTCGTCGCGCTGGACACCACGCTGGACAACGGGGACACGGTCGAGATCTTCATCTCCCGGGCGCACGCGGCGGGCCCGAGCGAGGACTGGCTGACCTTCGTCCGGTCGTCCCGGGCCCGTACGAAGATCCGCCAGTGGCACGCGAGGGAGCGGCGGGAGGACGCCATCGTCGCCGGCCGGGACGCGATCGCCCGGATGATGCGCCGCCACGGCCTGCCGCTGACCCGACTGATGAGCGGCGACATGCTGCCCAGCCTGGCCAGGGACCTGCGCTACCCGGACGTCTCCGCGCTGTATGCCGCGATCGGGGAGAAGAACATCAGCGCCCAGCACGTGGTGGGCCGCCTGCTGGCCGCGCTGGGCGGCCCGGAGGGCGCGGCCGAGGACGTCGCCGAGACCGCGCTGCCCACCCGTGCCCTGCAACGTACGGCCGGCGATCCAGGGGTGGTCATCAACGGCGCCGAGGACGTGTGGTCGAAGCTCGCCCGCTGCTGCACACCCATGCCCGGAGACCCGATCGTCGGATTCGTCACCAGGGGGAAGGGCGTCTCGGTCCACCGCCAGGACTGTCCGAATCTGGCTACTTTGTGTAATAGTTCTCGTGACCGGGCGGTGCCGGTCGAGTGGGCCGCATCCTCGGGGTCGGTGTTCCTCGTCGTCATCCAGGTCGAGGCGACCGACCGCGCTCGTCTGCTCTCCGACGTCACCCGGGTGTTGACCAACCACCACGTCAACATCCTCTCGGCGTCGGTGACGACGACCAAGGACCAGCGCGCGGTCAGCCGGTTCACCTTCGAGATGGGGGACGCCAAACATCTCGGCCACATCCGGGACGCCGTGCGCTCGATCGACGGTGTGCACGACTGTTACCGGATCGCCTCCGGGGCGAGGTGTTGACCATGCTGGTGCGGTGGGGGGATCCGGCGGTTTCCAGCGGGAGGGGCCGCCGGCCGGGTCCGCGTCGTCGATGTCGCCGCGGCGGGAGACCGTCACCGGCGAGCGGCGGGGGCACGGAGCTGTTCCGTGCCGGGACGTACCGACGCACCGGGACGTATCGAGGGGGAGCACTGTGGACGCTGAGATCGTAGGTGCCGGGATGCAGGGCGCGGCGCTGCCCGCGCGGGTGGACCGATCCAGTGGGGGGCAGGTCGGCGGCGGGGAGGACGCCTCGCGGACCCTCGCGGCCGCCTGGCTGGCCGGCAGCCGGCTGGCCCACCTCGCCCGCCGGGTGGCCGCGGCCCGAAGTTCACCACCAGGGCCACCTGCGCCATCCGTACTACGGGGGATCATCGACAGGCACTGTCAGCATCATCCCAAGGCCGACGTCGCTCTCATCGTCCGCGCCTACGAGGTCGCCAACCGCCAGCACGCCGGTCAGATGCGGCACAGCGGTGATCCGTACATCACCCATCCGCTGGCGGTCACCGACATCCTCGCCGAACTCGGGGTGGACACCACCACGGTCGTCGCGGCCCTCCTGCACGACACGGTCGAGGACACCGGCTACACCCTGGAGGCCGTCACGGCGGACTTCGGCCCGGAGGTCGCCAACCTCGTCGACGGGGTGACCAAGCTCGACAAGATGCGTTTCGGGGACGCGGCCGAGGCCGAGACACTGCGGAAACTGATCGTCGCACTGGCCAGGGACTACCGGGTCCTGCTCATCAAGATCGCCGACCGGCTGCACAACATGCGGACCCTCGGCTTCAAGTCCCCATCCAAGCAGGCGCGCATCGCCCGGGTGACGCTGGAGATCCTCGCGCCGCTGGCGCACCGGCTCGGCGTGAACGTCATCAAGCGGGAGCTGGAGGATCGGGCGTTCGCCGTCCTGCACCCCGACGAGTACACGCGGATCCAGTCGGTGGTCGATACCTTCACGGCCGCGGAACGCGAGTCCGGCCAGCTTGCCTCGGTCGTCGACAAGCTCGCCAGCGGCCTGGCCGAGGCGCGCATCGACGCCAGGGTCTCGGCCCGTACCAGCCATCTCTTCTCGATCTACAAGCGGGCCCAGGAGCGCGGCTTCGAGGCGCGGGACCACAACGACATCGTCCGCGTGCTGATCCTCGTCGATTCGATCACTGATTGTTATGAGGCGCTTGGGGAAGTGCACGCCCTGTGGCGACCGGCGCCGGGACGGCTGCGCGACTTCGTGGCCACACCCAAGTTCAACATGTACCAGTCGCTGCACACCACCGTCATGGACCCGGCCGGCAAGCCCGTCGACATCCAGATCCGCACGGACGCGATGCACCGGCTCGCCGAGACCGGGATCATCGCCCGGCCGGTCGGGCCGTCCGCGGACGGCGCCCGGCTGGAGGGCCTGGCCTGGCTGCACAGCCTGCTCGACTGGGAGGGCGACGCCAAGGATCCCGGTGAGTTCCTGGAGTCGCTGTCGGCGGACCTCGACTCCGACGAGGTATTGATCTTCACTCCCAAGGGGCGGATCATCGCGCTGCCGGCGAGGTCCACGCCGGTCGACCTCGCCTACGCCGTCCACACCGAACTCGGGCACCGGGCCATCGGGGCGCGGGTCAACGGCCGGCTGGTCCCGCTGCACACCCGGCTGCGCAACGGCGACGTGGTGGAGATCCTGCGTTCGGGGCTGCCGGACGCAGGCCCATCCGAAGACTGGTTGGGTTTCGTCAAGACCTCCCGGGCCCGGGTACGGATCCGTCGTGGGCTGACCAGGCAGCGACGGGAGACCACCGGCCAGCAGTCGGATCCCGAACACCCTGCTGATCGGCAGCTGACACACCCGGATGCCCGCCATGACGATACCCGGGATCCAAGCCCGCTCCGCCCTGGCCGTCAACATCTGGACAGCGGTGCCGGCACCGGCACCGGCAGTGGCACCGGCAGTGGCACCGGCAGTGGCACCGGTGCCGTCCCGGAGGCCTCCGAGCGGACCTCGAACACGGCCCCGCGGCCCGTAGCTGTCGGCGGCCCCGCCACCTCACTGTCCCCGGCGGGCCTGGTGAGTCCGCCCGCTCTGCCGGCCACGCCCGTTCCGGCCGCCCTGCCCGTCGTGTCGGCCGCGCGGACGCCGGCACCGGTGCCGAGGGAACAGGCCCACACCAGGCGGAGCCGGCGGCGATCACGGGACACGGACGAGGCCCTCACCTGGGCGGGGACGGCCGCCATCGACGGCCGCAGCGGCGTCCCGGTCCGTCCCGCCCGCTGCTGTCTTCCCCTGCCCGGGGACGACGTCGTCGGGTTCACCAGCACGCACAGCCTCGCCGTGTCCGTGCACCGGTCGCAGTGCGTGAACGCGGCAAGCGACCGACATCGGGTCGCGGTGACCTCCTGGCTCCCATCGGCGGAGGGCACGTTCCCCGCCGAGATCGCGGTCGAGGCGTTCGACCGCCACGGGCTGCTCGCGGACATCACCGAGATGCTGTCGGACGTGTCGGCCACGGTCCGTTCCGCCTCCTCGATCACCTCCGAGGACCGGGTGGCCCGGGCCCGTTTCACCGTGGAGGTCGCCGGCCCGGCACAGTTGGACGCGCTGCTCTCGGCCGTACGGACGGTCGGCGGCGTCTACGACTGCTACCGCGCCGGCACCAGGCCGGGTTGATCCTGTTCGTCCCGCGCGCCACCTGCGCGCCATCCGCGTGTCGCCGGTGGCCGGCGGGAGTCCGTTCTCGCCGGCCACCGGCGTTCAGATCAGAACCCGCAGCTGTTCGTCGAGGTCACGCACTGCCTGGACGTCACGCCAGGGCGACAGATGATCACGGATGTGCAGGACGCGGGTCAGGCCGAGCGAGAAGTCCGTCTGCGCCACGATCGCCAGGGCGTCGGCGGCGAACTGGCAGGCCTGTTCGATCTCCCGTTGCTGAATATGCACCTCGGCGACGGCGCCCAGCAGCAGGGAACGCTTCTTGGTGGTGGTGGGGCTGGTCGTACGCAGCCCCTCGAAGGCGGTCGCGCGGGCCGCGTCCGGACGGCGCAGCCGGGTGAAGGTGGTGACCTTTATCCCGTCGAGACGGGAACGGTCGAAGAACTGCGTCCACACCCGGTCGTCGGCCGGGGTGGCCTGGCCGAAGGCGTCGGTGGCGCGGTCGAGCGCGCGCAGCGCCGCGTCGCTGTCCCCCTGGTGGGCCTGTTCCTCCGCCTCCCGGGCGGCCAGCCAGGCGCAGGTCATCGGGCTGCCGCCGCGCTCGGCGTGACGCTGGGCCTCGGCCAGCAGCGCACAGGCCTTGTCCGGCCGTCCGTTCATGCTCGGCTGGAAGCTCTCGTAGCCGAGCACGCATGCCAGCAGGGCGTCGTCGCCGGCCTCCTGGGCGGCCTCGGCCGCGACGTGGTAATAGGCGCGGGCGTGGGCACTGTTGCGCATGTCGAAGGCGAGCCAGCCGGCCAGCGCGGCGGTCTCACCGGCGGTGACAGCCAGCGCCCGGCGCACCGCCGAGCGCGGTGCGGCCTCCAGGAGACGGCTGAGGGCGGCCAGATGCGCGGTCACCCGTTCTATCAGCCGATGGGCCGGCACCCGCTCCTCCAGCCCGAACAGGCCGGCGGTGCGGGCGGAGAGACTGTCGACGACTGACGGAGTGGCCACGGCCTGCTGCCGCAACGCCGCGGAAAGCCGCTCCCACGGCGGCCGGGCGTCGGGTGACGCCGTCGTGGCATCCTCGGCCGCCGCGACCAGCCGGAGGAAGGGACGCTGTTCCGCCCCCGGCCGTGACGGCCCGGACGCGTGTTCCGGCCCGGGTCCGGCCGCGATGTCACCGACAGTGCTGACGATATTGGTAGCGCCAGTAGCGCCGGCGGTGTCGTTCTCGATGAACCCGAGCTCCCCGGATGTTCGCTGAAAGAGAGCTCCCAGAAGCCGTTGGTAACGAAGACTTGGCTTCTTGTCGCCTTTCTCCCACTTGCAGACCATGTTGCCGGTGACCCCGGCCTCACGTCCTTCGCGGCTGACGGCGAAGCCGCGCAGCTCCATGGCCAGTTGTTCCTGCGACCAGCCCCGTTCCTCCCGGCAGTTTCGCAGCCGGATGTTGGGGGTGCGTGCGGGTGGTCGGGAAACGGCAGTCGTAAGGGCCCTGCTCGCCGGAGTCATCGTCTGCCTTTCCTTGTCCGCCAACTCCCGTATAGCCCCCCGGTAAAAGAGTTCATCCATGGCCTTATGTCCGCGGGTTGCCGCCCTCCCACCGTCCGTGGTGCTCACCGGCCGCGGCCCCGCTGCCGGGCGTCGCCGTCCGTTGTGTCGTCGTGATCTGGTTGTCCAGCGGTCGGACGGTGGCACCACGTCGTTCCGTCGTCCGGACGGCGGCCTTCGCGCGGGCGACGGCTCCTCTCCGACGGCCTGGCCCGTGCGTTTCGGAGTTATTTCCCGGTGGTTTTGTCATCGGCGGCACAGCTGGCGACATGGTTGATGGCACGGTTGATGACATGCCGGTGCTCCGCCGGCCGCCGTTTACTGAATGTGTGCGGATGCCGGAGCACGGGGATGGCGGAGGGCGGACGCCGGAGAACAGCGTCCGGCCGCCCGTCGGCGCGCACCGGGGAAGCGCATCGGCCGGCACCGGTACACAGGTATGTGGATTCCGGCACATTCGGTGATGTCGGATGTTGCCGGCGGTGCCCGTCGGCGGGAAGCGGATGGCCCTGAGCGCGCTCGGTGAGATCCGGTGACGGCCCGCGGCAGGCAGCCCGTAGAGTCTGTCCTGTGAGTGCAGGCCCTTTCGATGACGCTTCACCGCCCCCGGCGAATCGCCGTCCGTTACGAGCCTGGCAGGAGGCTGCCCTTGCGATCTACCGGGCCCGGGCGGGCTCCGGCGCACGCGACTTCCTGGCCGTCGCCACCCCCGGCGCGGGCAAGACGACCTTCGCGCTGCGCGTCGCGTCCGACCTGCTACGCGACGGCGTGGTGCGTGCGATCACGGTGGTGGCGCCGACCGAGCACCTGAAACGGCAGTGGGCCGACGCGGCGGCGGAGGTGGGCATCTCCCTCGACCCGGCCTTCCGCAACACCGCCGGGGCCACTTCCTCGGACTACACCGGCGTGGTGCTCACCTACGCCCAGGTGGCGGCGCATCCCGCGCTGCACCGGCTGCGCTGCGAACGCCGCCGCACCCTGGTGATCCTCGACGAGATCCACCACGCCGGTGACGCCCTGTCCTGGGGCGACGCCGTCCGGGAGGCGTTCACCCCCGCGACCCGGCGTCTCGCGCTCACCGGCACCCCCTTCCGGTCCGACGTCAACCCCATCCCGTTCGTCACCTACCTGCCCGGGCCGGATGGTGTGACGCGCAGCGTCGCCGACTCCTCCTACGGCTACTCCGACGCGCTGCGTGACAGCGTGGTGCGTCCCGTGCTGTTCCTGGCCTACTCCGGGGAGATGACCTGGCGGACCAGCGCCGGGCACGAGCTGTCCGCCCGGCTCGGCGAGCCGCTGAACAACGAGCAGACCGCCGCGGCATGGCGCACCGCCCTCGACGTCCGCGGCGACTGGATCCCCGCCGTCCTCGCCGCCGCCGACACCCGGCTGTCCCAGATCCAGGCCGGCGGAATGGCGGACGCCGGCGGGCTGGTGATCGCCAGCGACCATGCCAGCGCCCGCGCCTACGCGGGGATCCTGCGCCGGGTCAGCGGCACCGAGCCGGTGGTGGTGCTCTCCGACGACCCTTCCGCCAGCTCGAAGATCGCGAATTTTCGGGAGTCGCGGCAACGGTGGATGGTCGCCGTCCGGATGGTCAGCGAAGGCGTGGACGTCCCACGCCTGGCCGTCGGGGTCTACGCCACCTCCGTGGCCACCCCGCTGTTCTTCGCCCAGGCCGTCGGCCGGTTCGTCCGCGGCCGGGGCCGGGCGGAAACCGCCTCTGTCTTCCTGCCCAGCGTCCCGACGCTGCTCGCACTCGCCGGCGAGATGGAGGTCCAGCGTGACCACGCGCTGGACAAACCCCTGCGTGAACCGGACGCCTTCGACGACGCGGCGCTGCGCGAGGCCAACCGGCGCCGGGACGTCCCCGACCTGCCCGAGCGGTCCTTCACCGCGCTGGGTTCCTCGGCACATTTCGACCGGGTCATCTTCGACGGCGGTGAGTTCGGCACCCAGGCGGCCGCCGGCTCCGCCGAGGAGGAGGACTTCCTGGGGCTGCCCGGCCTGCTCGAACCCGACCAGGTCGCCGTCCTGCTCAAACAGCGGGAGGCCGCCCAGCTCGCCGCCCGGCGCCGGCAGGAGCGCACCGAGGCCCGCCAGGACCCCACCGGCCGCGCCGCCCGGGGCGCCTTCGGGCAGACGGTCCCGGCGGCCCGCGCCGCCGAGGCGGACGGCCCGGACGCGCAGGCCACGGACAACCGTCCGACCCACGAGGTGATCGCCGAACTCCGCCGGGAGCTCAACCGGCTGGTCGCGGCCCACCACCACCGCACCGGCCGCCCGCACGGGGCGATCCACGGCGAACTGCGACGGACCTGCGGCGGCCCGGCAACCGCCCAGGCCACCGCCGCTCAGCTACGCGCCCGCATCGACGCTGCCCGCCGCTGGGCCCTCCCCGAATAGCGGCCTTTCTCCAAATAGTGGCTTTCACCACCATTTGGGGCCCCTGGCGGAGGGGTTGGCCGTTACGTGGGCTTATCGATCATCTGATGATGATCGATAAGGAGAAGGAGGGGTGCGTCGGGGGCTTTTGCTGGGATTGGGGGGTTTTAGGTGTCAACGATGTGAATGCGCTGCTGTCATAGCAGCAGTGGATTCACATCCTTGGCGGCTGCTGAGGGTGGGTGGGGAGGTTTTTGGGGGTCAGGTGCCCTGGGTGATGGTGAGGGTGAGGGTCTGGGGCTTGCTCGCGGGGGCGCCGTCAGGGGCGCCGCCTTCGACTCCGGGAGTGGTGAGGGCGGCGAGGACGGACAGGCCCTCGGTCACCTTCCCGACGACCGTGTAGTTGGTGGCCAGTGCCTGCACGCCGTCCTCGTTCGGGTCCTGGTAGTTGATGAAGAACTGGCTGCCGTTGGTGCCGGGGCCCGCGTTGGCCATGGCGATGACGCCGCGGGTGTACCTGGCGCCGTCGGTGTTCTCGTTGGCGTAGGCGAAGCCCGGGCCGCCCATACCGGTGCCGTCCGGGTCCCCGCACTGGAGCACGAAGATGTTCTGGGTGGTTTCGCGGTGGCAGGTGGTGTTGTCGAAGTACTTGGCGTTCGCCATCGTGAGCAGGGCGTGGACGGTGCAGGGCGCCTTTTCCGCGTCCAGCGCGGCCCTGATCGTCCCCTTGTTCGTGTTGATGGTCATCGTGGCGGGGGAGCGGTCCACCGTGTCGGCTGCCGCGGGCAGGCTGAGCGGTCTGGACGGTTTCTGCCCGTCCGAGGTGTAGGTGCAGGGGCCGACCTGTGTCGTGACGGCCGGGGCCGCCGCGGATGGCTCCGTCGCGGGCGATGTCGCCGAAGGCGACAGGGAGGCGGTGTCGTCGTCGCCGGTGACCAGCAGTGCCGCGGTGATACCGCCGGTCAGCAGGATCAGGGCGCCCACGCAGACGGCCGCTGTCACCCTGCGTTGTCGACGCCGTGAGGCGGCCCGGCGTGCGGCCTGCCGGGCGGCCCTGGCCGCGGCGAGATCGCGCTGTCGGCGCGTCTTGGACGTCACCACCTGTCGGCCTCCCTGTCCATCACTGCGGATACGCGGCGTTGTTCCGCCACTGGCGAGCGCACGGTCAAGGGAAGTGTAGGTAGTCACGATCCGCCCGTTGCCGCCGCACCGGTATCGTGCCGAGTCCGGCTGTGTGAAAGCTGTGCGTAACCTTCAGATGGCGTTAACTGTCACGATCCCGCTACTGGCCCGATCCAGGGCGCAACCGTCCTGATCACGGTCGCCGCACCGCCGTGGCACCATGTCAGCGGGTCACGGTGATGCCGTCGCGCTTCCGTGGTGGCCGTACCGTGCGCTGTCGCTGGGGCCGTTCGGGTTGGCGCGGTGTGTCCGTCGTGGCTTCCGCCGTCGGAGTCCGGGGGATGCCCGACGGGACGTCTGACCTGTTGGTCAGACGTGCGGCGCTGGCCACCGCGAGCTGTGACTCGCGTTGCGCCGCGTCAAGCAGTTCGGCCAGGTTGGTGTTGGTCGGAGTGCGCAGCGCCCTGCGGTGAAGGATCATCCGCTGTTCGGTGACAAGCAGCCAGTCCTCCAGGGCGGAGCGCCGAGGCAGCAGCACCAACCGTGCCCGTTGCGCGATTCGAGCGCGCGGCCGGTGTGTCATGGCGATCCACTTCTTCCATCCGCCTGAAATCCTGAAATATCAAGTGCTGTCAGAACAACGAAAGCAGGGAACGTACAGTCGTTACGACGGTCGTTTCCGTGCTCGTCGTCTGTGTTCCTGCTATCGATCGTTTTCCTATTATCGATCAGGACGGGTTGGACGGCCATCCGACCGGTGAGCCAGGGACGCCGGACGGTGGCGGCATTCTGCGAACGGATTCCGCGCGTGGCCGACCGGTCCCTTCAGGTGGCAGGGTCCCGCCCGCGGGCTCTCGCTTTCCGGCTGCTCTGTTCGTCTGCGTGGCCAGGTTGTTCGCGCTGCCGGCAACCGGTGGACCAGCCGCCCTTTCCTGTGCGATACCTGTACCGCCGAAGGTGGCAACGGCGATCATTCCGAAATCATCATCTGTTGAGGAGCGCACGGTGTCGGATATTGTGCTGGCCCTGGTGGCCGAACTCGTCAGCGCGGCGGTTGTCGTGCTGGTCTCGTCGCTGTTCCGGCGGTGGCTCAGGCCAGCCATCCGTACGGCCTGAGCCCGTCGTCCACCGTCTGTCCTGGATATTTCCTGTCCGAATGGATCCTCCTGTCCGCGGGTCATCGTCTCCGCGGGTCGTCGCTGACGGCTGACAGGTGACCGGCGACGACCGGCGGCCACCGGCTCCCGAACGGAGTCGGTGGCCGCCGACGGCCCGCCGTTTCGCGTGACCGCGGTCGGCGGTTGCGGTCGGTGGCTATCGTCGGTGCGTGTCTGCTGTCCTTTGCGTCATGTTTCCTCGGTCTGGCCCGACTTCCTTGGAGCCGGAGCGGCCCCGGCGTGACTGTGCTGGGCGATGTAGGCACCGGCTCCGATCGCCGCCGCGACCGGCCATTCGACGACCTCGGTGACGGCGAGCACGCCGAGGCCCACGTAGAAGGCGGTCTGGGTTGGTGACGGCAGTCTGATCGGGCCCACTTTCATGCTTGTGCCCGGCGCGCGCGGGATCTCGATGCGAGCTGTGGCGAACGGCGTCCGCAGCGTGGCGCTGTGGGGCTTTCGCGCCTCGCTCTTCCCTTCCCCACCCGCACCCTCCAGTTCGCTTTCGCGGCCGGCCTCGCCGCGGGCCCGGCCGTTGTCGGTGGCCTCGTTCGCCTGGTCGGCCCGCGACTGCTCCGATGGTTCCGTAGGGGTTCCGGTTTCGTCGCCCGCGTCCGATCCGTCCTGGTACTTCTTCGCCCTGCCGGCTTCTTCTTTTTCTTCGTCTCGTACATGATTGTGTGTCTTGGGGGACATCGGGCCCTCCCTCCGCTATCAGGTCACCATCCCCAAAAGGAAACCCCAGGTAAACAAAAGATCTCGAGGTCGGTTCCAGAAGATTTCTCGGCGGGAACCGAGGCTGTCGGTCGACGTTTCGTCCCGTTGTGGACGTCTGGTCCCTCCCGCGAGGACGGCTGCCTGCCGCGACATTCGTCCAGCGACCGTGCATGGGTACTTCTTCCGGTTCTTCCCGTTCGCCCAGGGGCGGTGTTCGTCCGGTTGTACCTGTCCGGCGGTGTTCTTCCAGTGACGACGGGCGCGCTCTTCCGATGGCGGGCGTCGGCCGTCTGGCGGAGCGCCCGCCTGTTAGACGGTGCCGGCCACCGGGTACCGGCTGTTGAGGGGGTATCCGCGGGGCCCGAGCCGTGGGGGGACGCGGCGCCGGCCATGACGTGCGCCGTCAGGCTGTGGCCTGACGGCGTCGGCCATGAGCTGGGGGCCGGCCACGGCTGTTGCCGTCCGGGTGCCGCAGCTGCCGGTGGCCGGGTGTCATCGCGGCCGGTGGTCGACGGGTGTCATCGCGGCCGGTGGTCGATACCGCCCCGCCGGTGATCGACAGGATCGGTGCGATCGACGGGATCGGTGAGGAGGTCCGCCGATGCGGCTGCCGGATCCCCGCTCGGGTGTGCGACGCGTGCTGGCCGAAGGACGCCTCCTGTGCGACACGGGACTGATACTGCTGGCCGGACCGCTGCTGGAGCGGCTGGAGCCCTCCGCCGCGGACCAGCCCGATCATCGGCCTGACCAGCTCGATCATCGGTCTGACCAGGCCGGTCAGGCCGCCGGCCGGCTGGCTCGTCCCGGCGGCGGCCTCGGGAGCACCCGGCTCAGGGTGGCCAGCCTGCGGGTGCGCGGTGTCGGCGGGCTGCCGCACCCGTCGTGCCGGCGGCTGCTGGAACAGGAGCTGGAGCGCCGTCCCGGGGTGCGGTGGGCCCGGGTCAACGCGCCGCTGGGACGGCTCCTGGTCGGTCTGGCCGAGCCGTACCCACGGATGGGTGAGCTGGTCGTGGCCGCCGAGCGCGCCGTCCGCGTGATCCGCGGCGAGTGGGCCGAGCGGGAAGCCCGGGCCGAGCGGGAAGCCGCCGCGAATCAGACCGCTGGTGATCAGACCGCCGGTGATCAGAGCGCGGTGGACGCCGGTCCACGGCCCAGGACCGCCGACCTGCCGGATTCGGCGGCTGTGGTGCTGCGGGCGGCCGCCGCGCTCGCCGCGGACGGGATCGCCCTCACCGTGGCCTCGGTGGGCCGGGTCGCCCGCTGGACGCCGTTGCCGCTGGAGTTCGCCGCGCTGGTCACGGTCGTCGACACCCAGCCGCGGCTGCGCGCGGTCGTGGAGCGGACGATCGGGCCGCAACGGGCGGACATCGTCCTGGCGGTGGCCAACGCCGCCGCGCTGGGGCTGGCCGGCAGCTCCAGCGGTCTCGGTCTGGACGCCGTCCACCGGGCGCACGCCCTGGCCGCCGCCCGGGCCCGCCGGGGCGCGTTTGCCGCCGCCGGCGCCGAACTGCTGGGGGACCCTGACCGGGCCGGTGCCGGACTGGTGGCCCCTGAGCGGCCTCGACCGGCTCCGGCCGGCCCGGTGGAACGCTACGCGGACGCCGCCGGGGTGGGTCTGCTGGCGCTCTTCGGTGCCACGGTCGCGCTGACCGGTGGCCCGCGGCGGGCCGCCGCTGCCGGGCTGGCCATGCTCCCGCGTCCCGCCGGTCTTGGCCGGGAGGGCTTCTGCGACCAGCTCACAGTTGTGCTGGCGCGCCGGGGAGCGCAGGTGATGAACCCCGGGGCGCTGCGGCTGCTGGACCGGATCGACACGGTGGTGGTCGACTCCGACGTGCTGGTCGGCACGGCGTTCACCGTCGGTGAGGTCATCCCGCTGGCCGGTGCCGACGCGAGCGAGGTGGCCGTCCGGGCGTACGCGCTGTTCCGGCCGACCGATCCGGCGGCGACGACCGAGGCGGACGGCTGGACGCTCGCGCCGATCGAGCGGCTGGTCGGCAACGGCGGCTCGGGCAACGGCGGCTCGGGCGACAACGGCCCGGATAACGACGGCCAGGATGGCGACGGCCCGGGCCGGGCGCAGTGGCGGCGGCTGCGGGCGGCCGGGGTGCACACGATCCTCGGCCTCGCCCAGGGTACGGCGGTGACGGCGGTGGTGACGGCGGTGCCTGAGCGGGCCGAGGGCGCCGAGGCGCTGCTGGCCTCCTGCCGGCGCAGCGGGCTGACGGTGCGGGTGGCCGGCGGCGCGGCCTGCCCGGACGACGGCTTCGGGTTCCCGGTGATCCCGGGCGGGCACCGTCTGCCGGCCGCCGTCGGCGACCTGCGGGCGGCGGGTGCCGGGGTGCTGGTCGTCTCGCACCGGCGTCCCGCGGTGGGCGGCGCCGACTGCGGGGTCGGGGTCGACGGCCCCGACGGCGCGCCGGCCTGGGGCGCCGACGTCCTCGTCGGGACGGACCTGCCGACCGCCGCGATGATGGTGGAGGCGGCCGCCGTGGCGGCCCGGGTGAGCCGGCGCGCGGTGCGGCTCGCCCGGATCGGTTCCGGCGCCGGCGCGCTGGTCGCGCTGACCGGTACCGGCCCACGGCTGCTTTCCCGGGCGATGCTCATGGTGAACGGGGCCGGTGCCCTTGCGTTCGGTGACGGCGTCTGGGCGGCTCGCGAGCTCGACCGGCGTCTACCGCCGCCGAGCATCCCGCGCACGCCCTGGCATGTGCTCTCGGCGCGGCGTGTCCTGGCCGGGCTGGGCAGCTCCGCGGACGGTCTGACCAGCGCGCAGGTCGCGTCGCGGCGGGCGGACGACGTCCCGGGGGGCACGGGGGCTCCTGGCCTGTTCGCCGCGCTCGCCCGGGAGCTGGCAAGCCCCCTGACCCCGGTCCTGCTGGGCGGGGCGGCGCTGTCGGCCGCCAGCGGCTCGGTGCTGGACGCGGGCCTGGTGGTCAGCGTGGCTGTCATGTCGGCGCTGGTGGGCGCGGTGCAGCAGCGGCGGGCCGATCGCGCGCTGGCCCGGCTGTTCGCCCGGTCCGCGCTGCGGGCCCGGGCGCGCCGGGACGGCGCCGACGTCGAGCTCATCGCGCGGGAGCTGGTCCTTGGTGACGTGATCTTGATCGGGCCGGGGGACGTCGTCCCCGCTGACGCCCGGCTGCTGTCGGCGACCAGCCTGGAGATCGACGAGTCGTCGCTGACCGGGGAGTCCCTGCCGGTGACGAAGTCGCCGCGTCCGGTCGCCGCCAGCTATGTCGCGGAGCGTTCCTCGATGGTGTACGAGGGAACCACCGTGGTCGCCGGTTCCGCGACGGCCGCCGTCGTGGCGACGGGTCCGGCCACCGAGGCGGGCCGGGGGATGGCCGCGACCGACGGCCCGGAGCGGGCCGTCGGTGTCGAGGCCCGGCTGGCCGCGATCACCGAGTTCACCGCGCCGGTGGCGCTCGGCGCGGCCGCGACTCTGCTCGCCTCCGGGCTCGTCCGCGGCCGGCCCGCCGGCGACACGCTGAGCGCGGGCGTGGCGCTCGCCGTCGCCGCGGTGCCCGAGGGCCTGCCGTTCCTGGCCACGGCCGCGCAGCTGTCCGCGGCCCGGCGGCTGTCCGGCCGCGGCGCGCTGGTGCGCAACCCGCGGACCATCGAAACGCTCGGACGGGTGGACGTGCTGTGCTTCGACAAGACCGGCACGCTCACCAGAGGCAAGATCCGTCTCGGTATGGTGTCGGACGGCAGCCACACCGTCGCCGTCGGCGAGCTGACGGAGCGGCAGCGCCAGGTGGTCGCCGCTGGTCTGCGCGCCACCCCGGTGCGGGTCAACGGGCGCAAGTTGTCCCATCCCACCGACCGGGCGGTGACCAAGGGCGCGGCCGCCACGGACATCCACCGTGACCACGGCCTGGGCTCCTGGTCGGAGCTGGCCTCGCTGCCGTTCGAGCCGGGCCGCTCCTACCATGCCTCTCTCGGGGCCTCCCGAGGGACGCCCCGAGGGACGTCCGCCGGGGACGCCGGCGACACCGTGCTGCTCAGCGTCAAGGGCGCGCCCGAGACGCTGCTGCCCCGGTGCGCCCGCTGGCGGACCGCCCGGGGCGACGTGCCGCTGGACGGGCGTGGCCGGGCGGGTCTGGCCCGCGAGCACGTCGCGCTGGGCCGGCGGGGATACCGGGTGCTCGCCGTCGCCGAACGCGCGATGCCCGACCACAGCCGGCAGGTGTCGGACGACGATCTCGACGATCTCACCTTCCTGGGTTTCCTCGGCCTGTCGGATCCGGTCCGCTCCGGTGCCGGGCCGTCCCTGGTCCAGCTGCACGACGCCGGCGTACAGTCCGTGATGATCACAGGTGATCATCCGGCTACCGCGCAGACGATCGCCACCGAGCTGGGGCTCCTCGACGGCGGCCGGGTGGTGACCGGCATGGAGATCGACGCGCTGGACGACGACGCGCTCGACGCGCTGCTGCCCGAGGTGACGGTGGTCGCCCGCGGCACCCCGGCGCACAAGGTCCGCGTGGTGGAGTCGTACCAGCGGCTGGGCAAGGTGGTCGCGATGACCGGCGACGGCGCCAACGACGCGCCCGCGATCCGGCTCGCCGACGTGGGGATCGCGCTGGGCGGACGGGGCACCCCCGCCGCCCGGGCCGCCGCCGACGTGGTGGTCGTCGACGACCGGCTGGAGACGATCCTCGACGTCCTGGTCGAGGGCCGGTCGATGTGGGCGTCGGTGCGCCAGGCGCTGGGCATCTTCGTGGGCGGCAACCTCGGCGAGATCGCCTTCACCCTCCTCGGCGCGCTCGCCACCGGCACCTCCCCGCTGTCGGCCCGGCAGCTGCTGCTGGTCAACCTGCTCACCGACCTCGCACCCGGGCTCGCCATCGCCCTGCGCCAGCCGGATCCCGGCCGGGCCGGCGAGCTGCTCGGGGAGGGGCCGGAGAGATCGCTGGGCCGCGCGCTGCTCCGGGAGGTCGCGGTGCGCGCGGTGGCGACCACCGCGGCCGCCACCGGCGCGTGGATCGTCGCCCGTCCCACCGGCCGGCGCCGGCACGCCAACACCGTCGGGCTGGTGGCGCTGGTCGGGGCGCAGCTCGGCCAGACGCTGCTCGTCGGCGGGCGTTCCCGGTCGGTGCTGCTGAGCGGCCTGGGGTCGGTGGCGGCGCTGGTTATGGTCGTCCAGACGCCCGGGCTGAGCCGGTTCTTCGGCTGCACCCCGCTCGGACCTTCCGGCTGGGCCGTCGCCATCGGCGCCTCGGCCGCCGGAACCCTGCTCTCGATGACGCTGGAGCCGCTCGCGGCCCGTTTCGTCCCTCCCGAGGGCTCCGGCGCCGCCGGTACTCCCAGCTGAGATCGTCATTGACGAAACCGTCATGCGAATGTCGCTCTTTGTCACAGATTGACGGCTCAAACCGCTGCGCGGGTGACTTTTGTCGACCTAAGCTCGATTCGATGGCGTGGAGCGCGGGGCGCGACGGCCCCGATGGGGGCCGGCATCGATCGCCGTGGAGGCGGTCGGGCCGGATTCTTCCCATTCGATGGGGGCGCCTTGTGGCGCTGGCACTGGCGTTGGCGATCGCGGCCGGGCTGGGCGTGTGGCTGCGTTTCCGCCCCCTGGAGTCGGCCAGGGCACAGCCGAACACCGCCGTGACAGCCATCGAGGGGCGCCAGCCGGGGGGTGGTGCCGCTGGCGGCGAGCCGTCGGCGGCGACATCCGCGGCCGGTGCGCAGCCGTCCGCCGGCGCCGCCACGGGTGCGCCGGGGCAGCCGGGGGCGGTTGGAGCGGTGGCGGCCGCGGGCGCGCCGGGCAGCCCGTCCCCGGGCGCGACGCAGCCGCGGCCACAGCCCGCCGTGACGGCGGGTGGGACCGCGCGCATTCTTTCCGGCGATACGGCGGTCACGGTAGGTGGCGGGCTTGCGCTGTCGACGGGTGTCGTGGACCTCGGGGCGGTCAACTCCTCGGCGACCGTGGAGCTGCGCAACGCCGGCCGCCAGCCGGTCGACTTCCGGTTCGCCGCCACGCCGCCCTGGCTGTCCGTCGTGCCGGCCACCGGCACGGTCGCGGCGGGCGATCGCAGGGCTGTCGCCATCACCCTCGACCGGTCCGCCGCGCCGGTCGGTGTGCTGGACACCTCGGTCGCCGTCGCCACCGTCGGTGGCGACGGGAAGGGCGGGACGCTGCGGGTGACCGCCGTGATCTCCGGCCCGCCGGCCGTCGACTCGCTGGCCGTCACCCCGGCCGTTGTGTACACGACGGGATGCCCGGCCGCGGCCGGGCCGACCGTGTCCACGGTGTCGGTGCGCGCGACGGATTCCACCGGTGTCTTCCGGGTGGACCTGGTCGCTCATCTGCCCGACGGGAGAACGACCACCAGCGCGCTGAACCTGGGCGAGGCCGCGGAGGACTGGTCGGTGTGGTCGGGGCCGGTCGGGCCGTCGGCGGTCCCGGGCTCGTTGTCGTTCACCGTCACCGTCACCGACCTCGACGGGCTGCGCGCGCAGTCCACCGGTTCGCTTGAGATCAGTTCCTGCCCGGCCGCCGCCGAGCCGGCCAGTGCGGGCTGACGGTGCGGCGCGGCCGGTGTCCCACCGGCATCTCGTACGGTCGTCGTGGGCCGTACGCGTGGGTCGGGACGCGAGTGTGGGCACGGGTGTGTGTACGGGCGTGTCCCGGGCAGTCTAGGCTTTCACCCATGGCATCGGTGTCGCTGTCCAAGGGCGGCAATGTATCCCTCAGCAAGGTCGCCCCGAACCTCCGTGCGGTGACTGTCGGTCTCGGCTGGCAGGTACGCCAGACCTCCGGCGCCGACTATGACCTCGACGCGAGCGCGATCGTCGTCGACGACCGCGGCAGGGTTCTTTCCGATCAGTATTTCGTGTTCTTCAACAACCTGGTCAGCCCGGACGGGGCGGTGAAGCACCTGGGCGACAACCTTGTCGGTGGTGGTGGCGGGGACGACGAGCAGATCACGGTCGAACTGTCCGCGTTCACGCCGCAGGCGTCCAAGGTTGTCTTTGCGGTGTCGATCTATGACGCGGAGGTTCGCCGGCAGACTTTCGGTCAGGTGCGTAACGCCTTCATCAGGGTGAGTGATTCGACCACTGGTACGGAGATCGCCCGGTATGATCTTACCGAGGACGCGTCCACGGAGACCGCGATGATTTTCGGTGAGCTCTATCGGTATTCCAGTGAGTGGAAGTTCCGTGCGGTGGGTCAAGGGTATGCCTCGGGCCTGCGGGGAATCGCCCTCGACTTCGGCGTCAACGTCTCCTGACCGCTGCTGTCCCGGCGGTTGGCGCCGGTCACCAGGACAGCTGAAGCGCTCGGCGGGCCAGGTGGGGCGTCTCCGCGGATGATGACTCTTACGGAGACGCCCACTGTTTTTGTCTGTCTGTTTCGTCTGCCTGCTGTCCGCCTGAAGGGCCGCCGACGGTGCGATGATGTTTTTCGTGCCGCTGGCGGCCCGGGGCCTCAACTCCCTGTGCGACGGTGTCAGGTGCTCGGGGTCGGCGTCAGGAGTTCCGATGGCTGCGCGCCGATCGTGGCGGTCGGGCCGTTGGTGACGGACGCCCCCTGGAGATCGACCCGCCATGCTATGGAATGCCGGTGAAGAGCGATGTTCTGTGGGGTCGCCGTGGGCTTTTCCTTGAAGACGAATGCCCGGCGCAGATCGGCATGGCGGTTCTCGGCGAAGAAGTTGACAGCCATCCGGCTCAGCTCACGGGTGCGGTAGACCTCAAGAGGCATCTCGGCCTCGTCGGCGGCGAGCCGTGAGGTCTTGGCGTCCAGTGCCTCCTGCCAGCCCTCGCCGGCCAGTTCGCCGGCGAGGGCCAGCAGGGCGTCGTCGTAGTCCGACGGCCCGTGGGGGAGCAGCCGGTCCACCAGACCCATGGCGGCCGCTTCCACGTCACCGACGGGAAGGCACTCGGTGGTCAGCGTCGCCGCGACATCCTTACCGACTCGTCGTGGCAATGTGTACGTCCAGTATTCGGATCCGTACAGTCCCATGTTGTCGTAGTGCGGGTTGAGCACCACCCCGGTGCGGGCGGCAACCAGGTCCGCGCCAAGCGCGAGCATGATGCCGCCGGCGCCGGCGCTGCCCGAGATGCCCGCGACCACGAGCTGGCTGGTGCAGGTGATGATGGCCTGGCACAGGTCGTCCATCGCGTCGATGTTCGCCCAGGCGGCGGTCGCGGGCCGTTCGGCCGCCTCGATCACGTTCAGGTGGATGCCGTTGGAGAAGAAGGTGTCACCACCGCGCAGCACGATCACACGGGTATCCTGCTGGCTCGCCCAGGTGAACGCGGCGAGCAGCCGGCGGCAGTGCTCCGTGGACATGGCGCCGTTGTAGAAGTCGAAACTGATCCACCCGACGGGGCCGTGACGGCGGTAGCGCACGTCCCGACCGGCGTCCGGGTCGGAAGCCTCCGACGTCGCCACCGGCAGCGGCTGGACGTGGTCGGCCACCACCAGATTGGCCGGGAGCTTGGGTTGGCCGGCGCGGCGGAGGTGCCCGATCCACACCGCGCCGTCGACGGTGGGTACCAGCACGGCGCCGTCCCGCCGGGACAGCAGTGTGTTCTCGCGCTCACCGTCACGGGCCCGCGCGGCGGGGAGGACGACGACCGGACTGGCGTCGAAGGCGCGTAGCTGCTCACCGAACAGCAGGCAGGGGGCGCCTGGTGAGCCGTCCGATGCCGCCACCTTGCGCAGGACGTCGCTGGTGGTGTCGGTGTCCCAGTCGATGCGCCGGTCGTCGGCGCGGGTGGAGGGCCGCAGCCTGCCGCGCAACCGGTGTGCCGGGATGCTGTCGAGCGGCGTGGGCGCGAATCCGACGACCTGTGCCTTGTCGACCACGTCGTGGATGACGGCCACGGCCGCGTCGGCGACCGGCCCGTTGTAGAGTGCCGACTTGCTGATGCCGAGTGGGACGGCGAACTCCCGGGTCGACCAGATCGGCCCGGCGTCCATCTCGGCGACGGCCTGCAAGGCCGTGACTCCCCAGGTCGACGCCCCTTCCAGAATGGCCCAGTCGAGCGAGGACGGCCCGCGGTCACCGACCGGCCCCGGGTGAATGATGATCGTCTGTCGGGTCGTCCAGATGTCGTCCGGTACCCGTTCGCGCAGGAAGGGGCATATGATCAGGTGAGGATCGGACAGCTGGACGGCCTCGCGCATCGTTTCCGCGCTGAGCGCGAGCTCGACCGTCACACGGTGGCCCGCGCGCCGTAACTCGATCCATGCCCGCTGGGTGAGCCCGTTGAATGCGGACGCGAGTAGAAGAATCTTCATTTTCTTTCCTTGTCAGAGGTCAGATCGAAACTCCGAACGGGTTTTCGGGTGAACCTGTTTTCCCGGGATCGGGACACGGGGGTGCGTGATCCGCGGGCTGGTCCCGCGACGGGTGGCGGCCACTGGTGCGGTGATCGTCACTGGCGGTCGTGTCACCGTCTCGGAGATCGCGACAGGCGGTGGTTCTTCCTGGCCGGACCGAGTGCGTCGGGGTCCGCGGCGGAGGAGTGCGGGACCGGGGAGGGGATGACCTGCGTGGTTACGGCACCGGCGCCGGCAGTGGATACCGGCTGGTGTGAATGCGCCGCACCGCGCGGTGAGGGGTTGCTGTCAGCACGGGAAAAGCTGGCCGGGGCAGGCTTTTCTGAGCGGGCGGGGGGGTGGTGATGATCGGGTATGGGGGCGCCGATCCCGCCGGTCGCGGCGAAGATGATGAACATCAGAACGATGGACGCGGTGAAAGCGGTGATGGTCCCCATGGCGAAAGGATCGACGCCGTGCGGTCGTGGCACGGCGGGGTCGGCGGTGACGCGGGTGGCTGCCATGCCCGTGTAGTGCATCCCGCACACCGCGACCGCCATGATCACCGATGCGACGATGCGTCGGCTGACACCACCGATGTGGAACGCGATCCAGAAGGCGGCTGTCGAGGCCACGACGGCGATGACAATGGACAGGCCGACCAGCGGTATCGCGTAGCTGATCGTCCCTTGGGTGTGCATCGCGTACATGCCGGTGTAATGCATGGCGGCGACACCGGCTCCCGCGACCACTCCGCCGGTGAGCAGCCGCAGGACGTTGTCGGGATCGGCGGCTACCACCGTGAGTCCGACGCCGGCCACGACCACGGCGATGAGCAGCGACAGGGCGGTGACCGCCTCGTTGAACGTGATACTCAGCTCTATACCGTAAGCGACCATCCCGACGAAGTGCATCGACCAGATCGCGCACCCGCCCAGCGCCACGGCCGTGAGAGTCGTCCACGCCAGTTGACGGGCGCCGGTGGTCGTACGTAGGCGGACCGCGCACGCCAGGGCCGCGAACGAACCGAACGCGGCGAGAAGGAAGGACAGCAGGACGAACACGGGGTCGTACGAGGCATGCAGATGCTCTGCTGCGGCACTGACCGGTCCCATCCCAACCCCCAGGAGTTCGCCACGTGCCACCAGGGGGCTGCCGAGTAACGGTATTTGATCAGCAGCCTCCGGATCTTCCGGCAGGGCAACCATAGCCGGACCAGGGTCAGTCAGGTGATCGGCCTCACTCTAAAATAAGTTAACTAATTAAATTATTTTAAATAATCTTTTATTTAAAGAAACTTTTACGGGCGAAGCGTCACTAGGCGAGAAATTTTACTTCGACAGCGTAAACACTTACTTCAAGTGACGCTTCTGGAGCGGATGACCCGAGAGACGGCCGCCAGCGGGCCGAAGGCAATGCGATCATGCTTTTCCGCGCTCGTGGTTCCCGCCGGGCCCGGAAGCCGATCCGGAAGGTTCGGCGGGCTCAGGTCCCCGTGCCGCTACGAGGCGCGACTGGTCGGATGACGACGGTGCGCGACAACCATCACCCGGACGGACAGCGTGTTCGCGTCCACCTGGTAAAGAATCCGCCAGGACGGGCCGGTCGCCTCCCACATCGTCGAACGCGACTCCGACAGGGGTGTGCCCGCCCGGCGCGGATCGTTGCGCAGCGGGCCGCCCAGGAACCGGCGGATCTCGCCGGCGGTCCGGTCGGGCAGCCGCTGCAGGTCGCGCTCGGCCGATGCCGCGACGGTCACCTCATGGCGGGGGCTCATGCCGCCACGCCGTTCGTCCGTGGGCGCGGCGAGCACGGGGCCGGTGCGCATGTCCGGTTCTTCACATGGTGATCGTAGAAGTCTCCGCCGCCGGCCGCCGGAGTTTCCGACCGGGCGGGAGAAAGGGGCAGGGCTGCCCCGTCCGTCTCCACAACCCGTGACGGGATCTGTGACGGCGCGGCAGCCCGTGACGGCACGCCGGGCCCGGCGCTGACGGACATGACGCCAAGATTACCCATGTCACTCGACGCCCAGCCGCCACTTGGTCACGCGCCGGACACGGCCCGGCGCCGGCGTGACCGCTGGCCCCCGCCCGCTCACGAAATGTCCGGCGGCCCCGGCGGACATGGAATGACCGTGCCGGTGCCACGGGTTGGTGCTGGGCGTGCGCTACGGAACCGACGAGACCATCCGACGGATGCTGGCCGACACGAAGGTCTGGGCGATAGTGGGGCTGTCGCAGAACACCTCGCGGGTCGCCTACTCCATCGCGGGCTATCTGCGCGCGAATGGCAAACGGACCGTTCCGGTCCACCCGTCCGCGCCCGTGGTCGCGGGTGAGCAGGGGTACGCCTCGCTGGCGGAGATCCCGTTCCCGGTGGACGTGGTGGACCTCTTCGTCCGCTCGGAGCTGGTCGGCCCGGTGGTCGACGACGCGATCGCCATCCGCGCCGGGGGGATCTGGATGCAGCTCGGTGTCCGTGACGACGCCGCCGCCCGGCGGGCGGAGCGGGCCGCAGTGCCCGTCGTCATGGACACCTGCCCCGCCATGGAGGCGCCCCGCCTGGCCGTCTGGGCATCCTGACCACGGCCCCGGTCACCAGCCGCGCCTCCCGCGCTCTCCGTGCGCCCTACGTGCCCGAGCGCCTACGCGGTGGGTGGAGTGCGTGGCCCTCCGGTGTCGCCGGCGGTGCGGCTGCCGGGGCAGCCCGGGCCGGCGGCTGGACGAGAAACGGGAGATCCGCTGCCAGCCCAGCGCCGCGGCCGGCGGGAGCAGCAGCAGCGTCGGCAACAGGTAGCGGTAGTCGAAACACACCGTGGCGGACGGGACCACCAACAGCGCCATCCCCGCCGTCACCAGCAACGCGCAGTCCGCGCGCAACCGCCCGACCTTGCTGCCGGTGCCAGTGTCGCTGCCAGCGCCGGTGTCGCCGCCGGTGTCGGCACCGTTGTCAGCGCTGGTGTCACGCTCGGTGCCAGTGTCATTCTTGGTGCCAGTGTCGCTGTCGGAGCTGGTGCCGCCGGCCCGCCCGCGACTGGCGCGCCCGCCCGTGGGCAGAAAGCCGGCAGCACCGAGTGCCACCATGACGGCCAGTGCCGGCCCCGGCGTGAAAACGTAGCGCTGGTAGGCCCGCAGGAGCGCGGCCGGCCCGGGGCCGACCTGCCGGGCGACCTGGGTACCGTCGAAGGTGATCAACGGCGCGCTGATGTTCCAGTAGGCCGGCACCGTCTCGGCGGGGAACTGCCAGCTACCGACGTGCCAGTCGTGGGCCCCCACCCACCGGCCGGGCGTGAAGAAATGGGCCACCTCACCGGTCACCATCCGCGCGTAGTCCACCGGTTGGCGCAGGATGACCTCGTGGGCGAACTCGGCCAGCGCGGCCTCCTTCCGGTCCGTGGGGAGATCGACGGTGAACCGGGGGCTGGCGTGGTTCCACACGTAGTAGTTCGGCCCGGGCCGCTGCGCCGGCGGATGCGGCGAGCAGAACAGACGGGCGTCCGGGCTGAGATCCAGTTGTGCGCAGTCGGCGATGGGCGCCACCCGGCCGTACAGCCAGTACGTGTCACCCCCGGTCAGCGCGTAGGCGCCGTGGACGGAATGGAACCAGACGGCGTACCCCACCAGCGGTGCGGCCAGCGCGCCACCGAAGACGACCGAACGTGACCAGCCGAGCCGTCGCAGCAGTACCCAGGCCAGCGCCAGCAGCCCCAGGACGACTCCCACCGTGCGGACCAGCGACGCCAGGGCCCAAGCAGCCCCCGGCGAGTCCACAGGCCGCCACGGACGGTTTCGGTGCCCACAACAGGGCTGCGACGGCCACGACGAGCAGCGCCTCGAACAGCGTCTCCGCCATGACGAAGTGCTCGATGTTCACCTGGTAGGCGTCCAGCAGCACCGGCGTCGCCGCCAGCGCCGACGCTCGGGGAGTCAGCCCCCGGTGCACCAGCAGCGCGTAGAGAAGGATGCCGAGCAGGACGCCCGTGAGGTGCTGGACGGCCGGTACCACCCACAGCTGATGCGTCACGGACAGTGCGCGCAGCAGCAGGGGGTAGCCCGCCGGTCGGACCGGATCGGGCACCAGGGGCCGGGCGAGCCGCAGGTAGGCCATGGAGTCCCCGGAGAACTCCAGCGCCGGCCGATAGGCGATCATGGCCAGTGCTCGCAGGAGGACAGCCGGGACGACGACGATCGTGATCGGGACGATGACGGCGGCCGAGGGGCGTCCGCGGGCCGCCGCCCGACGGGCGGAGCCCGGCTGTGCCCGCCCCGGCCGTGGGGGATCGGGCCGGGGCGGGTGCGGCCGGCGTCGGTCCCGATCCACCGGGGCCTCCTGATCACGTCATGCGCGGGTCGCCGGCAGGGCGACCGGTCACACCTGCGTAAAGGGTCCCGAGAAAACGTACCGAAGGGATTTTCCGGCTATCGGTCGGTATCCGGACAGCATCCGGTCGACATCCGACCGACATCCGACCGGCATCCGACCGGCATCCGGTTGGCATCGTCATATCCGGTATCTGTCACCAGGTGCTTCCGGACCGCTGACGCGAGGCAGCGGCTGTTGCAAATCGAGACGCAAGGCGAGCGAATGGGGACACAAGGCGCGACGCGCCGGGCCGCGGCGGCCGGGTCGTATGCCGCTGTCCCTGTCGTCCTACTACCGACACCCTGAGAGCGCAGGCCGATGTGACGTCCATTACGCGGAGGCGTAATCTTCTGTGACTGTGCGAGGAACACCGGTTTCTGGAGATCCATCGACAACGACGTCGGCGAGTCCACAGGTACGTCAAACCGGCCGGGGGGGTTGTCCTCACCAGCCACCGTGCCCGTCCGCCAACAGTCCCGACCGGGACGCTGCGCGGGTGACGAACCGGCACTGCGATCAGGGCTGGAGCCTGCTGTGTAATGGTGTGATCCTTTTTGACGACACGGGGGAGATTCTGCCGACGGGGGGCATCATCGAACCGCGGCGGGTGCCTCCGATGCCGAGGAGCATGGTCGGCAGCGGTGCGGTTGCCACGCGGCAACCGATGGCCGTGCCCACACCACGCGTCCGGACGGTGTGAGGGGCCGCCCGGCCCGAAGCGGCCCGAACCGGCCCGTGACAATCATTCGATCAAAGGGTATGCGAGGATGACTGTCCGGGCGGGTATCCGGGTATACGGCGGCCCCGGCAGGGCCGCTCTCGAAGGGGCCGCTTCCGGAAAGTCCTGAGCAGACCCGTCTGGCTGAGCAGTGCGTAATGGTATCTTTACGCGTGGCTGATGGACGCCGCCGGGGCTGTCCGGCCGGACGGGTATGCGCGCGGGTTTTCCGCCCGTCGGCGGCCGGGGCCGGCACGCCGTCAGGCTGGAGAGCGCACGGGACGGTCATGACGTGCGGGATGGCCCTGACGTGTGCGTCGGCCTGGATCCCGCCGGTCCCCCTCCGACCGCGCCGATCGACAGCCATCTGACCGCGGCCGAGCCACCTCCGGTAGCGCGAGCAAGGTCGCTCGTCCGGGCGCCGTCAGTGTGACCGCGCGTCCGCGCATGTCCGCGCGTACGTCGGGCAGCCGGCCACGGCCTGGCGGCCTAGCGGTAGCGGTTGATGTCGTAGCGTTCCTGGAGCGGGACCAGCGTGTGCAGCGGCGCGGTCAGGCTCGCGACGGTGTCGGGGTCGAGGATGTCCTGGACGAGCAGAGCGCACGCGAGGTCCGCGCAGAGTTCCATGACCCGCTGGTCGGTGCCGACGTCCACGGAGTCGATCGTCGTGTGGCAGGACGGGCACAGCCGCCAGAAGCCCTCGGCGGCGCTGCGGCGTACCAGCGTCCACACCCGGCGGCGTCCCGTGCGCACGGCGCTGTTGAACGCGATCTGCATGGCGTCCTGGTGGGCGCTCTCGTCCCGGGTGAGCGCGGCGACCAGCAGGCGGTCGTAGGTCCGCAGGCTGTCGGCATCGTGACAGCGCCGTGACAGCGCCGGCAGTGCGGCAAGAACCCGCTTGACCTCGGATCCGAATGGGCCGAGATCTGGTTCGTGCCCGCGGCTACGGGGGTAGACAGTGCGCCAGGGCCGCAGCAGCGCCGCGTACTCCGACCGGGTGAGAACCGGCTTGGCGTAGGCGGCCGCGATCGCGTCCCGGACCGCCTTGAGCGCGGTCGCGGTGACGTTCGGGTCGACCGTCACGTAGTCGTCGATGCCGGCGAGGTCGTCGGCGTAGATGGCCGACAGGGCGTCGAACGCGGCGAGGACCTCGATGACCAGCGGCGCATCCGGTGAGAGTGCCTTGTCCCGTGCGGTGGCGAGTTGTGGCGTGTTGCGCCAGGCCGAGGCAAGCTGGTTGAGTTCGGCGTCACTGGTGTGCACGAGTTGGGCAAGGATCGCGAGGATCCCACGGAGATTGGGATGATTCTCCAGTCTGTCGATCCTACGGAAACGCAGAATCATGCCGGTTTCCCCAGCTTCGTACAGGCCATGTCACGTTTTCGTATTCCGGCGATGACGCCGAGTAGCATTTCTGTCCGTGGTGGCTCTGGCATCTGCTGTCGCGTCCGGCTGTCGGCAGCCGTCACATCGCCTCCTCACGAGGCCCTCTGGTCGCGCCTGGGGGCCAGTTGGCCACTGGTCGGCCAAAGGCCCCGTTCTTCCTGGACGTCCGACTGGGATCATAGCCGTCGGGGCGAATAGGTTGGACCATGGTCTCGGCAGCATGTACGTCGGATGAACCCTACGGCAACTGGCGCACCGATAGTAGCCGCAACGATGGTAGCCGGAGGACGCGGGCCAGCGACAGGAAAGGGGCGCGAGTGACTGTGACCGATATCTCGGCGTTGCGGGGGGTGGGGATTGCCGTCAGACGCGCGGACGGTCGGGCGGTGACCCGAAATGGCTGGCTGGACTCCCGCCACTCGTTCGCGTTCGGTCGCCACTATGATCCGGCCAACACCCATTTCGGCCTGCTGCTGGTCGGCAACGACGACCATGTCGCTCCAGGTGGCGGCTTCGCCACCCATTCACACCGGGACATGGAGATCGTGACGTGGGTGCTGGAGGGTGAGCTCCTGCACACCGATTCCACCGGGACCCATGGCACCATCCGGCCCGGGGTCGCTCAGCGTATGAGCGCCGGTACGGGGATCCTGCACGCGGAGATGAACGCGGTGGGCGCCACCGATGATTCGTGGACAGCCGATTCGTGGACAGCCGATGCCCCGGGCGCCCGTCCCGTCCCCGGCGATCCGGGCACCGTCCACTTCATCCAGATGTGGGTGACCCCCGACCACACCGGAATCACGCCCAGTTATGCCCAGCGGGACGTGACGGACGCCCTCGCCACCGGTGAACTGGTGGCGATCGCCGGCGGGGAGGGCTCGAACGCCGCCATCGACATCCAGCAGCGCAAGGCGGTCCTGCACGCGGCGCGCCTGCCCGCCGCCGGCCGGGTGCACCTGCCGTCCGCGCCGTGGGCGCACCTGTTCGTCGCGCGCGGCGCGGTCACGCTGGAGAGCGCGGGCGAACTCGATACCGGGGACGCGGCCCGGATCAGGGGCTGTGACGGGCTTGCCGTGACCGCCGAGGCCGGACCGGCGGAGATCCTGGTATGGGAGATGCACGCCGCACTGGGACGCTGACCGGTCAGCCGGCCGGCCCGACTGACCGACCGACCGGTCCGGCCGGCTGGCCCGACCGGCCGGCCGAGCTGGTCGGGCCAGCCGGCCGTCGCCGGGGCTTCAACGCCGTGTGACACCTCCTGGTGTCACGCCTCCCGCAGCCGGTACCGGCGGATCGCGTCCTCGACGACCGTCGCCTTGATCGCACCGTGGCGGGTCAGAGCTTCCAGGGTCGCCACCGTGATCGACTCGGCGTCGACGTGGAAGTGGCGGCGCAGCGCCGCCCGGGTGTCCGAGCGTCCGTACCCGTCGGTGCCCAGGGAGGAGTAGTCCTGGGGAATCCAGCGGGAGATCTGGTCCGGTACCGCACGCATCCAGTCACTGACGGCGATCACCGGCCCGGGTGCCCCCTGCAGGAGCCGGGTCACGTACGGCCGGCGTTCCACCGAGTCCGGGTTGAGCAGGTTGTGTTCCTCGCAGCTGAGCGCCTCGCGGCGCAGCTCGTTCCAGGAGGTCACCGACCACACGTCCGCCTGTACGCCGAAGTCGTTCGCGAGCAGCTCCTGGGCGTCCAGCGCCCAGCGCATCCCGGTGCCGCTGGCCAGCAGCTGCGCACGGGGCGGCTCGGCGTCCGACGAGCCGCCCGCCGAGGAGCCGGCGTCGGGGGAGCCGGTGTCGGCCGGCGGCCGTACCGGCAGGCCCGCCTCGGCGAACGGCCGGAACAGGTACATGCCGGCGAGTACCTGCGCCGGGTCGACTCCGGCCGGCTCGGCCGGCTGCGGGAACGACTCGTTGTAGACGGTCAGGTAGTAGAAGACGTCCTCGCCGCGTTCGCCGTACATGCGGTCGAGGCCGTCCCGGACGATGTGGGCGACCTCGAAGGCGAACGCCGGGTCGTAGGCCACACACGCCGGGTTCGTCGAGGCGAGCAGCAGGGAGTGGCCGTCCTGGTGCTGAAGCCCCTCGCCGTTGAGGGTCGTGCGGCCCGCGGTGGCACCGAGCAGGAAGCCGCGGCCGAGCTGGTCACCGAGCGCCCACATCTGGTCGCCGGTCCGCTGGAATCCGAACATCGAGTAGAACACGTACACCGGAATCATGTGCACCCCGTGGGTGGCATATGCGGTGCCCGCGGCGATGACCGATCCCATCGAACCGGCCTCGTTGATTCCCTCGTGCAGCATCTGGCCGGACTCGGACTCCTGGTAGGAAAGCAGGAGCTCACGGTCCACGGCCTCGTAACGTTGGCCGTGCGGTGAGTAGATCTTGGCGGTCGGGAACATGGCGTCCATACCGAAGGTACGTGCCTCGTCCGGAATGACCGGGACGAACCGGGCGCCCATCTCCTTCGTCTTGATCAGGTCCTTGAGCAGCCGGACGAAGGCCATCGTGGTGGCCACCGGCTGCTTGCCCGAGCCCCGGCGCAGGTCACCGAAGATGGACTCCGGCGGCTGCGGGAGAGGCCGGGCGCGCACGACCCGTCGCGGCAGCGTGCCGTCCAGAGCGGCCCGCCGTTCCCCCATGTACTGGATCTCCTCCGAATCCGGGCCGGGATGGAAGTAGGGCGGCAGGCCGCTCTCCAGCTCGGAGTCGGGAATGTCCAGATAGAGCCGGTCGCGGAACTCCTTGAGATCAGCCTTGGAGAGTTTCTTCATCTGGTGCGTGGCGTTACGCGCCTCGAAGTCCTTGCCCAGCGTCCAGCCCTTGATGGTGTGGGCGAGGATGACGGTGGGCTGGCCCGCGTGCTCGGTCGCCGCCTTGTAGGCCGCGTACAGCTTGTGGTAGTCGTGCCCGCCGCGGGAGAGTTTGCGCAGCTCGTCGTCGGACAGGTCCTTGACCATACGGCGCAGCCGCGCGTCCACCCCGAAGAAATGTTCCCGGATGTACGCGCCGGACGATGTCGTATAGGTCTGGAACTGGCCGTCCGGGGTGGTGTTCATCCGGTGGACGAGCACCCCGTCGGTGTCCTTGGCCAGCAGCGGGTCCCAGTCGCGGCCCCAGACCACCTTGATGACGTTCCAGCCGGCGCCGCGGAACAGCGACTCCAGCTCCTGCATGATTTTCCCGTTGCCGCGGACCGGCCCGTCGAGGCGCTGCAGATTGCAGTTCACGACGAAGATGAGGTTGTCGAGCTCCTCGCGCGCGGCGATGCCGAGCGCGCCGATCGACTCGGGCTCGTCCATTTCGCCGTCACCGAGGAAGGCCCACACCCGGCTGCCGGAAGTGTCCTTGATCCGCCGGTTCAGCAGATAGCGGTTGAACCGGGCCTGGTAGATGGCGTGGATCGGCCCGAGGCCCATCGAGACGGTCGGGAACTCCCAGAAATCGGGCATGAGACGGGGATGCGGATAGGAGGACAGCCCACCGGGCTCGCTCTCCCGGCGGAACGCGTCGAGCTGCGCCGCGGTCAGCCGGCCCTCGAGAAAGGCCCGGGCGTAGATACCCGGCGAGGCGTGTCCCTGAATGAACACCTGGTCGCCCGAGTCGCCGCCGGGCCCGCCGGTCAGGTTGTCCTTGCCGCGGAAGAAGTGGTTGAATCCCACCTCATAGAGAGCGGCGCTGGACGCGTATGTCGCGATATGTCCGCCGACGCCGTATTCGGGCCGGTTCGCACGGCTTACCATGATGGCAGCGTTCCAGCGGACATAGGCCCGGATGCGCCGTTCGATGTGCTCGTCCCCGGGGAACCACGGTTCCTGCTCCGGCGGGATGGTGTTGATGAAATCGGTGCTGGTGAGTCCGGGCACTCCGACAGCCTTCTCCCGGGCCCGTTCCAGCAGCTTCAGCATGAGGAATCGGGCCCGGCCACGGCCCTGCTCGTCGATCACCGAGTCCAGGGACTCCAGCCATTCGCCGGTTTCGGACGGGTCGATGTCCGGCAACTGGCTGGGAAGCCCGTCGGTGATGACCGAGAACCTCCTGCCGCTGTCCTTCGCCACGTGTTCTCCCTGACGTCACTTGGTCGTTGTGCGCATGCTTCGTCGTGAGTAGGTCCTCTTCCATCGTGCTCTGCGCGGGGGGGGCTCGTCACGCTTCCCGACGTTACTTGTGGCCCACCCGGTCGAAGAACACACGATCATGATTTTTCCCGGGTGTGCGGGGCGCTGGGGAACTGACCTGGATCGACGACCATGGGTACGGACCGTCGTCGGCGCGCCGTCCGGTCCCGCGGGGGCGGCGCGCCGACGACGGTGCCTGGTTGCCGGGCCGTCAGGCCGTCCCGGCGGCACCCGGCTGCCGGCGCGGCCGGGGCGGAGCGGCGTCGGGCCGGCGGGAGCCGGTGGGCAGGGGCGGTCGGGGCCGCTCCGCCGGGGCGCGGCCGGGCCGGGCGGCGAGCCCGCGGCGGCTCCAGCGGGCCCACCGCCCGCCGTGGGACGCCCGCCGTGGGACATCCGTGGGACATCCGTGGGACACCCAGGGCCGGGACCGGAGCGGGACAATGGGACGGGGAAGGGGACGCGGGCACGGCGACGGTGGCACAGGGGGAAGCGCGGCGGAGGAAGAAGGTCGGGAGAGGGCGGGGCATGGAGACGACCACGGTGTCCGTACACACCGGTGGGACGGAGTGTGTCCGTGATCTCACCGGGCACGCCCGTCGGTTCGTGGCCGGGCGCGGGGACGGGCTGCTGTCGCTGTTCGTTCCGCACGCGACCGCCGGAGTCGCCCTGCTCGAGCTCGGTTCGGGCAGCGACGCCGACCTGCTCGCCACGCTCGATGAACTGCTGCCGACGGACGGCCGCTGGCGGCATGCCCACGGCTCGGCGGGTCACGGGCGCTCGCACGTCCTGCCGGCGCTGATCTCCCCGTCGCTGACCGTGCCGGTCCTCGACGGCCGCCTGCTCCTCGGAACATGGCAGTCGATCGCGCTCGTGGATCTCAACGTGGACAATCCTGAACGCACTGTTCGACTCTCGTTTCTGTCCGGATGAGCCGGTACGGGTGGCACCTTTGTCCACAACTACCGGCGTGGCACTTGCGCTGCCCCGGGGTGCTCCGGTGGACTAGGTCCACGGTGGTGCGCGCAGCAGGTGGATCGAACAACCGCCGTGCCGTACAGCCGGTGCTCACGGGCAGCGTGCCCGCGGGCAGCTGACACGAGCAGGAGGTTGTTGAGGGTGAGTCCGACCGCGGCGAACGCCGAGGGTCAGCGGCGTGCGGAACGTCTGGGCATTACGCCCGGGGTACTGGTTCAGTCGCTCAACGAAGACAACGACATCGCCTATGATCTTCTCGACGCCGTCACCTCGGCCAGCGGAACGGAACTCGTCCCGGAGGACTCCGACGATGTGGTCGATGTCGTACTGCTGTGGTGGCGGGACGACGACGGCGACCTTGTTGAGGCACTCATCGACGCGCGCCGCCAGTTGTCGGAGGCCGGTGTGATCTGGCTGTTGACGCCGAAGGCCGGCCGGGCCGGCCATGTGGAGCCCAGCGACGTGCTGGAGGCCGTGCCGGCCGTCGGCCTGGTGCAGACGAGCACCGTCAGCGTCGCCACCGAGTGGGCCGGCATGCGGCTTGCCGCTCCCAAGTCCCAACGGGTCCGACACCGCTAGCCGTCCGCCAGGGCGGCGGGCCCTCTCAACCGGGTGGCCGAGGGACGGGCTGCCAGTACCGCCTGCGCGCCGTGGGCATCCCTTGCCGGGCCCGGGCACCGGATGGTGACGACCACCAGCCAGACGGGCGAGGACCCGGGCCGATACCGGCGTCCCCGTCCGGCCTCGGCTGGGGGCCACGAGCGCCGGGATCCCGGGGACTGCCCCACCCAGCCGCGGACGGTGGCCGGTTCGACCGGGAGGCCCGGCGGGGGCCTGCGGGTGGCACCCGGCTTTCGGGCACCCGCGAGCGCCTCGGCCGGGCCGTCTCGCGCGCGGCCGTACCGGCGGTGGGAGCCCACTGCCGGATGCCGACCGTCATCGAAGATCAACGCGGATGTGTCGTTGGATACACTCACCGGCCCGGAAAGCGTACCCGCCAACACACTCGCCCCGATCGTGTCCCGGGCGGGCGGGCGGGCGGGCGGGCGGGCGCGGACGGCGTCCCCGCCGTGTGGACCGGCAGAGGCCAGGCAGACCGATCAGGTGTACGGACAGCTCAGGCCTACAGAGAGACCTGCTGCCCTTCCAGCGAGCCCGGGTAGCGGCCCCAGATTTTGTTGATCTCGTACTGGAGGTACAGCGGGCCTCCACCGACGAGCCAGAGGACGAAGGCGACACCGGCGCTCAGTTCGGGTAGGCCGGCCGCTCGCTGGGCCTGGCGGGCACGGGTGCCCAGCCGCCACACGGCCACGAACGGTGGCACGATCAGGAACGCCCCGAACGTCACCGCGAGCACCGACAGGACCGGGTTGACGTCGATCCGCCGGTCGTAGGCGTTGAGCTCCTTGTTGGTCTTGTAGACCCACACGATGCCGTAGATGCCAAGGGTGATCAGAGGCAGGCCGAGCTAGGACGCGAAGGGATTGCGCCGTTTGCCGCGGATGCCCGCGCCCACGGGTTGTGGGTGGCCGCCGGGAACAAGGGCACCCGACGTGGGGTACCCGGCCCCGTATCCGGGCTGGTCCCCGTATCCGGGGTTGTTGTGGCGGTCCCCGGGCGGGGGCTGACCGTACGGATTCGTACTGTGTGGCCCCGGCGGTTGCTGTCCGTATCCGTGTTGACCATACGGACCGAAATTCTGATCGGTCACCGTGCCCCTGCGTTTTCGTGTGCCGTTGTCTGTACATCCCTCGCGGTTTCATACACCCCTGACGGATGTGCCGATCCGGGCCGATCGGAACAACACCGGCAGACCGCCCGGCTGCCGCGCGAGGTGTCCGCTGTCGAAGGAAGCGGACACACCCATGTAACAGATGGGAGCTTGAAGCGGACGGGAGCGAGCGACGCAGGTGCATCCGGGCCGACGGGACGGGATAAATGTTACCGGCCGGGACATCTGGGCAGTAGTCCCCGGTCACATCGGCGCCGTATGACTGATCGGAAACCGCGGGAGGTGACAGGAGGTCGGCAGGAGGTCGTGGGCGGTGGCACCCGGCACGGGCGGTCGCCGGCACGAGGGATCCTGATCCAGGGGCCGAACAGATGGCATGCTGGGAACGGGTGGCCAGCCGCCCCTTATCCGAATACACACCGTTACTGTCGAGAGGATGTGCCAGTGGCCGTCGACGTGGGCAGCATCGCCCCTGACTTCACCCTGCGTGATCAGAACAACGAGGAGGTCACACTCTCGGAGTTCCGCGGGCGGCGTAACGTCGTACTCCTGTTCTACCCCCTGACCTTCACCGGTATCTGCCAGGGCGAGCTCTGCGCGGTTCGCGACGAGCTCTCGTCGTTCCAGAACGACAATGTGCAGGTCCTCGCGGTCTCGGTCGACTCGCCCTACGCTCACAAGGTGTGGGCGGAGCGCGAAGGATACGACTTCCCGCTGCTGGCGGACTTCTGGCCGCACGGCGAGGTGGCGCGCAGCTATGGCGTCTTCGAGGAGAGCAAGGGATTTGCCCTGCGGGCGACCTTCATCATCAACAAGGAGGGTGTCGTCCACTGGAAGATCGTGAACAGTCCCGGTGAGGCTCGGGACCACGCCGAATACCTCAAGGCGCTCGCCGCGCTGTAGGTTGCACCCGGTCTTTTCCGTCACATCAGGTTGCAGGATGCCGTGCTTTCGTTGTCACACCCGTCAGACCGACCCCACCCGGGGAGCCAGCCCGTGGCGGCGGGCGGTCGTGGCGGGGGAGCAGGTGCTGTTCTGCCCGCAGTGCCAGCAGACGGTCGGCTGGTCGCAGACCCTCGACCGCTGCGGCAGTTGCGGCTCGACACACCTGGCCAAGGCTCTCGGCTTGATCTCGTGCCAGGACTGCGGCCGGGAGACCTCCCCGGCACCAGCCGGTTCTGATCTTCCGGTCCGCGTTCCGGCGCCGCTGCCGGGGAGCGCGTCCGCATCGCCGGTGCCCGCGCCCCCCGAACTCAGCGCCGAGGTCGAAGCCGCCCTCGCGCGGATGCTGGGCAACAGCCTGAGATGACCGGTGACGTGTGCCCGCTCGGCCTGTCCGACCGGCGGCAGGGCCAAGCGGGCACACGCGCGGGCCAGTGGCGCGCCCGGACAGCCGGCAACACCGCGCCGGGCCCGGACGGACATTCCCCGGCACAGACGACGTCGACATCGTGCCGGGCACCGGTTTCCGTGGCACCCATCCCCCACAGCCGTGCGCTGTTGCGTACGCTTACGAGCATCCCGGGCGCGTAGCTCAGCGGGAGAGCGCTCGCCTTACAAGCGAGTGGTCGCAGGTTCGATCCCTGCCGCGCCCACGGGCTGGCTTCGGCTGCTCGCCGACCTTCGGTCGGCTTCGCCACCAGCCGCGATGTCTGCCGGGGGGCCGAGCCCCCCGTACCCCCCACGATCAACCCCCCTGGGGGTTTTGCGGCTTTGGGGGGGTTGCCGCGCCGGCGGCGGGGTGCGTTTCAGCGGGCCAGGCGGGTGATGAGCCGGTCTCCCCGGGCCAGGGCACCGGGGAGACCGCGGGAGATCAGGCCGACCAGGCGCTCACGGTTGCGGCCGTGGCGGGCGGCGAGCGGTGGGGCGGCGACAGCGGCGATGGCGGCCAGCGGGCGTCCATAGACGCTGATCTCGGCCACGCGTCCGTCCGGGTCCAGACGGAAGTGTTCGGCCAGGTCGATGTCGTGGCCGCCGATGCGTCCGCGGGCGCCGAACACGCACTCGTCGTCGCCGGTGAACACGAAGGTGCGTTCCCAGCTCTGGAAACCGGCGAGGACGTGAGACATGAGCGCGCCCACCTCTGCCCTGCCGGTGAACCGCACGGCGGTGACAGGCGAACTGAAGACGATGTCCTCGGCGTACAGGGCCATGAGCGCCGCGTGGTCACGAGATGTCATGGCTTGCGCGACCGCGTCGGCGGTCTGCCGTGGATCCATGTTCACAACACTCCCAGTAACTGGACACGGTGGTCGCTGGACAGGTCTCCTGGTCATCGGCTGAGGATGATGACGAGTAGACCAGCCAGCGCGATGGTCTGCAGGGCGGCCCGGGTCCAGATGACGCTGTCCCAGCGTTGCTGGAGGACTCGGGTGTCCGCCGGGACGGTGTGGCTGGCCGCGGCCGCGCGAAGCCGTCTGTTGATCGGTGCGCTGACGCGTACGTAGATCGCGAGCCAGGCCAGCAGCGCGGCCAGCGCTGTCGCGCCGCCGATGCGCGCGGGGTTGGTGTCGCTGGCCACGGTGGCGAGCGCCGCGGCGAGGACGGAGACCGCTCCGGGCACGGGCAGCCGGCGATCTCCGTACTCGTGGACCCGGCCGAGCAGGTCGGCCACGGAGGCGTCGGCGGCATCGACCGCGGCAGGGCGCAGGACGAGCGCGGAGAAGACGTCGGTGCCATAGATGATCGCGGCAGCCGCGACTGCGACGAGCGCGGCGGCGGTGGCCAGGCTGCTCACAACTGCCTCTTTCCGGTCGGTTTTCCAGTCGGTTCCGCTGCTGATCGGCCGCTGCGCCGAGGTGACGCCGGTGCGGGCAGGGCGCGGGTGAGGCAGTCGGTCAGCGCCTCCTCGAGCAGGGCGTGCAGCGCGGCGGAGTCGACGTCGACGCGGCCGACGACCAGCAGCGCGACCAGCCCGTGCGCCGTGGCCCACAGTTGCAGCACGTGCTGCTCGGGCTGCCGGTCGCCAGCGGCGGCGAGCAGCCCGGTCAGGACGTCGCCGACGGCTTGCCCCTCGACCCAGGTGTCGGCGGCGGGCATGCGCACGCCGCCCAGGCCGTACATGAGCTGGTACAGGTCGGGTTCGGTCAGGGCGAAGTCGAGGTAGGCGTGTGCGGCCCGTCGGATGGCCGCGACGTCCGGGACGTCCGTGTCGGACGTCGCGGCGGCGGATTCGGCCGCCGGCCGCCGGCTTGCGGTGTCCATCGCGTCGCGCAACCGGGTGAATCCGTCGCGGATGAGGGTGAGCAGAATGTCGTCACGGCCGGTGAAGTAGCGGTAGGCGAAGTTTGCGGAGTAGTCGATGCGCTCCGCCAGTCGCCGCATGGTCACCGTCTCCCAGCCCTCGCTTCGCGCCAGTTCCCGCGCGGCGGACAGGATCGACTCGCGGGCGGCGGCCCGTTCCCGCTCCCGGCGCCGCTGCGCACGCGTCGGCGCCGGGTCGTCCTGCGCGTCGATCGTCATTGGTTGTCGGCGTCCCCGGTCAACTGTGCGAAGAACGCCTGCCCGTCGAGCTGGTCCCAGTGCTCCACGGCCATACCGTCGACCACGCGCCAGATGTCGATCGAATGCATCACCACCGGGCGCCCGGTCGGTGGCAGGCCCATGAAAGGGCCCTGGAACGTCGCCCGGTAGGTGAATCTGCCGGCGACCCGATCTCCGTCGACGAGGACGTCGTCAAGGCTGACCTCGGTGTCCGGGAACGCGGCGAACCACTGTGTCCAGAACGCCCGGTTCGCCTCGCGCCCGTCCTCGACGAACGCGTTGTGGTTGATGTAGTCCGCCGCGATGAAGCCGTCGACCGCGTCCGGATCGTGATCGTTCATCAGGTCGGCGAACGCGTGCGCGACCGTCCCGGGCCGCCGTCGCGTGCTGCTCGTGGTCATGGTTCCCCTCCGGCTATCATGGTTACGCTGTAACCAGCGTGTACGCTGTAACCAGATCAGTCAAGGGTGAACGAGGCGGACCGCGGGAAGCCTTACGGATCGCTGAACGTGGCCGGTGTTGGGGTCGCGATGGTGACTTGATGACTCCGAGGAATCGCGTGCTACCGGAGAGTGCCTGTTCGTGGTCTGCGCCTCGTTGGACGGCGGGCTGGCGAATTCCGTCTCGTCAGGTTGTCTGCCAGGCGGTGAGGAGTTCGGCTGGGCCGTAGGTGGCGGTGAGACCGGTGGCGGTGACTCCGCCGCGGCTGACCGCGACGAGGGGGAGCGGCTCGTCGGTGAGCGCGGCCCGGTATTTCTGTAGCACCGCGAGGTCGTGGTGGTCGAACGCGGAGCGTTCCAACCATTTGATGGAGCCGAGGAAGTAGAGCTCCTTGGCGACCGGTTCCCGGTCGGCGCCGACGATATCGATCTGGATGGTGTTCGGCCGGTTCCAGTAGGAGCCGACGGCGGGGGCGGCGGGCAGCGTCTGGTCGGGCAGCAGGCGGGCGATGGAGTCGCGCAGGAGCGGTTCGACCGCCCGGCCGCGCCAGGACGTCCACCCGTCGCGGATCCGGGCCAGGGTGAGGTCGCCGCGGCGGCGTTCGATCTCCGGCAGGTACGGGCCGATGAACCGTAGCCAGAACCGCAGGTAGGGGTCGGTGACCTGGCCAAGGATGTCCGGAGGGGGTCGTCGCTGTGTCGATCAGAGTGGGCCGGGCGGTCGGCCTTGGGGTCGGGCCTGTTAGTTTCGGATTCGTCAGTTACGGTGGGACATTCGGTGGACCACTGAGCGCGGCCGGTGGTGGGGTGCCATGGCGGTGACTGGATGACTTCGACGCATCGGGTGCCACCGGAGATGTTCCGGTTCGCGACCGAGCAGAACGTCGACCTGTACACGGCGATCCTGCACGTCTTCGGTGAGGCGAACGAGCGGCTGGAGACCGCGCTGGGGCTCGACGGCATCTCCGACCGGCTGGCGTCCGTCGGCTTCTTCCGCGAGCTCGGTCCGGACGAGCTTGGCCGCGCGCTCGCGCAGCTGGGCAAATGGCGGCTGCTGGACGTCATCCAGAACCACGGCGCGGACTACACCACCGCCGCCGAGTACGAGCGCGGCAACCTGCAGTACTCGCTGACGCGACGCGGGGAGGCCGCGTTCGCGGGCGTCCAGCACGCGCTGGCGGTACTCGCCTCGGCGGGCGCGTTGCAGACCGCCGTCCTGGACGCCATCGTGGACCGGCTGGACACGCTGTACGCGCTGATGGCCGACGAGGCCTCGCCGAACCGCAGGATCTTCACGACGCTCAGTGAGCTTGAGGGCCACCTTGAGGCTCTCCGGGTGAACACCAAGCAGTTCAACGGTGAGCTGCAGCGGCTCCTGCGGGCCGAGAACGCCGATCTTGACACCTTCCACGAGGTCAAGCGGGCCACCGTCGCCTACCTGCAGGAGTTCGTCACCGATCTCGATCACCGGTCGCACGAGATCCGCGAGGCGATCCGGCGGGTGGAGTCCCGCGGTGTCGGCGCGTTACGCGGGCGCGCGCTGCTGGGCGCGGAGCTCTCGCCGATCGGTGGGGACGATCCGGCGCCGGCCTGGCTGGAGCACCGCCGGCTGCGCTGGGAGGGCCTGCGGCTGTGGTTCGACCCGGACGGCGGTGCGCGCCCGCGGGCGGAACAGCTGCACACGGTGGCGCGGCGGGCGATCGTCGCCCTGCTCGCGGCCCTGGAACGCATCGGCGAGTCCCGACGGCGGTCGTCGAGCGCGGCCCGCGACTTCCGCGTGCTCGCGCACGCGTTCGCCGCCGCTCCCGCCGAGGACGACCTGCACCGGCTGTGGGGCGCGGCGTTCGGGCTGGCCCCAGCCCGCCACGCGCACCTGCGGCACGCCGACGCCGAACTGGTGCCGACCGGCGTGAGCTGGGCGGACGCCCCCTCGGTGGAGGTGTCGACGCTGCTGCGGCGCGCGGGCCGGGTGGAGCGCTTCTCCCGGACCGGCCGGGTCCGTGACGTCACGGCCGTCCGGCGTGCGCGCGAGGAGCGGGCGCGGCGGGAGCGCGCCGAACTGGAGGCCATCTGGCGGCGGCTGAGAACGGACGGGCCGATCCGCCTGTCCGCGGTGGCCGAGCTCGGCCATGAGGAGCTGTCATACCTGCTGGACCTGCTGGGGCATGCGCTCGACGGGCCGCTGGACAGCTCGGGCGCGCGGCGGGCCACGACGTCCGACGGGCGGGTCGAGATCGTCGCGCGGCCGACGGATGACGGCAGGCTGGCGATGATCCGTACCCCGCGGGGTGTGCTGACCGCCCCGGACCACGTCGTCGAAATCATCCTCGTCGGCCAGCGCGCACGTCCCAGCGAGGCCGCGCAGTGAGCTCGTCGGCGAACCAGCACGTCCAGGACGAGCGCGTCGACGTCGCCCGGGGCATCCGGCTGCTGCTCGGCAGCCCGTTGCTGACGGCGGCCGGCCGCCCGGACGCGTTCGCGGTCGTGCGGCGGCGGCGCAGGCCGATCGCGGACTGGTTCGACTACTTCTGCGGATGGCAGCTCGTCGTCGAGCCGCGGGCCGGCTACGCGCGGCTGGTGAAGATCCGTTCGGAGCCGGATCCGTCGCGCCCGGCGCGCCGGCCGCGGTCGACGCGGGCCCCGTTCGACCGGAGCAGGTACGTGCTGTTCTGTGTGGTGGCCGCCGAGCTGATGGCCGGTCCGGTCACGACGATCGGGCTGCTGGCCGACCGGGCTGCCTCGGCCTGCGCGGCGGACGGCGCCCTGCCGCCCTTCGACACCGCCAGCCGCGCCGGGCGGATGGCCTTCGTCGACGCGCTGAAATTCCTGGAGTCCCTCGGCGTGGTCAGCGCGGTGGACGGCGTCACCGAGGCCTATGTGCAGTCCGAGGACGCGAAGGTCCTCTACCGCGTCGACACCACCCGCCTGGTGCGGCTGCTCGCCGCACCGGTCGCGCCGTCACGGGTGGTCACCGCCGGCGCGTCCGTGGCGCCCGGCGCCGGTGACGCGCCCGCCACGCCCACTGCGGACGACACTCCCGACGATGCCGGGAAGGCCGGCGCGGCCCCGCCCCCGAACCAGGAGCTGATCGACATCGACGTGCTCATCGCCGACATGCTCGTCGAGACCCGTTACGGGGACGCCGCGGCCGAGGCCCCGACGGTCTCCGACTCCCGGCGCAATCTCTGGCTGCGGCATTCGGTGATCCGACGCCTGGTCGACGACCCGGTCGTCTATCGCTGGCAGCTCAGCGCGGCGCAGCTGGCCTATCTCGCCACGCCGACGGGCCGCACGATGGTCCGCCGGGCCGCCGAGCTGGCAGGCTTCGAGCTGGAGGAACGAGCCGAGGGATATCTGTTCGTCGACCCCGACGGCATCGCGACCGACAGCCGCTTCCCCGACGACGCGAGCAGCGCAAAGATCGCTGGCCTGATGCTGCTCGACGCGCTGCGGGCCGCGCCGGCCGGGCTCACGATCGAACAGCTGGCCATCGAGGCGGGGCGGATACTCGCGGGGCTGCCGTCCTGGGCGAAGAGCTACCGTTCCGAGGAGGGCGCGCACCGGCTCGCGCGGGACGCGGTCACCGAGCTTCGGATGTTCGGGCTCGCCGCGCTGGACACGGGCCACACCGGCGCCTCCGCCGTCGTGCGGGCCCTGCCCGCCGCGGCACGATACCGCGACCACCGCGAGGATCGGTCGCGCCTCACGGACGTGGCGTCATCCGCCGCGAAGGCTGCCACCGGGGATGTCACAGCCACCGGGGATGTCTCAGGGGGCGCTGAGCGGGACGTCGCGTCGGGCGGGCAGGCGTGAGCATGAGCGTGACCAGGCTGCCCGTTCGCCCGGCTCCGGCCGACGCCCAGGCCCGGGTGGCCCGCTGGCGGCCACAGCGCGCCGGGATCGTCAACGTCTGGCGCTACTACGACGAGACGTTCCACTTCCACCGTGGCCGGCTGCTGCTGCGCGGTCGTAACGGCACCGGCAAGTCCAAGGCGCTGGAGCTGCTGCTGCCGTACCTGCTCGACGCGAACCTGCAGGCCAGGCGGCTGTCGACGTTCGGCGGGCCGGAACGCACGATGCACTGGAACCTGATGGGGGACGGCGCGAGCGGCCAGACCCGCGTCGGCTACGTCTGGATCGAGTTCCGTTTCGGTGCTCTCCCCGAGACCGGCCCGGCCGGCCCGACCGGCCAGCCGAGCCCGGTGCGGCCCGTCGGTGACGGTGACGGCGAGGGCGGTGGACCGGCCAGGCCCAATGGGTCCGATGAACGTTGGTTCACCTGCGGCGCGCGGCTACAGGCGTCCGTGCACACGGCCTCGGCGACAGCGGACTACTTCACGACCACCAGCCGGATCGGGCTGCCCGGTGGCCTGAGCGTGGTCGACGAGGCGAACGCCCCGCTGACGCGCAAACGGCTGGAGGCGGAGCTGGGTGACACGGGCCAGCTGTACCCCACCGCGGCCGACTACCGGGCGGCGATCCGCGCCGAACTGTTCGGCGGCCTGAGCGAGCAGCGCTACAGCGGGCTGATCACCGCGATGCTGCAGCTGCGGACGCCCAAACTGTCGGAACGGCTCGACCCGTCGCTGCTGTCGACGCTGCTGTCCCGGGCGCTGCCGCCGCTCGGGGGAGCCGAGATCGCTGAGCTGGCCGAGGGATTCGAGCGCCTGGACCGACAGCGGGAGAGCCTGCGCCGGCTCGACGAGGAGGTCGAGGCCGCGCGGGTACTGGCCGACCGGCAGCGAGCCTATGCCAGCCGGGTGCTGCGCGCGGCCGCCGCCGACCTCATCTCCGCCACCAGCACCCTGGACGCGCTGACACGCACGGCCCGGGAAAGCCAGGAGGAGTACGACCGGGTCGTCGTCGAGCGCGAGGCGCTCGACGAGCGCATCACGGCCGCCGAAACCGACCGCGGGACGCTGCAGGCCCGGGTCGAGGGCCTGCAGGTCAGTGACGCCTACCGGGCCGGTGGGCGGCTCGACGAGCTGCGCGGCCAGATCCGGGCGGCACAGCGACGCGCCGCCGACACCCGCGAGCAGGCCACCGGGGCGCAGGAGCGGGCGCGTGTCGACAAGGCCACCGCCACCCGGACGGCGACGGGCGCGGCCCGTGCCGAGGCCGAGCTTGCGTCCGCGCGGGAGACGGCCCGCCCCGCCGCCGACCGGGCGGGCATGACCGCGACCTACCAGCAGCTCGCCGCCGTCACCGAGCGCGCCGCCGGCGCCGGGGAGGACCGCGAGGACGTCGCCGCCGCCTCGTGGAGTGCCGCGGCGACGCGGCCCCGGTCGTTGCTGCGCGCGGCGGTCGAGGCCCGAGGCCGTCAGATCGGCGCCGTACGCCGTGCGCTGGGTGAACACCGGTCCGCGGTCGACACGCGGACCACGGCGGAGCGGAACCTGGAGCGGGCCCGCCAGGAACTCACCGCCGCGACAGCGGCTCGGCGCGATGCCCGCGTGGCATACGAGGACGCGCGGGAGGCCCTCGGCGAGGCGCTGGCCCGCTGGGCCGCCGGCTGCGCGCAGCTGCGGTTCACCGACCCGGGGGCGCTGCGCGACGCGGCCGAGTCCGAACCCGACGTCCTGCGCCTCGTCGAGGAGACCGCCGGCCCGCTGCTCGAGGCGATCGCCGCCCGGTCGGCCGAGCTGGCCCGGGAGCACAGGGACCGCGGCGCCGAACGGGACGCGCACACGGCGGAGCGGGACCGGCTGCTGATCCTCACCGAGCTGCCGCCGTCCGTCCCGCCGACCAGGACCGCCGACCGGGCCGGGCTGCCCGGCGCGCCACTGTGGCGGCTGGTGTCCTTCCGCGACGGCGTCACCCCGGCCGTCCAGGCGGGCATTGAGGCGGCGCTGGAAGCCGCCGGGCTGCTCGACGCCTGGGTGTTCCCGACGGGCGGGCTCACCGTCCCCGGGCACGACACGGTCATCGACGTCGACCAGATGGCCTCCGCGCCCGCGGGCGGGCTGGGCGCGGTGCTCACACCCGAGCCGGACGCGAAGGTGCCGGCCGAGCGGGTGCTGCGCCTGCTCGCCGGGATCGCCGTCGGTACCACCGCGCCCGACGGCCACCCGGTCGCGGTCGGTGCCGACGGCACCTGGCGGCTGGCGGCGGCCCGGGGCAGCTGGTCGAAGCCGGAGCCCGCCCACATCGGGGCGCTGGCGCGTGACCGGGCTCGCCGACGCCGTGTCGACGAGCTGACCAGGCTGATCAGCCAGCTGGACGACGTTCTCGCCGGCATCGGCCGGGAACTCGGCGAACTCGGCGCCCGGCGGGAACGGATCGCGGCGGAGCGCCGCGCCCGGCCGAGCCACCGCGCGCTCGACGACGCGCGCGGCGCGCTGGAGGCCGCGGACGCGGCGGTGGCGGCCCGTGACGACGTGGTCAGCCACCGGCTGGAGGAGGTCCGGGAAGGCGAGGACGCGGTGCGCGCCGCGACCCGTGCCCTGACCGCGGCGGGCGCCGAGCACGGGCTGCCGACCGACACGGACGCGTTGGAGGCGGTGCAGGACGCCGCGACGGCCTTCCACCGGCTGGCGGACGGCTGGCTCGACTGCCACCAGCGGGCCACCGCCGCCCGAGACGCCGCGGTGGCCGCGGCGGGGGTGGCCACCAGGTCCCAGGAGAGCGCGCTCGGGCTCGCCGCGACGGCGGCCGAGGCGGCGGGGGAGACCCAGCGCCTGCGCGCGAAACTCGACGGGATCGAGGCCGCGATCGGGCCCGAGTATCGGCAGGTCCTCGACGAGATCGCCGGCGCCCGGCGCCGGCTGGAGGAACTGGCGAAACAGCGCGTGATGATGGAGCAGTCAGGGCGCGCGCTGGAGCGCCGCGTCGGCGAGCTGGACGAGCGGCGTGTCGTGGACGCGGACCGCCGCGAGGTCGCCGTCGCCGAGCGTGACAGCCGGGCGAACCGGTTTCGGCACCTCGGGGCCGGCAGCCTCGCCGCGGACACGCGGCTCGATCTCCCGCTCGCCGGGCTGGACGGGGTGCGCCCCACTCTGGAGGCCGCCCGCGCGGTCGCGGCCAGGCTCACGACCACCCCGTACGCCAGGCAGAACCTCAAGGAGGCCGAGACCCGGCTGACCGACGCCGTGCACCGCAGCCGGCAGGCACTCGCGGACCGGGCCGAGCTGGTCCTGGAGCCGGACGAGGACATCCAGATCCTCACGGCGGCCGTCGACGGGATCCGTGTCGGTGCCGCCCATCTGCACGACGCTGTCCGCGACGAGCGGGAGCGCTCCCGCGCCGAGATCACCGAAGGTGAACGGGAGTTGTTCGACCGGACGCTCACCGGCAACACCCGCCGGCACGTCGCCGACCGGATCCGGCAGGCGAACGCCCTCGTCGCGGACATGAACAGCCGGCTGGAGAAGGTACGCACCGCCTCCAGGACCGCCGTCCAGATCCAGTGGCGGGTCGACCCGGCCCTGCCCGCCGCGACCCGTGGCGCCCGCGATCTGCTCCTGCGGGACCCGAGCCAGCTCACCAAAGCCGACCATGAGGCGCTGCACGAGTTCCTGCGCGGCCGGGTCGACGACGCCCGTGACGACGACACCGCGACCGGCTGGGAGGAACAGCTCCTGCGGGTGTTCGACTACACGGCCTGGCACCAGTTCATCGTCCGCGTCGACCGCGGCAACGAGCGGGGCTGGCAGCCGCTGACCAAGAAGCTGCACGGCGCGCTGTCAGGCGGTGAGAAGGCGATCGCCCTGCATCTGCCGCTGTTCGCGGCGCTCGCCGCGCACTACCAGTCGGCGCCGATCGCCCCGCGCCTGATCCTGCTCGACGAGGTCTTCGTCGGTGTCGACACGACCAACCGTGGCCAGGTGTTCGAGCTGCTCGCCTCGCTCGACCTCGACCTGATGATCACATCTGACCATGAGTGGTGCATGTACCGCGAGCTCGACGGGATCGCGATCCACTCTCTCATCACCGGGGACGGCAGCGACGACGCCGTGACGACGGCCCGCTTCACCTGGGACGGCCTGCGCCTGACGGACGCGGACGGCCAGCCGCTGTGACCAGCCAGGCCGACACGGCCACGGCAACCGGCCGGGCCCACACGGCCGCTGTGACCGGCCGGGCCGCCGCCGGTACAGCCGGTGCAGGCGCGGGCGGGGCTTCCCGCGTGGCCGCCGGGCTGGACCGACCGGCTCTTGCCCCGCTGTGGCGGGCGTTGCACGCTCGCCTCTCGAGCGGACGACCCGTCACCTCCCTGCGCATCGGACCGCTCGACGACGACCAGCGGACCGCCCTCGCGGACCTGCTGGGGCTGGACCGGCTGCCGGGCAGCGTCACCACCGTCCACCTCGACCGCCTCGACACGCTCCTGCGCACGTCGTTCGGCCTCGACGCGCGCACCGTGGCCGAGGCACTGCACGGCCCGCTCACCGACCGGGCGGCGTCCCGGGCCACAGCGGCGCGCGCCCGGCGTGACCTGTGGGAATGGCTGTGCGCGCAGCCCGTCGTCGCCGCCGAACCCGCGCTGCTGGCCTGGGTCGCGGACGTCCGGCGGGCGGGCGTCGTCGACGGTTCGGTGGACACGACGCGCGCGCTGCTCGACGCGGCGCTGCGCGTCCTGGCCAGGCTGCCGGCGGACGGCCAGCCGCTGCCCGCCTTCGCGGACGCGGTCGTCGGGCGCACCCATGCCCTCGACGACGGGACGCGGCTGTCCACCCTGGTCCTGCGCGCGCTGGCCGCGATCTACGGTGTCGCGCCGCCGGCCGGTGCGGACGAGCGCCGCGCGCTCTGGGAACGCGCCGGGGTCGCCAGCGACGCGCTGTCCGCCCAGGTGCTCGTCGCGGGCCTGCGGCCAGTTGGTGACGACCCGCTGAGCCGCGCGCTGCGGCTGTGGGCCGAGGCCGGGCAGGCCAGCGTCGTCACGTTGGCCCAGGTCCGCGCCTGTCCGGGGCTGCGTGTCGTCGCGCGGCGGGTGTGGGTCGTCGAGAACCCCTCGCTGGTCACCATGGCGATCACGCGGTTCGGTGCCGCGTGCCCACCGCTGGTCTGCACCGCTGGCTGGCCCTCCAGCGCCGCGGTCACGCTGTTGCGCCAGCTGGCTGCATCAGACGCGGACCTGCGCTATCACGGCGACTTCGACGGCGACGGCCTACGGATCGCCGCGCACGTCATGACGCGGACCGGCGCCAGGCCATGGCGGATGGCCACCACCGACTACCTCGCCGCGGTTGCGGCCATGCCATCTGCGGCCATGCCATCTGAGGCCGTGCGGGCTGAGGCCGTGCCGGCCGCAGCCGATCACCCGGCCGCCGCGGCCCCGGCGGGATCCACGGGCGTGGCCCGGCCGGGCCACGTCACCGACGCGCCCTGGGACCAGGACCTTGCAGCCGCCCTACGCGCCCGGGACATCGCGGTCCCGGAAGAACGGCTCGCGGACATCCTCCTCGCCGATCTCGCTGGTGACGTCCGTGCCGGTGATGGCCGGTCGCACCGATCGCATGATCTTCATGGCGACTCGCGGGCGGGCGGACCGGTCGCCCTGACCGAAGCGCCGGACTGATCCGAATTTACGATCTTGCCTAAGAGTCATCGGGGATGGTCTGGACGATCTGGCTCCAGAGTGTTCGACAACCCGTTGATCTGGTCGCGCCGAGATCCTTTTGGAATCTTTGTCTACTGCAACAGGCGGCCGTCACAATGGAACCACGCCGATCACTCTAGAAATGCCCTACCGGGATGTCTGCCGCTGGCTGCCGTGAGATCACCCGTGCGGGATGTCGCGTTCGTGCTCTGGAAGAATGCGCATGAATCCGGTGCTGGGCCCGGGTTCCGAGGCGCCCGTAGGGTGTCCCGAGCCAAGCTGACGTCCATGGAGATGCTGTGAGCGAGCAGGGCGACAACGCCGAATGGGACTTCACGTCGGTGGTACCCGCCGATGACCAAGCGCCCTCGACAATCGACACGACCGTGCCGCATTCGGCCCGGATCTGGAACTACTGGATGGGCGGCAAGGACAACTATCCGGTCGACCGGGAGGCCGGCGACGCCTACGTCGCCGCTTTTCCCGGCATTGTCCCGCTGGCCAAGCAGTCCCGGCAGTTCCTCATCCGTGCTGTCAGTTACCTGGCCGGCGAGGCGGGTATCCGTCAGTTCCTCGACGTCGGCACCGGTCTGCCGACCCTGGACAACACCCATCAGGTCGCCCAGCGTATCGCCCCGGAATCCCGCATCGTCTACGTTGACAACGACCCGCTCGTGCTGGCACACGCCCGCGCCCTGCTGGTCAACACCACGCCGGAAGGCGTGACGACCTACGTCGACGCGGACTTCCACAACCCGGACCAGATCGTGTCCGACGCCAGGAACGTGCTGAACTTCACCAAGCCGATCGCGGTCATGTTCATGGGTTCCCTCGGTCACGTCGCCGATGTCGACGAGGCGCTGTCGATCGTGAAGAGAGTGGTGGCCGCCGTTCCGTCCGGCAGCTACCTGGTGCTGTGGGACAGCACCGACACCAGCGAAGGATTCGACGAGGCCCAGCAGGGTTACGACGACACCGGCGCGGTTCCCTATGTCCTGCGCACCCCGCAACAGATCACTCGTTTCTTCGAGGGCCTGGAACTCGTGGAGCCGGGCGTGGTGTCGATCTCGTCGTGGCGGCCGGACCCCAACAACCCCGGCGAACCGGTGGACGGACACGGCGCCGTAGCCCGAAAGCCGTAGGCGTCCGCCCCGCCTCTGACAGCCGGAAAGACCGACAGCCGGGGGATCGGGGCACGCGCCCGTGCTGCCCGATCCCCCTCGCCGACACCACGCCGGGGGCAGGGCGCGGTGACGAGAACAATTCAGTTTCCGAGGGACGGAGGCCAGTTCGCCACAGCGACTCAGGCGGACTCCGGCGCCTGGTTATTCGTAGTGGTAACGGCAGGAGATGATGATGATCTCGCCGGGTTCGACTGCGTAGACGAGGCGGTGCTCGTCGTCGATGCGGCGGGAGCGCAGACCGGCGAGGTTGTTACGCAGAATCTCAGGCTTGCCGATACCTGAACCGTCGGGGTCCCTTTTGATATCAGCGATCAGGGTGCTGATGCGTTTGAGCGTCCTGCGGTCCTGGGTCTGCCAGTAGAGATAGTCCTCCCAGGCGTGGTCGGTCCAGCTGAGCTTCAAGCGTCCGGGCTCAGGTCGCGCTCCCTGGCGTTACCAGTACGCCACTGGTCGATACTCTCCGTCAGTCGCTTGGCGTTGGCGGGGGAGCGTAGCAGGTAGTTGGTCTCCATGATCGAGTCCCAGTCCTCCTTGCTGACCAGAACCGCGTTGCCGTGCTTGGAAACGATCTCGACGGGGGCGTGGTCGGCGTTGACCCGCTCGATGAGCGGGAACAGGGTCTTGCGCGCCTCGCTCGCACTGATCGCGGCCGTCATGTCATCCCTCCGCCCTCCAAAGCAAAGCTGTACCACATATGGTACCAGTCTGGCGGGGCGTGTGCCTCCATGGCGACGACGGGTCGGTGGCCGGGCAGCGAGCCGGCCCCACGCCGATCGAGCCCCACGCTGACGCTGGTCGGCGAGACCGCGTTCGTCCAGCTCACAGGAGGCGTCGAGGGCAGTCGGAAAGGTAGATCAGGAGTGCAGGTCGAACTCGCCGTCGGGCAGGACCCCGGCGACGTAGGCGAAGGCGCCCCGGTAGGTGATGTCGGTGCGGGCCAGCTGGGGCCAGCGCTGCCGGGCGTGGTCGAGCAGCCGCAGCCGGATCGAGGACCGCGTGGACTCCGGGATCGCCGCCATGGCCACCAGCGTGCCTGCACCCGCCGGATCGTTATGATCCACCGCTTCCTTGTCTGCCCTACCTGGCCCCGGAGTGTGTGATGCCGTCGTCGTGAAACTGCGAGCATACGAAGCCACGCTGCGGACGGCGACGGACTGCCGGATCATGTGGGCGGCACTCGACCCGCGTGGTGGACGTATCGATCAGCCGAGCCGGGTCGAGGGTCTTCAGTTGGCTGACATGGCCGCGTCGGCGACCTTCCCCGCCTTCGAGCAGGACCAGTACGGCAACACCGAGGATCGGTATCTGCGAGAGTTGGCGCCTCGGCTCTCAGGTACTCGGTGCTGAGCGGTTCACCCGGGCGCTGACCGACGCGATCACCGACCCGGCGGTGCGTGCGCTGCTGGACCAGCTTGGTGACCGTGTGGACGGGTCTGTCAGCCGGCTCCCCGGTGCTGTCGATCAGGCTGTCGACAGCACCGAGGTTCTGATGCACCCGTCGCGCTGCCGTGCCGCGGCGGCGATCCTGGGGTTCCAGTATTCGGATCGACACCGCTCCGCGGAGCCTGTCCGATGGCGGAGCTGAGGATTCGGGATGCGACAGGGTCTGCCGGCAGAGGCTGTCGCGGCCGTCAGAGGGCGAAAAAATGGATCTTGATGCCTATGGAGTCGGCGAGATGGTTCAGGTCCTCCGGGTCGCTGGTGACCACGGATGCCTGATGCTGGACCGCGGTGGCGACAACGATTGCGTCCACGACGTCGGCGGTCTGTGAGCTGCCGCAGGCGATACCGGCAGCGCGACCGGTGCGCTCGTCGTCGGGGCGGATATCGCAGCCCTTGAGCAGCCGGGAGATCTGATGCTGAGGACCCCCGCGCCATGCCTGGGCGAGGACCACCACGGGCACGATCGGGCGGATGTGGGCGGCGGTCAGTTCGTCGTGCAGGGCCAGCAGGGCGGGGCTGCGCCGTTCGGCGGCCAGTAACGCGCCAGTGTCATAAACAACCGTGCGCATTATCCGGCTGCCTGCCAGGGTTCGTCGTCGAATAGTCCGGCCTCTGCGAGGAATGCGCGGGCGCGCTGCCGGAACTCTTCGGGCAGCTTGCCGTGTTCGCTTTCGTACTCGGCGACCAGCTCCTGTGCGGCGGCCCTGCCGGCGGCATACAGGGTGGCTGCGCGGGCTTTTTCGACGGCGGCCTCGGTCAGCCATGTGGATACCGGCTTGCCCTCTTCCGCGGCCGCTGCCTTGATCGTCTCCTCGACCTCGGATGGCACCGAGATCGACAGCTTGCGTACACCCATGATCCTAGTGTAATGCCTGGTAGGAAGATCTTCCTACCGTATCCAGTGGTCCTGACGGGGTCCGCCGATGGGAAGAGGGGTTGTCGAGATGGGGGCGGAGGGCGTTGGGATCCGGGAGATCGACGGATCGGGGGTGGGTACCGATACGCTCATCGTCGTGCTGAGAACGCTCGACCTGCGTGGAAGTCTGCCGTCACCGCCACGGGTACGCGGGCTGCTGCCCCGCGCCGCGCTGGACGTCGACGCAGCGCTGGAAACGGTCCGCCCGGTCTGCGACGACGTGCGTGACCGGGGGGACGCCGCGGTCCTCGACGCGGGGGAGCGGTTCGACGGGGTGCGGCCGGCCTCGGTCCGGGTCGCCGCGGACGCGCTGGCCGCCGCGTTGGACGGCCTCGACCCGCGGGTACGGGACGCCCTTGAGGAGGTGATCCGGCGCACCAGGCTGGTGCACCGCGCCCAGCGCCGCGAACCGGTGACCATCGACGTGGCCCCGGGCACCAGGGTGACGGAGCGTTGGATCCCGGTGCAGCGGGTCGGCCTCTACGTGCCGGGCGGGCGGGTCGCCTACCCCAGCAGCGTGGTGATGAACGTCGTGCCGGCGCAGGAGGCCGGGGTCGGCTCCCTGGCGCTGGCGTCGCCACCGCAGGCGGAGTTCGGCGGTCTGCCGCATCCGGTGGTCCTCGCCGCCGCCGCGCTGCTGGGCGTGGACGAGGTGTATGCCGCCGGCGGCGCCCAGGCGATCGCGATGTTCGCCCACGGGACGTCCAGCTGCCCGGCGGTGGACGTGGTGACCGGGCCGGGCAACATCTACGTGACCGCGGCGAAGCGGCTGCTGCGCGGCCTGGTCGGAGTGGACGCCGAGGCCGGACCGACCGAGGTCGCGATCCTCGCCGACGACACCGCGGACCCCGCCCACGTCGCCGCCGACCTGATCGCCCAGGCCGAGCACGACCCGATGGCCGCCTGCCTGCTGGTCACCCCGTCGAGAGACCTGCTCGACGCGGTCGAGACCGAACTCGACAAGCAGGTCGCGGTGACCCGCCACCAGGAACGGGTACGCACGGCACTGACCGGCCAGGGGGCGGCGGTGCTGGTCGACGACGTCGACGAGGGCCTGGCGGTGGTCGACGCCTGGGCCGCCGAACATCTGGAGATCCAGACCGCGGACGCCGCGGCCGTCGCCGGCCGGGTCCGCAACGCCGGGGCCGTGTTCGTGGGGGTATGGGCACCGGTGTCGCTGGGGGACTATCTCGCCGGCTCGAACCACGTCCTGCCGACGGGCGGTACCGCCCGGCACAGCGGTGGGCTTTCGGTGTCGGCGTTCCAACGGCAGGTTCACGTGGTGGAGTGCGACCGTGACGCTCTTGCCGAGGTGGCGCCCAGAATCGCCGCGCTCGGTGGCGCCGAGGATCTCATCGCCCACGTCGACGCGGTGGAGGTGCGGCTGCGATGACCACGACAGGATCGGGATCGGGATCGGGACCGGCGAGCGGAGCCGGCCCGGGGCCGGACGGTGCGGCCGGCGGCCGACCCACGCCCGCCGGCCGCGGCCGCCCGGTGCGCTCGCCCACGCTCGACGAGCTGCCGCTGCGGGACGACCTGCGCGGCATGGTGCCCTACGGCGCGCCGCAGCTCGACGTCCCGGTGCTGCTCAACACCAACGAGAACCCGCACCCGCCGTCCGTCGGGCTGGTGGACGCCCTGGGCAAGGCCGCCTCCCTCGCCGCCACCGAGGCCAACCGCTATCCGGACCGCCAGGCCGAGGCGCTGCGCGCCGACCTGGCCTACTACCTGACTCCGGACGCCGGTTTCGGCCTGCGCACCGACCAGGTGTGGGCGGCGAACGGCTCGAACGAGGTGCTCCAGCAGCTCTGCCAGGCCTTCGGCGGGCCGGGCCGGGTCGCGCTGGGGTACGAGCCGTCCTATTCGATGCACCGGCTGATCGCGGTGGCGACCGCGACCGGCTGGGCCGGTGAGCGCCGCGAGCCCGACTTCACCCTCGACCCGGACGCGGTCGCCGCGACGATCCACCGGTACCGGCCGTCCCTGGTCTTCCTGGCGTCGCCGAACAACCCCACCGGCACCGCGCTGCCGGTGGAGGTGGTGCTGGCCGCGTGCGCGGCGGTCGGTGAGACCGGCTCCGGCATCGTGGTCGTGGACGAGGCGTACGCGGAGTTCCGCCGCGCCGGGGTCCCCAGCGCGCTGACCCTGCTGCCGTCCCAGCCGCGGCTGGTGGTCACCCGGACGATGAGCAAGGCGTTCGCGCTGGCCGGCGCCCGCATCGGCTACCTTGCCGCGCACCCGGCGGTGATCGACGCGCTGCAGCTCGTGCGCCTGCCGTACCATCTGTCGACCTTCACGCAGGCGGTCGCGCGCACCGCGCTCGCACACGCCGACGAGCTGCTCGCCACGGTCGAGGCGGTCAAGGCGCAGCGTGACCGGCTGGTGGCCGAGCTGACCGGGCTCGGCTGCGCGGTGGCGCCGAGCGACGCGAACTTCGTCCTGTTCGGCCGCTTCACCGACCAGCGGGCGGCGTGGCAGGGGCTGCTCGACGCGGGCGTGCTCGTCCGGGACGTCGGCCTGCCCGGTTGGCTGCGGGTCACCGCCGGCCTGTCGAACGAGGTCGACGCCTTTCTGACGGCGACCCGCACACTGCTGACCGAGGGGACCGCGGCGCTGACGCCCTCCGCCGGCGCGCCGGCGGGCCCGGCCTCCGCGGCCGCGACGTCCGGCGACACGAGGCCCACCGTCGAACTGCCCTACCTCGGGGAGGAGTGACCAGGAATGGGTCGCACAGCCCGCATCGAGCGCAAGACCCTGGAGTCGCACGTCGTCGTCGAACTGGATCTCGACGGGGCGGGTGTGTCGTCGTCGTTCACCGGGGTGCCGTTCTTCGACCACATGGTCAGCCAGCTCGGCAAGCACGGAGGTTTCGACCTCACCGTCCGCACCCGCGGTGACCTGCACGTCGACGCCCACCACACGGTCGAGGACACCGCGATCGCCTTCGGTGACGCGCTGCGCGAGGCGCTCGGCGACAAGAGCGGGATCCGGCGCTTCGGGGACGCCCTGGTGCCGCTGGACGAGGCGCTGGTGCAGGCCGCGGTGGATCTTTCCGGCCGCCCGTACTGCGTGGTCGTCGAACCGGAGCTGATCGAGCTCATCGGCACCTACGACACGACGTTGACCCGGCACGTCTTCGAGTCGATCGCCGCGTCGGCGCGGATCGCCCTGCACGTGCGGGTGCTGTCGGGCCGCAACGCCCACCATGTGGTCGAGGCCCAGTTCAAGGCGGTCGCGCGGGCGCTGCGGGACGCGGTCGCGCTCGACGGGCGGGTGGCCGGCGTGCCGTCCACCAAGGGCGTGCTGTGACGGGGAGGAGCCCGCGGTGACCGGGCCGCGGGTGGTCGTCCTCGACTACGGGTCGGGGAACCTGCGCAGCGCGCAGCGGGCGCTCGCCCGGGTCGGCGCGGACGTGACCGTCACGGCCGACCTGGACGTCGCCCGGGCTGCGGATGCCCTGGTGGTCCCCGGGGTGGGCGCCTACGCGGCGTGCATGGCCGGGATCGACGCGGTCGGCGCGGCACCGGTCATCCACGAGCGGGTCGCCCAGGGACGTCCGGTGCTGGGGATCTGCGTGGGGATGCAGGTCCTCTACACCCTCGGGGACGAGCACGGCGTGCGTACCCGCGGGCTCGGCGTGCTCGCCGGGCAGGTCCGCCGGCTGGCCGCGCCGGTCCTGCCGCACATGGGCTGGAACACCGTGGCACCACCGGCCGGGACGGTGCTCTTCGACGGTCTGCCCGCGGACACCCGCTTCTACTTCGTCCACTCGTACGCGGCCGAGCCCGCGCCCGGCGACACCGTGGCCGAGCACGGCGAACCCTTTGCCGCGGCGGTGGAACGAGGCCCGCTGTACGCCACCCAGTTCCACCCGGAGAAGTCCGGGGACGCGGGTGCGCACCTGCTCACCAACTGGTTGCGCACCCTGCGCTGACCCGTGGCCCACCGGCCCGCGACCCCTGGTGCCGGACGGAACCGGAGAAGCGGCGGAAACGGAGAAGCCGGGAGAATCGGGGCCGCGAATCCGCGTTTCCCGCGCCTGGCAGCCCGTGATCGTGGACCAGGACGCGGATGTACCGCGTCCGCCGTGGCTCTGGTGGCACGCCGGCCCGGCCGGCAGCGCGCCATCGGCGCCGTGGGGACAGGAACCCACGGCTGACATGTACCTACCGGCATGGATCTACCAGCATGTATCTACCGGCATATGTCCAGAAGTACGTCAGTCGTGACGAATATTGATCATCCGGACCGCTCTGGGTTCGCCGCTCGCAACCGGTATCCGGACCTCGAGGATGCCGTTGTGGTAGGTGGCGGCGACCTCCTCCTTCTTCGCCCCTGGCGGCAGGGCGACCGAGCGGGTGAGCGAGCCGTAGCGGAACTCGGTGCGGTAGCGGCCGGTGGCCTTCTCCCTCCGCTCCTCCCGGCGCTCGGCGTGCAGCGACACCTCCCTTTCGGACACGGTGACCTCGACATCCCGGTCCGGGTCGATGCCGGGGAGTTCAGCGCGTACCACGTAGGCGCCGTCCTCGGCGTACTCCTCGACCCGCACGCTGTCCTCCCGCAGGCCCAGCCGCCGTGTGCCCCGCAGACGACCACGGCCGGCCGGATGACCCGGGCGATCCGGGCGACCGTTCCTGGCCGGTGCGCTCGCGTCGAATCAGTGCCGGACGGCTACTCCCTTTCACGGCTGCTCCTCATTCCTTGTCGCCTTGTCGATGATTCCTTGCTGTTGTCGTTCCTTCTCGCCTTGTCGATTCCTGGTCGGGATCCACGGAGCTGGTCGGGATCCACCCACATCTCCAGCGTGCGCCCTGTCGCCGCGGTCTGCCTCCCGGCCCTCGACGGACGTCCTCATGTCCTGCCCGACGGCCCGCGGGCGGCGCGGGACAGAACGCGAGGGGAGAAAGCGGACGCAGGGCATGATGAAACAACATGAAGTAAATATGGGATACGAGCGGGGAAAGCGGGCGGAGGTCGGAGGGAAGGTCGGGGAGCCCGGAGGGGAGCAAAGGGCGGAAAACGGCGGCTGGCGGCTCATCGGGTGGCGCGGCCGCGGCTCGTACCCGACGCTGGTGAAACCAGCCGCCGGGAGGTGCGCAGATGAGATACGTCGGGAGAGCGCTCGCCACGGCGGCGGGGGTGGCGACGGGCGTCGCCACCGGGCTGCTCGCGCGGTCGCGACGCATCCGCCGCGGGACCGACCTGGTCCGGGAGCGGGTCGGCCGTCGGCTCCGCTACCTGCGAGGACGGCTGCGAGGGCTCCGTTACCGGCTCGCTGGCGGCCGTCCCGACCCGGACGTCGCCGATGACATCCTCGCCGACCGGGTGCGTTCCCGGCTGGGCCCGGTCACGCGCAGGCTCGACGTCCCACGGGTACATGTGACCGTCCGCGACCACGTGGTCATCCTGCACGGCGATGTCGCCACCGCGGCCGACGCCACCGCCGTCGAGGATGCGATCTGGCAGACCTCCGGGGTCGAGGGGGTCGTGTCGATGTTGCACGAAGGGCTCGTCCGCGGGGACACCCGGCCGTCCGAGGGCGAACTGGTCCCGGTCCGCTCCATCATGCTGCGGCGGTTGTTCGACGCCGCGCAGCGGGCGGGTTGCGAGCCGCGGACCGTCCAGCCGGCGGTGCGCGCCGTGCTGGCGACGTTCTTCGAGCGGCTGCCGGCGGCCGAGCGCCGGCACATTGCCTCGCATCTGCCCGCGGACGTGCAGGTGCTGACCATGCCCCCACGGCGGCACGGTCGGGCTCTGGCGCGCCTGCGCCATCTGGACGAGTTCATCGAGGCGGTGCTGCGGATCGACCACATCGACCGCGGGCGTGCCCGCGACATCACCGGCGCCGTTCTGCACACGCTGCGTGACTTCGTCCCGGAGGAGGCCCAGGACGTCGCTGCCGTCCTTCCCGAAGAACGTGGACGGACCCGACAGCGCCCGCCCCACCGGCCTGACCAGAGCCTCCCCGACCCGGCCTCCCCGACCCGGCCCGAGCCGGCCCCGCCTGTCCCGGGCTACCAGCCTGGTCAGGCCGGCGGCGCCCGGAGCGATGTCGGGCGGGGCCGGCCCCGCCGCGGGCCTACCGGTGTTGCCGCCCGCCGTGCTGCCGCTGACCGCCGCCGTGGATCACCGCGACCGGGCAGGGGGAGTGATGGGTGCAACGCTGACTGGTCGAGCCCAGCAGCAACTCGGCGAAGCCCTCGTGACCACGGGCACCGACGACGAGTAGCTGGGCGCCGGCGGCCTGCCGGATCAGGCTGGTCCCCGCGGCGCCGAGCATGAGCCCGGCGTCCACCGTGACGTCCGTACGGTCGTCCAGCCCCTTTGCCAACGTGTCCTCGAGCAGGGCCTGGGCCGCCTTCTCCAGTCCTTCTCCCTCGAAGCCGGCGTAGTAGCCGGTGTACATTGCCGGCGCGGGCATCCAGACATGGAGGACACGCAGGGTCACTTTGCGCTGGGCCGCTGCCGTGGCCGCCCAGCGCAGCGCGTTGATCGAACCTTCCGAGCCGTCCACCCCGACAAGCACCGGACGCCTCTCCCGCGGCACGCCGGCCAGCCGGCCGTCATGCAGCTCGTGCCCGCGGCTCTGCTCCGGAGCCCAGCGGACCACCACGACGGCACCGGCCGACATGTGCACGCAGGCGTCGCTGACGGAGCCCGTCACAAGGCGGCGCAGGCGTCCCGAGCCCCGCGCGCCGATCACGAGCATCCGCGCGTTGGTAGCCGCGTTGAGCAGGGCGTCGACCGGGTCGGCGCGCCCGGGCTGCTCGATGATCGTGACGGCTGGCGCGGTGGCGCGGATGCGCTCGACGGTTTCGTGCAGGAGCTTCTCGGCGGCAGCCTCGAGCTGGTCGGCGTTGTGTGACGGGACGTGGTTGGCCAGTACCCGTGGGCAGCGCTCGACCGACCAGGCGAGCACCACGCGCACGGTCGCGCCGCTGCGCTGTGCTTCGTCGACGGCCCAGCTCAGCGCCTTGTCGGCGTCCTCGGACAGGTCCGTCCCCACAACGATTTCCCGGCTTTCCCGAGCGTCCCGGATCTCCCGGATCTCCTGCATGCCAGCCTCCTTCATGGGCGGATCGGCTCTCGTCCGCGTGGCCGGTGGCGGTCGGTGACCGTATACCCATCCGCGTCCCTGTTGATCCGCTTGTCCACACGGGTCGTGCGCGGGGTTTTTCGCCTGTGCGCGGGTCGTGCGCGGGGCCTTCCCCTGCGGGCGATCAGACGAGGAAGGGCCAGCGTCGGACGACGGCCTGCCGCTCCTACCAGCCTCCGAGGCCGCACACCCGGCCGGCGTGGCAGAAGGCGAGCAGGCCGAGGACCATCGCGTAGACGAGGTGCTCGTCCATGAACGGGTTGTTGGCGGGCGGGAGCACGGCCGTGTACATCAGGATGAGCATCAGGGCTCCCGCGCCGGCCGCCAGGCGACCTGATGTCTCCTGTTGATGTTCCGGGCCGGGTGGCGTGGTTCCCGGGCCGGGTGGCCGGGTGGACGCCGGGGGCGTTCGGCCCGCCGGGGCGGCCTTCCGCGGCGCCGGTCCGCGTTCGCCGCCGGTCCGCGGTCATGTCAGTCCACGATCGTGAGGATTTCCGCTGTCGGCCGCCGCGGGGCGGGCTCGACCGGGCGGCCTCCCGGCAGCGGGTAGCCGACAAGAAAGATCATTTGAACATGGCCGGTGCTGCGAAGCAGCTCACGCACCCTGACCCGGATGGCGTCGATGTCCTCGGCGTGCCCGACCGGGCGGGCCGCCGCACCGTGCGCCGTGGCCGTCAGCAGTATCCGCGCGACCGCCTGGCCGGCGGCAAGCCGGTCGACGGGCCGGTCCGCGTCCGTCCCGAGCGCGACGACCGTCGGCCGCCGCAGCCCCGCGGGCGGAGTGGGCACGCCGGTGCGGCGTCCGACGGCGTCCGGGCCGGTCCCGCCGGCCGCGTCCGGGGTACCGGCCGTACCTGTTGCGGCGGCCGTACCTGTTGTGGCATGCGTGCCGATCGTGATCGGTGCGCCGGTCCAGTCGGCCGCGGTGTGGCGGCCCATGGCGCCCAGCCACACGCCGTCCACGCTCAGGGCGGCCACGTCGGCGGCGCTCAGCGTGGCCAGCCAGCAGCCTTCGGCTTCGGCCGCCTTCGTGAGCGCCGCGGTGATCGTGGCCGGCACCGGGGCGGGACGCAGCGGCTGACGATCGGTGATCCGGGACCGCGTGGCCGCGATGAGCGCCCGCTCCTCGGCGTCGGGCGGGCGCGCGGTGCCGGCCCGGATGGTGGCCAGCGGCTCCCTGCCCGCGAGGTCCATGTCGAGATCGGCGTATCCGGGCCCGTCCGGCAGGAGGGTCACCGCCGGGAGCAGGTCGCGGGCTCGCAGCGCCAGGCGCGCGTGGTACAGGGCCGCGCCGCAGCTGATCAGCAGCTGCCGCCCGTCCGGGTCGATGGCGCCGAGCAGGAGGGACGGGTCCGTGAACAGTTCGAGGCATCCGGTGCCGGCGAACCAGTGCCACGGCTGGGTGTCGTGGATCGACGGTGCCAGTGCGGCCTCGGCGACGACTTCTTCGATCTGCTCAGGGGAGGGCACTACGCCGGTTGTCGACATGATCTTCACCGTCCCTGTCTCTCGCCGTGTCTCCCGCGGTCTCCCGCGCTGTCGGGTCTTCCTCGTTTCTTCCCCTCCAGAGCCCTGCCCCTCGCTCGGGCATCCCGAGTCCTGCCCCTTCCCCGCCTCCTTGCTTGGGGGCCTCCTTGCCTGGGGCGTCCCGGGGCCTGCCTGCCACCGGAGGCTGGCTCTTTCCCGCGTCTCCTGCCTCCGCACTGTCCCTCGGGGAAGCTCCCTTCCTGGCTGCGCTGTGTGATCGAACTGGTGCTGTCAGTGTGTTCGGAGCTTCTCCGGGGTGTTACTTCGCGTAGCTGGATGAACGCGGAAAAAATTTCCACGAAGTGCTTGCGATCATGAAACTCGGACGTTTCGTCGTGTATGTTTATCCCTGCCGGCGGAAAGCCGGGAGACACCGAAGGTCGAGTTCATCGCCCAGGCGGCCCCCATCCCCGGCCCGAGCTTCCCACAGGGAGTTCGGCCGCCCCCGAGGCGAATCCCGGATAATTCGGAGACGTTTGACTCGGCGGGGCTACGTCAGTAAGTTGCAACAGTTGCTCCGAGCGGGTCACCGAAAGGTGCCTCTCGGGTCTGCGCTTGCTCCTTGAGAACTCAACAGCGTGCCGAAAGTCAGTGCCATGAATCTCGTCCGTGTCGGGTGCTGTCGGGCCTAATGTGGGTCTGGTGGTGTCTGGTGCGACGATTATGTAATTCCTTTGGCACGACAGGATGATCTACGGATCTTTTGTCGATGTCGGGGTCGGCCCAGCCGTGATGGTTGGGTTCTCTTCTTGTCATCGCTCCGTCTGGCTGGTTTCTGTGGGCTGTGTAAGTCCGTGGGGGCTGTGTTGGATGGTTGTGATATAAGGCAGCAACGGAGAGTTTGATCCTGGCTCAGGACGAACGCTGGCGGCGTGCTTAACACATGCAAGTCGAGCGGGGGACTTCGGTCTTCAGCGGCGAAC